>CAZNRN010000012.1:0-101128 GCA_964575605.1 uncultured Micavibrio sp. | reverse complement strand
GCACCGTGGCCAAGTACCGGGAGGCTATGAAAATACCTTCTTCTGTCCAGCGCCGCCGCCAGAAAAATTCCTAACTCCTTATATTTAAAAGATTATTTCGCGGCCGTTTGACTCTGGTAAAGAAACCGGATATTTGTGTGCTGCAACAAAAGGCTGCAAATAAAGGTTTGCAGGGGTGTTCTTTAAGGATTTTCTGCCTAAAATAGGCGTCTATCCGGCACTCAAAAGAGGGGTTTTATACAATGCAACTTACTGTCAAAGGCAATCATCTCAACGTTGGCGATTCCTTGCGTGAACACGTGCTCAACAACCTGACGCACACCGCTGGCAAATACTTCCGCGACCCGATCGAGGCGACGGTCACCTTCACGAAAGAGAAGAACCACCGCTATCGCGCGAACATCTCGATCCACGTCGGCCACGGCATCATGCTGGAAGCCCAGAACGAGGCGGATGACCCCTACCCTGCTTTCGACGGCGCTTCGCAGCGCGTCGCCAAGCGCCTGTCCAAATACAAGGACCGCCTGAAAGACCACCACAAGCGCGAACCGCTCTCCGACGTGGTCGCCGCTTCCTACACCACCTTCTCCTCGAGCAACGAGAACGAGGCCGAAGGCGGCAAGGAAGGCACCGTCATTGCCGAGATGCAGACGCAGGTCCCGACGCTGGCCGTCGCCGACGCCGTGCTGCGCCTCGAGCTGGGCACCCTGCCCGCGCTGATGTTCCGCAACCCGAAACACGGCGGCTACAACATGATTTACCGCCGCAAGGACGGCAACATCGGCTGGATCGACCCCGACGGCAGCAGCGCGCCGGCGGCTGCGAAAAAGCCTGCTGCAGCGCCTGCTAAAGCTGCTGCAAAGCCTGCGCCGAAAGCGCTTGCTAAACCCGTGGCAAAACCTGCCACCAAAAAAACCGCCGCAAAGCCGGCAAAGAAAACCGCCAAGGGCAAGAAGAAGTAAGCTGGCGGTAAGGAAGAAAGGGATAGAGAGTTTTGCGTTTTAGGGCTGACCCTTGAAAGGCAGCCACCGAAGGGCAAATAAGTAGAATGATTAACGCCGACCTTATCATCCCGGGACTCAGCGCCTCAAGCAAGAAGGCCGCCTTCCGCGCGCTTGCGGAAGCGACCGTGGGGCTCTTCCCGGGGGATCCCGAAAAAGTCTTCGCCGCATTGATGGACCGTGAGCGCATCGGCTCGACCGGCATCGGCTGCGGCGTCGCGATCCCGCATATCAAGCTCGCCCACGTCGATAAACTGTACGGCGTGCTGGCGCGGCTTGAAAAACCTGTCGATTACGACGCGCTCGACGGCAAGCATGTGGACCTCATCTTCATGCTGATCGCGCCTGCCGCCAGCAAGACCACCCAGCACTTGAAAATGCTGGCGCAGATCTCGCGCCTCTTGAAAGACGACGAAACCTGCCAGGCGCTGCGCGGCTGCTGCGAACGGCAGGCGATCGAGACCCTGCTCGACAACTGGGTGAAAGAGCAAGCGGCTTGATATTGCTGGCTTTTCCGGTTTTTATTGATAATTCCATAACATTAAGCTAAGGTACGGCCTTATTTCAAAGGGCCCCTATGACCTGGCATAACGCATTTGATCTTGTCGATATGGACGACTGGCGCGAACTGCATTCCGCGCTGCAGGCGGGCTGGCCCGTGAACGAGCGTAATAACATCTCCGAGACGCCTTTACACCGCGCGGCAGAGCTCGGCTACACCGAATGCGTGCGGGTGCTGGTCGAGTGGAAAGCCGATTTAAACGCGGCGGACATGCACGGCGCAACGGCGCTTCACAAGGCGGTTATCGCGCAGCGCAACGATGTCGTGGAGCAGCTGGTGAAGGCCGGCGCCGACATCCACGCCAAGACGCGGGGCGGCAAAGAGCCTGCCGATTACGGTGAAGACGGCGCCATGGCCACCGTTTACCTGCACTATCAGGCCGCCAAAATTGAGGCGACCGCACAGGCGGAGCTCGCCGAAAAGCAGAAGAACGAAAAAGGCTTCACCGACGGCTTATCCTCGGCGCTCCCCGTCAGGAAGCCCCTGCAAATACAGCCTAAATAGGATTAGTGGACCGAGACGAGGTTGAGCTCGTGGTGCGCGGCGGAGGCAACAGCCGCATCCGCATCGCCCTGGACGGCCAGCGCAGTCCCGTCGGCGGCGTGAAGCACCCACGTGGGTTTGCCGTTCACCTTGTACTTCTTCACATAGGCGACTTCTTCAAGCCCCAGTTCGCGCAGGTCGTTCTGCGTCATGAGGAAGGGGATGATGTGTTCCGGCATAAAGTTGCTTTTCATGTGCTTTTTCCCTCGCCTGCTTATTTTACCGTATTTCCGGCATTGTTGTCACCGGAAACATCTATCGCTTTGCCTTTTCCCTTGTCTTTACCGGGGCTTATTTTAATTGTCTGAACCACGGTTTCCGGGATGATGCGGCGGAGATCGATGTTCAAAAGACCATTATCAAGCGCCGCCCCCACCACCTCGATATCCTCCGAGAGGATAAAGCTGCGCTGGAACTGGCGCGTGGCGATGCCGCGGTGCAGGTAGACCCTGTGCTCTTCATCGTCGCCCGCCTTGCGGCCGCGGATAACCAGCTGGTTTTGCTCGAGCTGCACCGATAAATCGTCCATTTCAAAGCCCGCAACCGCAACCGTGATGCGCAGCTGGGTGTCGCCCAGCTGCTCGATATTATAGGGCGGATAGCCTTCGGAGGCCGCGCGCGAGACGCGGTCGAGCGCCTGTTCGAACTGGTCGAAGCCAAGCATGAAGGGACTGTCAAAGATGGAAACGCGGCGGGTCACGTCTTTAAGGCTCCTGAGCAAGCGAGCGATGAATTAAAGCGTCCCCTCATGGGCAACGCCTTGTTATACCAATGATATATGCGCTTCCCGCCGGAAGGCAAGCAAGGCGTTAATCCATAACAATATTAAGGCTTTGGCGGCTTTGGGGCGGCGGCTGGCGAGGGCTTTCCGTCGCGCAGGTTCACAATCAGCTCGCGCAGGCTGCCCAGCGATTCTTTCATGAAATGGCGCTGGTTTTCGCGGTAGGCGTATTCGAGGTGCTCGTCCGCGATCGGATGTTTCTTGCGCCAGTAATCAAGCGATTCCCTCGAGAGCGGTTTATAGGTCGCATCGAAATCGCGCTCGGCGACTTCCAGCACTTTCAGCACGTCTTCGAAGGCCGAAAGGCGGCCGTCGGTTTTGGCTTCGGGCGAGCGCACGAGGTCGGAAGCCACGCCCAGCACCTGCCGCGGGTCTTTCGCCTGGTATTTCGCGCTGACGCGGCTGAACACTTCCTTCAAAGATTTATCCTCTTTCAGGTCGCCCGCGGCATAGAGCACGAAGGCGGGGCCCCGGAAGGTTTCCTGCAACTGCATGTAATCGGGCAGCGCCATGGGGCTTTCCTTGCCCTTGACGAATTCCTGGCTCCAGAAGGCGAGGTCGCGGATTTTATCGGTGAGGGCTTTCTGGATTTCTTCCAGCGCTTTCGTGCGATCTTCGCGGAATTTGCGGTCCATGGTCTTGTCCTATTTCTTGCTGTTAAAGGCTTTTTCCACCGCCTCGAAGGGCAGCAGGATCGAATTGTGGCGCGCTTTATAATCTTTCACGGGCGCGAGGATGGCAAGCTTTTCCCAGTCGCCCGCCGGTATCACGGCTTTGCCGTCCAGCATTTCCTCGAGGTCTTCGCCCGCCATCGCGACATCGTGGCGCGTCTTGCCGATGATGGCCTTCGCCATCACGGCGACGACGGATTTGGTCAGCGCGCAGGCCTCGACTTCGAAGCCGAAGCCGGTAATCACGTCGCCGTCGAGTTTCAGCTGCACGGTCACTTCGCTGCCGCAGATGGGGCTGACGGCCTTCGCTTCGCGGTCGGGATTGGGAATTAATTTCGGAAGGGCGGCTTGTCCGGAGAGCTTGATCAGCTCCTCGTTATACACGGCGACGAGGCTGTCGTCTTCCATGTCCACGTTAAGCAGCGCCGCGCGCTTTGTAGGGCTTGGCGCCGGGCTGGTTCTGTTTCGTGAACAGCCTGTCACAATAGCCGCAGACAATCTCGTCATTTCCGTCAAAGGTATAATAGACCTTCGGGTGGCCGAGCGCGGCGGAGCCGCCGTTGCAGGAAATCTGGTGCAGTTCCTTCGGCACGAAGAGAATTTCGGGATGTTTGCCTGTTGTCGTCATTGTTGTCTCCTTAAACGGCTTTCTTGTACCACGAGGTGCCCTCGGGGCGGTCTTTGAGGAGAAGGCCGTCCTGCGCGAGGATATCGCGGATCTGGTCGGCTTCCTGCCATTTTTTGTCCCTGCGCAGCGCCTCGCGCTTCAGCACAAGCTCTTCCTGCGCACGGGTCAGTTCGGGTTTCGCCAGCGTCGCGCCGCCCAGGCCCAGTGCGCTGTCGGCGGCGTCGAGTACGGCCAGTTTATCCGGTACCGGCAAAGCATCTTCGCGAAGCGCTTCCCAAAGGGCGGAGAGCGCGATGGGAGAATTCAAATCGTCCTGCATCGCGTCGTCGATTTTTTTCACGATGGCCTTCGCGGTCGCCGAAAGCTGCGCAGCGACAGGGTACTGGCGGCGCCATTCGTCGGCCTTGTGGCAGAGCGTGTCATAGGCGTTGCGCGCGGCATCGAGCGATTCATAGCTGAAGGTCAGCTGCCCGCGGTAATGCGCGGTAAGGCAGAGGTAGCGGTAATGCAGCGCGTTGTAGCCCGCATCCAGCACCTTTTGCAATGTCATGAAGTCGCCCTTCGACTTCGACATCTTTTCTTTGTCCATCAGCAGGAATTCGGCGTGCATCCAGTAGTTGACCCATTTGTGGCCGGAACAGCCCTCGCTCTGCGCGATTTCATTCGTGTGATGTACGGGCACATGGTCGATGCCGCCGCAGTGGATGTCGATCTGGTCGCCCAGATACTTGGTGGCCATGGCCGAGCATTCGATATGCCAGCCGGGGAAACCTTCGCCCCAGGGGCTTGGCCATTTCATGATCTGGTTCGGGTATTTCGAGCCCTGCAGCGTGAACCACAACACGAAGTCGGCGGCGTTGCGTTTGTTGGCGTCGGCCTCGACCCTTCCCTGCGCCAGCTGGTCTGGCTGCAGGCGCGCGAGCTGGCTGTAGGTGGGGAATTTGGCCGTATCAAAATACATGTTGGGCTGGTTGCCGCCAGCCTTGTACGCCAGCCCCTTGCCCTCGAGCGTTTCGACCATGCCGATCATTTCGGCGATATGTTCGGTCGCACGGCAGACGATATGCGGGCGCAGGATGCCCAGCTTGCGGCAGTCGTCGAAGAAGGCTTCTTCGTAGAACTTGGCAATTTCCCAGGGCGATTTCTGCTCGCGTTTCGAGGCAAGCTCCATCTTGTCTTCGCCCTCGTCGGCGTCGGACTGCAGGTGGCCGACGTCGGTGATATTCATCACATGCGTGAGCGGCAGGCCCGCGCGCGCGATTGTCCGGCGCAGCAGGTCTTCGAAAACATAGGTGCGCAGATTGCCGATATGGGCGTAATTGTAAACCGTCGGCCCGCAGCAATAGAGTTTTACGTTGGCGGGGTCGATCGGCTTGAATTCTTCCTTCGTCCTTGAAAGCGTGTTGTAGAGCGTCAGCGCCATATCAATGCACCACGCCCAGCAGCTTGAAGGTCACGAAGACGCCGCCCGATTCCGGCAGCATGACGGGCACGGCGGTTTCGACATAGCCGTTATGCTTTTCGATCTTGAAATAACGCGCGACGGGCTGGAACAGCGTTTCGCCCTGCCCCGGCTTGGCGGGGTCAAAGCGGACATAGAGCGTTTTCACCGCTGTCTTCTTGCAGTATTTGACCGTATGGTCGAGCGTATGCAGCGCGTCCTGCCGCTCCATCCCGCGCAGGTCGACTTTTACCTCCGCGGCCTCGAGATCGGCGGGCGGGGCGGCCTTCATCTGGTCGAAAATACTCAATTGTTTTCTCCGCTGCCATGCTAGCCGAGGCCGCCATCCTTTACAATCCCGCGACCCCCTAGTAACCTGCGTTCGGTGTGGTTTTATTTCAACAGGCGGGGCTTAAAATGACCAAACATTTCGACCTTATCCTGAAAGGCGGCCGCGTCGTGACCCCGGGCGGCACGGTTGAAACCGACATCGCCGTCCGGGACGGGCGCATCGCCGAACTGGGCGATTTCGCCAGCGGCGTGGCCAGGGAGGTTGTCGACTGCACGGGCCTGCATATCATGCCGGGTGTGATCGACACGCAGGTGCATTTCCGCGAACCCGGGCTGACCCACAAGGAAGATTTATCCACCGGTACGCTGTCGGCAATCGCAGGCGGCGTGACGACGGTGTTCGAGATGCCGAATACCGAGCCGCTGACGATTACCGGCGCGGCATTGCATGACAAGCTGCACCGCGCGGCAGAAAAAGCCTTTTGCGATTACGCCTTCTTCGCGGGCGGCTGCGCCGAGAACGCGCATATCATCGGCGAGCTTGAAAAAATGCCCGGCTGCTGCGGCGTGAAAATTTTCATGGGATCGAGCACCGGCGCGCTGCTGGCCGCTCAGGACGAGGTGATTTTGAAAATCCTGCAGCACGGCACGCGCCGTGTGGCGCTGCATGCGGAGGACGAGGAGCGCCTGAAATCGCGCAAACATATAGCCGAAACAAGCCATGACGTTAAAGACCATCCCGTCTGGCGCGATGCGGAATGCGCGCTGAAGGCAACGACGCGCGCGGTGAAACTGGCGCGCGAAGCGGGCCGGCGCATCCACCTGCTGCATGTGACATCAGGCGATGAAATGCGGTTTTTAAAGGACCACAAGGACATCGCGACGATTGAAACGACGCCGCAGCATTTAACGCTGTCCGCCCCCGAATGCTACGAGCGTCTGGGCACGAAAGCCCAGATGAACCCGCCCATCCGTACGAAGGAACATACCGACGCGCTGTGGAAGGCCGTGATCGACGGCACCGTCGACGTGCTGGGGTCAGACCACGCGCCGCATACGCTGGAGGAAAAGGCGAAAGAGTATCCGGCATCGCCCAGCGGCATGACGGGCGTACAGACGATGCTCTGCATCATGCTGGACCATGTCAGCGCGGGACGCCTGCCGCTCGGCCGTGTCGCCGATTTGCTGGCGCACGGGCCGCAGCGCATTTACCAAATCGCGCGCAAGGGGCGCATTGCAGCGGGATATGACGCCGACTTCGCCATCGTCGACCTGAACGAAAAGAAAACCATCACCAACAAATGGATCAAGTCGCGCTGCGGCTGGTCGCCTTTCGACGGCAAGCAGGTGACGGGCTGGGTGAAGGGCACGATTTTGCGGGGGCAGGTGGTGATGTGGGAGGACGAAATCACCGAAGCCGCCACCTCGCGACTCGCGCGTGGAAAACCCGTGGAATTCGCCGATTTGTTGCTTCCGTCAAATAATGTTATGACAGATGACATAAAACCGCCGAAAATCGAGTGCTGTTAGCGCATAAAAATTCCATTTAAATTCAATAGTTTAATATACGCTTGTGCCCCGGTTAACACAGGGTAAATTTAGAACAGCCGGATACATCAAATTTTAAACGAATTGGCTTAAAATGGTTTCTATGCGGCACTTTATAAATTAAGGCGCCGCGGGGGCTCGGGGGAGCCCTTCAAATCTAACCCGTTTCTTCACGGGGTATTGCAGGGGTTATGCTTGAATAACGACGCCACCAACAAGTCCGGCCATCCGGATGAGTCTGCACCCGACAACGGCGCGGAGAAAAAGGGGCGTTTCGGGCTTTCGGCCCCAACCTCCGCGCGTCTCTGGCGCAGCCAGATTTCATGGCGCATCCCCCTGACCGTTTTCGTGACGCTGCTGCTGGTGCAGGGCGCCGTGCTGTTTTTCACCATCCGCAACTATGAAGAAGACAAGCTGAACAGCCTGCGCGACACGGCGCGCGCGGCCATCGTCACGTCGATCCTGGGCCTCGCCGATGCCAAGGGCGTGCCGGCCACGCCTTTCACCAGGCAGACGGCAGAGCGTATTTTCCAGTCGACAAAGGTCGAGGGCATTACGGTTTACGATGCCGACTACAAACCTATCGACGGGCAGGCCTTCGGTGTGGCGACACACCTGCTGCCGTCTAACCGCGGCGGGGAAGTTGAATCCTACCGCTCGGGTGACTCCCGCCATTATGAAGTTGTCTTTACGCAGGCCGACCACGGCTTCCCCTTCTTCATTGTTGCCCGCATGCGCGCGATGGAGGTGGACGTGCAGATCACCCACCAGATCAACCTGACGCTGGCGATTTTGCTGCTGATGTCGTGCTTCGTCACCGCCGTGATGATGCTGGCGCTGGGCAAATGGCTGCTGGAGCCCATCATGGTGCTGCGCCAGAACCTGCTGAACGCCGCGCGCAGCCCCGAAAAGCCCGAGATGCTGCGCCTGAAAAAAGAAACGCACGACGAGATCGGCGTCGCCATCCGTATCGCGAACGACCTGATCCGCCAGAACGCGAACAACCTGAAACGGCTGCGCTCGCAGGCAGAGGATAAAATCCACAAGCTGGCCTATTACGATAACCTGACCGGCCTGCCCAACCGTACCTACTTCCTTGAAAAGCTCGACGACCATATCCGCCACAAGGTGGTGGAGGAAGACAGGCGCCTTGCCGTCATGTCGGTCGACCTTGACCATTTCAAGGACATTAACGACACCATGGGCCATGAGTTCGGCGACAAGCTGCTGGAAGCCATCGGCAAAAGGCTTGTGAAGGCGCTGCCCGAAGACAGCATCATCTCCCGCGCTTCGGCCGACGAATTCACGCTGATGGTCGTGCTGAAACCCGAATATCCCGACAGCTCCATCCTCGTCGACCGCATCTTCACGGCGATGCGCGAGCCGGTGAGCATTTTGCAGGAACGCTTCCAGGTGCGCGTCTCGATCGGCGTGGCGCATTGCCCCGACGACGGTATGGAAGCGCGCCAGATCATGAAGAACGCCGACATCGCCCTCAACCGCGCCAAGGAAGAAGGACGCGATACGGTGCGTTACTACAGCCAGGACTTCGACCTTGCCGTGCAGCAGCGCTTCCAGCTGCTGCGCGACCTGCGTTCGGCGCTGGGCGAAAACCAGCTGCAGCTGCATTACCATCCGCAGTTCGACCTGCGCACGGGGTACCTCATCGGCGCGGAAGTCCTGCTGCGCTGGTGGCTGCCCGACAACAGCCGCGAGGGCGGTTATTTTGTGTCACCCGCCGAATTCATCCCGATTGCCGAGCAATCCGGCCTTATCGTCCAGATCGGCGAATGGGTTCTGCGCGAGGCCTGCCGGCAGAATAAAAAGTGGCAGGACGAAGGCCTGCCGCCCTTCCGCATCGCCGTCAACATTTCGGGCGTCCAGTTCCACAAGGCCGATATCGTCGCGCTGGTCAGCGATATCCTGAAGGAAACCAAGCTTGACCCGAAACTGCTGGAACTGGAAGTGACTGAAAGCGTGTTCATGGAAAACATGCAGACCGCCATCGACATCCTGAACCAGCTGCACAGGCTCGGCGTCGAGCTGGCGGTTGACGATTTCGGCACGGGTTATTCGTCGCTGTCATACCTGCGCCAGTTCCCGATCGACCGCCTGAAAATCGACCAGTCGTTCATCCGCAACGCGCTGGTCAACCCCGACGACCGCATGATCACCAAGACCATCATCAACCTTGGCCACAGCCTGAACCTGAAGGTCATCGCCGAGGGCGTCGAGACCGTCGACCACGAAAACTTCCTGAAAGAGGAAGGCTGCGACGAGGTGCAGGGCTTCAAGTACACCAAGCCCATCAACGCCGAGAAATTCAAGGACTACGCCATCAACTACAACCGCGAAATGGCGAAGAAAACCAAGCTTGCTTCGGTCACCATCGAAGGCGTCAAGGCTTAAACAGGCATAGAAATAGCGTATTTTCTGCGCTATCATTTCCCCCATGACCGGCCTTGTCTCAAAACCCATCACATCGCTCAAGGGCAGCGCGATTGCGCCCGGCGATAAATCCATATCCCACCGCTCGCTGATGTTCGGCGCGCTGGGCGACAGCGAAACCAAGGTGACGGGGATACTGGAGGGCGAAGACGTTATCTGCACCGCAGGCGCGCTTTCCGCCATGGGCGTCGGCATCGAAAAACCAGCCGAGGCCGGCGGCACCTGGAAGATCAAGGGTGCGGGCACGCTAAAGACGCCGGCGGGCAATATCTACCTCGGCAACAGCGGCACATCCGCCCGCCTGTTGATGGGTCTTGCAGGCGGTTATCCGTTGCAGGCCGTTTTTACCGGCGACCCCAGTTTAAGCAAGCGCCCCATGGGCCGCGTCACCAAACCGCTGTCGCAGATGGGCATCGCGTTCGAGTCCGAGGGCGACAAACTGCCCTTGAAAGTTATCGGCGGCGCGAAACTGAAACCCATCACTTACACCCTGCCTGTCGCCTCGGCGCAGGTGAAGTCGGCGATACTGCTGGCGGCGCTGCATGCCGAGGGGGAGACGACAGTTATCGAGCCCCAGCCGACGCGCGACCATACCGAACGCCTGCTGCGCTATTTCGGCGTCGAAATTGCATCGGAAATCCAGCCGGACGGCTCGAACGTTATCCGCCTGAAGGGCTTTCCCAAACTGAAAAGCCGCGACATCATCGTGCCCGCCGACCCCAGCTCGGCCGCCTTCCTGACAGTCGCCGCGCTGGTTACCAAAGATTCAGACGTCACCATCAAAAACGTGCTGACCAACAAAACCCGCACCGGGCTTTACGATACGCTGCTGGAAATGGGCGGCGATATCACGTTCGAAAATCCGCGCGAGGCGGGCGGGGAGGAGGTCGCCGATATCCGCGTGCGCTCCAGCGCGCTGAAAGGCGTGACGGTACCGAAAGAGCGTGTGCCGTCGATGATCGACGAATTCCCCATCCTGTCCGTCGCAGCAAGTTTTGCCGAGGGCAAAACCTACATGTCCGACCTGTCCGAACTGCGCGTGAAGGAAAGCGACCGCCTGCTCGCCATCTTCGAAGGCCTGAAAGCCGCCGGCGTGACCTGCAGCATGGGCGAGGACGACCTGACGGTCGAAGGCACCGGAAAACCGCCCCAGGGCGGCTGCACCGTCGCCACCAAGCTCGACCACCGTATCGCCATGAGCTTCCTTGTCATGGGCATGGCGGCGCTGGAACCCGTGGCGGTCGACGACGCCGAGACCATCAACACCAGCTTCCCCGGATTCGCGGCCCTGATGAACCGTCTGGGTGCGGCAATTTCGGCTAAGTAATCCGCCTGCCCTATTAAAGCGTAGAAACCCCGAGTCGATATTTTTCATAGACTTCGGGCGGAGTCTTAACTTTCCACCTGATTTTTCCGGTTTATTTCGCAGGCGATAACGGCTTGAAAAACCCGCCTTTTTCGTGCTAAAAGTCTGCGTTCTTGAAACATTTTTAACATTATGTTAATATATCCTTAATGGAATATTAACGGATTCCAGCCGGTTAGGGGGAAATACCATGTCTATTGTCAACTTCCGCAAGTCGGACTTCGTACCGTCACAGGAACCCTCCGCGCTCGATAAAAAAGTGGTTATCGCAGTCGACGGCCCCGCCGCATCCGGCAAGGGCACCTTTGCCAAGAAAATGGCCGAACGCCTTGGTTACGCCTATCTCGACACCGGCGCGCTCTACCGCGCGGTCGCCATGGCGGCACTGGAGATCGGCGCAGACCCCTCGAAATACAGCGAAGTACAGCCCGCGCTCGACATCATCCAGCGTAACCTGACGCCCGAGCTGCTGGCATCGCCTGCGCTGCGCACGCCCGAAGTGGCGGCGGCGGCGTCCAAAGTCGCAGCCATCCCCGAGGTGCGCGCGGCACTGCTGGAATACCAACGTGAATTCTGCAAAAACCCGCCCGGCAGCGTGGGCGGCGCCGTTGTGGACGGCCGCGATATCGGCACCGTCGTCTGCCCCGAAGCTGACATCAAGTTCTTCATTACGGCATCGGTCGAGGAACGCGCCCGCCGCCGTTTCCTGGAGCTGCAGGGCACCCATAACGCCGTGACCTATGACGCCGTGCTGGCCGACCTGAAGGCCCGCGACCTGCGCGACGAAACCCGTTCTGTCGCCCCCATGAAAGCGGCCGACGACGCCTATATCCTCGATACTACCCGCCTGAACGCAGCCCAGACGCTGGAAGAAGGCATCGGGGTTATCCGCGCCAAATTCCTGTCGGAAACCAACGACAACCTGTCGCTGAAGGCCGGCAACCCGCTCAAAAAACCCGAAATGCGGGCGAAATAAGCCCTTTCAAGGCTAAAACGCCCTATAAACCCCCATTTTCATTGACTCCGGGGGGGTAAAACCCTATTTAGACCTGACCGGCTAAATGGGCCCGGGTGCCGCATGGCAGCCCCTTGGCCGGATTTCACCTGAAAGTGAGTACTACAATCATGGCAAAAGTAGCAGCCAAACCAATTCCCGAGATGTCCGTGAAGGACGTTACGGGCGAAAACTTCTCGTTCAAATCCCTCCTCGATGAAAGCTTCAAGGGCGTCAAGTCCTTCGAAGGCTCCGTCGTCGAAGGTACCGTTGTCGGCGTAGACGGCGAATTCGTCACGCTGGACGTCGGCCTGAAATCCGAAGGCCGCATCCCCCTCCGTGAATTCGGCGCGCAAGGCGCGAAAGCCGAAATCAAGATGGGCGACAAGGTCGAGGTCTATGTCGAGCGCATGGAGAACAAGGAAGGCGAAGCCGTCCTGTCCCGCGAAAAAGCGCGCCGCGAAGAATCGTGGATCGTCCTCGAAAAACAACACAAGGCGAACGAACGCGTCACCGGCACCATCTTCGGCCGCGTCAAGGGCGGCTTCACGGTCGACCTGTCGGGCGCAGTTGCGTTCCTCCCGGGCTCCCAGGTTGATATCCGCCCCGTGCGCGACATCAGCCCGCTGTTCGGCACCCCGCAGCCCTTCCTGATCCTGAAAATGGACAGGCAGCGCGGCAACATCGTCGTCTCGCGCCGCGCAGTGCTCGAAGAGAGCCGCGCGGAAGCACGTTCCGAGCTGGTTTCGAACCTGAAAGAAGGCCAGGAACTGCAAGGCGTGGTCAAGAACATCACCGATTACGGTGCGTTCATCGACCTCGGCGGCGTTGACGGCCTGCTGCACGTGACCGATATCTCGTGGAAGCGCATCAACCATCCCTCGGAAGTCCTCTCGGTCGGCCAGACGGTCAACGTGAAGATCATCCGCTTCAACGAAGAATCGCAGCGTATCAGCCTCGGCATGAAACAGCTCGAGGGCGATCCCTGGCAGGGCGTCGAAGGCAAGTTCAAGATCGGCCAGCGTTACACCGGCCGCGTCACGAACATCGCCGACTACGGCGCATTCGTCGAACTGGGCGAAGGCATCGAAGGCCTTGTCCACGTCTCGGAAATGTCCTGGACCAAGAAAAACATCCACCCCGGCAAAATCGTCTCGACCAGCCAGGAAGTGGAAGTGCAGGTCCTCGACGTCGACCTCACCAAGCGCCGCATCAGCCTCGGCCTGAAGCAGTGCATGGAGAACCCCTGGAGCAAGTTCGCGACGGCCCACAAGCCGGGCGACGTGCTGGAAGGCGAAATCCGCAACGTGACCGAATTCGGCCTGTTCGTCGGCATCGGCGACCAGATCGACGGCATGGTGCACATGTCGGACCTGTCCTGGAAAGACACCGCAGAGGAAGCGATCAAGAACTTCAAGAAGGGCGACACCGTGAAGGTGAAAGTCCTCGAGATCGATCCCGAGAAAGAGCGCGTCTCGCTGGGCATCAAGCAGCTGGATGGCGACCCGTTCGAAGAAGAAATGGGTGGCGTTGCCAAAGGCGCCGTTGTCACCTGCACCGTGAAAGCGATCACGCCGGGCGGCATCGAAGTTACCGTGAACGACAAGCTCACGGGCTTCATCAAGAAAGGCGACCTCTCCCGCGAACGTTCCGAGCAGCGCCCTGACCGCTTCGCCGTCGGCGAAAAAGTCGACGCGAAAGTGCTGCGCGTTGAACGCTCGAGCCGCAAGCTCGAACTCTCGATCAAGCAACGCGAGATCGACGAGGACAAGCAGGCGATGGCCGAATACGGTTCGTCCGACTCGGGCGCATCGCTGGGCGACATCCTGGGCGCAGCCCTGCAGAAGAAAGGCGCTAAAGCCGACGCTTCTGAAGAAGCCCCCAAGAAAGCCAAAAAAGCCAAGAAAGACGAAGAGTAATCTTCCCTTTCGCACAAACGCCCCCGGCAGAAATGCCGGGGGTTTTTGTTTGCGCGTTTTGGCGCAGCGTTCTGGCGTGATATGAAAACCATGTATCTCATCTTAAGTTGCTGACAAGATTTAAGCTTTTCAACGGCGTTGCAGATTTTTCACCGCGGACACATTTTGCATGCTCAACTCTCGTCATTCACAACCATTACAAGGAGACAAGATGTCCAAATCCGGCAAACTGAATGCGGCTTTCCTGGTCGCCAGCATCGCGCTGACGGGCGCGGCGGCCTTCCCCTACCGCGACGCAGAAGGCGCGAAGGCGACCGTCGAAAAGACCACCACGCTGCATGACGTGACGATCAAGGACGAACGCTCGCTGTTCGGCTGCGGCAAGGGCGACCTTTACCGCACCAAGTTTTCCGCCGTGAACGACAAGGGCCAGAAGGTCGACGGCATCGTCTGCAAGGGCATCTTCAAGGGCTCCACGGTGCGCTACGAATAAGGCCGCATCAGGTCATGAAAAACCCCGGCCTTCCAGCCGGGGTTTTTTGTGTCTGGTTTCTTTAGGGCGTCGGCGGACGCTGGCCGCGTTCCTGCTTGGGCGGCTCGACCGGTTTGTTTTCGTTGGCGGCGGTCTGGTGCGTCGCCTTCATGCCGAAGGCGCGGGCCAGTTCGGCTTCCGTCACCACGGGCTTCGGCTCGGGCTTGGGTGCCTCCACCTTCGGGGCTTCCACTTTGGGAGCCTCGGCCTGCGGCGCTTCGAAGGGCAGTTTCTGCTGCACCGGCTGCGGCTCGGGTTGCGGCGCCGGTTTGTTGATCATATCGGCCAGCTTGTTCATCTTCAAAAGGCGCAGGCTTGATTCAGCCATATCCTTGGCAATCTGCTTGTAGCCGCCCGGCGTCACGCGGCGTTCCATTTCCATCAGGACAATGGCGTTCAGCGCATGCGCGGCAGCAATCAGGCCATGGCCGTTGGCGTGGCCGATACCGGCGAAGACGCCTGCTGCCGTGCCGGTGATCATTTTCGGATGGCCGGCATGTTCGGGCTTGCCCTTCAGCGCGTTGCGGATAGACACGCCGAAAGCCAGCGCCACCAGCGGCAGCACGAAGAGCGACGCGCCCCCCGCCATCAGGCCTGCGCAGGCGAAGCCGGAATTGAGGTAAAAGTCGGGGCGGGTGAAAAGCGCCTTGGCGAATTCCACGGCCTTGTTCTTGGGCTTGCCGTCGCTGTTCGCGGCCTTTTTGGCTTCGGCCTCTTTATGATGCGACGAAATACTTTCGGCCAGGCGGTAGTTGGCGATGGCGAAGAGCAGCGAGGCCGCGGCCGGCAGCATCATGCCGCCCGCAAAGGTCGCGCCTGCAACCACGAGTAGCGCAACCGCGCCGGCACGCAAGGGCGTGCGGTCGTCATGGACGAAGGCTTTTAACCTGGGGTGCTTGTCGAGGAAGCTGGGCTGCATGACAGCCGTGGTTTTGAGGCCTGCGGCGATGCCTGTCGCGGTCAGCATCGCGCCAAAGCCTACGGGGTTGGTGCCTGCAAAGAGAAGGACGTCGGCGCTGGTATAGACGATGCCGGGATCCAGGATGACGCCCTTTGTGATCGCAACCGGCACTTGCCAGCCGGTCGGTTTGGGCATTTCTTTTTTAGGACCAGAAACAGCTCCCATTCAGGTGGGCTCCTAGTTGGTGGTGCTTTTGTGCCTTTAGATTCATAGCAGTGTCTGTAAATTTTAACAGCGTTTTCGAAGCAATAATCGTTCTCATGATTATGGAAACAGGTTTAACGATGTTATTTCAGATGTTTATACGCTGTTAAGAAATATAAACGCCGTTAAAAAATTTTTACAGCAAGGCGAAATCCCGGAGCGAAAAAAAGGGAGAATCCCTACCTTAACCGTAGGATTGCAAAAACCGGGCATTTGCGCGCAGCCACTGGCGGCAGATTTTAACTTCACCAGCCGCCAGATCGGCGCAGAGCGCCCAGAAGCGGCGTCCATGGTTCATATGGACACGGTGGGCGACTTCGTGCGCCACGACATAGTCCATGACCGCAGGCGGCGCCAGCAGCAGCCTCCAGGAATACATGATTTTGCCGTCAGGCCCGCAGGAGCCCCAGCGCGATTTGGGGTCGAGGATGCGCACGGCAACCGGCGGCAGATCAATATCCGCGCCTTTGTGGTTGGAAAGCTGTTGCAGCACCCGCGCCGCCTCTTCCTTCAGGAAATCGCGGACGCGGCGGTTAATATGTTCGGGCTGGCCGTGGACGATGATTTTATCATCCTCGAAGCGCGTGGCGCCGCGGCCGGGGCGGTGTTCGATGGTGTAATCAATGCCCGCGACAGGCACTATGCTGCCTGCGGCGAAAGGCTTGCGGGCGGTGGTGTTACTGCGCTGTGTGGCGATCCAGCCGCGGTGCTGGTCGATGAAGCGGAGCGCTTTTTCGACCGAGAGGCGGCTCTTCAGCGGCCAGGTGAGCACAACGTCGCCCGCGCGTGCGTCAACGCGCAGGCTCATGCGTCTGGCGCGTGATGACGGTTTCACGCGCACGCCGCCGACATCGGCGGGTATCAGCGCAGCATCAGTTCGACTTTGTTTTTGCCGGAACCACACCGCGACCTGCCAGCATACGGTTGAGCGCGTCGATATAGGCGCGCACGGAAGCAACGATAACGTCCGTGTCGATGCCGACGCCGGTATAGCTGTGGCCGTGTTCGGTCAGCTTGATATTGACCTCGCCCTTGGCGTCAGAGCCCTGCGTCAGCGCTTTCAGCTCGTAGTTCGACAGCACAGCTTCGTCATGGCGCACCAATACGCGCATGGCCTTGAAGCAGGCGTCGACCGGGCCTTTGCCCGAGGCTTTCGCTTTTTTCTTTTCGCCGTCGACTTCCAGTTCAAGCTCTGCTTCCTGCGGCCCGAAGGATCCGGATTTCACGCCGAGGCCGATAAAGACGACGCGCTCGCGCGGCAGCCCGTCTTTCGAAGTCGCGATGAGGATGAGGTCGTCATCGGTCACTTTTTTCTTGCGGTCGGCATAGTCCTTGAAGCGCTCGAAAGCCGCGTTCAGCTCGTCATCGTTGAGATTCAGGCCCAGCGCGACAAGGCGCGTGCGGAAGGCGTTGCGTCCCGAATGCTTGCCTAGCACGAGGTCGGAGCGGTCGCGGCCGACTGATTCAGGCGTCATGATTTCGTAGGTGGAGGCGTTTTTCAGCATGCCGTCCTGGTGGATGCCGCTTTCATGTGCGAAGGCATTGGCGCCCACAATCGCCTTGTTCGGCTGCACGGAAAAGCCCGTGATCTGCGACAGCAGTTTGGAGGCCGGCATGATGCGTTCGGAAACGATGCCCGTTTCATAGGGCATGATGTCGGGGCGCGTGCGGAACGTCATGACGACTTCTTCCATCGAGGCGTTGCCTGCGCGCTCGCCGATGCCGTTGATCGTGCATTCGATCTGGCGGGCACCCGCCGCGACACCCGCCAGCGAGTTCGCAACCGCGAGGCCAAGGTCGTTGTGGCAGTGGGTCGAAATAATAGCCTTGTCGATGTTGGGCACGCGGTTTTTCAGCATCCGGATAATCGCGCCGTATTCTTCGGGCACCGAATAGCCGACGGTGTCGGGAATGTTCACAACCAGCGCGCCCGCGGCGATTGCGGTTTCGATAGCCTTGCAGAGGAAATCATGTTCGGTGCGCGTCGCGTCTTCGGCGCTGAACTCGACTTCGTCACAATGCTGGCGGGCGTAGGTGACGGACTCTTTAATCATCTCGAGCACGCGCGCGGGTTCCAGCTGCAGTTTATGCTTCATGTGCAGCGGCGACGTGGAGAGGAAGGTGTGGATGCGTTTACGCTTCGCCGGGCGGATAGCATTGATGACGGCGTCGATATCCTTGTGCAGCGCGCGGCACAGGCCGGCAACGGTCGCTTCCTTGCACATTTCAGAGACTTTATAGACCGCCTCGAAATCGCCTTTCGATGCGGCGGGGAAGCCCGCCTCGATAATATCCACACCCATCTGGTCGAGCATCTCGGCCATTTTCAGCTTTTCGTCGAGGTTCATCGAATAGCCGGGGGACTGTTCGCCGTCCCTTAAGGTCGTATCGAAGATGAAGACGCGGTTGGACATGATTTTTTCCCTAATCTACTTCCCTGTCCCGCCCAATATAAGCAGCAGAGGGGGTGTTTTCCAGCAGTATTTAGGCCTTTCAAGCAGGCCTTAGTGCGCTTCCACCTTCAGCTGCTCGGCGAATTTTTGCACTGCAGCAGAAGTGCTGCCCGCGAATCCGTCGATGGTGATGGCAGCGGTTTTTTCCTTCGCCGCCGCCGATACCGGGCTGACGGCCACGTCGGGGCGGAAGAACCGCTGGCTGAGTACAGCGACGCGCGGCTTGGCCGCCGTGATGTCGAGTTTCACCAGCACCGTCAGCACCCCCGGTACGCCGGTGAATTTATCGGCGAGGTCGTCGGCTAAAATCACCAGCTCGGGAATGCGGCAGCCCTGACCCGGTGTGCTGAGGCTCAATACTTCGGCACGCAGACGGGTGGCGAAGGTTTTGGTCAGTTCATCCGGATGCAGCGAGACAGGATAGGATTTATATTTCGCCTTCAGTTCATCCTTGAGGACGCCGGGCGGGTTGCTTGAAAAGGTATCAACGGCGCATGCGTCTTCGCTGCCGTGGCATTCCCAAGCGTGGCGATAGTCGGCCGGCACCTGCACATAGAGCGCGACATGGGTCAGGTCCTTGAACAGCGGGTCGACCGGCACGCCGCGGCCGCCTTCGCAGGCGGCGAAAGCGGGCGAAGAAAGCAGGAACAGCAGCCCGAAAATCGAAAACAGTTTTTTCATCAATCAAGTTTCCTTGCTTCGTCGACCAGCATGATGGGGATGCCTTCGCGGATGGGGAAGGCCAGTTTGGCCTGGCGGCTGACCAGTTCCTGTTTGGCCGCGTCATATTCCAGCGGCGCCTTGGTCAGCGGGCAGACAAGGATTTCAAGAAGCTTGGGGTCGGCGCGTTTTGACGTGGCAGGCATTGCAGGCTCCGTCTTCTTAATGGCAGGAGGGGGTGCGGTCTTCCTTGGCGGCGATTTCGAGCAGCGCCTGCAAAACCTTGGCGCGCTCGGGCAGCGTCTTTGCCTCTAGCAGCGCCTGTTTTTCGTCGGTTTCGAAGGGGCAGACGACGCTGAGCGTGGAAATCAGTTTCTCGCAGCCGATGTCGCGGATGGTTTCCCATTTATCGCAGAACATGTTCATTTTATCGAGGTAGCTGCGCAACGTCGCCATCATGGTATCACGGCAGACGTCGGTCACGTTATCGGTGTCAAAATCGGCGGCATAGGGCTGCCAGTTGGCTTTCACGCGGCGGTAGCCGCCGTTGGCCATCGGCAGTTCTTCGGCGACATCGAAACGGCAGACGCCCTTCAGGGTAATCAAATAGCGGCCGTCCTCGGTTTCCTCGAAAGACGTGATGCGGCCGGCGCCGCCGGTTTTAAAGGTCTTTTCGCCGTCGCCATCGGGGCGCGGCTGGATCATGCCGATAAGACGTCCGTTAGACAGCGAGTGGCTGACCATCGACAGGTAGCGTGGCTCGAAGATGTTCAGCGGCAGCTGGATGCGCGGCAGCAAAATAACGCGGGGCAGGGGGAAGATGGGGATTTCACCCGGAAGGTCCTCGAACCGCATGTCGAAGCTGGCGGTCATTTTTGCCTCACGAAAACAGGACGGAGGACAGCTTGCGCCGTCCGGACGACGTCAGCGGATGGGCGGCGCCCATCGCATCGAAAAGTTCCAGCAGAAGCTTGCGCGCTTTTTGATCCTGCCATTCGCGGTCGCGGCGCGTGAGTTCGATCAGCGATTCAACCGCAGCGGCGACATCGCCCGAGGCCGCCTGCGCGCGGGCGAGGTCATAGCGCGATGCATGGTCTCTCGGGTTCTTTTCGAGCTTCGCCAGCAGGTTTCCGGCGTCGAGGCCTGCGGCCCCATTAATAAGCGCGGCAAGGTAAACGAGGCCCTTGATTCCAGCATGTTTTTTTTGCTCTTCCGTCAGCGGTTCTAGCATATCCGGCAGACCCTCGAGCTCTTTCATACCGACAAGGCTCCAGCCGATGCCGGCGAGCGCATCCATGTTGTCGGGCGCGAGGTCGTAGACCGTGCTGTAGAGGGCGATGGCATCGTTGAAGTTATCCTGCTTGAAGAAAACCGCCGCGTCTTCGAGCAGTTTCGCGATATTCGCGGCATCGGGGCTTTCCGGTTTTTGCGGCGGGGCACCCGCGAGTTTTTTCAGTTTTTCGATGAAGGCCTTAATCTCGGTCTCGCCCTTGGCGCCCATGAAACCGTCGACGGGCTGGCCCTGGAAGAAGGCATAGACGGTCGGCACGCTTTGCACACGGAAAACTTCGGCAAGCTCGGGCGATTTGTCGACGTTGACCTTGACCAGATGTACGGCGCCTGCGGCCTCGTTCACCGTTTTTTCCAGCGCTGGCATCATTTGCTTGCAGGGGCCGCACCAAGGGGCCCAGAAATCGACAATCACGGGGGTCTTCATGGAAACGGCTAAAACATCCTGTTCGAAACTGGCGGCGTCGGTTTCGCGGATAAACGCACCCTGTTCGGGAGTTTTAGGTTTCTGTCCGATAAGTTCCATCATGTGCTTTTCTGCTTATTAAGCCCTACCCCAAAGCTATCATACTGAAATAGGTTATATCGCTGAAAAATCAACAATCAACGGGTCATAACCCAGGTTTTTCATGAATTTGACCAAGTCCTGCGATTTCAGGCAGGTGGTGCGGTCGTTCCGGAGCGGGTGGCAGTTCATGACCTCGTGCGCAAGAATTCCGGCATCCAGAATGGGGCTGACCTGCCGGTTAACATCGTTCAGAAGCGCCAGCGGCGTTACAGAACCAGGCGTAACCTGCAGCAGCGCGCCCATCAACTCGGCATTGCCGAAGGAGAGGCGCGCACTGTTGATACGGGCGGGCAGTTTTTTGAGGTCGATGACAGTTTCATCGAGCGCCGTCACGAGCCAGACCTTGTCTTTTTTATCTTTTAAAAACAAATTCTTGGTATGTCCGCCGGGGATCAGCTTCTTGAAATCCGCGCCTTCCTCGACCGTGAAGACAGGGCGGTGTTCATAGGTAGTTGTTTCGATACCCATCTGTGTGAAGGCAGTAGCGAGGGGGTCGGGTGTAGGGATGCGTTTCAGGGCTTCGGTCATGGGCGGTGTTTTCCCATATTTGTTACTTTATTTCAACCGCCAACAGGGGCAACCAGGTTCTTGAGGCTCTGCCCAACGAAGTCGAAAACCGATTTTGCCGTTTCGCCGGTACCGAAGCTGAAGGGCACGGGCGCGGTGAGTTGCGGGCGGGTCTCAAAGCCGTTCGCGGCATCAAAGCCCTGCCCGGGACGGTAGAAATCAAGCCCCACCTGCACATGGCGCTGTGCCTGTTCGTCGAAGTTGATGATGTTGACGAAAACGGTCAGCGTATTTTTGTCATCGATTTGTTTCGCCTGTTCCTGCAGTCCATCTGGTGTCACGTTATAAAGATGCTGGGTGAGGATTTTTGCCTCGGGCGCCTTGCACGAGGTGCCCATCAGTGCTTCGCGGATCGAGCGGTCGAGCTGTTCCTTGACCATGATGGCGACGGGAGAAATTTTCAGCGCGCCTGGATACTCGCCATCAAATTCCTGCGCGGTGCGCGCGACCTTGCCGCCAGAGAAGCTGTCGAAGACATATTGCTTCTCTTCGCATTTGTCTTTTTTCTCTTCATAGCAGGCGAGCAGTTTTTCGTAGGCGTCGGGGCGCACATGGACGACAACGTTCACATCCTTGATGCCTTCGACCAGCGGGCGGAATTTCTTGCCCGCGGCGGGCTGGAAGGCGCAGCCGCCTGCCGATTTCAACATCATGAGTCCACCGGTGACTGCGGCCAGCAGCACAACAAGCGCAATTATTTTAACGGTATTCTTCATCATTCCCCCATGAAGCGGATATAAGTGCGGTCATCAAAGGACACGTGGCCTTTCTTGACGCCCTTCACCTGCGGGTAGAGTTTATACATCAGCGGATCTTCGGCCAGCACCTTTGCGATATGGGATTCGGTTTCGTCGAGCGTACCGAAAACTTCCGGATAGCCGTCGCTGGCAAAAATGATTTCGCCCGCGTCTTTTGCACTGAAGACTTCGATATGAATGGCGGGAACGGGGCTGCCGTTCAGCACGCCATAGCCGAAGGGGCCAGCATGGTTGGCGAAGATTTTAAGTTCCGAGATGATGGGGGTCAGGAGCGGCCAGCTGGGGTCGTCGTCCAGCAGTTCCTGCTCCGTCATGCCCCGGGCCAGTTTCGCGCAGATGAAGGCGCGGCGAAGCTGTGCCCAGGTTTCTTCCTGCGGGAAACTGCGGTAATGCGGTTTGCCTTTTAAAACGAAGGTTGAATCGGCAACGCGCCAGATTTCTTTCCGTGCGCGTGAATAAACCAGCAGCGCGGCGGCGGGATAGGACCATATCTCCTTGAACTCTTTCCCCTCCTCCGCGCCGGCTTTTTTGGCTTCGGCCAGCAGCGTGGCGTTGAGAGAATTAACGGCGGCGGGGCCTTCGATGTCTTTCGGCAGCTTGTGCAAGGCCTCAGCCAGCACTCCTGCGGCGAAGCGCCCTGTGGAGACGCCGCGCAGGGTATTACCCTGTCGCGATGTAACGCCGTCAAAGACGCCGATGAAATCGTCACCGACTGTCAGTTTGTCTTCGTTAGCGTCGGGGCCTGCCTTGCCCGCGGTGAATTGTTCGATAATCTTCATGGGCAACAGCATACCCCGCCAGCATTACGCTGGCGAGGGGGCTGAAGTTTTGGAAAACGTCAGGGCTTGGGTGCTGAAGGCGCAGCAGGGCCTGCCCCGCCCTCGTTGGCGGGGGGAGGTGTCAGCAGCGGCAATTTCTTTTCCACCAGATTGACCCAGTACGACGCGCCGATGGGCAGGGCCGCATCGTTGAAGTCGTACTTGGCGCTGTGGATGTCGTTATATTCCTTGGCGCCGGGCTTGCCCGTGCCGATGGCCATATAGTTGCCGGGCTTATGCTGCAGGTAATAGGCGAAATCTTCGGTGCCCAGCGTGCGCGGCACGGGGTTGATGACCTGCGCGTCGCCGACCGTGTCTTTGGCAGCTTCGATAGCAAAATCGGTCGCCTTCGCCTCGTTGACCAGGACGGGGTAGCCATTCTTCATGTCGAAGTCGACGACGACGCCGTATTTTTTCTCGATATCGTCGACGATATTGACCATTTCATCCTGCAGCCTGACCTGCAGCGCCGCATCGAAAGTGCGGATAGTCCCGCTGAAGAAAGCGGTGTCGGGCAGCGCGTTGTCGGCATCGCCCGTCGTCTTGAAGACGCAGATGGAAAGCGCGGCAGGTTCGGCGCCGTTGATTTCTTTTTTCGCAAGTTCCTTGATGCGCACGACGGCTTCGGCGGCGGCGCCCAGCACATCGGTCGTGACTTCGGCATGCGACGCGTGGCCGCCCTTGCCCTTCACAGTAATCTTGAAATCGTCGGAAGCGGCCAGCAGCGGGCCTGCGCCCGTCGCCATGGTGCCGAGCGGCAGGCCGGGATAGTTGTGCAGGCCATACACTTCATCCGCGGGGAATTTCGTGAAGAGGCCCTGTTTGATCATCTCCTGCGCGCCGCCGATATCTTCTTCGGCGGGCTGGAAGACGAAATAAACGGTACCGTCGAAATCTTTCGTCTGGGCGAGGTATTTCGCGGCGCCCAGCAGCATCGCCATATGGCCGTCGTGGCCGCAGGCATGGTGCACGCCTTCGTTGCGGGACGTATGCACGACGCCGGATTTTTCGTGGATGGGCAGGCCGTCCATATCGGCACGCAGCATGATCGCCTTGCCGCCCGGGCCGCCCTTGCCGTGCAGCACGCCGACGACGCCCGTCTTGGCGAGGGGGAAGCAGTCGATGCCGTTATCTTCAAGCGTGCGCGTGACAAAGCGCATGGTTTTCTTTTCCTCGAAGGCGAGCTCGGGCTCCTGGTGCAGCTTTTGCCGCCACCTGGTCATCTCCTGCTTCATGTCCTGGATTTTCTTGATAATACCCATGTCGAAACCATCCTTTTTTGCGCACAAAAGTTTTCACGCTTTGACTTAGCTGTCGGAACACCCTCCTGCCAGCCGCGCAAACCCTAGAATCCTGCTCGAGAAACTTGATGGAGCATCATGCGAACCCCAGCATCTTCTGTCAACGGTCTAATCACCGATATACCATATATGTACTGATATTGTTCTTTATATGTACGTATTTATCTGGTAGGGTGTTTTTACGTTCATTCGCTTCACTTTCCGCCGCGCTGCATTGCCCCGCAGCCGGCGGATTTTTTTTAGCAGCCTTTAATGGCATGATGGTTTTGCAACAGGGGGGGACCATCATGAAACTGCGCCGCTACTGGGCTGTCGCCGAAGACCATGCAACGGATGCGAAAGGCCGGCATCTCAAGCTTCGCAAATGGGGAGGCTCGAACGAAAGCCGCGAGGATGCGATGCGCGACGCAAAAAGCGCGCTCGCACAACTGAAGCAGCGCGTATCGCAACTTGAAGTCCGCCGCGACTTGGACGATTACGCCTATAGCATGCGCGACGTCCCTGAAGAACTGGTGAAGGAAATGGGCAAGAGCGCGGGCATCACGCGCAACGGCAAGGGCTGCCTTGTGCTGAACACCGAGAATGCAGTCTTTGCCGACATCGATATCAGGGGACCGGGTTTGTTCGACAAGCTGTTCGGCAAGGATAAGGACGGCACAAAAAAGCATATCGATAAATTGCAGCAATGGCTGTCAGAGCGCCCGCAAATAGGCGTACGCGTTTACCGCACGCGCAACGGGTTGCGTTACCTGTTCACGCATGCGCTATTGCCTGTGAACGATGAATCGATCGGCTGGCTGAAAGACCTTGGAAGCGACAGGCTTTACGTGCAGCTGTGCAAGAACCAGAAAAGTTTTCGCGCGCGCCTGACGCCGAAGCCGCATCGCGTCGCCTGCGAGCGTCCGCCGGGGCATTACCCTTACGAGGAAGCTGAATCGCGCGATGCTTTCGCACACTGGCTGTCGAATTACGAACATCAATCGCAGGGCTTTGCCGTTTGCCGCTTTGTCGGCAGCTTTGGTTCAAGCAGCATCCATCGCGACATCGCGGAGATTGTGAAAGAGCACGACCGCATGACGCGATGCGACAGCGAATTACCTTTGGCTTGAGAATTTTTGAGAGAAATGGAGCGGACGAAGGGATTTGAACCCTCGACCCCGACCTTGGCAAGGTCGTGCTCTACCCCTGAGCTACGTCCGCATGGGAAGCCGGAAGAATCTCTCCTTCACAGCGAGTGTTAGAGAAATAAGGCATTAGGCCACTGTTTGTCAAGAATTCAGTAAATCGCCCCGGCCGAAAACCGCAACCGTAACATATTGATATTTATAAAGAAAAAGGCCCATCCGCGCGGGATGGGCCTTTTATCTTTAGCCAGGCTGAAAATTAGCTCGCTTTGGGCGGTTTTACCGAGGGCCAGTTGACCTTGGCCTTGGTGTCTTTTTCCAGCTGGATGTTGTCGTTGACCGCGTTGCGGCGGCAAACCTTGTTGAAGATATTCTTCACAGGGTTGACGAAAGCGCGGGCGAAGAAGCCCGGCCTGTCGGCTTCATCGCGGATTTCCTGCGCGCGGGGGTTACCCTCGAGCGGGCCTTCACGCAACGGCTTGCCGGTTTTCAGCATGGTTTCGACGCGGGCCATGGTGCGCTTGTCATGGATAAGTTCCATGAAGTGCTTGCGCTCCAGTTCGCGCAGGTAATCCTGCGTGACGACCACGCCGGGGCCTGCCTTGTCGCCGCCTGTCAGCACTTTGCCGACCTTGTCGGAAACAACCACATCGTAGGGAGTGGCCTGGCCTTTCAGGTAGAAGCCGTCGACTGCCATGTTGAGGGCGGCAGCGCCGGATGCGCCCGGCAGCGTCATGTTGAAGGGCTGTTCCGGCTTGAAGTCGACCGTCATCTCCAGCGCCTTTTTCTTGGCATCGGCAAGCAGGCGCGACTTGTTCATGGTGATGCCGTCGGTATCACGCAGATAGAACAGGTCTTTCGCCTCGAAGGCCGAGAGGCCGACTTTGGCGGTCGAGATGATCTCGAAGATAGCGCCCACCGCGGGCATCGGGCCATTGGGGAGTTTCTTGCTCTGCTTCGCGCGGGTCATCAGCTCGGTCGATCCACCCCAGGCGGGCAACAGGCCGACGCCGACTTCGACGAGGCCGGGATAGGTTTCGGCATGCGCCTGCACGTGATGGCTGTGCAGCAAAATTTCGCAGCCGCCGCCCAGCGCCTTGCCGGCGGGAGCCGAGACGACGGGGAATTTCGCGTATTTCAGGCGTTTGTAGGTTTCCTGACCCGACTTCACCATCTTGTCCACCAGCCAGAACTGCTTGGCCTTGGCCGCATAGAGGGCGACGCCGATATTTGCGCCGACCGAGAAATCATCCGCTTCGTTGTGGATGACGAGCGCCTTGAACTTGCCGCCCTTCTCGCCGCCTTCGATGATGTCGCAGGCCTTGTTGATCATTTTCATGGTGAACAGGTCAAGCGAGTTCATTTTCGAATGGAATTCGAGGCAGAGCACGCCGTCGCCCGCATCCCAGAGGGAGGCCGACATGTTTTTCGCCACAAGGTTTTTCTTGTCGCGCTTGATGTCGGAGAGCAGCAGGACGCCTTCGGGGCGTTTCACTTCGTCATAGGTACCGGCTGCGTTGAGCTGGTGCAGCTTGCCGCCTTCGTTCTTGTAGAACGATTTGCCGCGCGCTTTTTCGAGGAGCGCGGGGATTTTTTCGCCGTCGGCTTCGAGGCGCTTGATGAAATAATCGACGCCCAGTTTGTCGATCATCTCGAACGGGCCCCATTTCCAGTTGTAGCCGAGCTTCATGCCCTGGTCGAGCGAGTTGATGTCGGCCGCGATGGTATGTGCGTGTTCGAGCGAGTACAGCAGGGTCTGCTTGATAACCGACCAGGCGTATTCGCCGCCTTTGTCCTTCGTTTCGACGAGGCCTTTGAGGCCGCCTTTTTTGGCGTTCTCGGCGGCCTTCATCTTCACTTTTTTCGCGGGACGTTCGGCGCCGGTTTCAAGGTCGACCGCCAGTTTCTCGCGCTTGTCGTTCAGGCGGTAGAAACCGCCCTTTCCCTTGCGGCCGGTGTAGCCGTCGGCAATCATTTTTTCGATCACCGGATAGGATTTGTTGATCTTCACATAGCCGTCGTCGGCGGGCAGCGCGCCCGTCAGGCTCTTGCTGATGTGGGGCATGAGATCGAGGCCGACGAGGTCGACCAGGCCGAAGATGCCGGTTTTCGGCACGCCCATCGGGCGGCCAACGATGGCGTCGGCTTCTTCCACCGTCAGCTTGCGCGCGACGGCTTCGTTGATCGATGCCTGGATCCAGAAGGTGCCGATGCGGTTGGCGATGAAGCCCGGGGTGTCGTTGCAATGCACGACACCTTTGCCCATGCGCTCGTCCATGAAGCGCGTGACTTCGGCGACTTTCGCAGGGTCGTTATGGGGCGAGGTGATAAGCTCCAGCAGCGGCATGTAGCGGGGCGGGTTGAAGAAGTGCGTGATGACGCAATCTTTCTTGAACGCATCCGACTGGTCGGCCACAAGGTTCTGCAGCGGAATGGTCGAAGTGTTGGAGGCGACGATCGAGCCCGGTTTGCGGTTGGCGTCGATTTTCTTGAAGATGTCCGATTTCACCTTGGGGTCTTCGAAAACGGCCTCGATGATGAGGTCGCATTCTTTCAGGCGGTCGAGGTTGTCTTCGGTGTTGCCGGGACGGATCTTGCGCGCGTTTTTCTTGTGCATCAGCGCGGCAGGATTGGTCTTGAGCAGTTTCTCGATCGCGCCGGAGGCGATTGCCGTGCGGTTTTCGGGGTTCTTCGGGTCGACGCGGTCGAGCAGTTCGACCTCGATGCCCGCGTTGGCCAACTGGGCCGCGATGCCTGCACCCATCACGCCTGCGCCGATAACTGCCGCTTTTTTGATAGCCATGTCAGTTTCCTTTCAAGGAATGGGGATGATTAAGGCTTCGGTGCCGAGGGGGTGTATTTCTTCAGCACGGTCGCGATGCCCTGGCCCGCGCCGATGCACTGGGTCGAAACAGCGTAGTCGCCGTCTTTACCTTCATCGTGCAGCAGCTGCGCGGCTTTGCCCGTGATGCGGGCGCCGGTGGCGCCGAGCGGGTGGCCGAGCGCGATGGCGCCGCCGTGCTTGTTCAGTTTTTCGTCGGTGATGCCCAGTTCTTTCTGGCAGGCGATAGCCTGTGATGCGAAGGCTTCGTTCATCTCGACTACTTTCACCTGGTCGATGGTGATGCCGGCCTTGTCCATCGCCTTCTTGGTGGCGGGGACGGGGCCGAGGCCCATGACTTCAGGGTCAAGGCCGACGACCGCGAAGGATTTCACTTCGGCCAGGATTTCGAGGCCGTGCTTGAGCGCAAACTCTTCGGAGCAGACCAGCACCGCAGCAGCGCCATCGGTAACGGGCGACGAGGTTGCGGCCGTAACCGTACCTTCGCGCTTAAAGGCGGGCTTCAGTTTCGCGAGGCCTTCGGCCGTGCTGTCGGCGCGGATGCAGCCGTCGTCTTTCACCAACTTGCCCTTGGGCGTCTTGATGGCGATGATTTCGGCGTCCAGCTTGCCGTCTTTCTTGGCAGCAGCAGCCTTGAACTGCGAGCGGAGCGAGAAAGCTTCCTGTTCTTCGCGGCTGACTTCTTTTTGCGCCGCGACGTTTTCGGCGGTTTCGCCCATGCCCATGTAGGCGCCGGGGACGGCCTTGTAGAGGACGGGGTTCGGCGAGGGGTTGAAGCCACCCATCGGCACGCGGCTCATGCTCTCGACGCCGGCTGCGATGACGGCATCTGCCATGCCCATCGAGATGGCGCCGGCAGCGTCATGGATCGCCTGCATCGACGAGCCGCAGAAACGGTTGATGGTAACCCCGCCGATTTCGGTGGGGAGGCCTGCCTGCAGCACCACGAGGCGCGCCATGTTGAGGCCCTGTTCGCCTTCGGGCATTGCGCAGCCGAGTTTCAGGTCGTCGACCAGTTTCGGGTCGACGCCGGTTTTCTTGACGAGGCCGGTGACCGTCTGCGCGACGAGGTCGTCGGGGCGCACGTCGGCCAGTTCGCCTTTGCCCGCGGGCGTGAAGGGGGAACGCACATAACCTGCGATAACTACTTTTTTGGACTCGGACATCTGATGGCCTCGTTGTTTTCTAAAGGTTGAACCCGGCCACACCCTCGTGCGGCCGTGACCCAGTGAAACCTGAGTCGTTTTAACCGCTTACTTTTTATTTTCGCCGAGTATGTAACAACAACACCTTGCCGTAAAGCTGTAATAAAGCGCTTGGAAAAAATAATCGGCGCGAAAGAAAATGCTGCGCCGCATTTTCATAGCGCGCGATGTTACGAATAATTGCGTCTGGTTATGTATATTTATTCGGCCGCTGCGGGCTTGTCGCCGTTCTTTTCATCTTTCGTCTTCACGAGCGAGAAGAGCGCCCCCCCTATCAGCAGCCCGATAGTGATCGCCAGCGAAAGCGCCGTCGGGATGTGGAAGGACATTTTGGCGATGGAAGCTGCAAGCTCCTCGCCCGGGATGTATTTCGCCAGCAGCTCGGGCCCCTTGTGCAGCAGCACCTTGGCGCCGATGAAGACCAGCACCAGCGCGAGCGAGAATTTCAGGTACTTGAACCGGTCCAGCATCGCCGAGAGCGCGAAGTAAAGCGAGCGCAGGCCCATGATCGCAAAAAGGTTGCTGGTGTAGACGAGGAAGGTGTCCTGCGTGATGGCGAGGATCGCGGGGATGCTGTCTACCGCAAAGATAACGTCGACAACCTCGACCACCATTAGTGCGAGCAGCAAGGGGGTCGCGAACCAGGTCAGCTTGCCGCCCTGTTTTGGGTCGGGCTGTTTGACCAGGAAATCATGGCCATGCAGCTCATGCGTCACACGCATGCGCTTTTCGAAGAACTTGACGACCTTGTTTTCCGAGATATTGTGCTCGTCGTCGTCATCCATCAGCAACATCTTGATGCCGGTGATGACTAGGAAGGCTGCAAAGAACAGCAGAACGGGCTGGAATTTCGTGACGATAGTCGTCCCAAGGCCGATCATGACGCCGCGCATCAGGATGACGCCGATAATCCCCCAGAAAAGCACACGGTGCTGGTAAGGGCGCGGCACCTTGAAATAGGTGAGCACCAGGGAAATGACAAAAATATTGTCGAGCGACAGCGACTGCTCGACCAGATAGCCGGTGATGAAAAGCCCGGCGGATTCAGCATCACGTATATACCAGACCCAACCCGCGAAAAGGAACGCGATGAGCGCATAAAACGCACTCATGCGAAGGCTTTCTTTCACGCCAACGACGTGGTCCTTTTTGTTGAGGACGCCCAGGTCCAGCGCAAGCAATGACAGGAAGAGCGCAAAGAAGGTCGCCCAGATCCAGGGTGCGGTTTCAAGTTCCATGATTATATGCTGCCCTTATTCGCGTTAAGACGGTGCCATGATGTCAAAAACTTCGCCCAGTAACGGCCCGAGGAAGTCGCTGCAGAAAAAGAACACCAGCGGCAGGCCGATCGATACACCCCACACGGCGATAAAGGGGTTCATATTGGGCTTGTCGATCGCGCGGATCCAGAGGAGCGTCATGAACGGCAGGACGCCACCCAAGATAAAATACATTGTGCCGCGCAGGATAGGGACCAGGATCATGTCCTGACTGGGCACACCCAGGAGGCTCGGCACCCCGCCGGCGAACATGATGCGGTCAAAGCCCGGCAGGCCGGTATGGATGTTAAGCCCGGTCGCCTTGAAGGCACCCATCATCAATACGAAAGCAAGCGCCACCGAAAGTATATAAATAAGGACGACGACAGGGCCGAAATTATTTTCGCCTTCGCTCTTGCCCTTGATGTTTTCGGACAGGCGGCCCCGGTGCATCATCTGGGCCTTCATGATTTTTTCCTTGGCGCCAACGCGCGGAGGACCACCTTTTTTGCCGCCAAATCCAAACATTATGAAATTCCCCATCCAGCGTTTCAACCGGATGTAGTCTAGCGAAGGCCTGCGGGAAATAGAAGAGCCGTGAAAGGCTTAAGCTCTAGGCCTTTACAATATTGTCGCGGAACCCGATGGCAGCGAGAGCATTACGCGTATCAACGACAAGCTTCGCCTCTTTCGCCACCATGCCATAATCCACGTTGTCGTGGTCGGTCACGATGATGACAGCGTCCTGCGCCGCAACGGTTTCGGGCGTCAATGCGACCGATTTCATGCCGTTGAAGGCTGCGTGTTCGCGGGTAGGCGGTACGATATCGACATAGGGGTCGTGGAAGGAAACTTCGGCCTTGCGCGATTGCAACAACTCGAGCACCGCAAAGGCGGGGCTTTCGCGGATATCGGCCACGTTCTTTTTATACGCCATGCCGAGCACGAGGATTTTCGCGCCGTTCAGCGGGCGGGCGAAACGCGTGTCCATCGCTTCCGAAAGGCGGTTCACGACGAAGCGCGGCATCGAGATATTGATCTCACCCGCAAGCTCGATGAAGCGCGTGGTGATGCCATGCTCGCGCGCCTTCCAGGTCAAGTAGAAGGGGTCGATCGGAATGCAATGCCCGCCAAGGCCGGGGCCCGGATAGAAGGGCATATAGCCGAAGGGCTTCGTTTTCGCGGCGTCGATAACTTCCCAGATATCGATACCCATCGCGTCGTAAATAACTTTCAGCTCGTTCACCAGCGCAATGTTCACCGCGCGGAAAACGTTTTCGGTCAGCTTTACTGCCTCTGCCGTTTCCGCTGAAGACACGGCGACGGTTTTCGACAGGAACTGGTCGTACATGGTCTGAGCAAGCTTCAGCGCGTCCGCGCCGTCGCCGCCGACGACTTTCGGGATAACAGCGGTGTGATATTTCGCATTGCCCGGATCTTCGCGTTCTGGCGAGAAGGCGAGGAAGAAGTCGACGCCCGATTTCAGGCCGGTCGCTTTTTCGAGGATAGGGCGCATCAGGTCGCGCGTGGTGCCGGGATAGGTTGTCGATTCCAGCACGATCAGCTGGCCCGGGCGCAGGTACTGCGCGACGGTTTCGGCCGTGCGCTCCACATAGGTCATGTCCGGTTCGCGGTTTTTGTTGAGTGGCGTCGGTACGCAGAGCAGCACGGCATCGACGTCTTTCAGCACGCTGAAATCGGACGTCGGCACCAGCTTGCGGTCCTTTACGAATTCCGAAACTTTATCGTTGTGGATGTTACCGATGTAGGACTGGCCTTCGCGCAGTTTGCTGATTTTGCCGTCATCGATATCGAAGCCCACGGCCTGGAAACCGGCGTGGCAAATCGCGCAAGCGAGCGGCAGGCCGACATAGCCAAGGCCGACCACGCCGATACGCGCCTTGCGCTCGACAAATTTACGGCAGAGGGCGTCGACGTCCAGGCGAGCGGCGGGCTGCGGGGCAGCGGATTGTTTCAGGGCTGTCATTTGCGGGATTCCCCTTGGGATAAAACCGGATATTTATTAACATATTAGGCGCTTTGCCGCAAACATCGAATTATGTTTAACATAATTCGTGTCTTTTAAGGCACAGGCGCAGATGCCTGCTAAATCGCGGAAAAAGCCGTCTCAGCCGTTATTGAAGCGCTGGCCCGGTTTGCGGGGCCCGTTCTGGCGGAACGGTTTTTTGCCGGCGTTATCATTGACCGGATGGGGGTCGGCCGCCTTGCGCGCCTTCGATTCGGCGTCGAGCTTGTCGGCCATCGCGTTCATGTTCGCGGCCAGCTTGTTGAACTTGCGGTGCAGGTCGGAGGCTTCCTCGAAAGGCAGCGCCTCGACATCGGCACGCAGGTCTTTCATCTGCTGGCTGCGGAAGAAACGCGTGAACTCCCAGAAATCGAAACGGCCCTTGGGCGTGTTGATGTTCTTCTGGACATCGTCATAGAGCGCCGTGACGCTTTGCGTGACATCTGTCAGCGCGGGCTTGATGAAATCCTCGACCAGTGCGGAGGCTTTCGCATCGGCGGCGAGTGCGCCTGCGAAGGCGCGGCGCAGCGCGCCCGGTTTTTTCTGCGCGGCTTCAGCTTCGGCTGCTTCCGCGACAGGTTTGTTGCCGGCCTGTGCGATCAGGCCGCGCACGACCTGGCGCATGTTGCCGGTGTTCTTGAATTGCTCGAGGTCGGTAAGCGCGGTCGCGACGACGAATTCATTGTGCTTGAGCGATTGCGGATGCGTGCCGACGCCGTCGAGGCCGCTGGTTTTCGGTTGCGGCGGGCAGACGAAACCGGGGAACGACGCATCGCGCACCGGCGCCATCATCAGGATCCATTTACCCTTGCCGTAGGGCATTTCGCTGGCGTTCTGCAGATCGTTCAGGATGTTTTTAAATTCGTGGACCTTCTCGGTCAGCAGGATGAAGTTGCCGATATGGTTCACCTGGTAAACGGGCTCGGTGCCCGGCAGGTCGGGATCGACGGCCTTGGTGGTGCCAAGCTTGCCGGAGCCTGCGCGCTCGATGATATGGTCGACGCTGAAGTTGAACAGGTTGCCTTTGTCATCGACAGGGTCCAGACCGTTTTTCATGCGGCGCAAGCCTGCATCGGAGACGCCAAGCGCTTTCAGTTCAGCGGCATGATTGTCGCCGAGGTATTTGATGAATTTCGGGCGCACCTTGAAGGAGTATTCCTCGCGCACCTTTTCGTTTTCGTCCTTGGTGATACGTGAATAATAGGTAGGCACCAGCTGGAAACCGGTGGGCACGTTCTTCAGCATCTTTTCGAAAGTCTGCTGGTTTTCTTTCGCCTGCGCGAGATTGGCCTGACGGTTTGCAATATCGCGCTCGTTTTCAGGGTCGGCGGCATCAAGCGACGCTTCGGCGGCGACGATGATCTTGGCAAGACGAGTGCGTATTTTTACAAGAAGCTCGTCATATGTGGGGGCTGGCGGAGTCGGGTTCGTCGACCCGTTATTGGACGGATCTGCCGTGATCCCGGTGATAGTATCGGCGGAAACGCGTTTCGCCAAATACTGTACTCCCGTAACATATGAGTATGTTTTTTGATCTTATGCGCAACATATCACGAAATTTTCGGATAGCAATCTTTTCTTCGGGAAAATCGGGGCTTAGATACCTGAAGCAGCGCAGCATTTGGCCCCTCCCCGTATCAATTGTTTTTTTGTTTTCAGATTATGTAAAGATGGTTTGGCATTGAGATGCCCGTGTCCTGTCCGTCCTTGATCGATTCGCGCCACACGAGGGATAAACCTTTTAGTTTTACGCTGCTAGGATACTGCCGGGTTCATCCACGGTCAGGGGAGGCAGCCAATGTCCGTATTCACGAAAATTTCCACGATTCTTTGCGCCGCGCTGTTGCTGGCATCTCCCGCAATGGCCGAAGAAGCTGCTGCACCGCAGCCGAAGCCCGCGACAATGTTGGTGAAGGGAAAAGGCGGCCGCGTCGACTGGGGCCCCGATGGCCTGATCGCTTTCGATCAACAGGGCGACGATGAATGGTTCGACGTCTGGACCATGAAGCCGGCCGGCTCGGAGAAGAAGTGCCTGACCTGCGGCAAGGATTATCCGTCGCTGCATAACGGCAACCCCGCCTGGCATCCGTCCGGCAAATTTATTGTTTTCCAGTCGCTGGATGAACGCATCCCGCAGCCTTTCTGGGGCGGCATCTACAAGCTCTATACCAACCCTGGTGCTGGCGTGAACAACAACATCTGGATCATGACGTCTGATGGCGCGCGTGCCTGGCGCATGACCGACCTTGGCAAGGGGAAGGGCGTCTTGCATGCGCATTTCTCGCCCGACGGCAACTGGCTGGTCTGGGCGGAACTGACGAGCCCGAAGCCCTCACCCACCGGTACCTGGGTTATCAAGCGCGCGGCCTTCAGCTTCGATAACAACAAGCCGAAACTCTCTAATATCGAGACGCTGACGCCCGGCAAGCTGCAGTTCTATGAAACGCATAGCTTCACGCCTGACGGCGCAAGCCTTTTGTTCACCGGCATGAAGTTCGGCAACGACGACAAAGGTTTCGATATTTATAAATATAGCTTCGCCGACCAGAAACTGGAAGCGCTGACGGATGAAAAAGAGGGCGAGTGGGACGAACACGCCCAGATGTCGCCTGACGGCTCGAAAATCATCTGGATGTCCAGCGCCGGCGTATCGCAGAAAAACCGCGCCAATGGCTTGCTGGTGCGCACGGATTACTGGACGATGAACGCCGACGGTACGGACAAAAAACGCTTTAGCTGGTTCAACGACAGGGGTGCTGCGCAGCACCTGCCCGGCCATATCGTAGCAGCCGATGTTTCGTGGAGTCCTGACGGCAAGCAACTGGTAGCCTACGTCGAAAACAATCCCAAGGCGAAATCGCCGGGGGACATCGTGCTGCTGAACGCAGAGTGATTAGCCGAAGACTTTTTCCCAGCTGGATTTAAGCGCGCGGTCGACATCGCCCATCGTCGTCTTGATGCCGAGGTCGGCCAGCGAGGTGACGCCGTGCTGCTGGATGCCGCAGGGCACAATGCCGTTATAATGGCCGAGGTCGGGGTTCACGTTCAGCGACAGGCCGTGGTAGGTGACCCATTTTTTCACGCGCACGCCGATTGCGCCGATCTTGGCTTCGGTGCCTTTTTTGCGGCCATAGTCCTTCATGTCGACCCAGATGCCGACGCGTCCTTCGCGGCGCTCTCCCCTGACGTCGAAAACCTTCAGGGTCTCGATCGCCCATTCCTCGAGGGAATGGATGTATTTTTTCAGGTCGGGTTCGCGCTTGTGCAGATCCAGCATCACATAGGCGATGCGCTGGCCGGGGCCGTGGTAGGTATATTGCCCGCCCCTGCCCGCCGCATGAACGGGGAAGCGCGGGTTGATGAGGTCTTTGGGGTCGGCGCTGGTGCCCGCGGTATAGACCGGCGGATGTTCGAGCAGCCAGACGTAATCATTGTCCGCCTTGTCGCGGATCATGCCGACCTTGGCTTCCATGAAAGCAAGCGCACGTTCGTAGGCGACGGGGCGGTCCTCGACGTGCCAGTCGGGACGCTTTGGGCCGCGGGAGGTTTTGACGCTGGTTTGTTTAGCGGCAGGTTTGGGCGCCGCTTTTTGCGCGAGAGCCATAAATTTTTGCTTTCCAAATATGTCTAAAGAATTCGCATAACATAATCGAATACCCTGTGGATGAAAAGCCCCCCTTGACATATCGGACTCATATATCTAGAAAAAATTCTACACTAAGCGCTTGTTTATAATGAAAATTACAGGATTCTGTAAAGAAAAGGCATTACCATGCTGAGAAAGATATTCAACAAGGCTGCCGATTCCTTCGACCAGGTCGACACCATGGTCACCCGCAAGCTGCCCATCCCCCAGCTGGAGGGCACGGATAAGCACGTGCAGTTCACCGCGGCGCGCGGCAAGGACGGCTACTGGACAATCACCAGCAAACACAACCTGCGCCAGATGACATCGGGCCTGCAGACGGTCAGCCGCGCCTATCAGGCCGCCGCCACCAAGCACACCGGCCAGACGCCTGAAAAAGGCGGTGATTTCAAGCTGAACTTCGACAACGCATTCCTCATCCTGCGCGATATGGAAGAGGCGCTGTTGAAATATGACGGCAGCACCGCGAAGGAAGAGCCCAAGCACCATTACATGGCAGCCTACCGCCTGCTGCCGCAGCAGTTCCGCGAGGGGTTGGACGACCTCTTCTTCTCCCGCACTGAAAAGAAAGGCGAGATCATGGAGCCCAAGCCCAAGAAAGACCCTGTGGCGCAGCCCGCGGTCAAACCGAAAAACCCCAAACCAAACTGAAAAAGCCGATTTTAAAGGGGTTTACTTGACACTTGCACTGCCAAACCCAATCTGGTATTGGAATACGGTAACTTAGACTACCCCGTTGCGGTCGTGGCGGAATTGGTAGACGCACTACCTTGAGGTGGTAGCGGGGCGACCCGTGAAAGTTCGAGTCTTTTCGACCGCACCATCCCCCTAAGCTGCTTCGCAGCCGAAGGCGGGATGGACAAGGGGTGGGCTATCGTTCCCTAACTTTAAAATCCTTTTCTTATCAGAACCATGGTACCCTTTTCCCCATATGGGCGGCTGCAGCGCAGCCTGACCCCTCATCCGTTTTTTCTGCCGGCAGGAGCTTGAACTATGGCACTCAAAAAAGACGCTTTGTACGAAGCCGCCCTTGAATATCACCGCAACCCGAACGGGCCCGGGAAAATCACCATTACACCGACCAAGGCGATGGCTACGCAGCGCGACCTCGCGCTCGCCTATTCGCCCGGCGTCGCCGCACCCTGCGAAGAGATTGCGGCCGACCCGAAAACGGCTTCCGAATACACCGCCCGCGGCAACCTGGTCGCGGTCATCACCAACGGCACAGCCGTGCTGGGTCTGGGCGATATCGGCCCCCTTGCCTCTAAGCCAGTGATGGAGGGCAAGGCCGTCCTGTTCAAGAAGTTTGCAGGCATCGACGCCATCGACCTCGAAATCGACGAGAAGAATATCGACAAAATCGTCGACATCATCGCCTCGCTGGAGCCCAGCTTCGGCGGCATCAACCTCGAGGACATCAAAGCCCCGGAATGCTTCGAGATCGAAAAGCGCCTGAAAGAGCGCATGAAGATCCCGGTCTTCCATGACGACCAGCACGGCACGGCCATCATCGTCGGCGCCGCCTTCACCAACTGGGTGAGATATGCTGGCCGCAAGTTGAAAGACGTGAAGCTGGTAACCTCGGGTGCTGGCGCCTCGGCCATGGCCTGCGTCAACCTGCTGGTGGCGCTGGGCCTGCCCAAGAAGAACATTATCCTGACCGACCGCGCGGGCGTGGTCTGGAAAGGCCGCAACGAGCATATGGACGAGGTGAAGAAGCAGTTCGCCGTCGACACCCCCTTCCGCACGCTGAAGGAAGCTATCAAAGGCGCGGATGTCTTCCTCGGCCTTTCCGCCCCGGGCGTGCTGGACAAGGCCATGGTGAAATCCATGGCGGATGCGCCTCTCCTGATGACGCTTGCCAACCCGACACCCGAGATTATGCCGGAGGAAGCGCGCGCTGCGCGTCCGGACGCCATTATTTGCACGGGCCGTTCCGACTACGTGAACCAGGTCAATAATGCGCTTTGCTTTCCCTTCATGTTCAGGGGGGCGCTGGACGTGGGGGCGACGACCATCAACGAGGAAATGAAACTGGCCTGCGTCAAGGCCATTGCCGAGCTGGCGCATGAGCAGGCGCCCGCCGAGGTCGCTGCCGTTTATGGCGACGAGCCCTTAAGCTTCGGTCCTGAATACCTGATCCCCAAGCCTTTCGACACGCGCCTGATTTTGAAAATCCCCCCTGCCGTCGCCAAGGCGGCGATGGACAGCGGCGTCGCTGTGCGACCAATCAAGGATTTCGAGGCCTATGAAGAAAGCCTGCTGAAATACGTCTTTAAATCCGGCCAATTGATGCGCCCGATTTACGACCGCGCCGCCGCCGACCCGAAGCGCATCGCCTTCGCCGAGGGTGAGGAAGTGCGCGTCCTGCATGCCGCACAAACCATTGTAGAAGAAGGCATCGCCCGCCCCATCCTGATCGGCCGCGAACAGGTGATTACGCATCGTATTAAGAAACTGGGCCTGCGCCTGCAAAAGGGCCGCGATTACGAACTGGTCAACCCCGACAGTGACCCGCGTTATAACGATTACTGGATGACCTATCACAAGCTGCTGGGCCGCAAGGGCATCACGCCCGCGATTGCCAAGCAGGCAGTGCGCACACGCAATACCGCGATTGCCGCGCTGATGGTGCATAAGGAAGATGCGGATGCAATGATCTGTGGCACAATCGGCCGCTACGACAGGCATTTCCGTTATGTGACCGATGTGATTGGCCACGCCGAGGGCAATTCGACCTATGCAGCCTTTAACGTGATGGTCCTGAACAAGGGCACGTTCTTTATCTGTGACGCCTTCGTCAACCCCGACCCCACGGCCGAGCAGTTGTGCGACATGGCGATCATGGCGGCGGAAGAGGTCAAGCGCTTCGGCATCCAGCCGAAAATCGCGCTGCTCTCGCATTCAGATTTCGGCAGTATCGACCGCGCCGATACAACCAAGATGCGCCTGGCGACCGAGCTTATCAAGGAGCGGGCGCCGCATCTCGAGGTGGAAGGCGAGATGACAGGCTCTGCGGCACTAGACGAAAGCATCCGCGGCCTTATGCTGCCCCAGTCCGAATTGAAAGGGCAGGCGAACCTGCTAATCATGCCCAATATCGACGCCGCCAACATCACTTTCCACATGATGAAAGTGTTGTGCGAGGGCATTACTGTCGGCCCGCTGCTGCTGGGCGCAAAACGCCCGGTGCATATCCTGATCCCGAGCGTGACATCGCGCGGCATCGTGAACGCGGCTGCCTACGCTTGTGCGCAGGCGCAGGCGCTGGAGAAAACCGCGGTCAAGAAACCCAAAGCGAAAGTCGCGCGGCTGAAACGCAAGCGCGGATAAAGACAAGGCTACTATGGACGACGAGCGGGAAGACAGAAAGCCGGAGGACGGCGTGACGCTGGACGGCCCGCCCGACCAGCAGCCCGACGCATCCGACGAGCATACCATCGGCCTGACTGACGAGTTTATTAAAGAGATTCTTGAGCTTCTCGGCCACAACTATACCGACCGCATCCAGGAACTGTGCCGTGACCTGTCGGCGCCGGACGCCGCCGAACTATTGACCAAGGTCAGCCCCGAAGACCGCCTGCAGCTGGTGGAAATCCTGGAGTCCGTCATCCCTCCCGAGACCTTCACCTACTTCGACCATGAACTGCTGAACAACCTGTTGCAGAATATGCCGGGGCAACATGTCGCGTCGATCGTCAACGAACTGGAAAGCGACGACGCTATCCGTCTGATCGACGACCTCGGCGACGACAGGCGCGCGGACATCATGCGCCACCTGTCACGCAAGGTGCGCGCCGCGGTGGAGGAAGGCCTGACCTTCGAAGAAGGCAGCGCAGGCCGCCTGATGCAGCGCGAATTCGTCGCCATCCCGCAATTCTGGACGGTAGGCAAGATTGTCGACTATATGCGCGCAGCAGCCGAAGCCCTGCCTGAAAAGTTTTACGATATCTTTATCGTCGACCCGCGCCATCGTTTTATTGGTTCAGTTACATTAGCAAGACTGGTTTGCGCGCAACGCGCGACCAAGGTCGATACGCTGGTGAACGAGGAGCATGTAACTGTGCCGCTCGACATGGAATCGGGCCAGATTGCACACCTCTTCCGCCGCAAGGACCTTTTGTCCGCGCCAGTCGTTGACGCCGAAAACCGGCTGGTCGGCGTGATTACCATCGACGACGTGGTTGACGTCATCGACGAAGAGGCGGAAGCAGACTTCCTGAAGCTCGGCGGCGTGAGCGATTCAGACATCAACCGTTCGATGTTCTCGACCGCCAAGTCGCGCTCGTGGTGGCTGGTGATAAACCTCGGCACCGCTTTCCTTGCCTCCTTTGTTATAGGCATATTCGAGCATTCGATCGAAAAAATCGTCGCGCTTGCGATTTTGATGCCCATCGTCGCGTCTATGGGCGGCAACGCAGGCACACAGGCGCTGGCCGTCCTTATCCGCGCGCTGGCAACAAAGGAAGTTTCCGCCGCCAATGCGTGGCGCGTGATTGGCAAGGAATGCACGGTCGGCCTCGTCAACGGGCTGCTCTTCGCCGTTATTCTCGGCGCCTCGGTTGCCTGGTGGTATTCGGACACATATCTCGGCATCGTGATCGCAGCCGCCATGGTCATCAATCTTGTCGCTGCGGGATTGTTCGGCGCGCTGATTCCGGTGGCGCTGGCGCGTTTCGGATTGGATCCGGCGCCATCATCCGGCGTCCTGCTGACGACTGTAACGGACGTGGTGGGCTTTATGGCTTTTTTGGGATTGGCCACCTTGCTTCTTTTATAGCATTGATTTAATTAGCTATTTATATTTTGAATAGACATAAACATAATGACTCCCTTATACTTTTTGCTTTAGGAACGCCACCCCATGCCCGCACTGACCGACAAGCAAATGGACGAATTCTTCGACGCCTGTGAAACAGGCGATTTCGGCTATGTCGAAAAAATCCTCGATGCTTTCCCGGCGGCACGCGACCTTGTCAGCGCACTGGGACAAACCCCTCTATTCCACGCCGCCATGTATGCGCAGGAGCACATTGTGAAGCTGCTGCTGGATAAAGGAGCAGACATGTCTCACCGCGATCCGCACGGCTTTACAGCCTTTGAACAGGCGGGGCTGCAGAATTTCTCCAGCATTTGCGACCTCTTTACCTCGGCCGCCGCTAAACGCGCGCGCGAGGAAGAACACCGCGCCGAGGAAGCCTTGAGGCGGGAAGCCGAAACCGCCATCATCCAGTATTCGACCGGCCTTGAAGCGCCGTTGAAGCTCAGCGGCCCCTTGCACTTGCGCAAATGATTCCGTAAACAAATGGCATATCGCCCTCACCCCCTCTTTTGGGTAAGGTAAGGCAGTCATTTCCACGAGGTTTCCCATGTCCGTTTCGGCACAGAAAAAAGAGCCCCAGATGAGCAAAAAAGAATCATACGTCCCCAAGGCGCTGGATTATCCCTCGCTGAAATTCGACTTGGGCGAGAACGCCGAAGCCATTCGCGATTCCGTACGCAAATTCGCCCAGGACCGCATCGCACCCATCGCGGCCGACGTTGACCACAACAACGAGTTCCCGAACGAGCTGTGGCCGGAAATGGGCGCGCTCGGACTGTTGGGCATGACGGTTGCCGAAGAATACGGCGGCACGGGGCTTGGCTATATCGAGCATATCGTGGCGATGGAAGAAATCAGCCGCGCTTCGGCCAGCATCGGCCTTTCCTATGGTGCGTTTTCGAACCTCTGCGTCAACCAGATCAGCCTGAACGGGTCGGAAGCGCAGAAGAAAAAATACCTCCCCGACCTTTGCGCCGGCAAAAAGATCGGCGCGCTGGCGATGAGCGAGCCGGGTGCCGGTTCCGACGTCGTATCGATGAAGCTGAAGGCCGAGAAAAAGGGCGACCGCTACGTCCTGAACGGCAACAAGATGTGGATCACCAACGGGCCCGACGCGCATACTTTGGTTGTCTATGCCAAGACCGATCCCGCCGCCAATGCAAAAGGCATCACGGCGTTTATTATCGAGCGCGGGTTCAAGGGGTTTTCGACAGCGCAGAAGCTGGACAAGCTCGGCATGCGCGGGTCGAACACCTGCGAGCTGGTCTTCCAGGATTGCGAAGTGCCGGAAGAAAACGTGCTTGGCCAGGTCGGCAAGGGCGTGAACGTTTTAATGAGTGGCCTGGATTACGAACGCGCGGTACTGGCCGCCGGCCCCATCGGCATCATGCAAGCCTGCATGGATGTGGTCATCCCCTATGTGCACGAGCGCAAGCAGTTCGGGCAGAGCATTGGCGAATTCCAGCTGATGCAGGGCAAGATGGCGGATATGTATGTCGCGCTGAATACCTCGCGCTCCTACGTCTATGCCGTGGGCAAGGCCTGCGACCGCAAGGAAATCACCCGCAAGGATGCCGCCGGCGCAATCCTCTATGCCGCTGAAAAGGCGACGTGGATGGCGCTGGAAGCTATCCAGACGCTTGGCGGTAACGGGTACATCAACGATTTTCCTACCGGCCGTTTCCTGCGCGACGCCAAGCTTTACGAGATCGGCGCCGGCACGAGCGAAATCCGCCGCATGCTGATCGGCCGCGAATTGTTCAAGGAAACCACCTGACGCCCCCATGAACGGCCCCGTCGCCCAAATGGCCGCACTGGTCTGCCACGGCAATGCATTTTTGCAGGGGCTGGGTACTGTTGATTATTTCAGCCGCAATTCCACCTGCCAGTTCTGCGAATTTGTGAGGTTTTTTGAGGTTAAAAACCCGACTTCGCCGACTCCCGTCGAAACCGCACTTACCCCATCTCCCGACGACTGGTTTCCACTGATTAAAAAAGGCGGCGCTGCGGGCTTAAGGCTGATCTGCGATCCCGCCAACCGTCCGAATATTTCCGACCGCAAATCGGCGGCCTATGCCGGCGGTGGCAAGATCTGGACGATCGAGGAGCTGCGCCCGGAAGGGCGCAGCCGTTATTGGGCGCAGAAAATGGCGCTGGGCGACCAGAATGCTGAAGGCGGCCGTGTCTGGCAGATGTCTTACGGCCGCATCGGGCAGGGGCCTGCCTCACCGCCTGTCTTGCCCGATGCCCTACCGCGGGCGCATGCCGTGCTTTTCGCCACTTTGCGCGAGGTGCTGGCTTTTGCCACGGTGCATGAACAATTGGACCCCTATAGCGAATATTTCTCGCGCGCCATTGAAACGCTGTCGTCCAACGGACAGTTCCTGCATGCTTTCTCGCGCGATATTGCGCCCGAGGGCTTTTTGCAAAAGGGTGCTGTTGCAGTGTTGGACGCAGTACAAACTGCTTTCGTCTTTGGCGGCAACAGCGGGTGGAATGACCTGGCCTTTGACCCTGACCAGCAAGCGCTTTACGAGGAAGTTTCGGACAAATTGTTCGAGGCGATAGCAGAGGCGACGGTTGCCGCGGTTAATACATCTCTGGCGCGGGGGACGGTTTAAAACGGCTTTATTGCTGCTGTACGCAGTATATCGTGTTTCTGTGGGGAAGTTGGCGCGGCATTTTTTCTGAAGGATTTTGCGAGTCTTTTTGATTCGCGGACAATTTCCGCCTTTGCCTGCTGAAAATCCGTTTCGCTGATCATTGCAGCATTCCGGGTCGTATCATCGACCTTACCGATGACCCTGCGCAAAGCCTTGTCTTGTGCAGAAAGGAACGAAGCTGCGATGCGGCGCAAATCAGGAGGTGCTGTGACGCCATAAATATCATGCAGCGATTTTGACGGCGCAAAGTCGGGCGGTGGTTTACGCCCACTCATCTGCGCCCTGAATTCTTCCGCAGTTTTGGCGCTTTCGAAAGCTTTCGCATAGGCATCTAGATATTTGGCGTGATAGGCCGGAAGGCCGGTCAGCATCATTTCAGTGAACAGCGCGCGCGCAAAGGCCTTTTCGTCCTGCACGGTTTCGTAAGGCGTTTTTTTTAGGAATTTTTTGATAGAGATGAAGGCGGGTGATTTACGTTCCATCAGCGCGTCATAATATTCGGGGTTGCCGGCTTTCTTCTGGCGCAGGCCCATCAGCATCTGCGCAGTATAGGCGTCGGCCTCGATCATCAATGAAATCATGTGCTGCGCGCGCGTATCAAGCACACGTGTAACGCCGCCCGTCATATCTCCCCGCTCGATATGCTGCTGCATATGGCGTAGTTCGTGCCAGAGCGTCGTCGCCATGCGCGCGCCTGAGCCTGTATTGCTGACACGGATGCGAGCGCCGCTGCTGCTGCGGGTGAATTTCCCCTTGCTGCCCTTGTTCCGGCGCAGCGAGACGACGGAAATCTTCACACCGTGCTTTTTAGCGGAAAGCAGCATGGCCTCGCCGCCCGGCAGTTCTTTCAGGCGCGCGATGATGGCGCGGCGATGGTCGCTGTGCGAACCGTGCCGCAGCTGTGCGCAACGGTCATCGACAGTATCGACGATTTTTTTGACGCGCGATTTCACGCGCGCAAGCCATGGCGTCGCCACTGAGGGCGTGTTGTTTGCCGGCGCCTGTTCCGGCGCAGGTTTATCGCGATCATGCTTGTCTGTCATATGCTTATGACAATAAACAGCTTTGCAGGAACGGGCAATAGCTGCCCTAAGCTCTTAAAATGCAATGATTTTCTAGTAGTTGGAGGCCGCAAGCAGGAACTCGCGGTTCCCGTCCCCGCCGTCAATCGGACTTTTGATGATCCCTTTCACGTCCCACTTCAGGGTCGATTCGATGAAGGCTTGAACATCCGTGCAGGCTTTACGCTGCATAGCATCATCGCGCACGATGCCGCCCCTGCCGATGTTTTCGCGGCCGACTTCGAACTGCGGCTTCACAAGGCAGACGAGGTCGCACTCCTTCGCCGCAAGGGCGGCCGCGAAAGGCAGGACTTTAGAGAGACCGATAAAACTGACGTCGATCACTATAATGTCAACGCGCTCGGGTATACTTTTGGCATCAAGGTCTTTGGCGTGCATACCTTCGATATTCACGACCCGCGTATCCGATTTCAGCTTTTCAGCAAGTTGGCCATGCCCCACATCAACGGCGTAAACTTTTCTGGCGCCATGGTGCAGCAGCACATCCGTGAAACCGCCGGTAGAAGCGCCAAGGTCGAGGCAGGTCTTGCCCCCGACTGCGATACTGAATTCCTGTAGCGCATGATCAAGTTTTTGCCCGCCACGGCTGACCCAGCTGTGCACATCGCCGCTGACGGCAATATCCGTGGAGGGGTCGAATTCGGAAGAAGGTTTTGACACAGGGAGGTTATTGGCTTTGACAAGGCCGTTTTTCACAAGTTCCTGCGCGCGCGCACGGCTGGGCGCGAGTCCTTTTTCGACAAGGATGAGGTCGATGCGCTTCTTATCGCCCATCAGGCTTTCAGCGCCGAGGGCAAAGCAGCGCCAGTGCCTAGCGCCTGTACGGCCTGTGACACAACATGGCGCGCGTTCAGTTCGGCCAGGTCATACTGCTTTTGCGGCGTGTCGTGGTCGATGAAGATATCGGGCAGGGTCATGGTGCGGATTTTCAGGCCTGCGTCCAGCGCGCCGGTTTGCGCAAGATGTTGCAGGACCAAGGCACCAAAGCCACAGATTGAACCCTCCTCCACCGTCACCACGACTTCGTGGTTGCGGGCGAGGCGGCCAATCAGGTCGGCGTCCAGCGGTTTAGCGAAACGGGCGTCAGCGACGGTTGTCGACAGGCCCATGGCTTCCAGCTGCTGCGCAGCGGCAAGGCATTCCTGCAAGCGTGTTCCGTAGCTGAGCAGCGCGATTTTCGTGCCCTGCTTCATGACGCGGCCCTTGCCGATTTCAAGTGGAATGCCGTGCGGCAGTAGTTCGAGCCCGATGCCCTCGCCACGCGGATAACGGAAGGCGATGGGGCCAGAGTCATAGGCAGCAGCGGTCGCGGTCATATGCTGCAACTCGACTTCATCCGCAGCTGCCATCAGCACCATATTGGGCAGGCAACCGAGGTAGGCGATATCAAAGGATCCCGCATGCGTCGCGCCATCGGCGCCGACAAGGCCCGCACGGTCCATGGCGAAACGCACCGGCAGGTTCTGTATGGCGACATCATGCACAACCTGGTCATAGGCGCGCTGCAGGAAAGTCGAATAGATGGTGACGAAGGGGCGATAGCCTTCGGTGGCAAGGCCGGCCGCGAAAGTCACCGCATGCTGCTCGGCGATGCCGACGTCGAACATACGGTCGGGGAAGGCTTTTTCGAACAGGTCAAGACCGGTGCCCGAGGGCATGGCCGCGGTCACCGCGACGATTTTCGGGTCGCGCTTTGCTTCTTCGATCAGGCTCTGCGCGAAAACCTTGGTATAGCTGGGCAACGTGGTTTTAGGCTTGGCCTGCGCGCCGGTCAGCACGTCGAATTTCGCGACGCCGTGCATCTTGTCGGCGGCGGTTTCAGCAGGCGGGTAGCCTTTGCCTTTTTTGGTTACCACGTGGACGAGGATCGGGCCTTCATAAATACTGTCGCGCACGTTTTCAAGTACGGGCAGCAGGTGGTCGAGGTTGTGGCCGTCAATCGGGCCCACATAATAGAAACCGAGTTCTTCGAACAATGTGCCGCCCGTCATCATGCCGCGCGCATATTCCTCGGCGCGCTTGGCGGCGGTTTTCATCAGCGGCGGTAGCCTGCCCGTCATCTTCTTGCCGATTTCGCGCATGCTTAAGTAAGGCTTCGACGAAATCAGGCGGGAGAGGTAAGCGCTCATCGCGCCCACAGGCGGCGCAATAGACATGTCATTGTCGTTCAGGATAACGACGAGGCGGCTTTTCAGCGCGCCGGCATTGTTCATAGCTTCGTAGGCCATACCGGCCGACATCGCGCCATCGCCGATGACGCAGATGATCTTGTTGTCGCCTTTATCAAAATCGCGCGCGACCGCCATGCCGAGTCCGGCAGAAATCGACGTCGAGCTATGGGCGGCGCCGAAGGGGTCGTATTCGCTCTCGGAACGCTTGGTGAAGCCCGAAAGACCGCCGCCCTGACGCAGTGTCTTGATGCGGTCGCGGCGGCCGGTGAGAATTTTATGCGGATAGGCTTGATGTCCAACATCCCAGATCAGGCGGTCTTCGGGTGTGTTGAAAACATAGTGGATGGCTGTCGTCAGCTCGACCACACCAAGGCCAGCGCCCAAATGCCCGCCCGTGACGGCGACGGCATCAATCATCTCCTGCCGCAGTTCGGCAGCAAGCTGGGGCAGGTCTTTCTTGTCCAGTTGACGCAGGTCGTTCGGATAATTGACCTTATCAAGGAGCGGAGTTGCCATGGCTGTTTTCCTTTGCCTGTTTTTATACACGTTTTCAGGAAAATTGACAGAGGGTGGTTCAATCTTCCCGTGCAGTTCCAGGTGCCGGTCTTATCCTTATTATACCATTGATATAAAGCGGAAATAATGCGTTCACGGTGCCAAAACCGTGGCTTTATTGCGCAAAATTATGGGGTAACCGAAAGAATTAAACCCGGCGTTCGAGCACGTAGCGGGCAAGGTCTTTCAGCAGATCGACGCGCCCCGCGTCAAACACGCGCAGGTGCATGATTGCCTGGTCGACCAGCATCTGGGCGCGCGCTTTGGCCTGTTCGACACCCATGGCGGAGACGAAGGTCGCCTTCTTGCCATCTGCGCCGACCGGCTTGCCCAGTTCCTTCACGTTGCCTTCGACGTCGAGCAAGTCGTCCGTCACCTGGAAGGCGAGGCCGAGGTCATGGGCATAGTTGCGTAGCGATTGGCGGTGCGCCGGGTTCGCTTTACCGAGGATCGCGCCTGCTTCGCAACAGAAGGCGATCAGCTTGCCGGTTTTCATGCGTTGCATGCGCGTAATGGTGCCAGCGTCGAATTCCTGTTTTTCGCCAATCAGGTCAAGCATCTGGCCGCCAACCATGCCATGCATGCCAATGGCGCCTGCAAGGTTAGCCATCAGTTCTACACGCACGCGCGGATCTTCATGCGTTTCTGGATCTGCAAGGATTTCGAAAGCGAGCGTCAACAACGCATCGCCCGCAAGGATAGCGGTCGCCTCGTTATAAGCCTTGTGCAGCGAAGGCTTGCCGCGGCGGAGGTCGGAGTTGTCCATTGCGGGAAGGTCGTCGTGGACGAGCGAATAGCAGTGTACGATTTCAGCAGCGGCGGCAACGCGGCGGGCACGGGCGGCATCGACACCAAAAACGCGCGCACCTTCCATCACCATGAAGGGACGAAGGCGTTTACCGCCGTTCAGAACCGCGTAGCGCATGGCATCGAAAAGGGGCGCTTCGACCAGGTCGGTCGCAGGCAGGAGGCTTGCGATGGTTTTGTTGACGCCTTCGCGGCAGTCGTCCATCGCCTGTGAGAGTTTCGGTGTTGCCTCGCGTGGTGATGGCGCCATCGTTTTAAATGCCTTCTGACAGTTTTTTGCTGACGACTGTTATACCCTAAGTCGCAGAAAAAAGGCACTATTTTTGAACGGGAGGGTTATTCCTGCAGCCTGAAGCTTTCGGCGGATGCCTTGCCGCCCTCGCCAACCGTGATCTTCTCGATACGGCCCTGTGCCTCTTTCAGTTTACCATCGCACAGCTTGCGCAGGCTCATGCCGCGCTCGTAGGCGTCGATGGAGGATTTCAGGTCGGAGGAGCCGGTTTCAAGCTGGCGTACGATCTTTTCAAGCTCGGTCAGGGCTTCTTCGAAGCTCAGTTTTTCGAGATCGGCAGCTTGTTTTGACATAATAGAGACTCGGCTCAGGCGGTTTTGGCGACAGGCGCCGCGGGCTGCTGCTGCGTCTCGGCGACGAGGCCAAGGTTCAGCTCCAGCGCGCCGCAGAACATCTGGCCAAGCGTGATGTGCATCTCCTGGATGCGCGCCGTGGTGGTCGAGGGCACGTTCAGCAGGATATCGCACAAGGGGGCCATCTTGCCGCCCGAGAAGCCGGTGAAGCCGACGGTGGTGATACCCTGGGCCTTGCACTGCTCAATCGCCTTCAGGACGTTCGGGCTGTTGCCGGAGGTGGAAATGCATATAGCAACGTCGCCCTGCTTGCCAATAGCCTCGATCTGGCGGGAGAACACATGTTCGAAGCCGAAATCGTTGCCGATCGCCGTCAGTGCGGAAGTATCGGTGGCCAGCGAGATAGCGGCGATAGCGGCGCGGTTGGTCTTGTAGCGCGCCGACAGTTCGGTTGCCAGGTGCTGGGCATCGGAAGCCGAGCCGCCGTTGCCGAAGAACAGGATCTTGCCGCCGGCCTTGATGCAGGACGTGGAAACCTCGAGCAGTTTTTCGAAGGAACCCAGAAGCTGCTGGCGCGTCAACGCCATGACGTCTTCATGCTCGGTAAACTCGGACTGCCAGAATTGCTTGACCTTAAGAGCCATGTTTTTCCCTGTTATAGTTAAGTTGGCGGGGCGTCAGGATAAAGCCGAAGACCAGTTTGTACTTGCCGGCAGTCGCCTTGCCCGACACCGGAATACGGATCGAATGTTGTTCCGTGGATGTTCCGGCGGGTGAATTATCGAAATCAACCGTAGTCGAAAACTCCGTCCGTTGCAATATTTTATCCTCGGGCGACAGGACAGCGACGAAATATGGTAAATTCTGTTTCTTAAGCTTTTGGCCCATAGGGCCTTTTTGCGCCTGGAAATTAAGGTTCAGGTTAAAGGCAACCTCGTTGGCCTTGTCGTGATAAGAGCAATCCCCCTGATAGCGCCCCCAGACGCCCGTAGAGGCCAGATTGGCAGGCTCCGGCTTAGCCGGGGAGCCCGGGGCGAAGACCGGGATGATATCCGCCCCGAAAACCACAGCCGTGCCGGGGCAGCTGTACTCGGGCGCTTTTTTCTCGCCAAGCCCCACCATATTGGCGGCTGCCGTACAGCCGGCCAGCAGAAGGACAGTGAGGCAGATAAGAAGGTTTCGCATGGTTTTTTCCTGAAGATTTGCACAAAGATACCCCTGCCCGCCCCTCGACTCAAGCCCCTGCGGCACCTATAGTCAGGCACATGGAAAAGCCGCCCCTCACCATCCTTCTGGCCAGCCCGCGGGGTTTTTGCGCGGGCGTCGACCGCGCGATCGAGATCGTCGAGAAGTCGCTCGCCAAGTTCGGGGCACCCGTCTATGTGCGGCACGAGATTGTACATAATAAACACGTCCTCGAAGACCTGCGCGCCAAGGGTGCCGTCTTCGTAAAGGAACTGACCGAAGTGCCCGAGGGTGCGCCTGTTATTTTTTCGGCTCATGGCGTGCCGAAACATGTGCCCGAAGAAGCGAAACGGCGGAACATGATCTTTGTCGACGCCACCTGCCCTTTGGTCAGCAAGGTTCACCGCGAAGCGGAGCTGCACCATCGCAACGGGCATAAAATCATCCTGATCGGCCATGCGGGGCATCCAGAGGTGATCGGCACGATGGGACAGCTGCCGGAAGGCGCTGTCGTGCTGGTTGAAACCATGGCAGATGTCGCGAAGCTGCAATTCAGCGACAGCAATAAAATCGCTTATGTGACGCAGACAACTTTATCTATCGACGACACCAAAGAAATCGTCGATGCCCTGCGGCAGCGTTATCCTTTGGTCGCGGCGCCGAAAAAAGAAGATATCTGCTATGCCACCACCAACCGCCAGCTTGCGGTGAAGGACATCGCGCCGAAGGCAGATGCAGTGGTGGTGATTGGCTCCAAAAGCTCCTCGAACTCGAACCGGCTGGTGGAGGTTGCCAAGGCCTATGGCGCGAAACAGGCCTACCTTGCCGACAAGGCTTCGGATATCCCCTGGGATGCGCTTAAGGGCATGACCGTTTTGGGCCTGACAGCCGGCGCCTCTGCCCCAGAATTGCTTGTACAGCAAGTGATCGACCGGGCCCGGCAGGATTACGAGGTCAAGGTCGAGACCACAGTAGTGGCGCAAGAAGGCCTGACCTTCAAAATCCCCCGCATCCTCACGGCCTGATACAGAAAAAGTCATTTTCTGTGTTTTTCAGGCTTGATTTTGAAACTTCACCCCATATAGTAGCGCCCAGACAGTCATTTAGTTTCAACGACGAGAATCGCAAGCGATGGCGAAGTCCTTTTGCCTGACCGTGGAAGTAAAGAGCGAGACCATTGAGAATGGTCTTGGCTACATGATTGCGTTCAGCCTGCCCGACGACAAGCTGCAGCCCGCTCAGATGGGCGATTTCCCTGCGTGGAGCGAGCGTGTGAAAACAGCCGTGCTGCGCGCGGGCGATCAGGTTTTTGATCCTGATCCCTATACACGCAAACTCGCGCTGGCAGAGTTGATGAACGAACTGACACACCTCAACGACACTTATTCCATACGCATCGGCGGACACAGCGATGTGCCGGCGGTACAGATTCAATCGACAAATCCTTACGACAAGGAAATAGAAATCGAGTTTACCGGCAGCGATGGTGAATTTTCGGTGACGGAGCGTAGCTGGCAGGACCTGCAGCGCTCAAAGGTCGAGGAAAACGGTAAAACCGGCCTGGTTGAAGGCACACGCCGCCACTTCCCCTTCACGAAGGTGGCGCCCGCGGGCCTGCCGCGCCGTCCCGGCCCCAAAGGCCCCGGTTTTTAAGCATTTCTAACTCTCTGGCAGCAGCCTGCCCTTTCCGCTATCCTTTAAGCGGTAATGGCTGTGTATACGCATATCACCGACGAGAAAATCAGCGCCCTGCTCCAGAGGCTGGGCGTAGGAAGCCTTGTTTCGTCCGAGGGCATTACCGAAGGTGTTGAAAATACCAACTACCTGCTTAATACATCTACCGGCCGCTATATCCTGACCGTCATCGAAAAACGCGCCAATCCGGAAGAACTGCCTTTCTACATCGGCTATATGGAGCATCTTAAAAAACGCGGCATCCCCTGTCCTGCTGTCCTGCATGATGGCGAAGGCAGAAACGTTTTTACGCTGGAAGGAAAGCCCGCTCTGGTATCTGAATTCCTGCAGGGTGCCTGGCCGCGTGAAATTTACGCGCATCATTGCCAGGCAGCCGGCGAAACTCTCGCCGCGATGCACCGCGCCGGCCGCGATTTTTCGATGAAGAGAAAAAATTCTGTCGGGCTTGCTGCATGGGAAGCCCTGATACAGGCCTGCGCGGAAAAAGCCGATACAGTGGAGCCAGGTCTTTATAAATTCCTGACGCAGGAACTGTCATACCTGCACGATAACTGGCCGAAATACCTGCCGCGCGGCATGGTTCATGCGGATTTCTTTCCCGACAACGTTTTCTTTACCGATGAAAAACTGACCGGTGTCATCGATTTCTATTTTTCCTGCACCGAGACACTGGCCTATGACCTGATGCTGGCGATGAACCCGTGGTGTTTCGACTGGAAGGGTGACCTTGATACCGGCCGCTCGCATGCTTTCCTTGCCAACTACCACAAGGGGCGGCCGCTGGCTAAGAACGAACTGAAGTCCCTGCCCTTCTTTGGCCGCGCAGCGGCGATGCGGATTATCGCGACAAGGCTTTACGACTGGCTCCATCCGGTCGAGGGTGCACTGGTGCGGGCGAAAGACCCGATGGAACATGTGAAGATATTACGCTTCCACCAACAGGTAGCCTCGCTCGACGATTACGGCTTTACGCCATGAAGAAGGTCGACCTTTTCACTGATGGGGCCTGCAGCGGCAACCCCGGCCCGGGCGGATGGGGCGCACTGTTGCGCTACGGCAAACACGAAAAGGAACTGGGCGGCGGCGAGACGGCCACTACCAACAACCGCATGGAAATGAAAGCGGTGATCGAAGGCCTGAAAGCGATCAAGCCGCCCTGCCAGGTTACCATCCACACGGATAGCCAGTATGTGTTGAAGGGTGTTACCGAATATCTTGAAGGCTGGAAAAAACGCGGCTGGAAAACCTCCGACAAGAAAGACGTGAAAAATATCGACCTCTGGATGGAACTTGACAGCCTGTTGCCGCTGAACAAACTGAAATGGGTCTGGGTAAAGGGCCACGCGGGTCATGTGGAAAACGAGCGCGTCGATGAGCTGGCGCGGAATAACATCCCCTGTAGATCAGACTGACCGGTTACTTAACATCGCGTCAGGGTGCATTACTGGAGTTCCGGGGCTACACGCCTATGGGTTATAAACCGGCACGTCATTGCCACTGAAACCGCCACTGAAACCGCCGCCGAAATCGCCCGACGACCAACGGTCAAGCATGCGGGAGAACCCATCGTCGCTACCGCCTTCGCGGGCGGGCGCAAGCGCATAGCTGCGCACTTCGACATTCAAAGCAGGCTCCATGTAGTCGTGCCAGAGACGCGCGGGATATTTGCCGCCGGATACCTGTTCCATCGGCGAGTTATCGTCGTTACCCATCCATATGCCTGTGACAAGCCTGTCGGTGTAGCCGATGAACCAGGCGTCACGGTAGTCCTGTGAGGTTCCAGTCTTGCCGGCTGTATGGCCCCGCGACAGCTGCGCCGCCTGCCCCGTACCACGCGCCAGCACCTGCACCAGCATGCTGTCGAGCGCGGAAATATCACGTTGGTTGAACATCCGCAATTGCCCCATGGATTCGCGCGTATAAATGGTGTTACCCTTCGCGTCTTCGATCGACAGTACCGCCCAAGGCCATGCTGCGCGGCCACCGTTGGCAATCACGGCATAAGCGGAGGTCATTTCCAAGAGCGTTGCCTCCCCTGCCCCTAATCCTGTGGCCAATTCGGCCTTGAACTTGCGCGTGAAGCCAAGACGCTGCACGGTATCAAGAAGTGCAGCCAGCCCGACGTTTTGCAGCAGGCGGATGGTTGCCGTGTTGAGGGAGAGCGCGATTGCATCGGTCAGCGTTACCTGGCCGTAATATTTGTTATTGTAGTTTTTCGGCTGGTATTTGCCGATTTTCAGCGGTGCATCCTCGAGCATATCGCTGGGGCGATAACCCGCCTCAAGTGCGGCCAGAAACACGAAGGGCTTGAACGAGGAACCCGGCTGGCGCACGGCCTGTGTGGCGCGGTTAAACTGGCTTTCGGTATAATCGGTGCCGCCGATCATTGCCAGTACCGCGCCGTCGATGCCAAGTGTCACCAGCGCTGTCTGCGAAATTTTCTGGTCAGGCTTTAGCGAAGCGAAAAGCGCTTTTTGCTGCGCTTCTGCCAGTAACTGCAGCTGCGGGCTAAAGGTGGTGCGGATGACGAGGTCACCGGACGCAGTCGTCACATAGCTGTCGATCTGGTCGATCACCCAGTCGGCGAAATAGCGGTTGAGATCGCCTGAATCCGAACCCGCAAGGCGCATCTTGGCTTCTTTCAGCTCCTGCACCTTCATACCCTTGTCGATGTAACCGGCGCGTTCCATGGCGGCGACAACGACTTTCGCCCGTTCGCGGGCAAGCGCCGGGTTGCTGCCGGGAGAATAGCGGGACGGCGCCTTGAGCAAGCCAGCCAGCACCGCGCTTTCCCAGAGCGTCAGGTCCTGCGCGGGTTTGCCGAAGTAGGTACGCGCTGCCGCGTCAATGCCATAGGCACCCGAACCGAAGTAAACGCGGTTGAGGTAGGCGGAAAGGATTTCATCCTTGGTAAACTTGCGCTCGATCCAAAGCGCCATCATTGCTTCCTGCCCTTTGCGGCGCAGGGTTTTGTCGGGCGTCAGGAAGAGGTTCTTGGCAAGCTGCTGCGTAATGGTGGAGCCGCCCTGCACCCAGCGCCTCGCCTGTATGTTGACCAGCATGGCGCGGCCAAGACCGATCGGGTCGATGCCGAAATGGTCGTAGAAGCGGCGGTCTTCAATCGAAAGCACCGCGGCCGAGACATAGGGCGGCAGGTCTTTCACGTTGATGACATCGCCCTTCATCCCGCCGTACCGCGCGATAAGCGTGCCGTCGGACGCAAGGACCGTGATGCTGGGATGAATTTCGAGGGGCTTTACCTGGCTGGCGTCCGGCAGGCCATAGGCCAGCCATGCCAGCATCAGCATGAAACCCGCGAAGCCGAAAAGCCCCAGCGCGAAACAAAAGCGCACAAAAGACCGGAAGCCGCCAGTGCGGCGGCTTCCTGTTTTTGTAGCAGAACTTCTGGAGCGTCGTTTGGCCAAGCGTCCTTATGCCGCCCTTTCGAGCGCGATCGCCGTGCCTTCGCCGCCGCCGATGCAGAGTGACGCGACGCCTTTTTTCAGGCCGCGGCGCTCGAGTTCGGAGAGCAGCGTGATGATAATGCGGGCACCCGATGCGCCGATCGGATGGCCAAGGGCGCAAGCGCCGCCGTTCACGTTCACCTTTTCATGCGGTAAGCCCAGTTCTTTCATCGCGGCCAAAGTCACCACGGCGAAAGCTTCGTTGATTTCGTAAAGGTCGACGTCTTTTGCCGTCCAACCCGCTTTTTCCAGCACTTTTTTGGTGGCACCGATAGGAGCCAGCGTGAATTCGGCAGGTTTTTGCGCGTGGGTCGCATGTGCCCTGATCTCGGCCAGAACTTTCAGGCCGCGCTTTTGCGCTTCGGATTTACGCATCAGCACGATTGCCGCGGCGCCGTCGGAAATCGACGAGGCGTTTGCGGCGGTGACGGTGCCATCGGGCGTGAACGCGGGCTTCAGCGTCGGGATTTTCTCGGGCTTGCCCTTTTTCGGCGATTCATCTTCCGAGATGACGGTGTCGCCGGTTTTTGCCTTGATGGTGATCGGCACGATTTCGGCCTTGAAAGCACCTGATTTGCTCGCTTCGAGTGCGCGGCTGAGCGAGGCAATCGCGAATTTATCCTGATCTTCACGCGTCAGCTGGCATTTGCGGGCGGTGTCATCTGCGAAAACGCCCATCAGCTGGCCTTTATCGTAGGCGTCTTCGAGGCCGTCTAGGAACATATGGTCGAGGACCTTTCCATGGCCCATACGGATGCCGCCGCGCGCCTTGTCGAGCAGGTAGGGCGCGTTGGTCATGCTTTCCATGCCGCCTGCGACCATGACGTTAGCCGAGCCGGCCAGGATATTGTCATGCGCGAACATCACGGCCTTCATGCCCGAGCCGCACATTTTGTTGATGGTGGTCGCACCGACGGAATCAGGAATGCCGGCCTTGATGCTGGCCTGACGGGCGGGCGCCTGGCCCTGCCCTGCCGGCAGTACGCACCCCATGACGACGTCTTCGACGTCGCCCGGCTTTACGTTGGAGCGCTTCAGCGCTTCCTCGATCGCGAACTTGCCGAGGTCGGAGGCGGTGAAGTTGGCGAGTTCGCCTTGGAAGGCGCCGATCGGCGTCCGTGCCATGCCGACGATGACGATAGGATCGTTGTTTTGGGTGCCCATGAATATCTCCTTCAAAAAGGGTGCGCTGCACAAAATCTGGGTTGATTTAAGCCCCCGTTCAAGGGTAAAGCAACCAAAAAACGGTGTTTACGTAAAGAAAACGCCGTTTTTGCACCGGTTTTGCAGGGAAATCAGAACTTAATCTCGTTGCCGAAAGTAATTTGCGTAAAATCGGTATCGTTGCCGGCCGTGCCGGTGTCGACACTTCCCATACTGACTGTGCCGCGGAAGCTGACGCCCGGGATCAGGATATAGCCCCCGCCGACAGTGATTCGCTGCAGGCTGATATCATCCACGAAACCGAAGCTGTTGGCGTTGGAATCGAAATCCTGCCGGTACCATGTTGCGCCTGCATGCCAAGGTCCCTTATCCCAGCCGAGGCCGATGACATATGTTGTCCTGTCAGTATCAGGGCCTGAGACGCCGGTGTTGGAGCGCCGGTAAGCTGTGCCGAGGCTGAAGTCCTTGTAGTCCACGGCAAAACCTGCATCCCATGAAGCAAAGTCATCGGAACCGGATGCGCCGGGCGCGGCGTCAACTTCGGTCGCAGCATGGACATAGCCCGCGCCAGCCTGGAGGCTAAAGGGCCCTGCCTCGCCGTCCCAGCGCAGGGCCGCATCCCAGATGTGTTCGAATTTTCCCGGCCTGTCGTCGGGCGCCATGCCGCCGAAAGCATCATCGACTTCGTTCTGGCCGTTCTCGGGCGCATAGGAAACACCCGCTTTGAAGCCGTGGAACTCGGGTGTGAAATAAGTAATCCTGTCCGTGCCACGGAAATCGGCATTATCGTAGCCGAGGCGCAACGAGAACCCGGCCGGCGCGAAGGAAGCATTAATCAGGCCATCGTCCCAGACATCAGGGTTCAGGCCCTGCATATAAACCCGCATACCGTCGATATAGGCGTCAGCAGCCGGAGCCGAAACCTGCAGCATATAAGCGGCGCCGTCCTTGGAGCCGAAATTCACACGGCCAAAATTGCCCTTGAAATAGAGGAAGGCTTCGTCGAACTGGTTAGGATCATTGCCCGTCGGCACGCTGGCATCGTCGGATTCGTTGCCCAGTTCGAATTCGGACTGAATTCCTACGGTAAGGCCGTTATCAAAGGTTGTTTCACCCTTGAAATGCACCTCGATCTCGCGGCGGAAGTCAAACTGCCGCAGGTCGTCGGAGGGCGCGGCGCTGCCGGTTTCGTCGTTGTCGGCGTAAATCACGTAATTGCGGATATACCCCTTCAGATCGAGCGAAAGCTTTTTGTCCTCTGCCCGCGCGGCAAGAGACGAGAACGCAAGTGCGCTTAATACACAAGCCGATACCAGTTTCTTCATTGCCAGCCCCCCTGCCGCAGTGTTGTCAGTAACTCGTCCAGATGGTTTTCGTGTTTTTTCCATTTAGCGACGGAATCGTTGTAAAGCGGTCGGCGCACCTGGGCGACGCTGGCGGTTTTAACGACCCTGCGCGTTTCATGGAATTTGAGGCACCGTTCGTCCCATGCCAGGCCGCAATATTCCAGCAGGCGTCTCGTTTCGCCTTCTTGGTCAGCCACCAATCGTTCGTAACGGGCCTCGTATATTCCGCCGGGAAAAAGTTTTTTCCAGTGGTCCATGAGTTTCTTCTCGGCCAAGAAATAGCGCGCAATGTTCCGCTGGTCGTAGGCCCAAGGCATGTTCGGCCAGAAGATAAGGCTCCAGATCGACAACCCGGCATCGGCAGGGTCGCGCATACAGTGGATAAACTTTGCCCCGGGAAACGCGAGGCGTAAAAGTCCGAGGAACATGAAATTGCCGAGCATCTTGTCGACGACACATCCTGTAGCCTGCGATTGGTATTTGGCAAAAGCCATATATCGCCCGCGGATAGCGGCTAGCATGTCAGTGTCCAGGCCTTCGATAAGTGAGCTGGTGATGCTGGGTTCGCGCTGCCCGAAAAGCCCCTGCCCTTCCTTGTTTTCAAAGTAAGGCACCGACATCCGGACTGCCGGGCTTTCGCCCAGGCTGCGCACTTGCGGATGGCTGGATAATATCTGGTCGACAAGTGTCGAGCCGGAACGCGGAACACCTACGATAAATACCGGCCTTTCACCCGCAACTGATGGCGGGATGGCGCTTTGCATCCGTGCCACAGTTTGCACATCGAAAAGCGCGATAATGCTTTCGATGTATTTTTCATGCCGCGCGATATCGTAGCCCGCATAGGTAGATTTTTTTAACGCGTTGCCTTTGGCGTAAAGCGCAAAAGCCCGGGCACTGTCGCCTTGGTCCATATAGGCTTTGCCAAGCGCAAAGGCCGCACGGGCGCGTGAATTGGCATCGGGCAGCGCGTTGCGCTCGTCAACTGTCCGCAACGACAAAAAGGCAGGGTCGTCGGCCGCAAGGCGGGTATAGGACGCGAGCAGGCACAGTGCGTTGATGTCGGAAGGACGCTGCTGCAAAGCCTTACGCAGGCAAAAGACAGCCTTGTCATGGTCGCCGGTTTCTCCATACATCGCCGCAAGTTGCGTCAGCGCCGGGCCTGACGCCCCGGAAGTTGCGCGAGTGGCGAGTTCATAAGCCTGGTCGACCTGCCCCAGTTCGGCCTTGGTAATGGCGAGCGCTGCCAGGGCGTCCATATCCTGTGGCGCCACGGTCAGCAGGTGTTCGAAGAACTTCGCCGCGTCCGCATGTGAGCCGCGGCGTCCGGCCAGAAGGCCCAGGTTGAAAAGGGCCGCGGGGTTGTTGGGCTGGCGTAAAAAGATATCGCGATATATTTTCTCGGCTTCGGCCGGCCGGTTTTGCTGCAGGAAACCCGTCGCTGCCTTGAGGGCTGCATCGATCGCGGTGATATCGCCGCCTGCCCCCTGCCCTTTTTTAACGCCTTCGTCCTGCATAGGGCGATAGTCTCAAATATCACGCAAAAAAGGAAGGAGCGCCTTGCGGCGCTCCCCCTTTTATCCATTGTCCTTTCGGGACGATGTTTCCGATTAGAAGGAAACGTCGGTACCGAAGGTGACTTGCACGAAGTCCGTTGCGTTAGCGGCAACGGGAGCGTCAACATCGCCCCATGCCACTGCGCCGCGGAAGGTCATGCCGGGGCCGTAGGTGTAGCCGCCACCGACCGTGAAGCGGTCGATTTCGACGCCACCGGCGCCCATGCCGAAACCGAATGCGTTAGCTTCGATTTCCGTGTTGTACCAGCTTGCGCCGACGTGCCAAGGGCCGTTGTCCCAAGCGCCGCCAACGATCCAGGTGGTGACGTCCGTGCCGTTGCCAGCCGTGTCGTTCACACCGGTGTCGGTGTAGTCGAGGTAGCCAACGCCGAGGCTCCAGCCCATGTAGGCGACGTTGATGCCTGCATCCCAGGCAGCGATGTCGTCAGAGCCGAACGCGTTCGCACCAGCAGCGACTTCGTTTTCAGCCGAAGCGTGGGTATAGCCCGCGCCAACGCTGATGCCGAAACCGTTGAATTCGCCATCCCAGCGGGCAGCGATATCCCAGAGGTGTTCGTAGTCGGTCGTGTCGTCGTCGGTGTTCATGCCTTGGAAGGCGTTGTCAACCGAGTTCTGACCTTGTTCCGGAGCGTACGACACGCCAGCCTGGAAGCCGTTCCATTTCGGCGTCAGGTAGGTGAGGCGGTCGGTGTCGCGGAAGAAGGCGTTGTCGTAGCCGAGGGGATATGTGAAGCCAGAAGCAACGAGCGAGCCGTTGACCGTAGCATCATCCCAAACGTCTGCGTTCAGGCCCGAAACGTACTGACGGAGACCGTCGACGTTGCTGTCAGCCGAGGGAGCAGCAACCTGCAGGAGGTATGCAGCGCCGTCTTCGGAACCGAAGTTCACGCGGCCCCAGCCACCCGAGAAGTACATGTAAGCTTCGTCGAGCTGGTTGGGATCTTTATCGGTAGCGCTGGTCCAGGGAGAGGGCAGACCGGTCGGGACGCCAGCGTCATCCGACTCGTTGCCGAGGTCGAGTTCAGCGTGAACGCCAACGGTCAGGCCGTTGTCAGTGGTGGTTTCGCCCGAGAAGTGCACTTCGAAATCGCGTTTGAAATCGAAATCGCGCAGGTCGTCAGACGCGCCGGCGGTGCCGGTTTCGTCGTTGTCAGCGTAGACCACGTAACCACGGAAGTGGCCACCGAGATCCAGTTTCAGTTCGGCTTTTGCAGGCGAAGCGAGAACCGCTGCGCCGACGATGGCCGTACCTGCCATAAGAAGTTTTTTCATTGTGTTTTCCTCCAAAGTGCCCCGGATAAATTCATTTTAACCAGAGCGTTTTTGATGTGATGATCAGTCGAAACCCCGGAACAGTGCCCCTCGGCCGCTTCTCACCGTACAATCGAGAAGTAACTTTTAAGCCTGTTACAGGTCAACCTGAACAAGCGCCCTGCGGCGACAATGCCGCCAACTGTGGCGGCGAAGCAACAAGGCCTGGGACACGGGTGGGCGGTGTTATCCCGCTGTTTCCCTGCAATTGCTGGGGTTTGGCAGCAATTTTGGTCTTGCGCGGGTGTATAATTAACATATTACTTGATGGGCGATGCATAGCTGGTTGCATTAACAGAATGTAGAATCACCCGCTAAATACCCGCGACTCTTTGCGTTTTAAGGCGTCCATGCTACACAAATCCGAAGCTATATATTGAACACCGGATACGGCTGGAGCCTGACACCATGAAGAAATATCTCCTTTCAACATCGCTTGTTGCTGCGGGGCTGGCATTGCTGGCGGGTTGCGGCGAAATCAAAAAGGAAGCCAGCTATCCGACACGCCCGGAAGGCGCCACCAACGACAAACCGCTTTATAGCGACCAAAAACCTGACACCGTCTGGGGCGAGGGACAAACACTGGGTTCACGCCTCTTCGGCAGGGACGATGATGAAAATGGTGCTGGCGGCTCGGGTATCGGCGTCAACAGCTTCCTGTGGCGCGCATCGCTCGACACCATTTCCTTTATGCCCGTCGCTTCGGCCGATCCTTTCGGCGGCGTCATCCTGACCGACTGGTACGAAAACCCCCAGACGCCGGGCGAACGCTTCAAGCTGTCTGTATATATATTGGACAAGCAGCTGCGCGCCGACGGCGTCCGCGTTTCGGTCTTCAAGCAGACCCAGGCCAAGGGCGGCTGGAAAGATACCGCCGTCGCCGCCGACATGGCGACCAATATCGAAAACACCATCCTGACCCGCGCCCGCGAACTGCGCGTGGCGCAGGCCGGCCGCGGCAAGCTTTAAGCTTCCGCATACTGGAAAACCATATATATTTATAGTCTACTGGCCAGCGCGCCCCGGGTGTGGAGGCGCCATTTGCCGTTTTAAGGAACTGACATGAGCGACCGTTATAATGTGAAGGAAACCGAAGCCCGCTGGCAGCAGGCCTGGGAAAGCAGCCGCTGCTTCGAGGTGACGGAAAGCGCCGACAAACCCAAGTATTACACGCTGGCCATGTTCCCCTATCCTTCGGGCAAGCTGCACGTCGGCCATATGCGCAACTATACGATGTCGGACATCGTGGCGCGTTACAAACGCGCGCGGGGCTACAACGTGCTGAACCCCATGGGCTGGGACGCTTTCGGCCTGCCCGCCGAAAACGCGGCTATGGAACACAAAACCCATCCTGCCAAATGGACCTATGCGAATATCGCCGCGATGAAGCAGGACCTGAAGCTGATGGGCCTTGCCATCGACTGGTCGCGCGAGATCGCCACCTGCGCACCAGAATATTACAGGCACGAACAGAAATACTTCCTCGACTTCCTGAAGGCCGGGCTGGCGTACCAAAAAGAATCCTTCGTCAACTGGGATCCGATCGAAAACACCGTGCTCGCGAACGAGCAGGTGGTCGACGGCCGCGGCTGGCGCTCGGGCGCGCTGGTTGAGCGCCGCAAGCTGAAACAATGGTTCCTGAAAATTACTGCCTTCGCCGACGACTTGCTGGATGGCATTTCGCAGCTGCAGGGCTGGCCCGAAAAAGTCCGCCTGATGCAGGAGAACTGGATCGGCAAGTCCCAGGGCCTGAAATTCACTTTCGAGCTGACCAAGCCGAAAGGCCAGCGCCTGGAAATCTACACGACGCGCCCTGATACGCTTTTTGGCGCTTCATTCGTCGCCATCTCTCCCGACCATCCGGTCGCGCAGAAGCTGGCAAAGAACGACATGGGCGTGGAAGAGTTTATCGAGAAATGCCGCAAGATCGGCACATCAGAAGCGGTCATCGAAACCGCCGAAAAAATCGGCCATGACACCGGCCTGACCGTCGTTCACCCGTTTATCGCTGGCAAGACGCTGCGCGTATTTATCGCCAACTTCGTCCTGATGGAATACGGCACCGGTGCGATTTTCGGCTGCCCCGCGCATGACCAGCGCGACCTGGACTTCGCACGCAAGTATAACCTGGATGTTATCCCTGTCGTTATCCCGCCCGACAAGGACGGCCGCGATTTCGCCGTCGATATGGAGGCATATACCGGCCCCGGAAAACTTTATAATTCGGACTTCCTAAACGGCATGACAATCGACGAGGCCAAGGCCGAAGTTATCAAGCGCTTCGAAGCTGCCAAAACGGGGCAGGGGACAACGCTTTACCGTCTAAGGGATTGGGGCGTCAGCCGCCAGCGCTATTGGGGCTGCCCGATCCCGATTATCCATTGCCAGGAATGCGGCGCAGTACCCGTGCCCGAGGCCGATCTGCCCGTGACGCTGCCGGAAGATGTCAGTTTCGACAAGCCAGGTAACCCGATCTATAACCACCCCACGTGGAAAAAGACCAAATGCCCCTCCTGCGGCAAGGACGCCGAACGTGAAACAGACACCTTCGATACTTTCTTTGAAAGTTCTTGGTACCAGTTCCGTTACTGCGATCCGCATAACGAGCAGGCCGGCTTCTCGAAAGAGAAGGTAAAATACTGGGCGCCTGTCGACCAATATATCGGTGGCGTCGAACATGCCGTCATGCACTTGCTCTATGCGCGGTTCTTTACGCGCGCCCTCAAAAAATGCGGCTACCTCGATTTTGACGAGCCTTTTACCGCGCTGTTCACCCAAGGCATGGTCGTCCACGAAACTTATAAGGGCGAAGACGGCAAATGGCTGGCGCCGACCGATATCGAGAAGGGCCACAACGGCGCGCATGTCCGTAAATCGGACGGCACGCCCGTGACCGTCGGCCGCATCGAGAAAATGTCGAAATCGCGCAAGAACGTGATCGGCCTCGAGGAAGTCTCTGTCAACTACGGGATCGACGCTGCTCGCCTGCTGATCCTCTCCGACAGCCCGCCGGAGCGGGACGTTGAATGGACGGAAGGCGGTATCGAGGGCGCCTGGAAATACGTCAACCGCCTCTGGCGCCTTGTCACCCTGGCCGATTTCAATGGCACGGGCGGCGATGTGGAGGGGATGAAGCGCAAGATCCACGGCACCATCGATATGATGACGCAGGACCTTGAAAAGTTCCATTTCAACAAGGCCATTGCGCGCCTGCGCGAGCTTTCAAATGCCTTGGAAGATTTCTCGGCCAAGAAGGGCGACGGAGCTGTGCTGAAAGAGGGCTGCGAGGCGCTGATCCGCCTGATGGCCCCCGTTATGCCGCACCTGGCCGAAGAGCTCTGGTCGCATCTTGGCCATAAAGAAATGGTCGTCAACTCCAGCTGGCCAGAAGCCGACAAGAACTGGCTGGGCAGTGATACCGTCACCATCGCCATCCAGGTGAACGGCAAGCTACGCTCCACCATCCAGCTGCCCAAGGACCTTGCCCAGCCCGACGCCGAAAAAGCGGCGCTGGACGAGCCGGCCGTTCAAAAAGCCATGGAAGGCAAAGCCGCCAAGAAAGTTATCGTGGTGCCGAACAGGATTATCAATGTCGTCGTTTAAACCTGTCGCCGCGCTGTTGTGCCTTTTGCTGCTCGCGGGTTGCGGGTTCGAGCCACTCTACGGCAAGACAGAATACATGCAATCGGCTGACCCCGACATGGCGACCAGCCGCGCGGCCATCGATATCGCCAATGTTCCCGACCGTGAAGGCCAGCGCCTGCGCAACCTGCTGATCGATCGCCTTTATGTGCGCGGCCGTCCGGCGGTTGGACATTATACCCTGGCGCTGACGCCGCTGCAGAACTCCACCACCAACCTTGGCATCCGCAAGGACGCAACCTCGACCCGCGCCATGACCACTATCGGCACACATATCAAACTGGTCGAAAACAGCACGGGCCGCGTGCTGCTGGAGCGCGACGTCCATGCAGTCGGCGGCTATAACCAGCTTGATAACCAGCTGGCCACCATCACCTCGAAACGCAGCGTGACCGACCATATGCTGGAAGAACTGTCGGATTCGGTCGTGCGCGAGATCGATCTTTACTTCAATCGCGTCGAGCCGCCCAAGCCTTTCCCGGTGCCCTCGCCGTGAAACTGGGCTTCCGCGACATCGAACCCTTCCTGAAAAAGCCAGACCCGAAGGCGTTGGCCATACTGGTGTATGGGCCCGACGAAGGGCTGGTACGCGAACGCGCCACTATGCTGGCAAAGCAGGCTGTGCCCGATAGTAACGACCCGTTCGCTGTTGCCGAATATACAGGCGGGCAATTATCAGACAACCCGTCCCAGCTTCTGGACGAGGCCCAGTCGATTTCGATGCTGGGTGGAAAACGCGTTATCCGCGTACGTGATGCAACCGACAAGATAGAGCCGATTGTCAAAGCCGCGTTGGCTGCCATGAAGGCCGGCTGTAACCTCGTCGTGCTGGAGGCGGGCGACCTTTGGCCGGCCTCGAAGCTGCGTAAGTTGTTCGAGGAGGCGCCGAATGCGGCGGCCGTTCCCTGTTACATCGACGACGCCCGCGACTTGACAAAAATACTCTCCGAAGAGCTGCGTAACCGCGGCTATACCATCTCCTCCGACGCTCTGCAGTATATGGCTGCAAACGTCGTCGGAGACCGCGGTGTAGCGCGGGGGGAGGCGGAAAAGCTCTCAATATATATGGGCGGGTATAAGGATATTTCTCTGGAAGACGTTATCGCATCGGTCGGGGGTTCGGCCCAGCTGCCTCTGGAAGACCTCGCACGCACCGCCGCTTCCGGAAACGTGGCGGAGGCTGACCGTATCCTTTCCCACCTGTTGCGTGAGGGTGAACCGCCGGTGCGCATCCTGCGTGTGATGCTCGACCATTTCACGCGGCTGCACGTAACCAAGGCACGGATGAGCAATGACGGCCTGGAGCTTGCCCTCAAGAAACTGCGGCCGCCGCTATTCTTCAAGCATAAAGACGCCTTTGTGGCGCAACTAAACGGCTGGAGTTTTTTGCAGCTGGAACAGGCGCTGAATATCATCTCCAGCGCCGAAGCCAAATGCAAGCACACCGGCAGCGTCCCCGAAATTATCCTGGGGCGGGCAGTCCTCTCGCTGGCACAGCTTGGCAGCAAAGCGGCGGCGGGCCGCAGGCGTGCTTAAGGCTTAAGCGCCGCCCTGAGACGGGTATCGATTTCGGCTTTTTGCTTCACGTTTTTCGCGCCTGCGTTTTCGAAATCTTCAATCATCGATATCACTTCAGCAACCGATGGTTTGACGTCTTTCATGACAAGCGCGGTGAAATCTTGATCCGCCAAATCGTCCATATATGATATGCGGGTCGGCCCTTCGCCGACCACGCAGAGTTTGCGGATATCGGCAAGGGTGACAATATGGCCTTGCGCTTCCGTCATATGCGGAAGACCCGGATCTATGGGAGGGCAATACCGGCGTTGATAGCTTTGGATTGCTTCGCAGTCGTAGCTATCCAGCCATGACAGGGCCTTTTCAAACTTGGCGCTTGCGGCGGCGCGTTCAGCAGGCAGGCGTCCGGTGATTGCTTCGGCGATAACGTCACTAACCTCGTTTTCCTGGCCCTCTGTCAGCGGCTGCCCTCGATGAAGGAAGAGCAGCGCGGCGCGCAGGTTCTCCGACTTCCGGAAATCTTCCTGGAAATGATTGATGCGCCCTATCATCAAATCTGTGAATGCATAGGCATCTGCCTCGCGCACGCGGTTCAGTAGAACAACCGTCGTGGCATCTCTTTCGCCAAGGCCGCGGGTCGCCGCGGTCAGGCCAAGTGCCACGTCCTGCCACAAATGCCTGAGTTCGTGAATAAGCGCAATTGCGCAATCTTCGGGACTTTTATACGGCTTCAACTCGATTTGGCGCGTGCCGGCGGTGCGGTTGATAATGTTGACCCCATCGGTATCAGTGCCAATTAAATCACCGTTAAAAACAATAGGCACATTTTGTGCGGAAGCGAGATCCAGCAGGGTTTTCGTTTCAGGCCAGAGCGATAATATACGCTGCGTATCCTCCATCAACCGCGTACGTTTTGTGGCGGAAGTCCAGGTCCAGCGTAAAGATTAGTAAGCCCCTTTGCCTGGCTGCATTAACGCTTCGGTGTCTGTCCAAGACGCGCCAGCAGGTCATCCAGCTGATCGAGCGATTTATACTCTATGCTGAGCGTCCCGGCGGGGCCATCACCGTTGATCGTCACGCGCATGCCGAGCTTGGAGGTCGTGAGTTCTTCCAGTGCCAGCACATCGACGTCTTTTTCGACAAAGCCTTTTTTGCGCGGCAGCTTCAGCTTGCCTTCTGAAGATTTCTGCACGAGCGCTTCGGTCTGGCGGACGCTGAGATTGCGGCGGGTAATCAGGCTTGCCAGTGCTTCCGGATCCTTTGCGCCGACGAGCGCGCGGGCATGGCCGGCCGAAAGGGCGCCGCTCTGCACCATGGTGCGCACGGTCTGCGGCAGTTTCAGCAGTCGCAGGGTATTTGCAACATGGCTACGGCTTTTGCCGAGCTGCTGTGACAGCATTTCCTGCGTATGGCCAAATTCGTCCATCAGGCGCTGGTAGCCTTCGGCCTCTTCAACCGCCGTCAGGTCTTCACGCTGCAGGTTTTCGATGAGCGCGATTTCCAGCGTTTCCTTGTCGGGCAGCTGGACGATAACGACCGGCACTTCATGTAGCTGCGCTTTTTGCGCGGCACGCCAGCGGCGCTCGCCTGCGATGATTTCATACATGTTGCCAGAAAGGGGACGCACCAGCAGCGGCTGCAACACGCCATGTGCGGCGATGCTGTCAGACAACTGGTCGAGCGCGGCGTCGTCAAAGAAACGGCGCGGCTGGTATTTGCCGGGGGTAAGGCGTTCGACGGCAACCTTGCGGGGGCCGGCAGTCTGCGGCGTGGCGCCGGCCTGGGGTTTCACCTCGGCCTGTGCTGCTGCGACAATTTCATCGGCGCGCTTGATCTTGGGCTGGAAGGCTTCTTCTTCCTTGCGCTGGTCCTGGAAGAGGGCGTCGAGGCCGCGGCCAAGGCCGCGTTTTTTTACTTCTGCGGTCATCCTATTTCTCCAATATATTATGTGCCGTATTGCAGCTGCAGTTTTTGCTCGCGCTTCAAAATTTCTTTAGCGAGCTGGATATAGGCCTGCGAGCCGGGGCAGTGCATGTCGTAGACGATAGCGGGAAGGCCGAAAGAGGGCGCTTCGGAAATGCGCACGTTACGGGGGATCACCGTGTCGTAAACCTTATCCCCGAAAAAGCCGCGCACGTTGTCGGCGACCTGCATAGCTAAGTTGTTGCGCTTGTCGTACATGGTCAGCACGACGCCCATCAGTTCGAGCTTCTGGTTAAAGCTGGCCGTGACACGTTCGATCGTTTTCACCAGGTGGCTGAGGCCCTCCAGCGCATAGAACTCGCATTGCAGGGGGACGAGTACGCCGGTCGAAGCGACAAGCGCATTTAACGTAAGAAGATTAAGCGAGGGAGGGCAGTCAAACAGCACATAGTCATAATTCTGCTGCGATAGCTCCAGTGCCATTTTCAGGCGGGCCTCGCGACGTTCGGCATCCACCAGCTCGATCTCGGCGCCCGACAGGTGAATCGAGGAGGGAATGATGTAAAGGTTAGGCACTTTTGTCGCAATTGCAGCTTCATCTGCAGAGCAATCACCGAAAAGTACTTCATATGTGCCGTTAACGCGCTGCGCGCGGTCGACACCGAAGCCGGTCGAGGCGTTACCCTGCGGATCAAGGTCGATCACCAGAACCTTTTTGCCAACAGCGGCAAGGGCTGTGGCCAGGTTGACAGTAGTCGTGGTCTTGCCGACGCCGCCTTTCTGGTTTGAAATGCTGATATACCGGGTCGCGGAGGAGGCGGAACCGCCGTCCGTGGCGATGAAAGCTTCGTTTTTGACGATGGGATGGGTCATGAAGACTTTGTAATCCTCTTCCCGAGTCCAATCAAGCCATCGCGTGGCTAATTTAATTGCAAATTGTTCCACGTGAAACAGTGCGCAGAGACGCTCCTCCCAGTTGTTTCACGTGAAACAACTGCGGAAAGGTCTTAATTTAACATATTTATTGTTTATGCTGCAGGTGGCGAATACGGAGGATACGCGCCTCCGGCTCGGTTTCGCTGTTAAAACTCTCGAGATCAAACCCCCATTGCTTGCGGGCTTTCACAAGTTCTTCCTCGTACTGGGCACCCTTGGCGAAAAGGCCGTAGCATTCATGGCCCGGCGTCGCCAGATGATCCATATGTTCGAGAAGATGGCGCAGGGGCGCAAGCGCGCGGGCTGTAACGACATCCAACCCGGGAATTTTACAATCCTCAACCCGGATATCATGAACCGTGACCGCCACGCCTGTTTCACGTGAAACCTCCCTCAGGAAGGTCGCTTTACGAACGTCTGATTCAATCAGATGAACTTGCCGCACCCCCAGCAGAGCGAGAACCAGACCAGGGAACCCCGCGCCTGACCCCATGTCTGCCAAACGTACATCAGGGTCAGGAATATAGCGGAAAAGCTGCGCACTATCATAGAAATGCCGAACGCCGGCCTCAGCCATAGTGGTAGGGCTGACGAGGTTGATAGCCTTTTGCCACTTCAAAAGTAAAGTATTGTAAATATTCAATTTTTCAGATGTTTCACGTGAAACATGCAGGCCGTGTCTTGCAAGGATATCAGCGATTGAATCAGGCAACTTTGGACTCTGCTTCAGGCTTACGTTTGACGTGGCGCAGAAGCGCGACGAGGGCGGCGGGCGTCACGCCCGGAATGCGCGCAGCAGCCCCCAAGGTATCCGGTCGATGCTTGCCAAGCTTGAGGCGCATCTCGTTCGAGAGGCTGCCGACTTGCGCATAGTCCAGGTCTTTCGGTAGCAGTAAAGCTTCGTCACGGCGGAACGCCTTAATGTCAGCTTCCTGACGCTGGATATATCCGGCATAGCGCGCGTCGATTTCGATCTGGGCGGCGATGGCAGGCGTGATATCTTTCAATTCCGGCCAAATAGAAGCCAGCGCATCGAAAGTAATATCCGGATAACGCATCAGGTCATGGGCCGAGCGGCGAACACCGTCCTGATTCACCCTGAAACCGCGGCGCTCCAACTCGATTGGCAGCGCGAAGAGGTTTTGAACTTTCTCGCGTGCAGTTGACAGCTGACGATGTTTTTCTTCGAAAGAAGAGGAACGCGCAGCCCCCACACATCCTATGGAAATGCCGGCGGGTGTCAGCCGCTGGTCAGCATTATCGGCGCGCAACAGCAGACGGTATTCAGCGCGCGAGGTGAACATGCGGTAGGGCTCTGACACACCTTGGGTCACCAGGTCATCAATCAACACGCCGATGTAACCGTCGGCACGGTCGAGCACAAACTCGTCACCGCTGCCGGATGCCTTTAACGCAGCGTTGATGCCGGCGATCAAACCCTGCGCCGCAGCTTCTTCGTAACCGGTCGTGCCGTTGATTTGGCCAGCAAGGAAAAGGCCTGTAACAGCGTTGGTTTCGAGCGTACGCTTCATGGCGCGTGGATCGACGTAATCATACTCGATCGCATATCCGGCCTGCAGGATAACCGCGTTCTCGAGGCCCGGGATTGTTTTGATCAGGTCCGCCTGCACCTGCTCGGGCAACGAAGTCGATATGCCGTTTGGATAGACGGTGTCATCGTCCAAGCCTTCGGGCTCAAGGAAAATCTGGTGACGCTCCTTGTCAGCGAAGCGCACAACCTTGTCCTCAATTGAGGGACAATAACGCGGACCGCTCGATTTAATCTGGCCGGAATACATCGGCGCATCATGCAGGTTGTCGCGGATGATCTGGTGCGTCTTGTCATTGGTGTAGGTGATGAAGCAGGAAATCTGCGGCACAGTAACACGGTCGTTCATGAAGGAGAACGGCGTCGGCGGATTATCCCCCGGTTGTTCTTCGCAAACTTTCCAGTCGATAGTACGGCCGTCGAGGCGCGCGGGTGTGCCCGTCTTCAAACGGCCCATCGGCAGGTTAAGTTTTTCAAGCGACAGCGCCAGGCCGACGGACGGTTTCTCGCCGATGCGTCCTGCCTCATGCTGCGTGCGGCCACGGTGCACGATGCCACGCAGGAAAGTGCCAGTGGTGATAACCAGCGCGCCGCAAGAAAATTCGGTGCCGAGCGACGTCTTCACGCCTGTAATAGATCCCGCTGCGTCGCGCAAAATCTCTTCTGCGCCATCTCCGTGCAGGGTCAGGTTGGGATAGTTCAGCAGCATCTGCTGCATGTTTTCACGGTAAAGCTTGCGATCCGCCTGCGCGCGCGGACCGCGCACAGCAGGCCCTTTGCTGGCATTCAGGATACGAAACTGGATGCCGGCCTGGTCGATTACTTTGCCCATCACCCCGTCTAAAGCGTCTATCTCCCTGACAAGATGGCCTTTTCCAAGCCCACCAATAGCAGGGTTGCAGGACATGACGCCGACCGAATCTATTTTATGTGTCAATAACAAGGTCTTAGCGCCCATGCGGGCGGCCGCCGCTGCTGCTTCGCAGCCGGCATGGCCTCCACCCACAACGATGACGTCATATTTCGTATTCATATCAGCAACTTAACTGTCTATCTTCCGGAAAATTAACTTTTTCCGCACAAACCCGGATTTTCAGGTATAATGAGCATTAAGGAAAATTGATACCCGAAAACCCGAAAAAGGGCAAGGTCTTACTGCCATGGTCCGCTTGAAAGGGACAGACAATTTAGACGACCTGAACGGCGTGCTCGCAACCGGCTTCAACGCCGTGACGCTGGGCACGCTAAAGGCCGCCTATGTCGCAGGCGCGCCTGCTGCCGAAAAAGTCCTGACCGATTTCTTCCTCGCAGCGTCGCAGCTCCAGACGCGCGAAAATGAATTCAACCGCCGTGCCAAGCCTGCCAGCGTCCACACGCTGCTGGCTAACCTGCGTCCCGCCGACCACTTGGCGGCCGTGCGCACCTTTAACGATGCGAAAGAAAGCCTGCTCGAAGTCAACGCCATTGTCGGCCAGCAAATCGTCAATGCCGTCGAACGCGATATGGCGTCGAACGCCAGACGCGGGTTGAAAAGAACCTTCAGCGCAACCTGACCCTCCCGATTAATCCACGTGTATTGGAAAACACCCACATATAGGGCGCCTGAAATTTTATTACCTTGAGATTCATTGGGAAAACGAGGCACCGTATGCCAGAAGGCAATTTCGGCTTTCCAATACATCGCCATTAAAGCTGACAATGTCAACAAAAAACCGCGCCGTTGCAAGGCGCGGTTTTCGCTATTCCTATACTATTCTTAGTCGTTAGAGGCTGGGCGTCTTGGGCACCATTTCCAACCGCGGGACAGGCTTTGTGATTTCAGCCTTCGGCTGCTGTGCCCTGCTGAAAGCAGATTTCAGGGTAGAGACCAGATTGAACGAGGTTGTTTCAAGCGACATGAATTTCTGTGCAGGCGCACCAGTTTTTTCGCCACGGATTTTTTCGATGCCCGAACCGATCGCTTTGACACCCAGGCCCACAGCAGCGCCTAGGCCGATACTGGCAATCGCCACTATTGGCGCTGCAATGCGGCCGACCAGCATGCCGCCAACTGCGCCAGCTGCCGTCAATGCGACGGTTGCCGCCGTGCCCATGGTCGCAGCAACTGCGCCGTAAGTGAAGTAAGCACCAGCCGCAAGACCCGCGAGCGGGCAAAGAAATGCGCAAGCAATACCGATACCTGCTGCCAGCGCGCCCGCGCCTGCCGCAACTTTGGTAGAAGCCTTCATCGAAGTACCTCCGTGATGTGCCTGTTATTTTTGTCTGATGCGCGCATCATGAGGCATAAAAGGAAAAACTGTCAAATAATATCGGCCGTTTGTGCCCTTATGAAAAGCTGGGCAGAAAACTCAGGCGGCAGTCTTGAACGCTGAAATCTTATCCAACAGCCTGCTGCGTGTTGTCTCGTCAACGAAGGCCTCTTCTATCGCGTTCTGCGAAATTTTTGCGAGTTCCGTTTCGGTGAAGCCCGCCTTGTCATGGGCGTTCTGATACTCGCGGCCAATTGACGTGCCAAAAAAGGTCGGGTCATCGGATCCCAGCGTCACTTTTAATCCCGCATCGAAAAACCGGCGCAGCGGATGCGCTTTGTAATCCGGATAAACCTTCAGCGCAAGATTGCTGCCAACGCAGACTTCGGGCACCGCCTTGATGGCTACCTGTTCCTGCATCAATTCGGCGTCCTCAATAGCGCGCACCATATGTCCGAAGCGGCGCAGCTTCAAAATATCTCGCGCTTGCCGTACCGTTTCAGGCCCTGAGGCCTCGCCGGCATGCGCCGTGCGGCCAAGATGGCTGCATATCTCGAATGCCGGTTTGAAGTCCGCGACCGTATAGGCGTTTTCATCTCCCGCCATGCCGAAGCCGGTAACGAGCGGGTGGGGATTATCCCGGGTTACTTCAGCGACGCGCAACGCCGACTTGGGCCCGTAATGACGCACGCAGCTTGAAATAAGGCGCGCCTCGATGCCGGTTTCTTTTTTCGCACGCTCGTATCCTTCGGTGATGGCAGCCAGCATGTCGGGATACTGCAGCCCGACCATTTCGCCATGTTCAACCGAAATCGTCAGTTCCGCGTATATGCAACCCTCGGCGGCGGAGCGCTGCAGGTAATCATGAGTAAGGTCGATATAATCCGCGGCCGTCTTCATTACCTTCGTCGCTTCGTCATAGGCCTTGAGGAAAGACAGCAGGTTATCTTGCGGTGTAGTTTGCGGCTGCCAGTGAATGCTGAGACCATCAGGCGCTGTCAGCCCCTGCGGCACGGGAAGCCGGTTGCGCTCCGCCATGCGCGCGACAATCTGCGGGGAAATTGTACCCTCCAGATGGACGTGCAGGTCGACTTTAGGAATGCGGCGGATAGCCTCCGTCAGCATCAGGCGGCTTCCAGAACCGTGGCGATGCCCTGGCCGCCGCCAATGCACATGGTGGTCAGCGCCAACTGTTTTTTCTCGCGTTGGAGCAGCATTGCGGCCTTGCCGGTAATACGTGCACCTGATGCGCCAAGCGGATGGCCAAGGGCAATTGCCCCACCGTCCAGGTTCAGCTTGCTTTCATCGACGCCCAGTTCGCGGCAGACGGTCATCGACTGCACGGCAAAAGCCTCGTTGAACTCGAAGATATCGATATCCCCGATTTTAAGGCCCGCGCGCTCCAGCGCCTTCTGGCATGCGGGGACGGGGCCGTAACCCATGATTTCAGGCGCGCAGCCTGCAACCCCCATCGATTTTATTTTAGCAAGGATTTTCAATCCATGAGCCTTGGCGTACTCCATCGACGTGACCAGCGTCGCCGAAGCGCCATCTGTCAAGGGCGACGAAGTGCCCGCAGTCACAGAACCATTTGCATCAAAAGCCAGTTTCAGTTCCGCAAGGCCCTGCGCGGTCGTTTCAGGACGGATGCAGCCGTCTTCGGTCACAACCTTGCCATCCGGCGTCGTAACAGAGACCAGTTCAGGCGTCAGACGGCCACCGGCGCGCGCAAGGGTCGCTTTCTGCTGCGACAGCAGCGCGTACTTTTCCTGCTCGGCGCGGCTGATCTTGAATTTGTTGGCCAGGTTCTCGGCCGTCTCGCCCATGGCGATATAGGCCTGCGGATAATCGGCCACCAGCTGCGGGTTGGGCAGGGGATTGAAGCCGCCCATCGGGATGCGCGACATGCTCTCGACACCGCCACAAATAAATACTTTGCCGGTGCCGGTTTTGATAGCACCGACGGCCTGATGGATCGCCTGCATGGATGATCCGCAGAAACGGTTGACGGTTACACCAGCAATCGACAGCGGCAGCTTGGCGATATTCACGACAAGGCGCGCCAGGTTGAAACCCTGCTCGCCCTCCGGGAAAGCGCAACCGAGAATAAGATCTTCGATTTCCTTTTCATCCACACTGGTCTGCTTGAGCAGGCCGAGCACGGCGACCGCGGCAAGGTCATCGGGACGGACCGAGGCAAGGTCGCCCTTGCCGGCGAAGTGGAAGGGGGTGCGGACGTATCCGCAAATGACGGCTTCATGTTCCATAGCGATGCCCTGTCTGGAGAAATGCCAATCCGAAAAATGACTGTATAACAATATGGTGGACAAAAGCCGGCATATCAAGAATGATCACCCCAAGCGCTTGTTTTACAACCCTTATCCATAGTATCTGTCATGCCCGCTCCGAAGAATAAGCCCGCCGCAAAGGCGCCCGTCCTGCATCGTGTAAGCCTCGGTTTTGCCAAAAAACTGGATGGCATGACCGCACAGGCCGTCTCCGACGCCGTCGAAGACCTTGCGGCTGCTGTCTTTCTCCATAACAAGGAAGCGGAGGATGGGGACAACTGGACAGTCACGCTGACAACGCGCGGGGCACCCGACAAAGACGCAATCTTGGCGCGTGTCAAAACCGTGGTGAGGGGCAAGGCTATGGTCCGCGCGGAAAAGATGCCCCAGAAAGACTGGCTACGCCATGTCCACGACAACTTCCCGCCTGTAAAGACGAAACGGTTTTTCGTGCATGGCTCACACTTTAAAAAGTCGCCGCCCAAAGGACTTATTCCTTTGCAAATCGACGCTGCAACGGCTTTCGGCTCTGGCGAGCATGAAACTACCAAAGGCTGCCTGATGGCGCTAGAATGGCTGGCGAAAGAAAAGCGGGCCTTTAAAAACGTGCTGGATATGGGCTGTGGCTCTGGCATCCTCGCCATAGGAGCGAAGAAGCTGTGGGACAAGGCGAAAATAACCGCCATCGACATCGATCCGGAATGCATTGTGGTCAGCAAGCGGCATGCAAAGATGAATGGCGTCAAACTATCGGCGGCCGCCGGCGACGGTTACAGGACAAAGCTTTGCAAGGAAGGGGCGCCATATGATCTCATCTGCGCCAATATTCTCGCCGGGCCCTTAGTCGATATGGCGCCCCTGTTGCAAAAGGCATTGAAAAAAGACGGTATCTGCGTCCTCTCAGGCCTTCTGGCAAGGCAGGAAGAACTTGTTTCCTTCGCCCATGTAAAACAGGGGCTTAAGCATATGAAGACTATTCCTGTGGGAAATTGGCGGACACTCGTATTTCGCAAATAGGGCCGGTTTTGGTTTTTTGAAGGAACAGGTCTATAATAGATAGCTAGGGGCCGGCCGTTCATCTTGCCGGCAGTTACTGGGGGTTATCCATGCGTTTGCGTTCAATTCTTGCCGCTGCTGTCATCGCCGGGCTCGCATTTCAGCCCATCACTATCAAGGCAGCCGAGGATAACCCTCTCGACGAGCGTGCCGGAACTAAGGCCACCGGTGGCACGGACGGTGACGAGTTCAACACTTTCAATTCAGACAGCACTGAAATCTACGTCGAGAAAAATCCGGATAAGCCGCCGCCCGTTGAAGAATACAACAACCTCAGGACGGGCCTTCTTATACCCGTGCTGGATCCCGCCGAGGCCGCTCCTGACGAAGCTACAGCCGAAAGCGCAATTCGCGAAGGCAAAGGAAAGCTGAACTACGAAATGCTGATGAAATACTATCAGCAGAAAAAATATGACGTCATCGCGAAAAGCATGAAGATGCTGGCCGATGGCGGCCACCCGGGCGCGCAAGAGATCATGGGCATCATGTACCGTCAAGGCCAGGGCGTACCGAAAGACCCTGCAAAGGCGATGACTTTCCTGCTCAAGGCTGCAGAGTCCGGCCGCCCGCTGGCACAGCACCACGTAGGCGTCATGTACTACCTTGGCGAAGGGGTGCCTTCGGACGCGATCGTCGCGCTGATGTGGCTGCACCTTGCGATCGTTTACTATCCTGAAGGAAACGAAAAGGTCCGCGCAGAGGCGGACCGTGATAACGTTTATTCAAACCTGACGCGCCGTGAAAAAGACCGCGCGCTCATGATGGCCAAGGAGTGGCTCACCAAGCGCGGTGAAGCCCACCTCCTCGACCTTCAAGGTTTCTGATTTAGCGCTTCGGCGGGTTCAGCGCCAATTTAGCTTTCGTTGCAACATAGTCGTAAGCATTTCCGGCGGCTTCAAAGCCTTGCTGCGGCGGCTCCGCACAGATGACGGAGGCGGCAGCGCCCGCCCATTGGAATGCCTGCTTGCACAGCGACGCTTTTGCAGGCGCGAAAATTTCGTTTTGGGGTCCGGATGCGACTTCAGCCATGATGAATTCCTCTATGCCAAAATTTTATAACGTGTTTCGGCTAAGAAGATATCGCGATTCTTAGATTATGTCAAATATTATGATTTTAAAGATGCCAGGATAGCGCTTAAATATTATGTTGTTTTTCAATAAGTTGCGCAATATCCCGTTCTATGTGGCGTAGATGCGTACGATTAAACTCGTCCTCAATCATATTATACCAGCCGCCCATGAAGAGGCAGCCGGACAAATAGTTGCGTCCGTTGGGCAACGAACCCAGTGACTGCAGGGATGAGAGTTTCAAGCTGCGGACCCCGACATGCGGCGGACCGCCAAACTGCATCAACGACATATCGATAAGTTCAAGCGCCGTGTGATCACAAAGCGCAATCCTTTCACGGTCAGCGAACCATTGGTTGAAAGCGGCCTTCAACGCCAGTCCGTCAAACTGGCTCTGCAGCCCTTCCATGATGGCGCGTTCAAATATAACCGACATATCCCCGTCCGGGCCTGACAGCAAATGCCGCCACATGAAACCGGCATTCGCCGAGCGCAATTCCCAGGCGACCAGCTGAGTTACAGCTCCTGCATCCGCTTCCGCACAGCGGCAGAATTTCAAGAAGTCGTCGGGACGAAGCGAAACATCCGGCGCATGGCCCTTGTGCAAAAGCCACGCACGGCGCAAACCGCCGACAAAAGAAACGAGGTACTGGCTGACGCCTTTTTCGCTCTTTTGCAGCAGGTCGGGCTGAAAGCCTAAGTCAAAATGGTTTTGCTGCGGATAGAAATAACTTGAATTGGGCTCAAGCAAGGGGTCAAGCCCGACAGATACACCCTGGAGCACAGCTGCGCGCAACAAGGCGCTTCCCAGCGAGCTTTGCGACGTTATGGCGGCAAGGCTTCGGACATAGCCCGCAAAAGCCGAAGCGCGTTTTTCAGCAGGGACGATATAGGCGTCGCGATCCAGCAACGACTCGAGGGAGAATTTTATGCGCCGGTCGCAGAACGGCTCCAGCATTCCTAGTCCTCCGAAATCCGGGCAATCCCGCGGGAGGCGGAACAGCGGAAATTATTGGCCCAGCTCTGACGGCCGGGCGCGCTTGCCCGTGGAGTATTTGCGGAAGTCGACGACCTCGGCAGACAGCTTCACGGATTCTTTAACCATCTGCAGTTCCTTTTCCTGGAAGCTGCGTTCGAACTTGATGAACCAGAGGAAGTTCGCGTTAGAGCGGTCTTCCACGGTTGCGTAGCACATGTCGGTCGGTACATGTTTTGCCTGCATCGACAGGTAATTGCGGCCGCCGGGGACTTCGCCCAGGCGCTGGAACAGCTCCATGGTCACCTTCGGGCGCTTCGAGCCTGCCTTCATATAGCCGCTTTCATCCAGCAGCATCTGATGGATCAGGCGCTTGTCATGCAGTTTCGTACGGCTGTCTTCGAAAAACTTGTCGTAGGCCGCGCGCGCCGCTTCACCGTTGTTCAGGGTGCGGAAATCTGCCTGCGCCTTCAGCTCGTAAGTGCGGGTGACATCTCCCGACGGCGTGGCCGCGAGAAAATCCCAGGCTTCGTTTTCGCCGGCCAGTTTCAGTTCCCAGGCGATTTTGACAGCGATCATCAGCACATCGGCGCTTTGCGCGCGGTTGACAAGGATCGCTTCGTCGGGTTCGTAGCCCAGCGGGTTGACCAGCGCGCCATGGCAATATTGCCAGTCGCGGCGAAGTTCTTTCGCGAGCAGGTTGATGAGGTCGCCTTTCGGACGCAGCGGGTTCAACGTGATCACGCGCCAGCCTTCGCGGCAATAATATTGCGAAGATGCGCTTTGCATGTCGTAAACAATCTCGAGGTTGCCGGCCTGTTCGAACAGCGCTTCGGCAGTGCGGCTCTTCAACAGAGTTTCTTTCAGCTCGGCGATGGGAACGATTTCGGCGCTATGACCATTCTTATCGCACACGGTGCGCTGGTCCAGGCGCCAGTCAAGGCTCGCTCGGTGGCTGAGCGGCTTTTGCTGGCCTTCGCGCAGGCGGCGCGAGGTATTTTTAAAGCCCCGCGTATCGGGCTTCTTAATTTGGGACTCGCTATCGAAGTCGATGTCCTTAGCCATTTCACACCCTGTTTTTTTCGTTTCTTTTTTGCCCTGCCGACCCTTGGGGGTCCTTAAGGCCAGAAGCCGGAACTCTTCACTTTTCCAGCCCCTGCAAGCAGGCAGCTATTTCCCTCTTCACCACCATCATGCGGCCAAGATGGTTAACAACCCCTTTTCCAAATAAGAAAAGCAGGAATATTATTAGATTACGTAAACTAAAATGTGGTTTTCAGAGCAAAATAACCACAGGAAAACAATAATCTAGCTGAAAATCGGACTTTTAGGACCGATTATTGTTGATTTTGCCCCTGCATAAGGGGCGGCGATTCGATTATCCCTAATCGTGCCAAGAACTTAAGTTGTGCAAGCAACATCGACTTCTGCATCCAGCGGAGACGGGGCATCTTGTCTGGCACCTCGCGATAGGCCTGATCGGCAAAATGGCCCGACAGGGCGGCCATCATCGCAACATAATCATCAGGAGGGATTTCAACGCCACCCGCCATGGCATAAGCAAGGAAATGGTCTTCAGCCGAGCCAAAACCCAAGGCCTCCATGTTCGAAAACAGGAACGATAGATCAAAAACCAGCGGCCCCCAGCAGGAATTAGGCCAGTCGACAACATATGTGCGGTCGGGGCCAAACAAAAAATTATCAAGGCGCAGGTCGCCGTGCATCAGACCTTCTTCGCCTTTGAGCTTGTCGATACGCGCCTGATACTGGCAGATGGAAGGCACATGCTTGTCGAACCATGCAAGTCCTTCCTTGGCATCAACGAACATCGATACGAATTTCTGTTTTGCCAGCTGGTCGTTGCGTAAACGTATCCACTTTTTTTCGGGTGTGAGGAACTGGGAAATGTAATTGTGCTCGCGCGCGTGCGGCAGGATATCTTTCGCAGGAGTATGGCGCTGCCAGGATTTCAGCGACTCATAGACACGCGCTGGCGTCGCCAGTTTGGGGTCATGATCGATACAACGCCAAAGACCGAGCATCCAGCCGTCTTCCTCGCCATCCGATACAATCCCGAGATAGGGCGGGGATATTTGCGATAGCACAGGGAGGCTCTCGTAAACCATCACCTCTTGCCCGAGGTTCTTGGTGCCATGCGCCGTGTCGCCCGGGTGGGCTCCCTTGGCGAAAATTTTTTGACCGTTGTCAAAAGTGAAGATAAAGCCCGCAGATACTGACAATCCGCCGAAGGCAGCAACTGAGCCCGTTACCTTGGCGCCGACAAGCTTTTCGATCTGGCGCTGGATAGCCGGCGGCAAGTCGGAGGGTTCGGGTTTTTTTTCGCGTGCGTCTGGTTCGGCAATCAGCGGCAGCATGGGATCAGGCCGCGGCGTCCTGAAGGACTGGCATGCCTTCGATTTTAAGTTCTTCGTCGGACATGCTGACCAGCCCGTCTTTTTTGACGTGGATCTTGGTCTTGAAAAGGCTGTCCTTGAAAACCATGAAGGCTTCAAGGTTGAACGTTCCATCAGCGTCCTGGCTGACAACCCCGACGGGCACAAGCATTTCCTGCATGACCTTGCGGCCTTGTAGCGGCGGTTCTACCTGCCAGCGGATGTCATCGATCGTCTCGATGATGAGGAAACGGCCATGGCGCCCGCGCACATAGTTGAAGAAAAATTTCACGTAGTCCACGACATTGCGCTCGTCGAGGCTGATCGGCGCTTTCTCGTTTGTCTCGTATATCGTCTGGTTCGTCCAGTTGATGACGTTGATGTCGCCCGGCTTGTAAAGCGCGTATTTGCGCGCGGCGGGTACAGCAGAAAGATCCGTCAGTTCGAAAAGTTCATAACTTTTATAAAAAGGCAGGCGTTGAGCACGGATCGTAGTATGTTCGACGCTGAACGGCACAGGCTCCAGATGGGGATTAACCTCCGACAGGATACGCGCGGATTTTTCCGCATCAAGTTTTTGCCAGTCTTCCGCCATATCGCAGCCTTTTAAACCCCTTGCCTGAACCGATTTATCCTATCGGGAAAAATCGGGGCATGGAAGCTTGATTATGCATGGTTCTGGGGATAATTCGCGGGATAAACTAGTGCATAAAAGACGGGAGAAGTTTCCCTGCGGGATAAATGACGTGTCCTGCGAAAGCCTTGCAGGAAGAATACGCAGGCAGACTCCGGAATAGAATAACGGGGATAACTGATGTTTACGGAATCACAAGTTATCAAGGTTATTCACAAATTTGGTAAATTATTGAATCTGCGTGGTGAACGACTATATCCGGCATCTTTTTCCACGATACGGGACAGCGCGGCGACTGCAGGTAAGGGGGAAAAATGTGAATCCCGGATTATCCCCGCCTTGCACCGTCCTACAGACTCCTACTAAAAGATTCTAATACTTATATATTTTAAGGGTAAAAACTGGCACTTTAGATTCCGGTAAACAAGGGCATCATGACCAAGCCAGCCATCATCGCAGCTCTCCACGGGGAGATAACACCGCAGGTACCGTTCTGGTTTATGCGCCAGGCAGGGCGTTATCTGCCGGAATATCGTGACCTGCGTAAAAACGCCGGATCCTTCCTTAACCTCTGTTTCAACCCTGAACTTGCCTGTGAAGTAACCTTACAGCCGATCCGGCGTTTCGATATGGATGCGGCTATCTTGTTTTCCGACATCCTTGTTGTCCCGCATGCTTTGGGACAGCAGCTCGATTTCATGGAAGGTGAAGGTCCGCGGCTTGGCGCTCTTCGCATCGCCTCGCTTAAAATGAACGAAAGCAGGCTGGAGCCGGTTTATGACACTGTTCGACGCATACGTAAAAATCTTGGCCCTGAAAAAGCGCTGATAGGCTTTGCTGGTTCTCCATGGACTGTTGCCTGTTACATGGTGCAAGGGCAGGGTGGCAATGATTTTCCTGTCGCCAGGCAATTCGCCGAAGTACAGCCGGATAAGTTCAAGGACTTGCTCGCCGTCATTACCGACGCGACGGTGCAATACCTGCGCGGCCAGATTGCGAACGGGGTACAGGCAATCCAGCTGTTCGACAGCTGGGCCAATTTGCTGAACCGCCAGCAGTTTGTCGAATGGTCGATTGCGCCCACTCGTGAAATTGTGCGCAAGCTCAAGTCGACAAACCCAGATATCCCTATTATTGGCTTTCCCCGCGCCGTAGTCGGCCCCTTTTACAAGCGCTACGCCGAAGAAACTGGTGTTGATGCCCTAGGCCTTGACCAGTCCGCTTCATTCGATATTTTCCCGCCGAAGTTCTGCCTGCAGGGAAACCTTGACCCAGCGCTGTTGCTGAAAGGGGGTCAGGAAATGCGGGATGGCGCGCTGCGCATCCTCAATGCTGTTGCCAAGCGTCCTTTTATTTTCAATCTCGGGCATGGTGTCATCAAAGACACTCCGCCCGAGCATGTTGCGCAACTGTCGACAATCATCAGGGAATTCCGCCGGTGAAAACTGCCGTTGTCCTGATGAATTTGGGTGGTCCTTCGCAGGAAGCCGATATCAGGCCGTTCCTTTACAACTTCTTCATGGATAAAAACATCATTGGCGCGCCCCTGCCGATCAGATGGTTTATAGCTCATTACATTTCACGTACGCGCAGCAAGGCCGCAGCAAGGGCCGCCTACGAAAAACTCGGCTTTAAATCGCCGTTGCTCGAAAACACGCGTAAACAGGCCGAAGCCCTGCAAACAGAACTGCGCGGCCGGGGAATGGACGCCGAAGTGCTCGTCTCCATGCGCTATTGGTACCCATTGTCAAAAGAAGTCATCGGAAAACTTAATGACCTAAAACCCGACCATCTCGTGCTATTGCCGCTTTACCCACAGTTCTCGACCACTACCACGGGTTCATCGTTCCAGGACTTCTGGACCAATGTACAGGCAGATGACGGTGCGCTTCACGCAAGATGGGGCGATGAAACGAATGTATCAAAAATCTGCTGTTATCCCGTGCAGGACGGTTTTATAAAGGCCTCCGCCGAAAACATCCGGCAGCAGCTGGAAAAAGCGCCCGGCGGGACTCGTCTGCTATTTTCCGCCCATGGCCTGCCCGAAAAGATCGTCATCGGTGGCGACCCTTACCAATACCAATGCGAGAAAACAGCGGAAGCGATCGTGAGGGAATTAAATATCCCCGGATTGGACTGGCAAATTTGTTATCAAAGTCGTGTCGGCCCGTTGAAATGGATCGGTCCCTCGACCGAAGAAGCCCTTGCCCAGGCAGCCGCAGACAGAAAAGGCGTGGTTATCTATCCGCACGCCTTCGTTTCGGAGCATGTCGAGACGCTGGTTGAAATCGAGATGGAATACAGGCATAAGGCAGAGCAGTTGGGCCTGCCTTATTTCGCAAGGGTGGAAACTGTGGGCACACATCCCGCTTTTATCGCCGGCCTTGCCAAATTGGTGAAGGATGCGATTTCAGGAAAGCCCTGCGGCCGGTCATGCCCTGAAAAATTCAAGCGCTGCGCGTGCGAGGGATAAATGTCAGACTTTGATTTTTACGCTTTGTATAAGGCACTCCATATTATTTCCGTCATCGCATGGATGGCGGGCATGCTCTACCTGCCAAGGCTTTTCGTTTATCATGCCGATGCCGATAAAGGCTCGGAGCTATCCGAGACCTTCAAGATCATGGAACGCAAGCTGCTGCGCATCATCATCAACCCGGCGATGGTCTTGACCTTCGTTTTCGGCGGATTGATGCTCTGGGAAAACCCGGAAATTCTCAAACAGGGTTGGATGCACGCGAAAATTACGCTGGTGCTGGGCATGACAGCTTTCCACGGTTTTTTGGCCCGTTGGCGAAAACAGTTCGTCAAAGATCAGAACACCAAAAGCGCGAAATTTTACCGCGGCGTGAACGAAATTCCGACCATGCTGATGATCGTCATCGTCATTCTGGTTGTGATGAAGCCGTTCTAGAGGGCTGTCGATACCTGGCGCGGCGTTGCTTTCGCCTCGTCCCAGGCCATCTGGATATCCTCGGCGTGGATAAGTGACAACTCCTCGATAGCCGGTGGTGCGGAAGGGGTGTTATGCCCCTGATCAAGCCGTTCGAGGCGCCCAGCCATATACTTGATTGTGTCTTCGAAAAGGTTACGTACAAAACGTCCGTTAGAAAATTCGCCGGCAAAGGATGTCGGTGACTCGTTCATGACGGCATTCAGAAGTATTTTCGCACGCTCCTCGAGCTTATACTGCATTCGCTCAGCCATCCGCAGGTATATCTGTTCCAGCTCCATGCCTTGATAGTCATCAAAAACGATAAATTCCGAAAAGCGCGACTTCAATCCGGGATTGGCATTCACGAAAGCAATCATTTCGTCCGGATAACCTGCTGCCACCACCACAAACTCGTGCCGCCGGTCTTCCATCAGCTTTAACAGTGTTGCAATCGCTTCGTCGGTAAACGACGCCCTTGCCCCTACCGCATTCAGTAATGAATAGGCTTCGTCGATAAATAGTACCCCGCCAATCGCAGCCTCCACCTGTCGCCCGACTTTAGGCGCGGTAGTACCGACCCACTCGCCGATCAGGTCACGCGCCGAACATTCAACGACGTGGCCTTTTTCGAGGTATCCGGCGGATTTCATGATGCCGCCCAGAATCCGCGCGACTGTTGTTTTCCCTGTGCCGGGGTTGCCCGTGAAAACAAAGTGCGTGGCTGGTTTTTCGTAGGGCAGGCCTGCGGCCTTTCGCTTGGCGAAAAACTTCATTTGGCTGGAAAGGCTTTTCATGGCCTTTTTGACCTTTGTCAGCCCGACCAGGCCATCCAGCACTGCAAAGGGGTCTGGCTGCGCGTCATGCACCGCTGCCGGGGATTGTGTGGGAATCACGGGAGGCGCCTGCTGAATCGGCGCGTCGCTGCCTTGGGCAGAACCCTTGGTTAGCGGGGCCTGTGGCGCGTGCTTGGGCGTCTCTTTAAACCATGCCGCCGAAATGCGCCCCTTGGTGAAATGCTCCTCGAGCTCCGGAACTGTTACCGCAGCTTCTTCTTTATAAGCCGCACCCATGAACAATTTTGCAACGGTTGGTGGGACAATACCGTTCGCCAATAGTGCGGCGGCTTCCGCATTATTCGCAGCTGCGGTACGCAGGTCGTCAATCGCGCGTGCGATACTGCGCGGCAGGCCCAGTCCGCAAATGCGCATCAGTGCGTACTTAACATCGGCGCCGTCAGCGCCGCGATGGATAGCTGCCGAATAAAAGTTGGCGGCTGCCTTGTAATCTTTTTCGGCGAAATGAAAATCGCCCAGTATCTCAGCCCCGAGCGCGCTGCCTGCCGCTTCGGCCTGTTTGATCCAAAGCCTTCCAACCGCTTCATCTTTGCCGAAGGGCGGCGCGCCCGCAAAACAGGCCATTCCTATGGCGCAAAGTACCTTGTCTTCGGCCTTTTCGGCCGCTTTCAAAAGCGTATCCGCTTTTTTCTCGAGCTCAGGGTTTCCGCCATGTAATAGCGCCCTTGTCCAAGCGATCAGGGCTGGAAGGCTCCCGCCCTCCGCGTCCGCTTTTATTTGTTCGTCGATCGTCATGCCAGTAACACCCCTTAGCAACCCTAGCGCAGCATCCGCTAAGAAACCATGAAACCTGCCCCATGCCATTATATGACAAGCCAAGTCCCTGCAAAATATGGCGGAATCAAGTTCTTGGCGTCAAAATACGGCTCCAAATAGCCTGCGCGGAAAAATGTGGCAGTTGACATACATCGGGAATCTTGTTAACTTTCATCATCAAGCCTTCATTCGAAGAGGCGCGTCCGCCGGTTCATTTTCAGCGGATGCCTGCACAGAAAATCAATCACCCCCGCGACGATCCAAATAATTATCGCCCTATTTCCAGACCCATCATCTAAAGAAAGAACACAACAGTGGTAAAACGCTCACGTCATTCAGGCCATCATTCCGGCGGCGGACGCTATCAAGGCGGCAATAACGACGGCCACGGACAGGTTCCGCAAGCCGATGTAACGCCCGAGGAAGAAGAAGCAGCCGCACGCCGAGATCCCAACGCGAAAATGATGGACCTGCACGAGCTGAAACTGAAATCGCCCGAAGATCTGCTGAAATATGCGGACAGCCTCGGCGTCGAAAACTCCTCCACCCTGCGAAAGCAGGAAATCATGTTCGCCATCCTGAAAAAGCTGGCCGAGCAAGACATTCCGATTTCAGGCGAAGGCGTGCTCGAAGTGCTGCAGGACGGCTTCGGCTTCCTGCGCAGCCCCGAAGAAAACTACCTGCCAGGCCCCGATGACATTTATGTCTCGCCCTCGCAAATCAAGCGCTTCGGCCTGCGTACTGGAGACACGGTGCAGGGCGAAATCCGCGCACCGAAAGACAACGAGCGCTACTTCGCGCTGCTCCGCGTCAACAAAATCAACTTCGAGACCCCTGAAAACATCCGCCACCGTATCAACTTCGACAACCTGACACCGCTCTATCCTGACCGCAAGATCAAGCTGGAGCTGGACGATCCTACCAGCACTGGCACGGCAGCACCGCCCAAAAAAGGCGAACGCCAGAAATCACAGGTGCAGCTGCAGCGCGTGATCGAACTGGTCGCGCCGATCGGTTTCGGCCAGCGTTCCCTCATCGTCGCGCAACCGCGCACGGGTAAAACGGTGATGATGCAGAACATCGCGCATTCCATCGAAACCAACCATCCTGACGCTTACCTCATCGTGCTGCTCATCGACGAGCGCCCGGAAGAGGTGACCGACATGGCGCGTTCGGTGAAGGGCGAGGTTATCTCCTCCACCTTCGATGAACCCGCTGCGCGTCACGTACAGGTCGCGGAAATGGTGCTGGAAAAGGCAAAACGCCTGGTCGAGCACAAGCGCGACGTCGTTATCCTGCTCGATTCTATCACGCGCCTTGGCCGCGCTTACAACACGGTCGTGCCATCGTCGGGCAAAGTCCTGACGGGCGGTGTCGACGCCAACGCCTTGCAACGCCCGAAGCGCTTCTTCGGTGCGGCACGTAACATTGAACAGGGCGGTTCGCTTACCATCATCTCGACCGCCCTTATCGATACCGGTTCACGCATGGACGAGGTCATTTTCGAGGAATTCAAAGGCACAGGTAACTCCGAAATCGTCCTCGACCGCAAGCTCGCAGATAAACGCGTCTTCCCGGCCATCGACATACAGAAGTCTGGTACGCGCAAGGAAGAACTGCTGGTCGAAAGCGGCACCCTGTCGAAAATGTGGATCCTGCGCAAGCTCATGTCGCCCATGGGCACTACCGATGCGATGGAATTCCTGCTCGACAAGATGAAGGACACGAAGAACAACGACGAGTTCTTCAAAATGATGAACCAGTAATAGCGTTTATCCGCCTGTGGCCACTACGCCGATGCCAGCGGCCTTCAGGATTGCCATTACCCATTCAGGCTTCACCGGCGCTGCAAAGGCGCAGGCGACCCAGACGGCAAAGCTTGTCGCCAGTGCCAAGAGCCCTTCGTTACCAGCACTGGGCAGGCCACCTTTGGCTGTACTAACGTTGTCTGGCAAAATCTTTCTCAGCGCCGACGCCGCCATCAGTTTGATTGTAAGCACGGCCGCGGCATAACCAACCAGCCACACAGCAATGTCGACGCCAAGCATATGCTTTGCATGGCCGCTTTGGGTTAGGGCTGCCAGTATGGGTGGCCGTATACCAGCCATAAAATAGGCCGCAGCCAATACGGCTGCCGCGCCAGAGCCGATCAATAAGCCTTTTTTGCGCGGTCCCTGGCTCAGCGCCAGAACCGCCACGCCGGCATATTTGACCGCAGCCTTGGCGTATTTGTCCGACAGGCCAACCGGATATTGTTTCACGATTTGCTGGTAGACCTGTTTTTTAGACTGGTAGGATACGCCCGTCAGCGCCTGACGGATCAGACGGTATTTACACGCCTGATCGACAAGTGCTTCAGTGGCCATAGGCCCTTTTGACAGCTTGAATAGCGCATTGATGCCGGGCTTCACAGCGTGATCGATCAGGTGATCGATGACCAGAATTCGACCGATAAGGCCCGCAACAGTTGCCGGATATGCCTTGCCCTCGACCGTAAATTCGGCGCGGGCGATGGGCAGGAAGGCGACCATGGGCACGCCGATTTCGTTCAGTTTCGGTTGAAGGTTCAGCCGGAAAACCTCGATGTATTTATCAGTTGCCAGTTTTCGCACGCCGATATGGTCGATAACTTCCATGACGTCCTGCGGAATCTGCTGCCGGTCGAGGGCGAAAAGGCCTTCTGCCGTATAGGTCACAGAGTAGACATAGGTCCACCAGCCCGTCTGGTCGCATTCGGCACATCCGATACGCCCCGCACCCTGGCAATAGCTGCAGCGCATTTCACGCTGTCCGCTGCATTGGGTGCAGATGATACGGCCGCTCGCGTTACATTGCGAGCAAGGCACACGGTTGCCGGAGCCTTGCGTATACTGTCCCGAGCCGAAACAGGCCCTGCAGGTCTGCGCGCCCTGTCCGCTGCAGCCGCTGCAAGTGACAGAGCCCGACATGTTACAACGTACGCACCCGATAAACATGTTGCCGGCGCATTTGCCGCACTGGGTCGAGGCTGAGTAATCTTCGGCCGCAGCTGCCAAGGGTAATTTAAACAGGTCGATGCCGAAGCCCTGCCCTGCGTCCTTATCGATGAACTGCATCATTTCGCGGTGGATATTGGGGTCAAGGGCAAGCCTGCTCGCCTGTGCGTCGGCCTCCAGTTTTGCACCTTCGCGGCCGCCACAAGATTTGCCGCGCGACATGTTGCCCTTCATCACCGTTTCGGCGATTTCGGGCTTTATCTTGATGTTGATTTGCCCCGGCAGCTGGTGCACCAGCGTCTCATGCTTGGCCAGCCTGACCTGTTCCGCTTTCAGCCCGTTTCCATCGACGAGACGGCCGAGGTTCTCCGCCGCCTTCTGGCTGATCTGGAAGTGTGCCTCATCCGGCTTGTCGGGAAGCTTAACGAGTTCCGGCATTGGCCTTCCTTGCGCTGGCAAGATGGGTGGCAAGGAAATCAGCCGTACGGGCATTCGCCTGGTGTGCAGCCTCTTTGTCGTAGTGCTGGCCGCCTTCGCGTGCGAAAGCGTGGTCGACGCCCGGGTAGACGTGTATTTCGACGTTCTTGTGTTTGTTCAGTGCGCCCAGAATTTTCTGTTGTGCGGCTATCGGTACGAACTTGTCTTTTTCGGCGATATGCATCAGCAGTTGCTTCTTGATGCTTTTGGCCTCATCCAGCAGCGCCTCGATGCCGACGCCGTAATAGCTGACGTTGCAGTCGGCATCCGAATGGGTGGCCATCAGGTACGCCAGCTTGCCGCCCAGGCAATAGCCCAAGGTTCCCGCCTTGCCGGTGCAGTGCTTGTCTTCGCGCACATGCGCAAGCGTTGACTTCAAATCCGAAATTCCAAGGTCTACATTAAACCCCTGAAAAAGCTGGAAAGCTTTTTGCCATTCTACTTCGGATTTATCCGTGATCTGTACGCCCGGCTCCTGGCGCCAGAAAAGGTCGGGGCAGATGGCGATGTAACCGGCCTGGCTCAGGTTGTCGCAGATGCCGCGCATAACCGGATTGACTCCAAAAATTTCCTGGATCACGACAACGGCCGGTGCCGGTTTTTCGTGAGGGGGATAGGTGATATAGGCGCTGAAACTTCCGCCGTCATGCGCCTTGACCTTGATATCTTTTTTCATATTGAATCCCCCCGTTCTTATCCTCTAGAGAGTAGCCTTTTAGGCTCAACCGTCAAATGAAAAGCGGGAATTTTTAGCTGTCGTTGGCAGCGCCACGCAGGTTGCGCCTGCGCTCATTTAACAATGTGTTTTTCAGGTCCGCAGCTTCCGTAATCGGGGGCAGGCAGGCGCGGTAGGGACATAGGTAGGCCGTTGCACGTCCGCCCAGAGCTTCCTTGCCAGCGGCCGGATGATGTGGCGGCAGGCTGGCGGAGGCTTCCAAGACAACTAGTTGCGGGAAGGAGATATTTCTTAGCACTTCGACGAATTCCTCGCGGCCCCTGTCGCCTGCCAGAACCAGGCTGACGGGATGTTCGAGGAAATCACTGGCCGAGAGGAGCGTGGAAAGGGGGAAGAAACGTTGCAATACGTTACCGGAAAAAGCACGCGCTGCTTCCGAGGCCTGCGCGGAGTATATCTGTTTCCCGGTGAGCATGAAAAGGCGTGCCAGTACGGATACCATCGTGCCATTTCCGGATGGGGTTGCCGTATCGTCCGCAGTTTTCGGACGCACCAGAAGCTCTTTTTGTGCGGGTGCCGAAAGATAAAAGCCACCGTTGGCTTCATCACGGTAGTCCTTCAAGACAATCTCGACCCAGCCTTCCGCCTGCTCCAGGTATTGCTGTTCGCGTGTGACTGCGAATAGTGCCAAAGCCGCCTCGCACATATTGGCGTAGTCGTCCAACGTTGCGGCATGCGCTGTCTTCCCATCGCAGAAAACATGCCAGAGACGCATGTCGGCTTGCATCATGTTTTTCGTGATAAACGCGAAGGCGCTTTTGGCCATGTGCAGGTGTTCGGGCGCATCGAGGGCGAAAGAAGATTTTGCCAGTGCCGCTATCATCAGCCCGTTCCAGTCCGCCAGCACTTTATCGTCACGCGCGGGGGGGATGCGTGTGTTGCGGTGTTCACGCAACTTAAGGCGCATCATTTCGTGCTGTTTTTCTTCGTCTTGCTTCATCAGGCCCGGGCGGCGCAGGCGGTTCGGGATATTCCTGCCCTCCCAGTTCCCGGACGCAGTAATGTCGTAAGCTTCGGCGAAATGCTTGGTATCTTTCCCCAGCAACAGCTCGATTTCCGACAGGCTCCAGACGTAGTAAGCGCCCTCTTCAAGATGACCGTTACAGCCCCGGCTGTCGGCATCCAGGCTGGAGGCAAAAGCTGTCTCCCCGGCATGCATGACAGCCATGTCGCGTTTTAGCCAATCAACTGTTTCGTATATCCGTGCCGAAAAAAGAGGGTTTTTCGTTTCCCGGATGACTTCTGTCATCAGCGACACAAAAAGCGCGTTATCGTAGAGCATCTTTTCGAAATGCGGTACCAGCCATTCGGCATCGACGGAATAACGGCAGAACCCACCGCCGATGTGGTCGTAAATCCCCCCCTGCGCCATCGATGATAACGCATGAATAACAGCTGCCTTGAACGGCGCGCCACCCGTGCGCAAGTAACTGTCCCAAAGGAATGATGTTATCGTGAGCGAGGGAAACTTCGGCGCTTCGCCAATACCGCCGTTGACATGGTCCGTGATGCTCAAGTAATAAGCCGCGATTTTGTCCAGCTGATCGCGTGTGACTATCTCGCCGCCTTGCTTCTCCTGCATTTTGTGCAAAGCCGCGGTAAGGCTTTTCACGTTGTGGCTGATCTTGTCCTGCTCTTGCTCCCAGCTGGTATGGACACCGCGCAGCACTTCGCGAAACCCGGGCAGGCCATGGCGGGCAAGCGGCGGGAAATAGGTGCCGCCCCAAAAGGGTTCGCCCCCGGGTGTCAGGAACATCGTCAGCGGCCAGCCGCCTTGCTGGCCCATCAGCGCCAGTGCGTTCTGGAAGATCATGTCGATATCAGGACGTTCCTCACGGTCGACCTTGATGTTCACGAAATACTGGTTCATCAGGTCCGCGGTTTCGCCATCCTCGAAACTTTCATGCGCCATCACATGGCACCAGTGGCAGGCTGCGTAACCGATTGACAGCAGGATAGGCTTATTCTCGCGCCTTGCAGCCTCGAGCGTTTCCTTGCCCCAAGGGCGCCAGTGCACAGGGTTATCCTTGTGCTGGCGCAGGTAGGGACTGGTTTCGTTTGCCAGAAGATTCATATCGCTTGCCGCCATTTTTCCTTTTGTCTACCCTAACCAAAGAGGGGAAGAAAAACCATGACAGAAGAAAACTTATATTTTCAGCGCCATGTCTTTTGCTGCACAAACGAGCGTCCGCCCGACAACCCGAAGGGCAGCTGCAAGGCGGAAGGCGCGCTGGAATTGCGCAACTACATGAATGCGCGTGTCAAGGAACTCGGCATTGCTTCCACCCGTGTCAACTCGGCGGGTTGCCTTGACCGTTGCGCACTTGGCCCAGTGCTCGTGATTTACCCGGAAGGCACCTGGTACACCTATTCCAGCAAGGAAGACATCGAGGAAATTATCGCCACGCACCTGCAAAAGGGCGAGCGTGTCGAACGCCTGCTGCTGAAAAAGGAACAGACCGAGCTTTCTCCAGCTCAAAAACCAGCGGCTTGCAGCTAATGGATACAATCTTCGGCCTTGCCTCGGGAGGATTCGGGTGCGGCATCGCCGTCATCCGCGTTTCCGGCCCGGGCGCGGTCGGGGTTTTCAAGGCGCTGTCGTGGAAAAACCATATCGAGCCGCGGCATGTGGAAGTGCATATGCTCTCAGACCCCTCAAGCGGCAAAATGCTGGATACCATCATCTGCATCCATTATCCGCAGGAATTCAGTTACAACGGTGATGATGTCATCGAATTCCAGTTGCATGGCGGCCGCGCGGCTGTTGAAAGCGTATTGCAGGCCATTTCGAAAGTTCCCGGCTGCCGCCACGCATTGCCCGGCGAATTCACGCGCCGCGGGTTTGAAAACGGAAAATTTGACCTTATCGAAGCCGAGGGCGTACTCGACCTCTTGATGGCGGAAACAGAATTGCAGCGGCTGCAGGCGCTGGATGTCGCGATGGGTAACGCGTCCCGCCTTTATAACAGCTGGCGCGAAAGTGTCTTGTCGTTGCACGCAAGGCAGGAAAGCTCAGGTTCGGAAGGCCTTTTGCCGGGGCTGCAAGACGACCTGCGGCTGCTGGTAAAAGACTTGCGCGACCATATGAACGACGGTCACCGCGGCGAGCGAATGCACAAGGGAATTATAATTTCGCTCATCGGGGGCGCTGGCGCTGGCAAGACCAGCCTGATGCATGCGCTGGTCAGGCGCGACGTTGCAACTGTTACTGGCCGTGTGGGTCACCTGGGCGAGATTACCGAGGTGCGCATGGATCTTGACGGCTATCCCGTCATCATGACGGACGCACCAGTTGACAGGGCGGACCTGAAGCTTGCGCTATTCGATGGCACCAAACCCGCGCAAGACCCGGATACGCTTAAAATGATCGATAACAAGACACTCAGCGTCTTTACCAAGTCAGACCTCGGTAAACCCGGCGGTTCAGTGAAATCGATCTCGGTCATGACGGGCGAAGGTATGGACGCCTTCATCGAAAAGCTCACAGAACGTGTCGCGACGCTTTTCCGCTCGCGCCCCGGCTCGGTCATTACGCGACGTCGCCATCGCGATGCACTCGAAATCGCCGTGGCTGCGCTGGATAAAGCACTTGCGGGTGGCGAGGGTGTCAACGCTTCACTAGAGCTTGAGACAGCCCAGGCCTCTATCGGCCGCATTACGGGCGCATTACACGATGATGAAGCCGTTGACCTGATCTTCCGCGAATTCCCGAGCGGCGCCTGACGCCATGCAGATTCGCGCCGCAGAAAGGCGTGAAGCGACGGAACCCGCCAATTAAAACGCTGATATAAATCGTTTTTCATTTCTTGCTTGCTGTTTGAGCGGAATCGCCTTATGAATAGGCGAAACCCCCAACAAAACTGTGGTTTCACCCGCCCGAGCCAAAAAGCCCGGGCTAAACGCATGTTTGAATTATTCCGGAGCCGACGCCATGAGGATTGAAACCGAACGCAAACTTGATTTCGATGATGTGCTGATCCGTCCGAAACGCTCGCGCCTCAAATCGCGTGGCGACGTCGATGTGAAGCGCACTTTCAAGCTTCCCCATGCGAAGACCGAAATCACGGGCGTGCCGATCATCGCTGCGAACATGGATACTGTCGGTACCATCAAGATGGCGGCGGCGCTGGCCGAATACGATATATTCACCTCGCTGCACAAACATTACCCCCTTGATGAATTGCAGCAGGCTAATATCTCGGGTGCTTTCTCTTTCGTCACCTTCGGCATCGACGATATCAAAAAAGTCGACAACGTGCTGAACAGCCTGAAAAGCAACTCCATCAACAAAGTCTGCCTCGACGTCGCCAACGGTTATACCGAAGCCTTCGTGGAATTCGTGCAGACCGTGCGCGAACATCACCCTGAAAAAGTCATTATGGCGGGCAACGTTGCAACGCCCGACATGACCGAGGCGCTGATCCTCGCGGGCGCGGATATCGTTAAGGTAGGCATCGGTCCCGGTTCCGCCTGCATGACGCGTGCGATGACGGGCATCGGCTATCCGCAACTATCCGCCATCATCGAATGCGCGGATGCGGCCCACGGCCTCTCCGGCCTTATCTGTGCCGACGGTGGCTGCAAGATGCCGGGTGACGTGGCGAAGGCTTTTGCCGCCGGTGCCGATTTCGTGATGCTGGGTGGCATGTTCGCCGGCCATACTGAATGCATGAACGAAGAACAGCTGAAAACCCTGAAAGCCTCCAACGGCAACATGGTCGAATACTACGGCATGTCGTCAAAGGTCGCGATGGACCGCTATTCCGGCGGCGTCGCACCGCACCGTGCGTCCGAGGGCCGCGTCGTCAAGGTAGAGTACAAAGGCGATGTGAAAGGCACGATCCAGGACATCCTGGGCGGCCTCCGCTCCGCCTGCACCTATGTCGGCGCATCGAAGCTGAAAGAGTTTTCGAAGCGCGCCACCTTCGTAATCAAGAACGCGGCCTGATCACCTGACCTTGTAAACAATGGTCGTATCGTCAGCGACGGGCTGAAGCCATGCAGGCTTCTTGCCCGCCAGCCAGCTGCCGCCTTGTGTGGCAGAAGGACAATAAAACAGCGCGGCCGTCTTACGCTCTTTCAGTTTTTTGTGTGCCTCATCTGCTTTTGCCGACTTGAAGATGACGTCAAGGTCCTGCAGCCCCTTCGCCTCGCGATGGTAGTTACCGGCGATGATTTTGTAAGGCGTGAAAAATAGCAGCTGCCCCGAGACATCAGACGGCGCAGCAAGTATGAGCGCCTTGTCACCAAGTTTCTCTTCCAGCCAGCCCTGCTGGATTTGCGCGCGCATCGCGGCGCTACAGGCGGCGCTCTCCGGTTTATCGTCTAGTGTACCGATACCCATGGTCAAAAGGATGATAACCCATAGCACCATGTAGGGCCGCCAGAGCGCAGGAAATTCCTTTAGGCGTTGAATTACTCCCGGCCGCGCCGCGCGGGCAGCCGCGGGCAGTAAGCTGGCAATAATGATGATCGCCACAGGTTGCATGTAATATTGCCAGCGCAACTGCCACAGCGTCATGCCAAGTGAAAGGGATAACAGCGAGGCCAGCGCCGTCATCTGGCGCCGTTTTGCCGGAACCATGTCCTTATGCCAGCAACTTCCCATCAGAATAACAGCCGCTAACGGCAGTAAAAGCGCGCGGCAGATGTCAGGAAAACTCGCGTCAAATAAAGGCTGGGCCTGAGTTATAGCAGGCAAGAGGTTTTCGGTCACGTAGGCATCCGAGTCGACGAATGGCCCCTTGAAGAACTTCGGGTAAAATACGGCCATGCCGCCTGCGATTGCCGCCAGTGCCGCAACGCTTGCGAAGGCGCGCGTTTGAATCCGCGGGCTTCTGAAAATGACACAGAGCACGGCAGCCGCCGCAGTGCTGAGGCCGAAAAGCATCACATGCACGACGGAAACCTGGTCGTAAACTGGCAGCATAAGCTGTGCGACCGGACGTTCCACCAGAACGCCGGCGACGACGACAATGGTTGCAGCAGCCGTTGAAAGCGCCAGTCCATTTATGCGAGATGGCGCATAGAGTGCAAGAGCGCCCGAAAGCATCAGCAAGCATGCGGCGGGTAACAGCGCTTCAGGGCTGACCCAAACTGCGGCACCCATCACTGCCCCCAGTAAAAACGACGTTGTTGGCGTCGTTGCTGAAAACAGCAGCGCAAGCATTCCACACCATAGAACGCATAACACGCCATGATGGTCCGCGATTCCGGGCGCAAATTGGGTTGCCGACAATGTGCCGAAAAACACCAGGAGTGCGCTGACCGCCAGCGCATGGAAACTACCCGACTGGAACCGCGCTGACCGCGAAATGCAAAAAATAGCCCCCAGGCATAAAAATCCCGGCAGCCAGTTCGCGGCAAACATCAGCTTGCTATTGATATCGAGGTTATGCGGTGCGATCGCGTAGAAAATCGACAAAAGCGCATCGACAGGCCTTGTCCAGTGCGTTTCTATGCCGCCGAAGGGTGCGTTGGTGTTCACAACCGCATGGTTGTAAAACCCGCCGCCTGTTAACCAGTGCCGGACTTGGGTAAGCCTGAGCCAGGTGTCTGGATCGGAGGGCCCAACGGGCCTGCCCGCCAGCAAATCCAGTTGCCGCGCAAAAGACCGCCAGCCAATACCGCAGGCGATCACCAGCCACACCGCAAGGCGCAGGTTTTTCTTATGCTGCCCTGCCGTAGCAGGGATAGCGGCCTCTTCCTGCCTTGCGATGGCGGGTTTAAACATCATGTACTTCAGCAAGGCGCCCGCTACCGCGCCGCCTGTCAGTGCTGTGAATACCTGCATTTCAGGGGCAGCAGGGCCCAAGATGCGCAATAGCTTCCAGTACACGACAAAATCAAGGAATGCAGCGGCTGAAAACAGGACCCCCGATTCTTTCAGCTCCCTGCCTCCAAAAACCACCCGCCGGAACAGAGGCGCGGAGACAAAGGATATAAGCAGCAATGCAATACCGCGCGCGATATTCGCGTCTTTGCCCGATTGCAGAAGCCAGAAGGTCAGTGCCGCATCCGCCGCCGCCGAAGCCAAGGCGACGCAGGTGAATCGGATGTTGAAGGCCTTTTGATCCATTTAAGGCTTTACCTTGAACAGCAGAGGCTTCGGCCCCGGCAAGTCTATAAAGCGCAGGCCTTTGACGGGCGTCATCCAGCGAGGATATTTGTCGCCCGCATCATGCGCCTGCCGTATCCAGCTGTTTTCGCGGTAGCGCTTGGGACAGAACATCATTGCGCCGACGTCGCGCTCCTTCAGCATTTCGCGCGCCTCTGTGCTGGTATCTGCATAGGTGATGTCATGTACGGCGCGCATGCCACGCCCTTCGCGGTGGTAGTTACCGGCAATAACGCTGTAAGGCGTGAAGAAAATGATGTCGCCCCCCGAATCTTCGTGAATGAACATGGTGGTCGGTTTTTTGCCGATTAGCCTTTCCACCTGGCCCGTGTGGATTGTGTAGCGGATCTGCGTCATGCAGTAAGCGTTTTCATGCGGCACGTAGGGTTTGAACTTCACAACGCCGATCGACACCATGAAAACCACCCAAAGGGCAAGATAGGGCCGCCAGTTGCGGGGCATCGCACGTGTCCAGCGCAAGTAAGCTGGCCGTGCTGCCCCCATAACTGCGGGCAGCCCTATCGCAGACGCCAGTATCGCAACTGGCTGCATGTAATATCCCCACCTGATTTGCCAGCAGGTCATCGTAAAGGTTGCAGCAAGCAATGCCGTCAGGATTACTGTCAGGCGCTGTCTGGCCGGACGCTCCCCCCTGTTCCAAAAGACGGCAAGGAGGGCTACCGCCAGGGCAACCGGCGTTAATTCATTTACAAGGTCAGTCCACTCGCCGCTGAATAACGGCATGGCCTCGGTGATGCGGGGCAGGAAGGAATAGAAAATATACGGATCGGCGTCGACCAGAGGGCCCTTGAAAAATTTCGGGTATAACGCGGCCATGCCCAAAAGCGCTGTAACCGCAGCCAGGGCGGCTGACACAATGCGTGCGCGCAAGCCGGTGCCTTTCGAAAACAGGAGCCCCAGTGCCAGCGCCGCGCCTGCCGCCAGCCAGAGCAGCGCGGCATGGACGATAGAAACGCTATCATAAGTGATTGACGACAAGATTTGGGCAGCGGGCATTTCCACGAAAAGCGCGCCCGTGACGGTCAATGCTGCAGCGAAGGCAACGCATACCAGCGGCCAGATGCGTTCGGGCTTCATCAAGGCTTCGAAACCAAAGATGCCATAGACCAGTGCAAGAAGCATCAGGCCTTCGGGGCTCACCCAGATCATGGTTCCAAGGATAACCCCTGCCACAGTGCCCGTAATTCTGGTCAAAGGCTGCACAAGGCAGAGCAAGACGCCACACCACAACGTCGTTAGCAAGCCATGATGGTCGGCATCTCCCGGAGAGTAGTAGCTATAAGTGATGGAGTTGAATAACAGCAGCACGGCGGTAATGCCGGCCGTGTGCAACCAGTTAAAATGCCTCGATGCCGCCTTGGCCAGCAGGGCAAATGTAATGAAACCCAGCATCGGCGGCAGCCAAGTCGCGGCCAACATCAGTTTTGTATTCACGCCCAGATGTTGTGGCATCAGGTTGTAGAAGAGTGCAAGCAGGGCGTCCAGTGGGCGGGTCCAGGGCGTGATGACATCGTTATAAGGGGCGTCGGTTTTGTGTACGATATGGTCGAAAAATCCACCACCTGTCACCCAATCACGGACCTGTGACAGGCGCATCCATACATCGGGGTCGGCTGGGAGCATTTCACGCGAAATATTGGGGATGCGTAGAACGTCCTGGTGATGGCCGCGCGTCGAATTCAACATGATAACGGCAACCAGTACCCAGAGCAGGCTGCGCTTCACAGTTCGGGGGCTTGTATCCAGTGACGGGTGTTCGTCGGCGCTGGCAGGTTTCGTATCGCTGCTGGCCTGCGCCTTGGTGCGGAAAACGATTTTTTGCAGCAGCAGGTAGTTGAAGCAAAGCCCGGCAGCAACGCCTAGGGACAGCGCGAAAAGCCGGCCGATGGTGCCGACGGGTTCGGGCAAGGCATAAAGTACCCGGCTGAAAATTGCGTAGTTCAGGATTGCTGCCGCAATTTGAATGGCGCCAAAGGCGGTAAACTGGCTGCCTGCGCTTTTGGGCGCTTCCGCACCTTTGAAGGTGAAATAGCGGTGCAGAAAATAGGTGCTGGCGATCGCCAGCAGCATCGACATCACGCGCGCAAGGTGTACCTCGACATCCAGATGGACGAAGCCTTCCATACCTGCCGCGTCGACAAGGAAGCCGACGCCGCCGACTGCCAGGTAGCGCAGGACCTGCGGTTTGACGAAGTGCCTGGCTATCGCGGGCAATTCCATTTAACGCGGCGCGTTCAGGTAAAACAGGTGGCGTGTCTCGCGATAGGCGCGCGCGGTGCTTTCCAGCACCATGCCCGCCACGAACAGCACGGCCGACAAGAGGCCCAGTGCGCTTGCAAGGATAGCGGTCGGCTGACGTTCGACAAGGCCTGTGCGCATGTAGTCCACGATAACCGGCACGCCCAGCAACAGCGATATAACGGCGAAGAACAAGGCGATCAGGCCGAAAAAGATAATGGGGCGTAGCTCTTTATAAAGCTGCACGATCATCCACAAAATCCGGAAGCCATCCTTGAAGGTGCTGAGCTTGCTGAAAGACCCTTCGGGACGTTCGCCATAGGGCGAGGGAATTTCGACGAAGGGAATGCGCTGTTCGAGGGTGAAAACCGACAGCTCAGTTTCTATCTCAAAGCGCTTGGAATGCGCAGGGAAAGACTTCACGAAACGTTTCGAAAAGGCCCGGTAGCCCGAGAAGATATCCTGCATCCCGCGTCCGAAAAGGCTGGCCACAATAATGTTGAACAGCCGGTTCCCGAAACGGTGTCCGGGCGGGAAGGAACTGTCCTTGCCTTTGCGCACGCCGACCGACATATCGGCCTGCCCGCTGGTAATCGCCTCGATCAGCGCTTGTGCGGTTTTGGGATCGTAGGTTGTATCCGCGTCGACCATTAGGTACACGTCGGCGTCGATGTCCGCGAACATGCGGCGTACAACGTTACCCTTGCCCTGTAGGCGGACGGGCCGGACTTCGACACCCTCGGCACGCGCCAGCTCGGCGGATTTATCTTTTGAATTGTTGTCGAAGACGACGATGCGCGCGCCCGGCACGGCTTCCCGCATCTGGCGGATGACCGCCTGGATGGTCAGCTCTTCGTTATAACAAGGCAGCAGCACGACAACGCCGCTATGCTTGGATTGGCCCGCCACGGTAGACCCCCTTAAAGTATCCCCTTTGAACCTAAAGGATATTCTGCCCGATTGGGGGAAGGGGGAAAAGCGAAAACCCCACAAATGAAAAACCCCGCCATTGGCGGGGTCAGTTTTTCTTTTTATATAACCCTCTCTATTACCAGAGAGACATTGCGAGCCATTTGTTTTGCTTTGGCGGGCGTTTTGTTGTTCTTCTTATATTGCATTGATGTGTACTGATTGAAACCCCAGACTCAACAATGTGATTAAGCATGCATTGTATAACCCGCCCCGCCCTACTGAAGCAAGTTGTTTTTTGTCATAAGCTTAAAATTATGATATTCAGGAAGAAAATAAAATTATACTGCTCTGCAACATGGTTTGGCATAATTTAATTTCAATTTTGCCGAAAGGCAGCGGTTAGGCGAGCTGGCTTAGACGGGGAATCACCAGTCAACCGCTAGGGAATCGAGCTTTCAGGCTTTTAGGTGCAAACTACAGATGTTTATTGACCAAAGATAAAAAAATCAGTAGTTTGCGGAGCTTCATTGAGAAGCGGCTCGGATATGGCCGGAACAGGAATATGGAATCACTGACATGAAAAAGACCTCTTCACTCAAGTCGCTCAAAAAGCGCGATAAAAACAACAAAGTTGTCCGCCGCCGTGACGGCAAGGGCAAGATGCGTTTTTACGTCATCAACAAAGAAAACCCGCGCATGAAAGCGAAGCAGTAAGCTTTCTTTAGCATCTCCCGCTTAAAACTATGGGGAAGGGGAGTTAGACCGGATGTTTTCGAAACTGCTCGGACTGATGTCCGCCGATATGGCGATTGACCTTGGCACCGCAAACACCCTTGTGTATGTGCGCGGGCAGGGCATTGTCCTGAACGAGCCTTCTGTTGTCGCCATCACGATTGTCCAGGGACGCAAACACGTCCTGGCCGTGGGCGAAGAAGCCAAGCAGATGCTGGGCCGCACGCCCGGCAACATCATGGCCATCCGCCCCCTGCGCGACGGCGTCATCGCCGACTTCGAAGTCGCCGAAGAAATGATCAAGCACTT
>CAZNRN010000011.1:0-112245 GCA_964575605.1 uncultured Micavibrio sp. | reverse complement strand
GAGCAAGGCAGGGACCTGGTGCTGGCGGGTGCAATCCTTTCCATCGCGCTCAACCCGATCCTTTTCTGGCTATCCAATCAGGTGCTGAAGTTTGTCGGGGGGCGGCCGAAACTGTCGGGTATGTTTAACCTGCGCGAAGACGACCTTGCCCACCTGCGCAACGATGAAAAACGCGTGCTGAAAGAACTGGTCGTCCTTGTCGGCTGCGGGCGCGTTGGCAACCATGTATCGAAAAACCTGCATGGCGCGAATCTCGACCTTGTTATCGTCGACTATAACCGCGAGAAGGTCGAGAGGCTGCGCCTTGAGGGCTTCCATGCGATCGCGGGCGATGCGACGCATCCCGAGGTGCTGGAGGAAGCCGCCATCCGCAAGGCCGTCGCCGTCGTCATCACCGTACCCGATCCTTTCGAGGCCGCGCGGATTGTTGAGGCCGCGCGCCAGCTGCAGCCGGGCATCAAGGTGCTGGTGCGTGCGCACAACAACGAGGAAACGCAGTATTTCGCCCAGCACAACGTCGACCTTGTCGCCACCGCCACGCGCGAAGTAGGGCAGCGGATGGTCAATTACCTCAATGACATGAAGGGCTCCGGCCACGCCTGATTGGGGTATATTTACACCCCCTTGACGCCCCCCGCGGCAGGAGTATTATCCCCGTCCAGCCAGTCTTTTTCATTGCAAATCGTTACGGAGGCAAGTGATGGCTGAAGAGCAAAAACAGAAACAAGAATACGTGCGCGGCAGCAAGGTGGCGACATACTTCGGCATCAGCGGTTTCGCGTCTTTCACGCTCGGCGTCGTCAGCGTGCTTCTCACCAACCCGATCAGCCTGCCGGGCGCCGTTATCGTCGGCGGTATCGTTGCACTGGCCGCCACCGAAAAGGGCCGCAACCTGAGCGGCCGATTCTTCAACCAGCTGGCGGATCTTATTGACGACACGATTTCGCATGTCGAAGAAGATCTCGGTCGTGCTAAGAACTGGTTCGCCCGTCGTGCTGAAGCGAAAAAAGAAAAAGCGGCAACGCCCGCTGTTACGAATGCACCCGAAGCGCCCAGCGCTTTCAAGCCTGCCGCCAACGCCAACGAATTCAACAACGCTGCAAAACCTGCAGTCGAAGCGAAAGTGGAGGCACCCAAACCGGCGCTGAAACCCGCTTCTCCGCAGCCTTAAAAACAAGACGGCAATATCATCGAAACGAATCGGAAAAACGGGCTTTGGCCCGTTTTTTCGTTTGGGGCAGATATGTACCACATATATTTATCTCGTTGATATATATAATTAAAACAGTCATAACGCCGTTCACAAATTTGACATAGGGGGAAATCCTTCGTAGGCTCGAAGTACCTCGGAAAGAGGCCCCGTAAACAAAAAATGAGGCACATTGAATGACTGAAGTTGCACCCGAACCCAAGAAGCTTGGCAAATGGGCGTCACTAGGCCTGCTCGCCGGCACACTTGTGGCGGCAGCATATGTACTACCCGTCGTACTACCCGTCGTATTCGGTCACCTGATCGCAACTGCGGTCGTGGGCGGCATCGCAGGCGTCGGCGGCTACCTCGCCACTACGGGCGAGCAACGCGGCAAGGCATGGGAAACCACCAAGAACATCGGCACGATGTACAAGGATGCGTTCTCCAACCTCCTGTCTGTCGGCAAGGACCTCACGTCCTGGGGCGACAAGATGGAAGCCGAGTACAAGGCACGTGCAGCCAACGACGACGCAGGTGCGCCCAAGCTGGGTTCCGAAGCGTCTGCATCCGACTTCAATGCAGCCTCTGCCGGCAAGAAAGCGACAGTCACCGCGGCAGCCAGCGCGAAGCCCGCGCCCAAGGCCGCCGGCCTCGATCGGTAATCCCGGTCATTAACGTATAGGAAGCAGTGAGCTCTGGACGGCTAACTGGCTTTAAACGGGAAGGGCCCTGTCGCTTGGCGGCAGGGCCTTTTTCGTGCTTATTTTTCGCCTGCCGCCTTGATGCAGTATTCGCGGAAATTGTTCAGCACGTCTTTCCAGCCTTCGCGGTGGTCGTCGACGATGCGGCCGCGGTCCTTGTCGTCGAAATTCTCCCAGCCGGAATGCTGGACGGAAATTTTTGTGCCGCCCTCGGACTGGAAGATAAGGAATTCGACGCGCGTCGCCTTGGGCCAGCTTTCGTCCTGCCAGTCCAGTTGCATGCGCGCGCGGGGTTCGATGGCCGTCACCGTGCCGCGGGTGGAATGCTGGCGGCCGTAGCGGTCGGTCCAGGGCTCGTAGAACTGCCCGCCGTGGCGGCCGTGCAATAAAACGCCTTTGCCCCACCATTTTTGGATATGGTCGTTCTCGGTCAGGAACTCCCAGACGGTGTTGCGCGGTACGGGAATGAAAATGTCGAATTCGATCATTCGAGGTCCTTGAAGGGCGGCAGCGACAGGTAGCGCTCCGCCATGCTGGGGATGATGGCGACGATCGTCTTGCCCTCCATGCGCGCCTGCGCGCCGAGCGACAGTGCTGCGGTGATGGCCGCGCCCGACGACACGCCGACAGGGATGCCCTCGACCCGCGCGCATTTGCGCATCATGGCATAGGCATCGTCGTTGCTGACGGTGACGATTTCATCGATAAGTTTCGTATCCAGCACTGACGGCACGAAACCCGCGCCGATGCCCTGGATTTTGTGAGGGCCGGGAGGTTTGCCAGACAGAACAGCGCTGTCCGAAGGTTCGACCGCGACGGTGATAAAGCCCGGCTGGCGCTGTTTCAACACTTCCGATACCCCGGTGAGTGTGCCGCCCGTGCCGACGCCTGCGATTAAAACATCTGCCTTGCCCTGTGTATCGCGCCAGATTTCTTCGGCTGTGGTGCGGCGGTGGATATCGGGGTTGGCGGGGTTGTCGAACTGCTGCGGCATGAAGCTGTTCTTATGCTCTTTCACCAGCTCTTCTGCGCGTGCAACCGCGCCCTTCATGCCTTTATCAGCGGGAGTAAGCACCAGTTCCGCCCCAAACAGGCGCAACATCTTGCGCCGCTCGTACGACATGCTCTCGGGCATGGCGAGGATGAGGCGGTAACCTTTTGCGGCGCAGATGAACGCGAGTCCGATACCGGTATTGCCCGAAGTCGGTTCGATGATAACTGTGTCTTTATTGATTTTTCCCGAAGCTTCGCCCGCCTCGATCAGTGCGATGGCAAGGCGGTCTTTCACCGACGACAGCGGGTTGAAGAATTCCAGCTTCAGCAGGATATCGGCCTTGACGCCGTATTCTTTCGACAGCTTCGGGATGCGCACCAAGGGCGTATTGCCGATGGTCTGCCAGATATTGTCGTAGACGCGGCCGCGGCATTCCACGTCGGGCGCACCCTGCGTTTTCGGCTGCGCAGTCATTACGATGCCTTTTTCACACCGGTCGAGCCGAAGCCGCCCGCACCGCGCGCGGTTTCATCTAACTGTTCGACAAGGTTGAATGTGACGGAGGAATACTGCGCCACAACCATCTGCGCCACGCGCATGCCGCGCTCGACCGTGAAGGGCTCGTTGCCTAGATTGGCGAGGATGACCTTAATTTCCCCGCGGTAATCGGCATCGATCGTGCCGGGGGAGTTTAAAACCGTCACGCCGTTCTTGAAAGCGAGGCCGGAGCGGGGGCGGATTTGCGCTTCGTAACCCGCGGGCAGGGCGATGGCAAGGCCGGTGGGGATCAGCTGGCGCTCGCCGGGTTTCAGGGTAATGGGTTCGCCCACCGCCGCCTCGAGATCCACGCCGGCCGACTGCTCGGTCGCGTATTTGGGAAGGTTCAGGCCTTCCGCATGGGGCAGGCGGGTGAGTGAAATAGAAACTTTATTAGACATAATGCGCTCCATGGGCGAGGGGTGAATGCTACATTTGTGTTTACGACTTCCAAAGGGGGGAGGCAAGTGCGGCTTGGTGTATTTCGAAAACTCGGTTATGATGCGCCTATGTCAAAAGCACCGAAAATTCTCGCCTTTGCGGGCAGTACCCGCAAGGAGTCATGGAACAAGAAACTGCTCAGGCAGGCGGCCGAGGCCGCCCATGGCGCCGGGGCCGAAGTGACGGTGATCGACCTTGCCGATTACCCCTTGCCGCTTTACGACGGCGACCTTGAAGTCGCGCAGGGCATTCCCGAAAACGCGAAGAAGCTGCAAAAACTTTTCGCCGAACACGACGGATTCCTGATTGCCTCGCCCGATTACAACGGCAGCTATAGCGGCGTGCTCAAGAACACGATCGACTGGATATCGCGCAAGGATAAGGAAAACGATCCGCCGCTCGAGCCTTTCAAGGGCAAGATTGCAGCCATCATGTCTGCCTCTCCGGGTGCGCTTGGCGGCATACGCGGCCTGGAAAAACTTCACGACCTGCTGGACGATTTGAGGGTCATGGTTATTCCCGATGTCGTTGCCGTGGGTGGCATTGCTACCGCTTTCAATGAAGCAGGCAAGCTGGACAACCCCAAAACCGCAAAGGCATTGGAAACAGCCGCCACGCGGTTGGTGACGACCGTCCGAAAGCTTGCGCCGTAACGAGGCACTTGTAATCAATTTGAGTATAAGTTAGAGTAGCCCATCGACTCCAGCACAGAAAGGGCTTTGACCATGGCAGCGGCGAAGAATCCGAAAAAGGTATTGATTGTTGGCGCAGGCCCCACGGGTACGACGACGGCACTCGAACTGGCGCGGCGCGGCATCATCGCGCAAGTCATCGACGCCAAGGACGGCATCGCCCCCACCGCCCGCGCCACGGGCGTCAGCGTCCGGTCACTGGAGCTGTTGGAAGATTGCGGCGCCACGCCGTTGCTGATAGCCGCAGGCATTAAGGTCAAATACGCGAAAATCAGCGGCGAGGCCTGCAAGGGGCTCAAACTCGATTTCACCGAATTGCCGCATAAATACAATTTCCTGCTCTGCATGCCGCAAAACCGCACCGAAGCCGTCATGCAAAAACGGCTCGAGGAATTAGGCGGCAAGGTGGAATACAAAACCAGGCTTATCAGCTTGACCAAGAATAAGGACGGCACGATCGATGCCGTGATGGAGCGGGGCGGCAAGCGTCTTACCGAAACCTTCAACACCGTCGTCGGCGCCGATGGCGTCAACAGCACGGTGCGGGCGCATATGGGCGTGAAGCTGAAGGAAAAAGCCTATCCCGACAAATGGAGCGCCGCCGAATTCGACAGCAAGGACTGGCCGGGCAAGGGCGAGGAAATCCAGTACTTCCTTGGCAAGAGGGGCAGCTTCGCCGTCGTTATCCCGCTGGGCGGCGACCGTTACCGCGCCGTTGCGAATACCCAGGACGCGATGTCCTGCCTTTCCGGCACATTCACCGTCGATAAACTGCATTTCAACAACGCCTTTGGCGTCAGCGTGCGCCACGTCGATAAATACCAGAAGGATAATATGTTCCTGGCCGGCGACGCCGCGCATGCATACCCGCCCGCGGGCGTTCAGGGCGGTATGAACCTCGGTATCAAGGACGCGGCATCGCTCGCAAGACGCATCGCCGAGGACGATACCAAAGGATATACAAAAGAACGCCGCGCCGAAGCCAAAGCCACTATCCGCGACGCGGAACTCATGGTTGACATTGCCGGCATGAAAAACAGCTTCCTGAAATCCGCCCGCAATCGCACCGTCGCCGCCGCGACGCACATCAAGGCGATCAAGAAGCAGATTTTGAAAAAGTCGCTGGGGGCGTAATTGTCAGCACTTCCGTCCTGGCCCGACCTTATCGAAGGCAGAAACTGCCCGCTTTGCGCGCCGCGGGAGGATGTGAACGAGTATAGTTACAAGGTCGCGGATTTATCCGTCTCCACGCTCTACCTCGAGCGTGACCAGGTTTACGAAGGGTATTGCGTCCTTATTTTCAAGAAGCGCCATGTGACGGGGCTGGAGCAGATGACGGGAGAGGAATATACCGCCTTTATGGCTGACCTGCGCCGCGCGTCGCTGGCGGTACATGCGGCGGTGAAGCCGGATTTGATGAACTACGCCTCGCTCGGCAACGTTATCCCGCATACGCATGTGCACATCATACCGCGCACGAAATCTGACCCGCGCTGGGGCGCGCCTGTTTGGCTGACCCGTCTGGCGGATATGCAGAAGAAGCATCTGGAGGAGGCGGGGTACCAGAAACTTCTTTCCGCCATCCGCGCGCACCTCGAATAAACGAAAATCCGGAACTACACGGGGCAAGCCCCCGTTTGCCCTTCGACAATATATTAACGAAGGAGCCACCCGCCATGCCTACCAAAAAACCCGCCACTAAAGCCGGCAAAGCAAGAAAAACCCACAAAGTAATGGAAGAATATAAAGAGGGCACCCTGCACTCCGGCAAGGGCGGCAAGAAAGTGACCTCCCGCAAACAGGCCATTGCCATCGCGATGAGCGAGTCCGGACAGTCCAAAAACAAGAAATCCGGCAAAAAAACCGCCAAATCCAAGGCAAAAACGTCCAAAAAGGGCAAATAAGGAACAATCTTGCCAGGGGGCACATTAGCCCCTCAGAGCATCTAACCTAACAAAAAAAGGAGGCTACCATGCTTCACTGGGCATTATCGTTCTTAGTCCTCGCCCTTATCGCAGCCGTCTTTGGTCTCACCGGGATTGCCGCGGTATCCATGGAAATCGCAAGGCTTGTATTCTTTGTCTTCCTTGTGCTGTTCGTGATCACGGGCGTAATGCACCTTGCCGCTGGCCGCTCGCCGCCGCCGCCGGCCTAACCACTTGACCAAACCTAGAACTAAAAACAAGAAGGAGAAAAACATGCTGGGAACAAACAAAAGCAGCAACAGCGCAAAACGCGCTGTCACGAACGGCCACGATGAAATGGCAGCCCTGCGCGAAGATATCGAAACCCTGCGCAAGGACCTGTCCAGCCTCGCTTACCGCGCCCTCGATACCGGCGCTGATGGCGTGGAACAACTCAAAGGCATGGCCGAAGAAAAACTGTCAGCGCTGCGCGGTTACAGCACCGCAGGCCTGAAAAAAGCCGAAGACACCGTTCGCGAAAAGCCGGGCCAAAGCCTTGCCGTCGCGTTCGTCGCCGGTATCATCATCAATGCTCTCCTTTTCAGGAAGTAAACGATGAGTTGGCAAGCTCTATTGCTGGAACCTGCGGTCCTGGCGGCAATCGCCAGGACCCAGTCCAGTTTGGCCGGTAACCAGCGCAAAGGTGCTTCCCGTGTAATGATGGCTATGGCCTATGTACTGGGTGGTATTTCGGCGCTCTTTTTGCTCGCCGGCAGCTATCTCTGGCTTGAGCATACTTATAATGCCCAGACGGCGGCGCTCACGATTGGCGCGATTTCTCTGGGTATATCCCTTATATCAGCTGGCGTCGCTGTTGGCATTTCCCGCCGGCGCCGCGCCGTCGTGATGGCCCATCAGCACGACATCACCAAACAGCTTGAAACCTTCGCCAAAGTGATTATGGCCGAGGTGGAAGAGCCTGCAAAAGCCTATCCCAAAACTGCGCTCGTTCTGGCCGCGCTGCTCGGATATACGGCAGCAGGTACTCTGCGCGAGGGAACCGACGCGCTTCTTCATCCGTTAGCAAAACTGAACGGCCAATATCTCCATCACTAAACGCGGATATGACCGTTCTTTTGTGTCATCAACACAATCAACGCTTCAACAGAGGAGAATGACAATGAACAAGGACACCATTCAAGGTCAGTGGACCCAGCTCAAAGGTCAAATTCAATCCAAATGGGGCCGTCTGACGGACGACCAACTCGACGAAATCAACGGCGATCGCAAAATTCTCTGCGGCAAAGTGCAGGAAGCTTACGGCATCGCAAAAGACGAAGCTGAAAAGCAAGTCGCCGAGTTCGAGAAATCGCTGCACTAAGACAGCGTAGCGCTGAACTGGTTTCGGGCCCCTGAAGGTTTATCCAGCGGGGGCCCGAAGTTTTTCTGCCCCGGTTTTATCCGGTGTGGTGGGCGATATCTGTGGTTTTCCACGTATTATTTGGCCTCATCACACCCATCGTCTTGTAATTTATGAATAATAATCTTCACACAGATATTACAAATTTGATGCTTTTCGATTTCAAAGCTGAAATTCGAATCTCACACGACTCAGGCATCCTGAAAGTAGATACAGAAAAAACGTCGAATCAATAACGGCCTTTAAAAGTAAAAAAGAAGGAGAAGTGTCATGTTATTCGAACCAGGTGAAGTTAAAGCCATCCCGCATCCCATCGTGGAATCAGTGTGTTTCAAAACCAAGATCAACGAGACGGGCGAACAGTCGAACGACCGTATCCTCGTCATCCGCTTCAAGTCGGCGGCAGGCACCCAAAAGGAACGTGATGATCTGTTCCTGGACTTCCTGTCGAACCTCGACCTGTTCTGTGAGGACATCGAACGTAAATCCGGAAAATTCCAGCACGTCGATTTCAGCTGGCATGCCGATGCGCAAAAACTGGCCGAGACCGGATCTCGCATGCAACTGGGGAACAATACTGAAACCTCAGGCGTTTGCTGACCCGACGCTTATCATCACTCACAGCAGAGAAGGAATCTGACATGAAAGCATTATCACTCGCATCGGTTATCGCTCTTGTACTGAGCGTATCCGCGGTCTACGCGGCCTCGCCCAGCAAGAACGTTGATGCCGGCACGCAAACCCAGCGCGCTGCCGACAACTATGACAACGGCCCCGCAACGGCTGACACGGTCCGCGAAGACCGCGAAGCCGCCGCACAGCCGAAATCCCAAACCACAAAAGACATCCAGCGCGGTCTCAACAAGGCCGATCGCAAGATGCGCGCTGCAGCGGACGACGTGAAGGCGTTCTTCGTTGACGACGATGGCAAGCCCTCGGCAGAAGCTGTCATCTACGCAAAATCCGGCACGGCTAAAGCTATGTTGGGCGCTGATGTCCTTGACCCCAACGGTAAAGACATCGCCAAGGTGAAAGACATCATCATCGATGCAGACGGCAACGCGACGCATGTCATCGTTTCTGACGGCGGCGTACTCGGCATCGGCGACAAGCTGGCGGCGTTCGAATACGGCAAAGTCGCCGGCATGAACGACAAAGGCGACGTGCGCATGGCGCTGACCCAGGACATGATCGACAACGCGAAAGAGTTCTCCTACGACAAGGATGACAAAGACGCGAAGGTCATTCCCGCCGGCAGCTTCAGCGTTGACGAAATCCTCGACGGCGAACTGCGCGACGAGCGCGGCTCCAAAGTCGCAGGGATCGACAACCTGTCGATCAAGAACGGCAAAGCCGACAGCGTGATCGTGAAATACCACAAAAAGATGAGCGTGAAGGGCGAATACGCAGCCCTCAGCTTCGCGTCGTTGGAAAAGACCCGTAACGCAATGGGCAGCGTCGACCTCCGCATGAACGCGGCGCAGTCGGCACACTTCGATGCGAACAAATCTACGCGCAAATAACTAGAATACCCTCCACCCTTAGAGAGCGCCCCGGTGCATAACCGGGGCGCTCTTTTTTGGCGCAAGCCGTATTCCCACGGGCCGCAGAATCCTGTATGGTCAGCCCGTTTAAACCGAATGGAAGGCCTTAGAATAATGAAATCCGCTGCGCTCCTCGTCCTTTCCCTCATCCTTTTCGCAAACGCGCCCGCGCAGGCAGCGGATGCCTGCAAAGGCCTGCCCGATCATGCAGCCCTGAAAGCGGCGCTGACGGCCGCGCGCAAGGAAGCGAACGGCGGTTTCAACCTTGATATGTGGGGCACCATTGTCGACCGCGCCGGCACCGTCTGCGCCGTCGCATATACGGGCGATACGGTTGATGCGCAGTGGCCGGGCAGCCGCGTGATTTCGGCGCAGAAGGCGAATACCGCGAATGCCTTCAGCCTGAAGGGCCTATCGATTTCTACGGCCAACCTTTATTCCGCAGTGCAGCCTGGCGGCAGCCTCTTTGGCCTGCAGGAAAGCAACCCCGTGAACGTCGCGGCGGCTTACGCAGGCAACGCGGCCGATTACGGTTCGGAAAAAGACCCCCTGCGCGGCGAGAAAATCGGCGGCGTGAATGTCTTCGGTGGCGGCCTTGCGCTTTATAATGCCGAAGGCGTTATCGTCGGCGGCCTTGGCGTCTCGGGCGACAGTTCCTGCGCCGACCACAACATCGCTTGGCGTACGCGCGCTGCCTTGAGCCTCGATTACGTCCCGGGCGGCGTCGCGCCGGACAAGAGCGATCAGGTCATCTATGATATGGACAATGGAAAGAGTGCGGGCGGCTTTGGCCATCCCAGCTGCGGCGGCACAGAAAAAGACGTCGCGAGAACGCTCGCAGCTATACGCAAGGCGGAGTAACCCTTGCGTAGCATCCTCCTCGCCGCATTGATCTTTTTTGCGTTCATACCCGTGACGAAGGCCGATTGCGTGTCAGACTGCCAGGCCTCAGTTTACTGCGGGGAAGGGTACTGGGAATGCCGCGACCGCATGACCAGTTGTTACAACAGCTGTGGCGGTTCTGGCGCGCAGCAGTCTTACCCCTACGGTGCTATCGCCTATGGTGAAGACAGCGGCGCCTGGGGTCTTGCCGACGCCTCCGCCAGCGAGGCAAAGGCCGAAAAAAGCGCGCTGCGTTTCTGCGGCAAGAACGGCAAGGACTGCAAGATTGTCAAAACCTTCTCGAACACCTGCGCGGCAATCGCCGAAGATGACGAGGGCAACGTGGGCTGGGCAACCGCCGACGTAAAGAAAAAAGCCGTCGATGCAGCGATCGAAGCCTGCAACGATAAATCGGACAAAGAGAACTGCAAGGCCGCCATTTCGAATTGCTATTCGGAGTAGGTCTCATCCCATCCGTAAGCCCGGCCTTCGCCATGGCGCACTCTTCTTACTAAGAATTATGAAAAGATAAGTATTCCATAAAATATTTGAACAAATTATTCATAAAATTCTGTCTTGACCCGGCATCCCGCTATGGTAACTATCCCTTATTCATAAACCAACTAACAACACTAGAGGGAATACTCATGGCCAAGAAAGATATGGATGATTTCATCGATACGCTGCGCAGCGACGGCGAACTGGCGCGCGCATTTGCAGAGGCTGTCGCCGGCATGGCGCGCGACGCCGGCCATGACGTGACCGAAGAAGACGTGCTCGAGAAATTTGTCGATGGCGATACGCCCGCCAAACGTCCGCTGCCCGATGATGATTTCGATGGTGGCGTCACGACGATGGCCATGGGCGAAGAAGGTTCGCCCCGTCCGCGTCCCAGCACCGAAGCAGTGGGCGAAGAGGGCGGCCGCGGCTCCCCGAGCGTCACGCTTGCCATCGGCGAAGAAGACCGTCCGCGCACGCCCCCGGGCCGCGTGACGACCATGGCTGTCGGCGAAGAAGGCCGCAAGCCCCGCTTCTAACCAAAAAGGCGCTCAATGCTCCTCATCGTCGGCGGCAGCAAGGACCACAATCTCGCCCGCCTGGCGAATGCGGCGAAATGGCGCGGGCATCCCTATCGCGTGATACATACCGATAGCGATCCCGCGCCAGCCGTTTCCTGGGAACCCGGCAGCCCCGATATCACAATTAACGGCGAGACGTTCAGCGCAAAGGGCAGCAGCCTTTTCATGCGCTACGACGTGTTCAGCGACAAGGATAACCGCCAGAAAGCTGCCTATTTCGACACTTTCCGCGGCTGGGCGGAATCAAACCCCGCGGTCGGTCTGCTTAATCGCAAAAATGAAGCGATGGAGATGAACAAACCCCGCGCGCTTGTGTGGGCGAAGGAAGCCGGTTTCGACGTGCCTAAAACGTATATTGCGACAGACTTTAACCGTCTTGCTGAAAAATCCGCATACATTGCCAAACCCGTCGCGGGTGGCGATTACACGCGATCGCTGGACACAATGAAAGATACCGGCGGCCAGCCTTGGATTATCCAGGAAAAATTGAAATACCCCGAACTGCGTCTGTTCCGCGTGGGAGAGCATTTCTTCGCCTTCGAAATCAACAGCGCTGTGATCGATTATCGCGTCGATAAAGAATTTACGATGAAAGAGGTCGAGCCGCCCGCCGACCTCGTCGCTGCCATGAAAGTGCTTACCGACAGGATGGGTCTTGATTACGCCGCCGCGGACCTGAAATCGGATACGGTGACCGGAAAGCTGAAATTCCTGGAAATCAACACCATGCCGATGTTCACGGGCTATGATGATGCCGCTGGCGGGAGACTGTCCGATGCGATGGTGCTGGGGTTGCGCAGGATGGAGCGACTTGCGTTGCTGCAAGACGCGCTCAAAACAGCGGCACCGAAGCCCTGATTCCCCCTTTCTTGTGCGCCGCAACAAGATTTTTGAACGTTAAGAAAAATCAGAATGTTGCGTTTTATTGGGCTTTAACGCAAATTTCAAATTTTTTTCGGAGCGCTGCGGATTTCTTTCTATTCTGGGTTCGCTTGATGCAAACGACGTACGGGGGTGCGAAACGCGGCATGGCGAAATTGTGGTTCTGGCCTTCCGCCGGCAAGGGGCGGGAATTGGTAGAGGCAGATATTTCCGGCATCCGTGCCGACCAGCCCACAGTTATTTTTCTTCCCGGCATTTTCACCACTGACAAACATCACGATGGCGTCGCCGAAGGTCTCAAGGAAATCGACAGCCTGTTGACGCGCCATGGCGAAAAACCGCCACAGATAATCGGGATGTCGCATGGCGGGCTTTCGAATATCTTCAACCTCCTGGCCTATAACGGCCGACCCGGCAGGGTGTTCAGCCGCGCGGCGCAGGAAATGGCGGCAGCGCTGATCATGCCGCTTGTCGTCAAGGACGGAAAACCATTACCCGAGGAAGAAGCCGCGGCGAAACTGCGGAACCTGACATTTGTCGGCTACAGTGCCGGGACTGTTTTCGCGCAGGAAATGCATAACGCCACCCTGAAAATGATGGTACAGGCGGGATACAAGGCGGAGCGGGCGCAGCACCTGCTGGGCGAAATCGTCCTGATATCCATGGCCACCGTATCGCGGCCGAGCCGCGAGCCTGACAGGTTCACGACGCTATACCTCGCGGGGTCCAACGACCTTGCGGTCCGGTTAAAAAATCGCATATGGCGGCCATTGAGCCGCCTTTTTAATGGCCGTCATTCAGAAGAACTTTCCATCCGCAAGCTGTCGGACCGCAGCCTTCTGGTAACGGCGGGCACGGGGCGGAAACTTTGGGACAGGCTCAAAAGCGCCGATGGCGGCATGGAAAGGCGCGAAATCAAGCCCCTGCTGCCGAAGCGCCTGAAACTGCGCAGCAACCACGAATTGCCCCATTACCTGACTTGTGATGACGAGCATAACGCCTTTTCAAAGGTCGTCCTTCACGGGCTCGTCAACGCCCTGCGCCGCACCGCACGGCTGGAGGTTGGCCAACTGCTGGCGCCTATCGGTGCGCACGGTGACATGGAAAAAGAGGCCTATGGCAAGCGCATCGACGGCGGCTTCCACCGCGGAGAAGTAAAAAACAAAAGGGGGAAAAGAAATGATCGAGAAAAAAGTGCCTATCCTGCGAAATTTCCTGCTGCGCCACCACACCCGCAGCCTTAGCCGCGCAGCAGAAGCGCGCGAGGCCGACAAGGCGCTCGACGAACTGGTGATGTTGGCGGTCGAAGACCCCGCGATCAAATCGGTTTTGCGCCAGTTCGGCGCGGGTGCGGCGGAATTGCGCGGGCTTTACAATTGCCTCGTCCACGGCGGCGCAGACAGGTGGATCTACGGCAACTATGTCGCCGCCGTCAGCCTGACGAACCCGATCATCATTTACGCCTATCTTCGCGACCGCGCCGCAAAAAAAGACGACAGCGGTTTCTGCCTGGGTTTCGCGGACGTCTGCATCCGCTTTATCGAGGGAGGATACGCTGAATCTTTCCTGCACGGCATGTTTAATGTGCCAAAGAATTTCAGCATGGCGCTCCGCTGATGCGCTTTTACCGTAGCCACTTGAATTCCAGCCTGCCTGTCTCTCCGCAAACTGCTGGACCACATGGGGACGCCCGGGGGATATACCCTCCGGCGTCCCCCATTTTTTAACGCAGCATGGCTTTCTTCCAAATGCCGTCTTTTACTTCGGCATCGGTGACGGGCAAGGCATTTGCGCCTGTATATTTCAGGGCGATTTCGCCTTTTGGGACTTCGGCGGCGATATGATTACAGAATGCCGCAGGGTTTTGTGCGCGGTAATGATGTGCCAGTTGTTCAATCACGCAGGCCAGCGAACCGCTTTGCGGCTCTGCGCCCTCGACGGCGCCACACCAGCCAAGCGTGATTTTCGGCGTGGAATCTTTTAACAGGTTGCGGAAGGAGAGGGTGACCCCGGCATCTTGTGCGCTGGCCGACGTCAAAATCCAGTCGGCCAGAACATCTTCGGGTGCTGACGTATCAGCATGGAGCGATGGCATATGCTTCTTGCGCACAGTCACGCGCAGTTTTTCCGCGGGAAAGTCATTCAGCTTTTGCTTTTTAAGGTAAGCGAGCGCCTCGGCGTGGCTTAATTCGTAATCTAGATCCCAGTCATCCGAGGGCGCAAAAGCGGCAGCAACGACGAAAGGCTTTCCGCTACGGCGGTAAAGATGGCGCGGGTCCTGCAGCCGTTCCGCATAAGCAGTGGCCCAAGGCTTTGAGGCGGTAAAGAAAATCCCCTGCGTCTGCATATTCTTGTCGTTATTGCAGAATTCTTTCTTAACGCCTTCGGCAAGTATCGCGCGCAGCACACCGTCGTTTTCGCCGGTGCCGGAGGCATGCCAGAGCAAGATGCTCACAACCTGACGCCTGTATGGATCGCGGCGATGCCGCCCGAAAGGTTGATGACGCGTACTTTTTCAAAACCGGCAGTTTCAAGGCGCGAAGCCAGCTCTGCCTGCTTCGGGAACTGGCGGATGCTCTCCACAAGGTACTGGTAGCTCTCGCGGTCTTTCGTCACTTTTTCACCTATTGCGGGGATGACGTTGAATGACCAGGCGTCATAAGCCTTGCGAAGCGCCGGGTTCTTGACATGGCTGAACTCGAGGCAGAAAAACTGTCCGCCCGGTTTCAGTACGCGGTAAGCCTCGGCCAGTGCATCGTCGATATGTGTTACGTTGCGCAGGCCGAAGGCGATGGAATATAGGTTAAACTGCCGCTCGCCGAACGGCAGGCTTTCGGCATTGCCCGTCACCCAGTCAAAGCCTTTCAGGTAACCGCGGTCGATGGCGCGCGCCTTGCCGACCTTCAGCATTTCCTTGTTCAGGTCGCAGACGGTTATTTTTGCGCCTTCGCCCGCGCGCGCGCGGTAGCGGAAGGCGATATCGCCAGTACCGCCTGCCACATCCAGCAGCGAGCGCGTGGCGCGGGGCGACATCAACTGCACGAAACGGTTCTTCCACAGGCGATGGATGCCGCCCGACATCAAATCGTTCATCAGGTCGTATTTATCCGCGACGCTGTCGAAGACATCGGTCACCAGCTTGGTTTTCTCGCGCGGGTTCACGCGCTTGTAGCCGAACCAGTCTTTTTCGCGATTACGTTCACTCATAACCACCCCACGGCCTTGAAGATTGTACGAAGGCTGACGATGATCACCAGCACGCCAACGCCGACCATAAACGGCTTGATGGGAATGCGTTTGCACAGGTAAGCCGCAATGGGCGCAGCCAGCACCCCGCCGATGGCAAGGCCAACGATGGCTTCGTAATTCGTGATGCCGATGGTCAGGAAGAAGGTGACCGATCCCGCCAGCGTCACGAAAAATTCCGCCGCGTTCACGCTGCCAACGGTTTCGCGCGGGTCGTTGCCGCGCGCGACGAGGTTCGAGGCCACAATCGGCCCCCATCCGCCGCCGCCGATGGTGTCGATGAAGGCGCCGAAGAAGCCCAGCGGGCGCACATGTTTGGTCACTTCCTTGGGCGGGATTTTCTTGAAGGCTTTCAGGATAATGATACCACCCATCACCAGCAGGTAAGCCGCGATATAGGGCTTGATTTTCTCGCCATCGAGCTGCGTCAGGATATAGGCGCCGATCACCGCGCCCGCCATGCCGGGGAAAACCAGTTTCTTGAACAGCTTTTTCTTCACATTGCCGAAAATATGGTGGGAAGCAGCCGAAGCACCCGTCGCAAAACATTCCGCGGCATGTACCGTCGCACTGACAGATGCGGGGGGCAACCCGAGGCTTAGCAGCAAACTTGACGCCGTAACGCCATAGGCCATCCCGAGCGAGCCGTCGATCAGCTGCGCCACGAAACCCGCACCAATGAATAAAAGCAGTTCGTTAGTAATCATGACGCGGAGATTATCGCTAAAAGACCTTTAAAACAAGCCTTTTAAGGTATTGCCGCAGGCCTTCCTCGCCGAACAGCCAGATGGCGGGAAGGGCGATAATGGCAAAGGCCGCGCCTGCGGCCGCCATATCGGCCAGCGCCACGAGTTTCACGCTAAAACCCTCCAGCGGCAGCATCAGCGCCCGCTCCCGCACAGCGAAAATGGCAAGCCCTGCCGAGGGCACCGCTACCAGCAATGTCGTGCCCAGCGTCTGCAACAGCGGCATTAGGTGCGGTGCGCCATGCCACTTGCGCGCGCATGCCAGCGTCATCAGGGCATTTATCGTCATGGCAATCGCCCCCGCCAGTGCCAGCCCGCTGACGCCATAAGCATCCGACAGGTACATGTAAACGGGAATAACGCCAAGGCAGATCAGCGTGCCCAAAATCATCGGCCGCAGGGTATCGCCACGTGCGTAAAAAGACCGCACGGCAATCTGCTGGATAATCCATGCCGGTATGGCAAACGCCAGCAGCGCCGCCAGCATGCCGACAATCCCCGCGCTGTGGGCGTCGAACGCACCATGCTGGTACACCAGCCTCACCGCAGGCTCGGCAATCGTAAAGAAGGCCGCGCCCGCAAGCACCGCCAGAGCCAGTCCTGTCTGCAAGGTCTGCAGCAGTGTCTTGTCCAGTTCCTTCGTCTTGCCCTCTGCATAGAGTTTCGACAAGGTCGGCAATGCCGCCGCACCAATTGCCTGCCCGATGACGGCAATCGGCACCAGCATTAATTTTCGCGCGAAGGAAAGTTGCGCAACCGAACCAGCCTCCAGCAACGCGCCGAACCAGCGCTCGTACCATTCGTCGACGGTCAGCAGGGTCTGCCCCAGCATCAACGGCAGCGCCAATCCAAGGTACAGCAGAAATTTTTTATCCGTCGGCTTGAACTTCAGGCGGACAGGAATATTCCCGCGGCAATAAAGCAGGGGCATCAGGAAGGGCCCCAGCACCGCGCCTGCCAGCGTGCCGAAGGCAAAGCCCTCGATGCCGCAGACCGGGTACAGAAACCATCCCCCCAGAATAGTGCAGGCGTTGTAAATGAGGGGCGCCAGCGCTGCCGCCTGGAAACTCCGATGAGCCAGAAGCACGGCCTGCAAAATGCCGCCGGTGATAAAGAATATCTGCGCCGGTAACACAATGCGCGTCAGCTGCACTGTCAGCGCCGTTGTCGTATCATCGAACTTCGGGAACTGGAAGCGTACCAGCCCTTCGGCGCGCCACCACAAAATCGCGGTCGCGACAATCGCAATCGCGCCCATCATGCCCAGTACGTTCGCCATCAGGCGGTTCGCGGCTTTTTCGCCGTCCTTCGCCTGTATTTTGTTATAGAGCGGAATAAAGGCGATCGAGAGCGCCCCGCCCGCGAGGAAATAGTTCAGTAGGTCCGGAATTTGAAACGCTGCATAAAAGGCATCTGTCGTCGGCGTCGCGCCGAATTTATAGGCCAGCAGCATTTCGCGCACATACCCCAGAATGCGGGAGAGCAAAATGCTGGACCCGAGGAGGAGGGCGGCCGCGCCGATATTTTCCGTCTTTTTCATCGCGCTACAGGATAGCCGAAAAAGTCGCCTTGAAATATGACGTTTTTCCGCAATTGCTTGCCATAACCGGCGCAGGGTTCCTTGTCATGGCGGGGGACGCTGTGTAGGCTTGTTGGCAGTATTTTCAACAGGGGAATTGCCATGGCCGAAAGCGTCCAAAGCAGCGACATCACCGCCGTCAGCGACAGCACCTTTCATATGTGGCGCTGCATTATCGCGCTGGCGAAATCGGACGGGCAGATCGAAGACCCCGAAATCGCCTTCATCAACAACGCGCTTGCTACGCTGAAAGGCCTGAGCGCGGACCAGCGTCTGACGCTCGGCGAAGACATGGTCGCGCAGAATACGGACTTGAATGCCCTTCTGGAGCGCGTCACGGACAAGGAAGACCGCGCTATCATATTCCACTTCGGGACTTTGCTTGCTGAATCCGACGATGATCTGGAGCCGGGGGAGGAAGCCGTGCTGACGAAGCTGGCCGCAACGGGCAACGTCCGTCCGTCCGACGTCAAACAATATTTCGCAGATACGCAGGCCATTCTGGGCCAGAAACGCGCCGCTGCCGAATTGAAGGCGCTTGCCGAAGCGCAGCCGAAGGAAAGCAAGTTCCGCCTGATGATGCGTTATCTCATCAACCGCATGGGTTTGTAATATGCAACTCAACTTCCGCGCGGAAGGCGGCGGAGGTACGCTGGCGGGGCTTTTCGTTGTCGTGTTGGGAATATTGTTCCTGTGCGGCGCGGCATGGGCGGCCAAAAATACCTATGAACTGGTAACACAAGGCCTCCGCGCCCAAGGCACAGTCACCGACGTCATCGAAACACTGGAGACCGAGCAGCGCAAGGGGCAGGGCTCCGTTACCATCAAAAAATTCCGCTACATGGTGAAATTCCAGGACAGCATCGGGCATGATGTTGAATTCAAGGATTCAATTGTCGACAGCCAGGCCAACCACAAAAAAGGCGACAGCGTAACGGTAATCTATTTGCAAAGGGATTCAGCCGATACCGCCACCATAGATTACGGCGCACTCAACTGGTTGGTGACGGCATGTCTGGGATTTTTCGGTGTTGTGCTGACGGCCTGCGGCGGGTTGTTGCTTAAAGGGCCGCGGCGGTAATTCTCTACTTAAGCTTGAACGCGGGTTTCTTGCCCTTCAGCTCTTTCAATCGCTGCTGTGTCAGCGCCGTTGTGACTGACGGGTGTGCGGCGATATGGCTGGCCGTGCGGTAGGGTTCTTCGGTTCCAAGGCAGTTGGCTAGTTTATCCTCGGCCACGGGCGCGGTACGGCGGGCCTCTCTGGCTTCCAGGCCTGCCATCATTTTCATGGCTTCCCGCTCGTCGATACCGTCGGCGATGCGGCTGCTGAAGGCGGAGCGGGGCGCTATCTTGTGTTCGCGGATCTGGTATCCCGGTTTTTGGTACGCGGGTTCCATGACCCAGAAGATGTAATCGTACCCCGAGGGCCTCTCGGCCGGGTAAGCATGCGTGCGCCAGGTATCGTCTTTGGGTGACATGATGGCCGAGTGTACAACGGCCGCCGGAAGAAACGAAAGGGGTGATAAAAAAGGCCGGTCCTTGTGCGGGAGCCGGCCTTTTCTGCGTTACATCTTGGGTGCTGGCTTGCGGTAGCAGGGGCAGACATCGTTCGGGTTCAGCGCGGGGGCTTTTGCCGCCGGTTGCACTGCCGAATTGAAGCTGCCGCAGCACTTGCCGGTTTTCTCTGTGAGGGTCATTGTGGGGCTCCTCGGTTCTTTCCGGGCGGTATTGCCCGGACACCTGCATATTCGCAAGGGGCGCGGAGGAGGTTACATCGGGTGGTACCGGGTTGTTTTCCTTTGTTTGTGAGGGGGTTAGGGCCCTCCTGAGGAGGCTTTTGGTTATTTTAATCAGGAAAAGGATACATTTTTTCATCATGATTTGAGCATAGCACAACCATGAGAACAAAACAAGAACAAAATTCAGGGGCGTTATCTCGGGATGACAGGCCATTTCAGGCTGGCTTTTTTGGCTTTGGCGATTTCAGCCGGTGTCATTTTCGCGGCCAGTTCCTCGAGCGTTTTTCTGGCCGCAGCATCGCCTTTTTCCACGGCCTCTGCATACCAGGCATAGGCTTGCACGTTATCCGCCTTTAACCCGAGGCCTTTCTCGTATATAGCGCCTACGTGCGCGGCAGCGGGGGCGTGGCCTCGTTCGGCGGCAAGCTTGTACCACTTCGCAGCTTCGGGGTAGTTGGTGGCGACGCCCTTGCCGTTTTCGTACATCTGGCCAAGGCTGACCTGTGCGTCTCCGTCGCCTTGCAGCGCCGACAGCTTGTACCACATCGCGGCGAGGCTGTTGTCCTGCGGCACGCCATGGCCGTGCAGGTACATCTCGCCCAGCATCCTTTGCCCGCGGGCGTCGTTTTTGTCGGCGGCGCGGCGGTACCAGTTCAACGCGATGTTGTAATCCTGCATGACCCCTGTACCTTGCTGGTACATGAGGCCAAGGTCGACCATGGCCTGCGGATCTTCCAGCTTCGTGCCGTGCTCGAGGAAGCGGATGGCCTTTTGATAGTCGCGGTCGATGCCGTTGCCGCCCTCGGCATATATTTCGCCAAGGCGCGTGATTGCTTCCTTCATGCCGTCGTCGGCTGCGGCCAGCAGGTATTTTTCGGCGGTGGCGAAGTCTTTTATCACGCCGCGCCCTTCGGAATACATGGCGCCCAGGTTGTATTCGCCGAACGGAATCCCTTGTTGCGCGGCCATGGCATAAAGTTTTGCGGCCTCGGCATCATCTTTGTTCATCCCCCGGCCGTTTTCGTAGAGGGCTGCGAGGTTTACCGCCGCCGCGCCGTCGCCTTTGTCGACCGCCTTCCGGTACCATTTTGCGGCTTCGGTGAAATCCTGTTTGACGTTTTCACCGATGTCGTATTTGAAGCCGAGCGTGTAGAGCGAATTGACGTGATCCTGCGACGCCGCTTTTTTCAGCCATTTGAGCGATTGTGCGGTATCTTTCTTGACGCCTTCGCCGTTCTCGTAAAGCGTGTACATGCCGAACTGCGCGCCGGGATGGCCTTTGTCGGCCAGCGGCTGCCAGAGTTTCAGCGCGGTCTTGAATTCATGTTTGTAATAGGCCGCCCTGCCATCCTCGAAATCATCCGCCCGCGCCGGAAAAGCGGCGAGGCAGAGGAGGAGGGCGATGATATAGGGATAGCGGCGGGCCATACCTTTAGTTTACCCCTCTGCCGCGGGGCGGGCAAGCAGGCCGCGTTATTTCAGCTTGAATGAAGGCTTTTTCGCCTTCAGCGCCGCCTGGTTCTGCCGTGTGCGGTCTTCTTCTATGGCGGGGTGCTCTTGCCAGTGGGGCGCCTTGGCGGAGCTGTCGCTTTCCCATTTGCGGTGCGTGTGGCCGGGCGGTGTCAGGGGATATTTCGCGGCGGCGTCTTCCTCGAACTTCTGGATGGCGCGGAGCGCTTCCAGTTCCGGCAGTTCGTCGGTCGCGACGCGCGAGGTGCAGAATTTCGGGTCCATATCGTTTTCCCGCACATAGGCCTTGCCCGCGTTGAAATATGACGGGTCGATGCTCCAGTAAACGATATGCTCGACGCCGTCCTTCATGATGCTGAAAGACGGGGTGCGGTAGATTTTCCTGTCAGGATTTGCGGAAGGCATGGGGTTTGCGTTTCAGCTTCAGCGTACGGCCAACGGCTATTTTCTCGCCGAGCGTAATGGCGGCCTGGGGATCGAAGATGTCGGTCAGTACGGGAATTTGCGGATTGTTGTCGTTCTTCGGCTCGGGCGGAAGGAAATAATCGCGGTCCCAGCCGGGCGGACAGACTTTGCGGCTCTTGCATTCGGTGGTAAAGGCGTTTTCGATCTTTTCGGTCAGCTTGATCATCGGGATCGCGCTGCCGAGAACGGCAAGCCCGCCTGCGAAGAGCGCGAACGGAATAATGCCCGGAAGGCCGATAAACATGCAAAGGAGCGCAGGCACCGATGCCATCGCCGACCACGACCCGCAGCACCCGTAGAAATTCGTGATGTCGTTAGCCTTCGCCGCGCGTACCGTGCGTTCTGCCAGCTTGGCGTCATCGCAGTTGGAGGGGCCGAAGATTTTCTTGATGAAGCCTATCACGCGGTCGCGCCCGGAGCTTTTTTCTTGAAGGTGAGGGGCTTGCTGACCTCGATGTCCTCGTCCAGCACCGTCGCGGCAGTATGGTTGAAGGAAGGCTTGACGGGTTCGCTGGCGGGTTTGGGTGCGGCGTCTTCGGCCAGGCTTTTCATGGTCGATTGGAAGGTATTGCTCAGCTGCGCGAGCTCGCGGTCAAGCTTTTCACTATTACATTCGCGCCTGAGTGTGCTGAAGCGCGTCTGCGAGAACAGGGCGCCCGCCACCATGAAGTTGCTGACGAAGGCGGGGATGGCGGGGAAGATTGCCGGCCAGAAAATGCCGCCCAGCGCGACGCAGGCCCAGCCCAGCGCCAGCACGTTGACGGCGAGGGCGATCTTCTGTTTGCGGTCGAGGCTCTTTACCGTCGCATCCAGTTCGGCATCCGTCATGTTCTTGTAATCGGGTCTTTTGTAAGGATTCCAGTTCATTATTTTTACTTAGCCCTCTGTTTTTCTTGTGCCGCGAGTATATCTAAAACGGTTGCGTTATGTCAAATAAAAACAGGGGAAGCGCTTCACTTATTATCTAATTGAAAACAAATGGATTTATCGGGAAAAAGAGGGCAGGAATGCCCCGAAACGGCAACAGGGCCGTCACCCGATCTCCTGAAAAGCTGCTGAAGTCCTGCACAAACGGGGCGGGCGGCCTTTGAAAAACCCAATGTTTTCCTTGCAAAATACGCGCGTTACCTGTAAAAACGCCCGCACGAGACATGAGGATGGTCCTTATGTCCGTGTACTAAAATCACATGCGGATTTGCGGAAACCTGTTCACAGGCGACCGCTTCGGTGTCCCGGAAGGGACTGCATCCGCAGAGGTCATAACCGGAAAAGGATACCGATCAAATGACTATGCCTACGTTCACCATGCGCCAGCTGCTCGAAGCGGGCGTCCACTTCGGCCACCACACCCGCCGCTGGAACCCCAAGATGAAGCCGTACATCTACGGCCATCGCAACAACGTCCACATCATCAACCTTGAGCTGACTGTGCCGATGCTGCACCAGGCGCTCAAAGGCGTGCGCGACATCGTCGCCAACCGCGGCCGCGTCCTGTTCGTCGGCACCAAGCGCCAGGCTGCAGACAAAGTCGCTGAAACCGCCAAGCGTTGCGGCCAGTACTACGTCAACTACCGCTGGCTGGGCGGCATGCTCACCAACTGGAACACCATCTCGAACTCGATCAAGCGCCTGCGCCAGGTCGACGAAATGCTCGCTAACCCCGAAGTCCAGCACGGCCTGACGAAAAAAGAACAACTGAACCTCGCCCGCGAGAAAGAGAAGCTGGAAAAAGCACTCGGCGGCATCAAGGACATGGGCGGCCTGCCCGACGCAATGGTCGTCATCGACGTGATGAAAGAATCCAACGCGATCCTGGAAGCCAAGCGTCTCGGTATTCCGGTCTTCGGCGTGGTCGACAGCAACTGCGATCCCGACAACGTGGATTTCATGATCCCCGGCAACGATGACGCAACCCGCGCCATCAACCTGTACTGCGACCTCTTCGCCGAAGCCGTCCTCGACGGCCTGCAGGCTGAAGTCACTTCCACCGGCGCCGACACCGGCGCTTCGGCTAATCCGGAACCGGAAAGCCTGGAAGAAGAAGTCAAGGCGGCAGCCGCCGGCTAATCGATACCGCTGCCGCGCCCGCGGCAGCGAATGAACAAGGCAACGTCATCCCCGTTTTTACGCGGGGATGACGTTTCCAAAACAGAAGAGGGGATAATATTATGACCGAGATCACAGCAAAACTCGTAGCCGACCTCCGCGAAAAAAGCGGCGCCGGCATGATGGACTGCAAAAAGGCGCTCGTCGAAACCAAGGGCGACGTCGAAGCCGCCATGGACTTCCTGCGCAAGAAAGGCCTCGCTTCGGCCGCCAAGAAATCGGGCCGCGCGGCTGCGCAGGGCCTCGTTTCCGTCGCCTCCGAAGGCACCTTCGGCGTCGTGCTGGAACTGAACGCCGAGACCGACTTCGTCTCGCGCAACGAAGACTTCCAGAAATACCTGACCGAAATCACCGACGCCGCGCTGAAAGGCAAGATCGACACCGTCGAGAAGCTGAAGGCAACGCAACTGGGCGGCAAGACGGCAGAGCAGAAACTGACCGACCTCATCGCCACCATCGGCGAGAACATGACGCTGCGCCGCCTTCAGTCGATCAAAGTCAACTCGGGCGTCGTCGCAAGCTACGTGCACAGCGCGCTCTCGCCCGGCCGCGGCAAGATCGGCGTGCTCGTCGCGCTTGAATCGACCGGCAACGCGGAAAAACTGCAGGCCGTCGGCAAGCAGATCGCGATGCATATCGCGGCTGCCCGTCCTGAATCGCTGGACGTCGCCTCGCTCGATAAAAACCTTATCGCCCGCGAACGCTCTGTCTACGCAGATAAAGCGGCGAAAAGCGGCAAGCCCGCCGAGATCGTCGAGAAGATGGTCGAAGGCTCCCTCCGCAAGTTCTACGAACAGGTCGTGCTGCTCGAACAGACCTTCGTGATCGACGGCGAAACCAAAATCTCCGCTGTGCTGGAAAAAGCAGGCAAGGAAGCGGGCGCGCCCGTTAAACTGGCCGGCTTCGTCCGCTACGAAGTGGGTGAAGGCGTCGAGAAGAAAGAAGACGACTTCGCCAACGAAGTGGCCAAAATGGCCGCCGGCGGCTAAGGATACAAAGGCCCTCCTCTCAGGGGAATTGAGGGGAGGGCCTTTTACTATATAAACTACGCAAACTACATTCTTCACACCCAAGGGGTTACGGGTCACATGTCGAAGCCAGTATACAAGCGCGTCCTGTTGAAAATTTCAGGCGAAGCCCTGATGGGGGACGGCGAATACGGCATTGATACCGATACCGTCAACCGCGTAGCCAAAGATGTCAAAGACGCCTTGAAACTGGGCGTGCAGGTCTGCCTCGTTGTGGGCGGCGGCAACATCTTCCGCGGCGTCTCAGGCGCGGCGGAGGGCATGGACCGGGCTTCCGCCGATTACATGGGCATGCTGGCGACCGTCATCAACTCCCTCGCGCTGCAAAACGCACTGGAAAAAATCGGCGTCGATACGCGCGTGCAATCGGCCATACCGATGGACAGCGTCTGCGAGCCTTACATCCGCCGCCGCGCCATCCGCCACATCGAAAAGGGCAGAGTGGTTATTTTCGGCGCGGGGACCGGCAACCCGTTCTTTACGACCGACAGTGCCGCCGCGCTGCGCGCCAATGAAATGGGCTGCGACGCGCTGCTGAAGGGCACGAAGGTCGACGGCGTTTACACCGCTGACCCCGCCAAAAACCCGAACGCCAAAAAATACGACAGGCTTTCCTACCTTGAAGTGCTCGCCAAAGACCTCGGCGTCATGGACGCTGCGGCCATTTCGCTGGCGCGCGAAAACAACGTCCCCGTTATCGTCTTTTCTATCAAGCGCCCCGGCGCCTTTGCTGAAATCATGCAGGGCCGCGGCGAATGTACAATTGTGACTGACCAGAAGGAGGCCGCAAATGGCTGATGTAAATATGAACGATCTCGAGCGCCGCATGCATGCGACGCATGACAGTTTCTCCAAAGAACTGAGCGGCCTGCGCACCGGCCGTGCTTCCGCCAACCTGCTCGACGGCGTGCAGGTCGAAGTCTACGGCGCGAAGATGCCGCTGAACCAGGTCGCCTCCGTTTCCGTCGCCGAAGCGCGCCTGCTGAACGTGCAGGTCTGGGATGCCAACAACGCGAAAGCCGTTGAAAAGGCCATTGCCTCCGCCGGACTCGGCCTCAACCCGCAGCCCGCAGGCTCGCTGATCCGCGTACCGCTGCCCGGCCTGACCGAAGAACGCCGCGTCGAACTGGCGAAAGTCGCCGCGAAATATGCCGAAGCCGCGCGCGTCGCCGTCCGCAACATCCGCCGCGAAGGCATGGACAATGCCAAGAAGATGAAAGCCGCAGGCCAGCTGTCCGAAGACGCCCTCAAAATGAACGAGGAAAAGATCCAGAAAATGACCGACCAGTGGATCAAGAAAATCGACGACAGCCTCGCGCACAAGGAAACGGAGATCAAGCAGGTCTGATGTCACCTGCATCTGACACCGCCGCAACGCCAAACCACGTCGCCATCATCATGGATGGCAACGGACGCTGGGCGACTGCGCGGGGTCTGAGCCGTTCTGAAGGCCACAAGAAAGGCGCGGAGGCCGCACAGCGCGCGGTCGAGGCTGCGCAGGAACTTGGCGTTCCCTTTATCACTCTCTTCAGCTTTTCGTCCGAAAACTGGAACCGTCCGGCCGCCGAAATCGACGACCTGATGAACCTGCTGCGTTATTACCTGTCCCGCGAAACCGCGGAGATGAAAAAGAAAGGCGCGCGCCTGATGGTCATCGGCGACCGCACGCGGCTGCCTGAAGACATCGTCAGGACGATCCAGAAAATGGAAGAGGAGACGAAGGATAACCGCGAGATCACCGTCATCATCGCGCTGTCCTACGGCGGGCGGCAGGATATTGTCTTCGCCGCCAAGGAACTGGCGCGCCAGGCGAAGGCCGATAAGGTCGATATCGAAAAAATAGACGAGGATATTTTCTCCCGCTACCTGATGACGCGCGGTATCCCCGACCCCGACCTGATGATCAGGACGAGCGGTGAATCGCGTATCAGCAATTTCCTGATGTGGCAGCTGGCCTATGCCGAGCTGTTTTTCACCAACACCCTCTGGCCCGATTTCGGCAAGAAGGACATGGAGGAGGCGATCGCCTTCTTCAACGGGCGCGACCGCCGTTATGGCGGCCTCTCGCGAAAGGCAGCATCGTCATGACCGAAGAAAAGAAAATCGACAGCTCACTGCGCCTGCGCGCCAAATCGGCGCTGATATTCGTGCCTGCCGTCCTGCTGGTGCTATGGGCGGGCGGGTTCCCCTATACGCTGATGATGGCGGCGGGCGCCGTTGTTGCGGCTTTCGAATGGTCGCGCATGGTAATGACGGGCAAGCATCCGCCGCGCCTGCTGACGCGACTTGCGGCAGGGGCTGCAGGGCTTGCCGTATTTGTGTCGGGCATGCTGACCGACAAGGACGGGTTCGTGACGAACCCTGTGCTGGGGTTCTGGTTCCTGCTGGCGCTGTGCTTCCCCATCTATGCCTATAACTTCACGCACAAGGGGCCGAAGCTCCGCCAGCTGGTTTTCGGCGTGCTCTATATCGGCTTTTCCATGAACATCATGGTCTGGCTGCGCAACGGCGATGCGCATGGCCTGTTCCACATGCTGACGTTGATGTTCATCGTCTGGGCCAGCGACACCTGCGCCTATTTCACCGGCAAGGCGATCGGCGGGCCGAAACTGGCGCCGCGCATCAGCCCCAAGAAAACCTGGGCTGGTTTCATCGGCTCCAGCGTCGGCGCGGGTCTTGTCGCGGCCGGCATGGCCTGCCCCTGGACGCTGACAACTTTCAACACCGCCACCATCGGCGGCATGGGCCCGACGGCCTACTTCGCGCTCGGCTTCGTGCTGGCCATGTTCGGGCAGGCGGGTGACCTGTTTATCTCCATCTTCAAGCGCCACTATGGCATCAAGGATACGGGCACGCTGATCCCCGGCCACGGCGGCATCCTCGATCGCATCGATGCACTGTTGCTGGTCGCCCTGTTGTTCGGCGTTGTCAAGATGCTGGCGATGGGGTAACCCCTTATGCAGCCGGCGCGCGCGGTCGATACAGCTTCCAAAACCGTCACCATTTTAGGCTCCACCGGCTCGGTCGGCCGCAGCACTGTCGACCTTATCAAGGGCCATCCCGGCAAGTTCCGCGTGCAGGCGCTGACGGCTTATAAAAACGTCGACCTCCTCGCGCAGCAGGCGCGCGAGCTGGGTGCAAAACTGGCAGTGATTGGCGATGAAAGCCAGCACGCCGCCCTGAAAACCGCCTTGGCGGCTACAGGCATCCGCACCGCCGCGGGGGAGAATGCCGTCATCGAGGCCGCCGCCCAGCCCAGCGACTGGATCATGGCCGCAATTGTCGGCGCGGCAGGCGTCAGGGCTACGCTCGAAGCCATCCGGCAGGGTCGCACTGTCGCGCTTGCGAATAAGGAATCACTGGTCTGTGCCGGCGACTTCATGATCGAGGCGGTGAAAAAGTCGGGTGCGGTACTGCTGCCCGTAGACAGTGAGCATAACGCCGTCTTCCAGGTTTTCGACGCCGAACGCCGGGGTATCAAGCGCATTATCCTGACCGCTTCGGGCGGTCCTTTCCTGCGCCGCAGCCGCGCAGAGCTGGCGGGTATCGCGCCCGAAGAGGCAGTTAAGCACCCCACTTGGGCGATGGGCGCGAAAATTTCCATCGACAGCGCGACTATGATGAATAAATCGTTGGAAATCATAGAGGCGGCGTATTTATTTAATCTCAAAAACGAACAAATCGATGTCCTTATCCATCCGCAGTCCGTTGTTCATTCAATGGTTGAATATATAGATGGAAGCATCCTGTCTCAAATGGGTGCGCCGGATATGCGGACGCCTATCGCCTATACAATGGCATGGCCGGAGCGTATAAAAACAACGGGTGAAACGCTTAATTTAAACAAAGACTTAAATCTTAACTTTGAGCCTATTGATACGGAGCGGTTTTATGCCGTCAAGCTGGCCCGCCAATGCCTCGAGGCCGGAGGAGGGCGTCCGGCCGTCCTGAACGCCGCCAACGAGGTCGCGGTCGAGGCCTTCCTGCAGCGCAAGATCGCTTTCAGCGCCATTGAGGAGGTGGCCGAGAAGGCCTTGCAAAAGCTTCCCGCGCGGCCCATATCAACGCTGGAAGATGTCTTTGCCATCGACCGCGAAACGCGTACTATTGCCGCCAGCATCGTTACGGCGTTAAAATAATAAAAGAAACAAGAGTCACGGAATCACAGGGGGTTACCCAGCATGGACATCATGGAAATCTTGCATAAGGCGGTTGTCACCCCTTATGAATTCGTCCGCGACTACGGCGGCCCCTTTATCCTCGTCCTGTCCATCCTCGTTTTCGTGCACGAGTTTGGCCATTATATTGTCGCGCGCTGGTGCGGCGTGAAGGTCGAGAAATTTTCTATCGGTTTCGGGAAAGAATTATTCGGCCGCACCGACAAGAAAGGGTGCCGCTGGAAGTTCTGCATGATCCCGCTGGGAGGTTATGTCCAGCTGTTCGGCGACGTTGACCCCTCGCAATCCGAGCCCGTCGAAGGCGCCCCGCAGCCCAAAGTCTATACGGCGGAAGAGCGCAAAGTTGCCTTCTTTGCCCAGCCCATCCGCAAGCGCGCGGCGATCGTTTTCGCCGGCCCCGCCATCAACTACCTCTTCGCCATCCTGATCCTGAGTGGCCTCTACATCACCCAGGGCGAGCCTTACGTGCCACCCGTGGCCGCGGCGATTGTCGAGGACAGCCCGGCCGAGCGTTCGGGCCTGAAGCTCGACGACAAAATCCTCTCGGTTAACGGCGAGGAAATCCAGCGTTTCGACGACCTGCGCAAGTACACCGCGCTCTACCTTGACCAGACGCTCGAGCTGAAAGTCGCGCGTTATCTGGGCAAGGACAAGAAGACGGGCGAACCCAGCTGGAACATAAAAAAGCCTGTGACCATCAGCGTCACGCCGCGCCGCGTCGTGGAGACCGACCGTTTCGGCTTCAAGCATGAAATCGGACGCATCGGCATCAAGGGCCCCGGCGGGGACTTTGAAATGAAGGAGCATACTTTCTTCAGCGCGATCGCCGGTTCGTTCAAAACCGTCTATAGCATCACCTCGGATACGCTCAAGGCGCTTGGGCAGATGATTATCGGCACCCGTTCGGCGGACGAGCTGGGCGGGATCCTGCGCATTGGCGCCTATGCGGGCGATTTCGCCGCGCAGGGCCTGATTGCCTTCATCACTTTCGCGGCCTTGCTTTCTGTAAACCTCGGCCTCGTCAACATTCTTCCCATCCCCATGCTCGATGGGGGCTATCTCGCGATGTATGCTATGGAAAAGCTCCGTGGTAAACCCTTGAATGAACGTATCCAGGAATACGCTTTAAGGGTTGGCTTGGTGTTTTTATTGGGTATTATGTTCCTCGCCACCTGGAACGACATCGTGCAGATGTACAACGCGAAATCTTCCGCGGCCGGCAAAGCGACTACGACTTCTACTACCACCAAAAAGAAATAAAAAACCGGCACTACAAAACTTCGAAGCACAGATCGAGATGGAAAGTTTGTCACACCTTAAGCGATTGTTGGCCGTCGCCGGCGTTGCCGCATATTTGACGTTAGCCTTTGCCGTGCCCGATGCCGCGGCACAGCAGATCCGCCAGATCAAGGTGGAGGGCAACCAGCGCATCGAGCCCGCAACTATATTGTCATACGTAGAGATGCAGCCTGGTGACAGCTTCGACGCCGACAAGCTGGACGGCGCGCTGAAGACCCTGTTCGGCACAGGCCTTTTCGCCGACGTGTCGCTTTATCAGGAAGGCAGCGACCTTATTATCGTCGTGGTCGAAAACCCCATCATCAACCAGATCGCATTCGAGGGTAACAAGAAGGTCAAGGACGAAGACCTGCTGAACGAAGTGCAGCTGCGCCCCCGCAACGTGCTGACCCGCAACAAGGTGCAGGCGGACGTCGAGCGCCTGCAGGAAATCTACCGCGTCGGCGGCCGCTTCAGCGCGCATATCGAGCCCAAGATCATCAAGCTCGACCAGAACCGCGTGAACCTCGTCTTCGAAATTTCCGAAGGCCCGCAAACACTTATCTCGCGCCTCAGCTTCATCGGCAACACGCATTACGACGACGACAAGCTGATGAGTGTCGTGCGCTCCAAGGAAGAAAGCTGGTGGCGCTTCTGGTCCGGCGACGACAAATACGACCCCGACCGCCTCGCTTTCGACCGCGAATTGCTGCGTAAATTCTACCTCGAACACGGCTATGCCGACTTCCGCGTCGAAAACGCCGTCGCCGAGCTGTCGCCCGACCGCAAGAATTTCTATGTCACCTATACGATGGAAGAGGGACCGCGTTACCGCGTCGGCAAGATCACCCTCGTCAGCAATATCCCCGAGGTGAAGGCTGAAAAATACCGCAAGGTGCTGACCTTCAAACCCGGTGAATGGTACAAGGCCAGCGAAATCGAGAATTCGATCAACAAAATCACCGAGGAACTCGGCACAGACCAGCAGGGTTTCGTCGACGTGCGCCCGAACGCCGAGCGCCTGCGCGACAAGAAACTCATCAACCTGACCTTCACCATCAACGAAGGCCAGAAGGTATTCGTCGAGAATATCAATATCAGCGGCAACGTCCGTACCCTCGACGAAGTGATCCGCCGCGAAATGACGCTGTCTGAGGCCGATCCCTTCAATATCGGCAAGCTGAAAAAATCCGAACAGCGCCTGCGCGACCTCGGCTTCTTCGAAAAGGTTGAGGCGAAGCCCGTGCCCGGCTCGACGCCCGACAAGACCAACATCGACGTGGCGGTCGAGGAAAAATCGACCGGCGAACTCTCGCTCGGCGCGGGTTTCTCGACGTCGGACGGCCCGCTCGGCGACTTCTCGATCAAGGAGAAAAACTTCCTCGGCAAGGGGCAGGAGCTTAAGCTTTCCACCACGCTTGCAAGCTCGCGCCGCGAGGTTGACTTCAGCTTTACCGAGCCTTACTTCCTGCGCCGCGACCTCTCGGCCGGTGTCGACCTGTTCCACATCACGCGCGACCTGCAGGACGAAAGCTCCTACGACAGCAAGCGCACGGGTGGCGGCCTGCGCCTTGGCTATCCGCTGTCTGAAAAATGGCGCCAGTTCCTCAACTACCGTTTCGAGCGAAACGAGATCACCAACGTTCCTGCAACCGCGTCGATCTACATCAAGCAGCAGGAAGGCAAGCGCACGACCTCTGCCATCAGCCAGCGCCTGACCTATGACTCGACCGATAGCCGCCTGGAGCCGACCGAAGGCCTGCTGGCGCGCATCGACACCGAAGTCGCAGGCCTGGGCGGCGAGGCTAAATACGTGCGGGGCAAGCTGGGTGCCACATATTATTACCCCATCTTCGACCGCTGGATCTTCAGCGTGTTGGGCGAAGCCGGTGCTGTGCAAGGATATGGCGGCGAGGACGTGCGGATCAACGAGCGTTTCTATATTGGCGGCGCTACACTGCGCGGCTTTGCTGACGGCGGTATCGGTCCGCGCGACGCGACGACACGCGACGCACTGGGCGGCAACTTCTTCTACCGCGGCTCGGCAGAAGTCGAATTCCCGTCGTTCCTTCCCGAAGACCTGGGCGTCAAGTTCCACCTGTTCAGCGACTTCGGTACGCTGTGGGATGTGGACGGCACCGCGGGTGGCGTGAACGACACGAAATCGGTCCGCATATCGGCGGGCGCGGGCGCATCCTGGAAATCGCCCCTCGGCCTCGTCCGCGCGGACCTTGGCGCACCCATCGTCAAGGAAGACTTCGACGAGACGGAAATCTTCCGTTTCAGCTTCGGTACGCGTTTCTAAATTTATAAGACTGGCAAGAAAAGGACTGAAAACATGAAAACACTCAAAACCGCAATGATCGCAGCGGCATTCGCCATGATGGTGGCCGCTCCCGCGCTGGCCGAGCCCGTGCCCGGCAACTATGCCTTCGTCAACCTCAATGCCGTCGTGGCGGACTCTGCCGCCGGCAAGGCCGCTGATGCCGAAATCGAAAGCAAGGGCAAGCAGTACCAAGCGGAACTGGCAAAAGAAGACAAGACCCTCGAAGCGGCAAAGGCCGCTTTCGAAGCCGAGCGCCCCAAGCTTGATCGCGACGCTTACGAGAAAAAATACAACGAACTGCAAGGCCGGTTCATGAAAGCCGAGGGGCTGCTGCGCGACCGCAAGCGTTCGCTGGCCTTCGCCCGCCTGTCGTCGCGTGACAAGATCATGCGCGAAGCAGTGAAAGTCATCGCCGACATCACCAAGGAAAAAAGCTATTCCGCGGTATTCACGCAAGAAGCTGTGGTCCTGGCTGCCGATAATCTGGACATCACCAAAGACGTGATCTCGCGCCTTGACAGCAAGGTCAGCAAGATTTCCGTCGACTGGTCCGGCGGCGTCAAGAAGAACTAAGCAGACATGGCTGACAGGCGTTTCTTTACCCTCGCGGGGCCTTTCACGCTCCAGCAGCTGGCCGAGATGACGGGGTCGGAACTTTCCGATCCCGCCCACGGCTCGCGCAGCGTGCATGATGTCGCGCCCTTGCACGAGGCGGATGCGCACAAGGTCAGCTTCTTCGACAACCGAAAATACGCGGATTATTTCCGCCATACCCGCGCCTCGGCCGTTTTCGCGAAGCCCGATGCGGCGCCGCTGGCGCCCGCGGGCACAGTGGTGCTGAAAAACAAGAACCCCTACAAAGCCTATGCGATTGCAGCGGCCGCTTTCTATCCCATGCCGCATGCGGAAGAGTGGCGCGCCCCGACGGCGATTATCGACGAGACCGCGATGATCGGCCCCGGCTGCCATATCGAGCATGGCGTCGTGATCGGCAAGCATGTGAAAATCGGCGCGCGTTGCCGCATCCAGCCTAATGCAGTCATCCGCGACGGCGTTGAAATCGGCGAGGACGGCTACATCGGCGCGAATGTCTATATCACCCATGCCATCATCGGCAAAAAGGCCAAGATTTATCCGGGCGCCGTTATCGGCCGCCAGGGTTTCGGTTTCGCGATCGACCCGACGGGTTATGTTTCGGTGCCGCAGCTGGGCCGCGTGATTATCGAGGATGATGTCGAAATCGGCGCGAACACCACCGTGGACCGCGGCGCCGGACCCGACACGGTGATCGGGCAGGGGTGCCGTATCGATAACCTTGTCCAGATCGGCCATAACGTTAAACTTGGCAAATACTGCGTGATTGTCTCGCAGACAGGTATTTCCGGTTCGACCCAGCTGGGCGATTACGTGATGACGGGCGGCCAGTCGGGCTTTGCAGGCCATATCAAGATCGGCAACGGCGCGAAGGTTGCCGCGCAATCCGGCGTGCTGCGCGATGTTTCCGCAGGCGACGAAGTGATGGGCACGCCCGCCGTGCCGCTGCGCCAATTCCTGCGCCAGTCCACCATGGTTTCCAAGATGGCGACCGCCAAACGAGGGAATGAGGAAGAATAAGAATGAACGCCCCCGCACCCGCACCTGTGTTGCTCGATATCCGCCAGATCCTCAAGATGATCCCGCACCGCTATCCGTTCCTGCTTATCGACCGCGTGCTGGAGGCCGTGCCCTATGAAAGCGCCACCGCGCTGAAAAACGTGACGATGAACGAGCAGTTTTTCCAGGGGCATTTCCCGGGCGCGCCGGTGATGCCGGGCGTCCTCATCATCGAAAGCATGGCGCAGACCGCGGCCGCGCTTGTCGTCCATTCGGTCGGCAAGGAGCTCGAGGGCAAACTGGTCTATTTCATGGCGATCGACGAATGCAAATTCCGCCGCCCCGTCGTGCCGGGCGACCAGCTGAAGGTCAGCGTCGTGAAGCAGCAGAACCGCCGCAACGTCTGGAAGTTCCAGGGCGAGGCGAAAGTAGACGGCAATCTCTGCGCCGAAGCGGTGATTACAGCCATGATTATGGATAATCCTAGCTAATTGCCTTAAAAAACAGGCAATTTTACCAAGTTTCCTTTGCAATACAGTGTCATAGACCGTGATTTGCCCCGTAGGGCAGCGGTTGCTATTACAAAACTAGAATAAACGGAGAATTCAGATGGCACAGATTCACCCGACAGCAATCATCGAAGAAGGCGCGCAGCTGGGCGCCGACGTCAAGATCGGCCCTTATTGCGTTGTCGGCCCCAACGTGAAGCTTGGCGACCGCGTCGAGCTGAAATCGCATGTGGTGGTGGACGGCTTCACGACCATCGGCGATGAAACCATCGTTTATCCCTTCGCTTCGCTCGGCACCGCGCCGCAGGACCTGAAGTTCAAGGGCGAAAAATCCGAACTCATCATCGGCAAGCGTAACAAGATCCGCGAACACGTGACGATGAACCCCGGCACCGAAGGCGACCGCATGAAAACGGTAGTCGGCGACAACTGCCTCTTCATGATGTCGTCGCACGTCGCGCATGACTGTATCGTCGGCAACAACGTCATCCTCGCGAACAACGCGACGCTGGCCGGCCACGTCGAAGTGGGCGATTACGCCATCATCGGCGGCCTGTCGGCCGTGCACCAGTTCGTGCGCATCGGGCCATACGCCATGATCGGCGGCATGTCGGGCGTCGAATACGACGTCATTCCGTTTGGCCTCGTGAAAGGGGAGCGCGCGCACCTTGCGGGCCTCAACTACGTGGGCCTCGAGCGTCGCGGCTACACCAAGGACCAGATCCAGTCCCTGATGAAGGCCTTCAAGGATTTGTTCGACAGCCAGGGCACGCTGGCCGAGCGCACTGCCAAGGTCGCCAACGATTACCAGGCCGACCAGACGGTCATGCGCGTCATCGACTTTATCCGCGCCAAGGAAGGCCGCTCCGTCCTGCAGCCGAGGACCGGCACGTAAACTATGTCACGGCTGGGGATAATAGCAGGCGGCGGGGGGCTGCCGCGTAAACTCATTGAAGCCTGCCGCCGGCAGCAGCGCCCGTTCTTCGTCCTCGGCCTGCGCGGCCAGACTGATAACGATGTTCTTGCAGGCACCGAACACGCCTGGTCGAAACTGGGCGCCACCACCGAAGCGCTGGGTATTTTAAAATCAAAAGGCGTCGATACGCTGGTCATGGCAGGGCGCATCCGCCGTCCGTCCATCCTTGAATTGAAACCAGACCTGCGCACGCTGCAATTTTTCGCGCGCCTTGGCCTGCGCGGCCTTGGCGATGACGGCTTGCTGAAGAACGTCGCGCAGGAGCTGGAAAAAGACGGGTTTCGCATCATTGGCGCGCATGAAGTAGAACCCGGCCTTGTGACGCCCGAAGGCGTGCTGGGCAAGCGCGAGCTTTCCGAAGCAAACCGCGCGGATGTCGAGCTTGGCATTACCGTCACCAAAACCCTCGGCCAGATTGACGTCGGGCAGGCCGCCGTCGTGCAGCAGGGTATCGTGCTGGGCGTCGAGGCCGTGGAAGGCACCGACGAATTGCTTGAACGCTGCAAGAAACTGCGCCGCAAGGGCATCGGCGGCGTGCTGGTGAAATCATGCAAGCCGCAGCAGGACCGCCGCCTCGACCTGCCCGCCATCGGCCTGCGCACCGTGCGCAAAGCATACGAAGCAGGCCTTGAAGGCATCGCGATTGAAGCAGGGGCATCCCTCATCCTCGACCGCGACGAAGCCGTCGCTGCCGCCGACAAAGTCGGCCTTTTCATGCTGGGATTCAAAGGCTGATGGAAAAACCGCTTAATATTTTCATTATCGCGGGCGAGGCCTCGGGCGACAGCCTCGGCGCCAACCTCATGCGTGCGCTGAAACAAAAGCACCCCGACGCGACTTTTAACGGCGTCGGCGGGCCGAAGATGCAGGCGGAGGGTATGAAAAGCCTCTTCCCCATGGAAGACCTTTCCGTGATGGGTATTGCCGAGGTTCTGCCGCGGTTGTTCAAGATCATGGCGCGTATCCGCCAGACCGCGCGTGAAATCCGCAAGACGCGCCCCGACGCCGTCGTCACCATCGACAGCCCTGATTTCTGCTTCCGCGTCATCAAGAAATTGAAAAGCCGCGTGAAGGATATTCCCTGCATCCATTACGTTGCGCCCAGCGTCTGGGCCTGGCGGCCGGGCAGGGCGGAGAAAGTGTCGAAATTCCTCGACCATATCCTGACGTTGCTGCCCTTCGAGCCGCCATACTTTGAAAAGCACGGCCTTGCCGCAACCTTCGTCGGCCATCCGGTTGTCGAGCGGCAGGAAAACCGCGGCGACGGCGACCGTTTCCGCCGCGCGCACGGCTTGAAACCGGACCAGCCGGTGCTCTGCATGCTACCCGGCAGCCGCATGTCCGAACTGACACGCCTGCTGGAAAAATTCAGCGATACAGCCGATATCGTGCTGCGCAACAGGCATCAGGCCGTTATCGTCATCCCTACGCTGAAGCACCTGAAAGGCCCGATCGAGAAATTCTTCGTCGGCAAGGGCATCAACCCGATCCTCGTTTATACCGAGGGCGAAAAATTCGACGCCTTCGCTGCCAGCGCAATTGCGATTGCCGCCTCCGGCACAGTGTCGCTGGAACTCGCCATGGCCGATACGCCGCATATCATCGCCTACAAGCTGAGCCCCACCTCGGCATTCCTGGCGAAGCACCTGATTAAAATCCCCTACGTCAACCTGATCAATATCCTCGTCAAGCGCGAGGTGGTGCCTGAGCTGCTGCTGGAAGACTGCGAACCACCGAAAATGTCGGCCGAGCTGCTTCGCCTGATGGGCGACAAGGAAAGCCGCGCGCGCCAGCTGATGGATTTCCGCGAGGCGCTTATCAAGCTCGGCCTCAGCGACCCTGAAACGCCCAGCCAGAAGGCGGCTGCCGCCGTACTGGACGTGATTGCAAGGAAAAAGACCTCATGATGAAAAAAATCGTCGCGACGCTGTTTTTCGTGTCGCTGTTCCTTGCCGCCTTGCTGTTGGTCGCGCCCAGCCTGATCAACTGGGACAAGCACAAAGAGCGCATCATCGCGCAAATCCAGCCCTACCTTGCCCCTAAAATCGACGTGAAGGGAAAGGTCAGTTTCAGCCTGCTGCCTAGCCCGCAGATTTTGCTGGAGGATGTATCGCTCTCGAACGTCGAGGGATCGAAGGCCGATAGCCTCATGACGCTGCAGCGCCTCGAAGCCAAAATGAAATTCGAGCCGCTGCTGCAGGGAAAATTCGAGGTCGAGAACATCAACCTTGCCAATCCCGTCGTCAACCTCGAAGTGCTGGATGATGGCTCCGTCAACTGGACGGGTATTGTGAAGGAACAGGAAACGCCGTCGGCGATCGAGGGCGACGCCATCCGCCTGAACAAGGTTACGATGACCAATGGCGCGCTGCGCTACAAAAGCCAGGTGACAGGCGCGGAATGGAGCGTCGAAAACCTGAACCTCGACATTTCCGCCGATACGCTCTCCGGCCCATACCGCGCGGCAGGGCAGATGAAATACGGTGAAACACCGGTCGGCGTTGAAATGTCGACCGGCAAGGCGGGCGAGGGCGGCGAGGTCCCGGTTACCATCAATCTTTCACCTTCTGCCGGCATGCCAAAAGTTTCTTTCGAAGGCACAGTTGCCAGCGCGCCGGAACTGGCTGTCACGGGCAGCCTTGCCGTTACCGAAGGCAAGCTCTCCAGCATCGTTACGGGTCCCTTCTTCCGGAACATGCCCTTCATGGACGACACCGCTGACGTTAAAGCGCAGCTGCAATACAAGGGCCGCGAGGCAAAGCTGACCGACATCGACGCCAAATTCGGCGAGAAGGGTACGCTGAAAGGTAGCCTTGCCATTGCCTTCGAAAAAGGAAAAAAACCGCTGGTCACGGCGGTACTCGAGGGCAGCCACCTGAAAGTCGCGGGCAAGCCCGGTTTCCTCGCCACGCCTGAAAACTTCGACGCCAGTTTAAAATTGAAGGGCAAGGCGATCACCTGGGCCTGGGCCTATATGCAGGGCGTCACGCTCGCGGCTACGACCGACAAGGAAGAATGGGTCGTTAAGGAAGGCCGCTTCGACATGGCCGGAAAATCTTTGGTAAAAATTGCGGGGGTCGTCTCGCCCGCGAAGGAAGTCGCCGCGTTTACCGTCATGGTGACCTCCGATGAGTTCCAGAAACTGGCCAAGGCATTGGCCATGGGCAACAGCAATATCCTGAAATCCGTCGGCGAGAGCGGCGTGGTAAAAAAACTGGATATGTCGGCCAGCCTTGATGTTAAAAAGGACGCGCTGAACCTGTTCGATATCGATGCCCAGTTTGACGGCGGCACGAAAATGTCGGGCAGGCTGGATATCAACAGCCGCAAAGGCGACACGCCCGAATTCGTCGCGCGCCTGACTTTCGACCAAGGTGATATCGGCCTGCCGTTCAAAAAGGATTTCGAACCGCTGTCGCTTGCCATGATGAAGGCGAAGGGCGAGGTTCATGTCAACGTCCGCAGTTTCTCCCGTGGTGCGATGCACGGGCAGGACCTGAATTTCAACGCGACGCTGGATAACGGCAAAATGCAGGTGGTGTCGTTCCTGTCGATGAACCCGTCGTTCAACATGCGCGGCACCGTTACCGGTTTCAGTCCTCTGACGGGCATGGACCTGCAGTACGAGGCGCAGCGCGAAAAACTCGGTATGTTCGCGGATGCCTTCGGCTTTACCCTGCCGCCGCCGCTGCAGGCGGGGCAGTCCGGCAAGGTTGAAGGCACCGTCACCGGGGACGCGGGGCAGTTCAATTTCACTTTCGACGGCGCGCTCGACAACGGCCATGTCGAACTGCAAGGCCGCGGCACGCAGGACAACGATGGCAATTATTCCTTTGAAAACAACCTGAGCATCAAGCGGCAGGATAACGGCGTATGGGCGCAGCTGGGCCTGCCTATCGACAAGCTGGTCGAGGAAGACGGGCAGCAGACATACAAACTGGAAGGGCGCGTCATCGGCTCAGCCAATTCTTATAAGATACAGGGTATCCGCACCGCAGGCGTGGTTTCCGCTGCTTTGGCGCGCGCCGCCGGTAAATACGAGGGCGATATCGAGGCTAACAAGCTGGACTTCGACAGCTGGCTGCACGAAGGCTATAAAGTTTCCGACAAGCTGGCGCTGAATTTGACGGCAAAGCAGATGGAGTGGCGCAGCAACGATTTCACCGATGTAAAGATGAAGCTAGAGGCAACGGGCGACAGCCTCAAAGTCGGTAATTTTGACGGCAAGCTCTGGGGTGGTGTTGTTAGCGCACAGGTAGAGGCCACGAAGGCAGACAGCTGGAAAGGCAAGATGAAGGGCGCCATGCACGGCGCGTTTCTTGCGGGGCTGATGGAGGCGCTCGAGTTCCACGGCGTCAAGCTTTCGGGCAACGGCGACATGGATTTCAACCTGTCGCAAGACGATTCAAAATCAAAAGACGACTGGTTCGCCGGCGTGGCGGGCGATATTTCGTTGCGCGCCGATGCGGTAACGGTTGAGGCTTTCAGCCCCGCGAAATTCAGCGCAGTGATCGGCAAGATGCCCTATGCGCCCGACGATTTCGCCGCGCAGGCGGCCACGGCGCTGGGTTCGGCAGATACGACATACAAAGATGTCGCTGCGAAGTTCAAGGTGGGGGATTCCAAAATCACCATCGACAAACTGAAACTGGCGGACGAGAGCGCGACGACGGTCGTCACGGGCGCCTACAGCATGGGCCCCGAAACCTACGACATCTCGGCCGAAGTGCAGATGAAAAATTCGCCGTTGACGCCTTACTTCGACGTCAAGCGCGCGGGCGAGATGGGCAAGGCGTCGGCCTATAGCCTCGACCTCGAGGCGCTCGAGAATTATATCGGGCACATTGTGAAAGAACCCGGCGATGTGCCGCCACCGAAAACGCCGATTGAAAAGCCCGTCGACGCGCCGCCCGAAAACCTGCGCAAACCGATCGAACAGCCGCCTGCGCAGGAAAAGCCCATCGTCATCGAAAACCACGATGCCGTGCCGCAGGAACAGGGCGAGATGTTCCCCGAGGAAGGCGGTGTTGACGACACTGCGCCGATTGAATCGGAAGACCTGATCGCACCGCCCACGCCGTCGCCTGACCAGCCGGGCTTTGCATCTGACGCACCAGCAACGCCAGCTCCGAAAGAAGGTAATGGCGATATCAAGGGAATCCTCGACAGGCTGGATACGGATAAAGAAGACGCGAACGCGCCGCCGCCCATGCCGTCTCCGGATGGGGTACAAAAGCAGCAGTAAAGAAGCTTATTTCTTGAGCGTTACGCCCGTGACGTTATTCAGCGGGTGTGCCTCGGGGTGCTTGTAGAAGTCGAGGATGAAGACGCGCAGTGCGCTCGAGAGGTTCTCGGGCTGGGCGACGTCGATTTCGGCGATAATGCAGTTGACCGATTTGTTGCTGGCCGCTGCGATCTCGCGCAGTGAATCCCAGAACGCGGTCTCGAGAGTGATGCTCGTACGGTGCCCAGCTACCGTGACGGAGTGTTTCTGCGATAAACGACGTGGCACTTTTTCTATTCCTTTGGACCAATCATTTTTTCAGGGCGGACAGCCTTATCGAAATCGTCCGCTGTTAACAGTTTAAGCTCAATCGCTACCTGTTTCAATGTCTTGTCTTCCGCCAGCGCCTTTTTGGCGATCTTGGCGGCATTGTCATATCCGATAACGGGGTTGAGCGCAGTTACCAGCATAAGGCTTTCATCGAGGAGTTTCTTGATGCGTTCCTTGTTCGGCTCGATGCCCACGACGCAATTATTCGTAAAGCTGTTGCAGGCATCGGCCAGCAGGCGGATGGATTGCAGCAGGTTATAAATCATCACAGGCTTGAATACGTTCAGCTCGAAATGGCCGTTCGATCCTGCGACGCTGATCGTCGTGTGGTTACCCATAATCTGCGTGCAGACCATGGTCATGGCTTCCGACTGGGTCGGGTTGACCTTGCCCGGCATGATGGAGGAGCCGGGTTCGTTTTCGGGCAGCGAAATCTCGCCGATGCCGCAGCGCGGGCCCGAGCCCAGCAGGCGGATGTCGTTCGCGACTTTCATAAGCGAGCAGGCGAGGGTGTTCAGCGCGCCCGAGGTCTCGACGATGGCGTCATGCGCTGCCATGGCTTCGAATTTGTTCTCCGCCGTCGTGAAGGGGATGGAGGTGATGTCCGACACCTTTTTCGCGAACAGTTCGGCGAAACCTTTCTTGCAGTTCAGGCCGGTGCCCACGGCCGTGCCGCCCTGCGCCAGCTGCGAGAGGCGCGGCAGGCAGGCCTTGACGCGTTCGAGGCCGTATTTGATTTGCGTGGCGTAGCCCGAAAATTCCTGCCCCAGCGTCACGGGCGTCGCGTCCTGCAAATGGGTGCGGCCGATTTTGATGATGGGTGAAAAATCCTTTGCCTTGGCCGAGAGCGCCGCGCCGAGGTTCTCGAGCGCGGGCATCAGTTCATGGTGGATTTGCTCGACCGCCGCAATGTGCATCACGGTCGGGAAGGTGTCGTTCGACGACTGGCCCATGTTGACGTGGTCGTTGGGGTGAACGGGCTTTTTCGAACCGATCTCGCCACCCAGCACCTCGATCGCGCGGTTGGCGACGACTTCGTTGATGTTCATGTTGGTCTGCGTGCCGGAACCCGTCTGCCATACGACCAGAGGGAAATGGTCGTTCAATGACCCGTCCATCACTTCTTCAGAAGCGGTGATGATCGCATCGGCCAGTTTGGTGTCGAGGATGCCGAGTTCCCGGTTCGCCAGCGCGGCGGCCTTTTTCTGGATGCCCAGTGCGCGCACGAGCGGCAGGGGCATGCGCTCGGTGCCGATCTTGAAGTTCTCGTAAGACCGCTGCGTCTGCGCGCCCCAGTATTTGTTGGCGGGCACCTCGACTTCGCCCATCGAGTCCGTTTCGATGCGCGTACCGGATGTTTTTTCCAGGATTGCTTTTTTTGCGGTCATTTTATTTTTCCTTGTTTTTTACGGCACCAGAAAATATAGCAGGCGCTGAAGGTGTCGGGGTTGTTGCGCTCGAATTCCTGCCAGTTCTTGATATTCGCGCCTTCGGGGTCGTTCGGGTACGTGGCGACGAAGGCGGCTTTTATTTCGCGGGGCAGGCTGAAGCCGATGAATTCCAGGCCCAGCTTGTCCAGCATCTCCTCGATCTCCTCCAGCGTCATGTTGCGTTCCTGAACGTGGAACATCATGTCGCGGTACATCGACAGGTGGTAATAATCCTCGAAGCGCGAGAGCGTGGAAAGCAGTTTTTTGCCGAGGTATTTCTCGCTGTTGCCGCGGAATTCGCGCATGCCATCGAGGTCGAGGTTCGGGTGATTTTTCTTGATGATCGCGTGGGCTTCCAGCAGGTTGCGGCGGGCGGTGCGGCTGTAAAGGCCGATCTTCATCACCGCGTCGTCCTTCATCACCGTGGTCAGCACCTGCCAGCCCTTGAAGGTGTCCTGCATATGGTGCAGCACGCCCCCAGACACGACGACGTCGAACTTCTGGTTCATCTGGGCGACTTTTAAAATATCGGCTTGCCTGAATTCAGTATTTTTAATGCCCAGTTCGGCCGCCTTGCGCTTCGCATAGGCCATGCTGGTGAGCGAGAGGTCGATGGCCGTGACCTCGGCCTCGGGAAAGATCACCGAATATTGCAGTGATTCATGGCCCGTGCCGCAGCCTGCTACCAATATCTTCGCGGGCTTGCCCTTCAGGTGTTCGGCGGGTTTTTCGGCATAGAGGCCGCGCGGCAGTTTTACCCACATCGGGTAGGGGGACTCTTCGTACTGTTCGCGCACCTTCTGCGAGACTTCGTTCTCGATTTCGGTCGCGGCGGGAATAGTATGGCGCAGTTCCTGCAGCGCGAAATGCTCCAGCAGCTGCAATTTGACGACGTCAGCCAGAACAGGATCGTTTTTCAGCTTGTCCGCCACGCTTTTCGCATTGCCGAGCGTATATAGCCTGTCATAACAGCCATAAAGCGCGACCAGCGGAGCCAGTATTTCACCGCCCTCGATGCGGGTGCGCAGCTTTTGCACGGCGTCTTTCTCTTCGCCTGAAATAACGAAGATGTATTCGTTGTTATAGCAGTAATGCGACAACGCGGCGGCGAGTTCGATATCCTTGCCTTGGCGGTCCAGCAGGGTGCGGCGCAGGCGCTGCAGGAAATTTTCGAAATCCATGCTGCAGACTGTCAGGTGGCGGAGGCCTTCGAGGAAGAATGCGGTGTTAAGCGGCGCAACGTCAATCTCAGCGCCGCCAAACAGTTTCGCCTTCCAGCCGCCCGGGTTATAGACCTTCTGCAACGCAGGGTTCAGCAGGAAGGTGTTGTACCACAGCGCCTGCAGCTGGTAGGCATTGAGGTCGGGGCAGCGCAGGCAGGCGACCACTGCTTCCTCGACCACTTCGCTGTAATTTGCAAACGTTACGCGCTGGCTCATGCCGACGAAACGTTCCATATAGTGAAGGTTTGTCGGGTCGTATTTGATGGCGAAGGCATAAAGGGCCGTCGCCTCGGTCAGGTTGCCGGCGTCGAAATGCGTTTCGGCCACCTGGCTCAGCGTCGCGTGATCCTGCGGGTCGAGCTTCAGCGCTTCCTCGAACCATTGCAGCGCGGTTTGCAGGTCTTTCGAGAGGCGGCAGATGACGCCGTGATAGCGCAGCGCGGCAGGGGTCTTTTCCTGCGCCAGAGAGCTTTCCAGCAAGCCGCGCGCCTCGTCGAATTTGCCTTGCTGTATCAGCGCTTTCGCCGCGAGGTTCAGTTCCTGCGGTGTCTGGCTGACGGCTTGGTTTGACATGATGACCCTGTATTCCCTGATGGTTGCATAAGGATAATTTTCGCGCGGTGCCGATGCAACCGTTTTTAAGCTGGAATATGTCAAAAAGTCCCGCCGAAAGCCTTCACAATGCAGGGATTTTGCGGCTATATTATGTCTCTTGAATTTGAGGTGTGAAATGGCCGAAAGAACGCTCGAAAAAACCTTTGAAAGCAAAGACGTCGAAAAGAAGCATTACCAGCAGTGGGAAAGCTCGGGTGTCTTCCATGCGGATGTCAAAAGCAACAAGGCGCCGTATTGCATCCCCATGCCGCCCCCCAACGTCACGGGCAGCCTGCATATGGGCCATGCGCTCACCATGACGTTGCAGGATATCCTCAGCCGTTTCGAACGCATGCAGGGCAGGGACGTCCTCTGGCAGCCGGGCACCGACCATGCGGGCATCGCGACCCAGCTTGTCGTTGAACGCCTGCTGGAAAAAGAAGGCTCCTCGCGCCACAAACTCGGCCGCGAAAAATTCCTTGAACGTGTCTGGGAATGGAAAGAGCAATCGGGCTCCACCATCACTTCGCAGCTGCGCCGCCTGGGCGCGACGCCCGACTGGGAGCGCGAACGCTTCACCATGGATCCCGACCTGAACAAGGGCGTGAACAAGGTCTTCGTGCAGCTGTACAACGAAAAGCTTATTTACAAGGACAAGCGCCTTGTGAACTGGGACCCCAAGATGCATACCGCCGTGTCCGACCTCGAGGTCGAACAGGTCGAAATCAAGGGCAATATGTGGCACTTCAAATACCCGATCAAGGGCATGCCCGATACCTTCATCACCATCGCGACAACGCGCCCTGAAACGATGCTGGGAGATACGGCCGTTGCAGTGCACCCGGAAGACGGGCGTTACAAGGCGCTTGTCGGCAAGATGGTCGTGCTGCCCATCACTGGCCGCGAGATCCCGATTATTGCCGATGATTACGCCGACCCTGAAAAAGGCTCGGGCGCGGTGAAAATCACCCCTGCGCACGACTTCAACGACTTCGAAGTCGGCAAGCGTCACAAGCTGCCTATGCTCTCCATCCTCGATAAAGATGCGAAAATCACTGCAGCCGAGGGCGCTAATATCCCTGAAAACTATATCGGGCTCGACCGCTTCGTGGCGCGCAAGCAGGTGGTGGCGGAGATCGAGGCCCTTGGCCTGCTCGACAAAATCGAGCCGCAGGTCCACGCCGTGCCGCATGACGAAAAATCGAAATCCGTCGTGCTGGAACCCTTCCTGACCGACCAGTGGTATTGCGACGCCGTGACGCTGGCGAAACCCGCCATCAAGGCGGTGGAGGAGGGCAAGACACAGTTCATTCCCAAAAACTGGGAAAAAACCTATTTCGACTGGATGCACAATATCCAGCCCTGGTGCATTTCCCGCCAGCTGTGGTGGGGGCACCAGATTCCCGCCTGGTACGACGACAACGGTAAAGTCTATGTCGCCGAAACCGAGGAAGAAGCACAGAAACAGGCGGGTGCAGGCGTGAAACTGACGCGTGATCCCGACGTGCTGGACACCTGGTTCTCCTCCGCGCTCTGGCCGTTCTCCACGCTCGGCTGGCCGGAAAAGACGGAAGAGGTGAAGCGCTATTACCCCGCCGAAACACTCATCACCGGTTTCGACATCATCTTCTTCTGGGTTGCCCGCATGATGATGATGGGCATCCATTTCATGGGTGATGTGCCCTTCCGCAAGGTCTATATCCACGCCCTCGTCCGCGACGAAAAAGGGCAGAAGATGTCGAAAACCAAGGGCAACGTGGTCGACCCGCTCGAGGTCATCGACCAGTACGGCGCCGACGCGCTCCGCTTTACCATGGCCGCGCTGGCCGCGCAGGGGCGCGACGTTAAATGGTCCAACGCCCGCGCCGAAGGCTACCGCAACTTCGCCACCAAGCTGTGGAACTCGTCACGCTTCTGCATGATGAACGGCTGCGAGCTGAAGCTGGATTACAAGCCCGAGAATAACAAGCATACCCTGAACCGCTGGATCGTGACCGAACTTGCCGCGACCTCGGTCAAGGTTGCCGAGGCGATGAAGGCCTTCAAGTATAACGAAGCCGCCTCCGCGCTTTACCAGTTCACCTGGGATACCTTCTGCGCCTGGTACATCGAATTCACCAAGCCTCTGATCACCGGCAGCGACGAAGCTGTGAAGAAGGAAACGCAGGATACGACGGGCTGGGTGCTCGACCGCATCCTCTTGCTGCTCAACCCTTTCATGCCTTACCTGACCGAGGAACTGCATGCGGTGCTGATGGGCAAGGATACCCTGCCCAAGGAAGACTGGCTGCAGACCAAAATGTGGCCTGTGTTCGACAAATCCGTGCTGGATACGAAAGCGCAGGAAGAGGTCAATTGGGTTATAAATCTCATCTCCCAAATTCGCTCAGTACGCTCTGATATGAACGTACCGGCAGCAGCGCAGATTAAAATGTTATTGCGCGGTGCCAATGATAATAACCAGACAAGACTCAAAACTTACAATGATATTATCAAGCGCATGGCTCGGCTTTCAGAGGCAGTGGCGGTTGATGAGCCTCCCCCTAAGGGATCCATTCAGTTGGTATTGGATGAAGCCAATATTGTCCTGCCAATTTCTGATGTCGTGGATTTTTCGCAGGAAGGTGAACGTCTAAAAAAACAAATCGAAAAGGCGGATGCGAATATTCAGCGTATTAAAAAGACACTGGATAACCCTGGTTTCCTTGCCAAGGCTCAAGCGGAAACTATTGAGGAGATGAGGGAAGAACTTAAGGAGGCTGAAAATATTAAATCCAAGCTGGTTCTCGCGTTGAAACAGCTTAAGGATGCGGAATGAGCCTGAAAGACAAATTCGGCCCGAAAGCTTTTCGCCACTTTCTGAACCTCTGGCCGCCATTTCTGGGCGCAGGGGTAAAGGTGACGAATATCAGCAAGGATTTTAACGATATCACCGTTGAAATGAAGCTGCGCAGCTGGAACAAGAATTACGTGGGCACCCAGTTCGGCGGTTCGCTGTTTTCCATGACGGACCCGTTCTTCGCGATGATCGTCATCAAGAACCTCGGCAAGGATTATATCGTCTGGGACAAATCATCTGAGATCAAATTCAAAAAACCCGGTAAGGGCAAGGTGACCGCGCATTTCAACCTTTCGGCCGAGCAGCTGAAAGAACTGAAGGACCTAGCCGACAGCAACCCCAAGGCCGAGCCGACCTATATCGTGCAGGTAAAGGACGAGCAGGGCGACGTGGTGGCGGAGGTCAGCAAGACCCTCTATGTCCGCCGCAAAGATAAACAACCCGGAAAGCCAAAGCCATAACATGGGCACGATGATCGAGGTCAAGGCGCCTGACGCCTATCAAGATATAAAGGGCAAGAAGTCTGTCTTTCTTGCCGGTTCCATCGAAATGGGCAAGGCTGAAAACTGGCAGGAACGCGTGGCGGCCTCTCTGCGCCATATGGATGTGCTGCTGCTCAACCCTCGCCGTGCGCATTGGGACGCCAGCTGGGATCAGAGCATCGACAATCCGTCTTTCAAGCAACAGGTGGAATGGGAGCTTGACGCGCTCGACCATGCCGACCGAGTCATCATGTATTTCGCGCCCGAAACGCGTTCGCCCATCACGCTGCTGGAACTGGGCATCCATGTCGCCGCCAACCCGAAAAAACTGTCCGTCTGCTGCCCCGAAGGCTTCTGGCGGCGCGGCAACGTCGATATCGTCTGCAAGCGTTTCGGTGTGCGCCAGTTCGCGACCCTGGGCGAGCTTATCAAGGACACAGTCCATTATTTACAAGGTGCCGCATGAAAATAGCCCGTATCGTCAGCCTTCTCGTTACCTGCGGCATCGTCGCTTTTTTGGTCCTCAACGTTGTTTCAACAGACAAGGCCGCCAAGGAAGCGCTTAAGGACGATCCGCAATACAAGGCTCACCGTGAAATGCTGATCCGCGCGGGCGTCAACCCCGACGATCCCAAGGCCGTCGAAGCCTATATGATGAAAATAGCCGACGACATCAAGAAACAGACGGAAATACCCGACAGCGCCTTGAAGGAATAAGTCTCGTGCAGCACATCCTCTACAGGCTGAAAATCAAGCCCGGCATGATGGACAAGTTCAAGGAATATGTGCAGGTTTTTGAAAGCCGCCGCGCCGAATGCGATGCCAGTCTAGTCGGGGAGGGGGCAGATGCCGAAGCCTTCTTCTACGTGGGCGATGAAGTTTTCGTCTCGAAACGCGTACGCGATTACGCCGCCATGAAACACTACCAGAAAACCTCCGGTGCGCCGATTTACGATGTCGTGAAACAGCTGAACGAATGCATCGCGGAGCAGGAGGAGTATTCTTCCTTCCTGTCGTTCGACATCCTCAAATAATTAAAGGTTGAAGCCGGGCTTGTCTTTCGCGGGTGCGTCGTCGCCTTCGCCGGGTTTTTTGAACGACAGAGGTTTCATAGCCTTGACAGGCTCCTGTGCCGCGGGAGCGGGCGTTGCAGCAGCCGAAAAGTTACGGCTCAGTTCATAATCGCTGTCGTTGCTGCTGCGGCGTCCGATTTTTTGCGACCCGCCGGATGAAAGGGTTGCGTCGGTATGCGCGCTCTGCGCTTTCAGCGAGCCGCCGGTATTCACACTGCTGTCGCGGCCGATGCTGCCGTAATGGCCGGAACCGCCCGCGCTGACCATACAATCGGTGGCTACTTTTTCGATATGCGAAGAACCGCCCGAATTGGCGCTAGAATTGGGACCCAGTTCTTCGACATGCAGCGAACCGCCGGAATTCAGCTTAGCCCGCGTACCAGTGCTGCCGGCATGGAGGCTGCCGCCCGCGTTTGCCTTGAAGTCGTTGCCGGTATTGCTGACCTCGATACTGCCGTCGGCCTTGGCGCGCAGGCTGTCGCCCGCATCGCCTTTTAATTCAAGTGCGCCGTCGGTCTGATAGGTGACGCGGCTGCCGGTCGTGCCCGCAACCTCGATGCCCGAATATCCGCCGCCGTCCGAACCGCCGCCAGCGATAATCTGGCCGTTCCGGATAACGACGCCTGTCATGTTGCCGCGCACAGTGCCGCTGACGGTCGTAATTGAAATGCTGTTGCCGGTTTGGCGGATGGTCACGTTGGTATTTCCGCCCGAGCTGCCGCCGTTCGCGCTGACATTCGCGTCGTCGCCCACGTTGCCTGAGACTTTTAATCCGCCATCGGTGATTTCCACGCGCGCACCCGCGCCAATGCTGCCTTGCAGGTCGACCGATCCGGTGTGCTTGAACACTTCGCCCGGTGCGATATCGCGGTTGATGATTTCGACGCCTTTTGCCATGGATACACCCTGTTTTTTGGTTTTGAAGAGTATCTCATATTTATTTACATAATGCAATCATAAAAGAAGGTCGAAAAACTGTTATTAACACTCTGAATCTGCTTAGAAAAATACGTTATAGAAAATTGCTTTTCAGGCTTTAAAGGCTGGGCTACAAATGTGCGTAACCTAACAACATGCGGCTAGAAATGGGCGACAGCCAGCCAAAGAAACCGTTCTTCAATCGCGAAGGCGCCGGAATCCTCGTCCTCGCGCGCGACACGGGGCGTTTGCTGGCCATGAAGCGTTCCGACCATGTGCAGCACGGGCGCAGCTGGGCGCTGACAGGCGGGCTGCTGGATAGTGCCGAGGAAGATCCCGCCATCGGCGCTGCGCGCGAGTTCCGCGAAGAAACCAATTACAACGGGCCCGCGTTCGACCTTATCCCGCTGGTCGAATTCAAGGGGCCGAATTTCATCTACCACAACTACCTCGCCATCGTGGACCATGAATTCAAGCCCGATATTGATCATGAAAACGAAGGTTTCCAGTGGGTCGACAGTCTCAACGATTGGCCTGCGCCCGTCCATTTCGGCATCACGCACCTGCTGAATGACCCCGCCAGCATGGCTGCGATCAATGAAGCGCAGGCCGCCTGCGCGCGCAACAAACCTGCCGGTTATGCGCCGACGCTCTTCCACATCGAGCCGGGCATGCAGAAAGGCGAAGATATCAAGCCTTACAAAGGCAAGGGCCCCAAGGCTTACGTGCATGCTGCGCCCAGCCCGCGCGAGGCGCTGGCCAGCCTTGCGCCCAAGGACGTGCGCATCGCCAACCTGCGCATGCCTGGTTCCGAAGATTTCATCACCATCATAGAAGACCGCGAGAATTTTTTAAAGAACGGCAAGTTCGAAGGCGTCATCTGCCTTTTCTCCGGCGAAGGGTTCACGCAGAAGGGCGCATCCGGCACGCATTGGGTGTCGGAAGAAGCCGTTAGCGTCACGCAACGCAATTTCTTCAGCAAGATTTACAATATCGAAGACGGCATGCGTTATGGCCTGCATGTGCTGTTCACGCCCGGCCCCGTATCGGCGGAAGAAAAGCAGAAGATCCGCGAAGCCGCGCAATCGGCCGACCCACTGACCGCCCTTAAAAGGCTGGTGGAGCAGGGGACGCTCACCTACGAAAACAATACCCGCGGCATCCACGTTTCGCCCGGATTGCAGCCGGGGCTGGAAGGGGCGGAGATCGTGAATAAGGATCGGTTCGTGCGCCGTTTCAAGCCCAAGCCGGGTCAGCCTAAATAACTGTATTAAAACAGAAAAACTATTTTGACATAATGTGTTGCTTACGCTATGGTAACCCCTGTTTTCAATCAGGAGATACCAGCGATGCCCCCCGTGAATTTCTACTACGTGACCCGCAAGGATGACGACGGCAAGAACGTCTTCGTCGAGTTTTACGCCGATGAAGAAGCCGCGAAACTCGCCTGCGACGTTGCCGCACGCAAGGGGCTGGCGTTGGGCGATAACAAACCGCAGACGATCGAACTGGCATTTGATGCCAAGGGCCGTCTCGTCACACCCGATGCCACGGCGTCCGAGTTGATGCTGCAGTTGCAACAACTGAAACCGCTCGAAAAACAACCCGAGTCCGCAATCGCCGCGCAATTCACGCGTGAAGCCCGCGCCGAGCGCATGCCCGCCAAGGTCGAGCCCGCCGATCCGCTCGCCGGCATCACCAGCCTCGAAGGCAAAACGATCGTCTTCACCGGCAAGATGTCCATGAGCCGCCCGCGCCTGAAGGAATACGCGAAGCAGCTGGGCGTCAACGTCGCCACTTACGTCACGCAGGATACTTTCCTCGTCGTACAGGGCGATGAAATGGGCAGCATGAAGACGGACATGGCCGAGGAATACGGCACACGCATCATCTCCGAAGAGCAATGGAACAAGCTGGCGCTGCGCTGCGAGAAGAACGCCAAGCCTTCCTCTGCACCCAAACTTTAATACCACTTCCCGTAAGATTTAAAATTGGGGGTGCCTATTGGCGCCCGCTTGGCTTATGCTTGCAAGGCGAGACAGGGGAGCGATATGGCAGGCATCGGCAACCAGGCGTGGATCATTCCGGCGGCATTCGGCGTCATCGGCGCCGTGATTTTCATTTCAAAGATGATGAAGTCGGGCAAAAGCCCGATATTGTCCGCGGCATCCAAGGGCGACGGCCATGCGGTGGCGCGCGCGCTGAAAAGCGGCGTAGACGTCAACTCCTACAACGGGCTCGGCCAGACCGCACTGATCTGCGCGGCCGAACACGGACATACCAAGGTTGTCGATTACATCATCCAGAAGGGCGGCAACGTCAACGCCATCAGCGGCCCGCAACGGAACGTGAATATCGGCACGACTGCCCTGATGCTGGCCGCGCAGAATGGCCATACAGCCGTTGTTCAAAAACTTATCGATAAAGGCGCGGACCAGTCCCTGAAAAACGAAAAGGGCCAGACAGCCTTGATGCTGGCGGCGTGGAAGGGCAACCTCGAGACTGTAAATATCCTGCTCAAAGCAGGCGGAGACCTGCGCGTGAAATGCAACTGGAGCCGTAACGCCTGGAACTGGGCGCAGGAAAGCCGCGACAAGAAAAAGATGGAAGTCCTTAAGGCCGCGACATTTGCCGACAGGTGATCAGCGCGCCGGATATGTCACAATGAAATAAACAGCGCCGTAAAATATCGCCGTGCCGATAAGGGCGAAGGCGAGCGCTTTGGCATCAATCGATTTCATGTAAACCTCCTGTAACGATAATAATTTTATTACAGGATAGTGGGCGCGGGTTTGCCCCATCTTGACGGATATCAAGCGAGCGAAAATGAAAACGCCCCGGGGGGTTAAACCGGGGCGTCTTCTAGCCGGGGGCCCTGCAGGTTACGGGCTGCAGGGGTGTGGTGCGTTATGGTTCTGCGGTAGCAGCTGCCTTAGCAGGCGCCGCAAGAACCCTTCGCTTCCCCCGTTTCGTCGTCCTTCTTTTGATCAAGGACTTTGGCGCTGTTGCCCTGCCCGTTAGCGATAGCGATTTTCCGCGGCTTGGCAGCTTCCGGAATTTCGCGCACGAGGTCGACGTTCAGGAGGCCGTTGTCGAGGCTCGCGCCCGAGACGCGGATATGGTCTGCCAGCTGGAAGCGCCTTTCGAACGCACGTTCGGCAATGCCGCGGTGCAGGAAGACGGTGTCTTTCTTCTCGGTACGCGGTGCAGCTTTGCCGCTGACGATCAGCTGGTTTTCTTTAGCGGTGATGTCGATGTCTTTTTCCGCGAACCCGGCGACGGCCATAGTGATGCGGTAATTGTCGTCATCCAGCTTCACGATGTTATAGGGCGGGTAAGCGGTGCCCTGATCGGAAACCAGGCTCGACTCCAGCATCTGCGAGAGGCGGTCAAAGCCAACGGTGGAACGGAAAAGAGGGGTAAAATCGAGTGTATGCATGATACTCTCCTTTGAGCAATATCAGGTTTTAAGCGAACCTCCCTTACGGGCAGGCCGGAAGGACATCGCGAAGGCCCCACAATGGGCACCTCCTGTCCTTCGTGATTTGTACGGCAGGTTTAGACAATTGGATCAGTCAGGATCACAACAATTTTTTGCCTTGAATTTCAGTATCTTGATATCGGGCTGTTGGACATAAAATACATGAGGGCAACAAATAAAGGGGGGCAACAAAAAACCGCCCGGGTGACCCGCGGGCGGTTTTTTTGAAGGGGGTAAGAAGGATTACTTCTTGCCAGCTGCTTCTTTCTTGGCAGCAGCTTCTTTCTTCGCTTCAGCCTGCTTTTCCAGCGCGGCGTTGGCGAGGTCGGCTGCAGCAACGCCGAGACCGGCATATTTGTTGCCGAATTTCGCGAGGCGGCCTTTTTCGGTGACCTTGGCTGCGCCGCCGGTCCAGGCCGGGTGCGTCAGGGGGTCGGTGTCGAGGCGCATGGTGTCGCCGGGCTTGCCCCAGCAGCTGCGCGTCGTGTATTCGGTGCCGTCCGTCATGATGACTTTGATCTCATGATAGTCGGGATGGATGTTCTCTTTCATAGCCAGCTCCTCATAAATTCGATGGGCTGCCGTTCGGTCGGAAGGCGCCACAGGTTGGTTTAAATACCTTCATTTAGCGTAATGTGCAAGCAATTTGTTGACTTTGGCGGTTATTAGGCCAATCTCACGGGCAGGGCTTGCCCCTACAAGTGTATTATTTTACATAATTCGCAAACTGGGCCAGGCAAGGCGTCTCAATTGTTAAATCCGGCCGTGTCAGGTCACCATCATGGAAACCGAAATCCCCGATAAAAAACAGGCCCAGAAGCCGCTGAGGCTGCTCTGGCCGCTGCTCAGGCCCTATCGCCTGCGGCTGGCGGGGGGGGTTACGGGCATGGCGGTGTCGGCCGTGATGACGCTGGCGATCGGCTGGGGCCTGCGCAATATCGTCGACCGCGCCTTTGCCGACGGCACGGGGCAGGTGCTGAACCACGCGCTGCTGGCTTTGCTGGCGGTTATCCTGCTGATGGCGGGGGCGGTGTACCTGCGTATGAAACTGGTCTATTTCGTGGCCGAGCGTGTCATCGCCGACCTTCGCAAGAAAATCTATAACCATCTGCTGACCCTAGACCCGTCGTTCTTCGAACAGCAAAAGACCGGCGACCAGGTGTCGCGCATCACTGCAGATACGACGGTCTTGCAGATGGTGATTACCATGAACCTGCCCATGGCCTTCCGCCACGGCCTGATGTGCCTGGGCGGTATCGCCATGCTCTGTGTCGTCAGCCCTGCGCTGACGGGCTATGTGCTGCTGGCGGTGCCGCTGGTGATCGGGCCCATCATCTGGTTCGGCCGCCGCGTGCGCGCGCGCAGCCGCGATTCACAGGCGCGTCTCGGCGATACCAGCGCATACGGGCAGGAAACGCTGCAGGGGGTGCAGACGATACAATCCTTCGGTTATGAAGGTGAAGCGGCAAAACGGTTCGGCATTCTGGCGGAAGATGTTTTCAACGCGGCGATGAAATATGTCAGTGCACGGGCGTTTTTGACGTCCTATGTCATTTTCACCGTCTTTGGCGCGATCGGCCTTGTGCTCTGGTCGGGCGGGCATCAGGTCCTCACCGGAAAAATGTCGGCGGGCGACCTGTCGGCCTTTATCTTTTATGCTGCTGTTGTCGCCGCCGCAGTGACGGCGCTGTCAGAGGCTTTGACCGATTTCAGTCGTGCGAGCGGGGCTGCCGACCGTATTACCGCCCTGCTCAATACGCGACCGGCGTTGAAAACTACTGGCGCGCCCATGCCGCTGAAGATTGCGGGCACTGTTGCTTTCGAAGGCGTAGGGTTTAAATACCCGACGCGCCCCGATATCGACGCACTCAAGGATGTGTCGTTCAAGGTGAACGAGGGTGAAGCTGTGGCGTTGGTCGGCCCCAGCGGGGCTGGCAAGACGACGGTGTTCCAGCTGCTGCAGCGCTTCTACGATCCGCTTGCGGGACGTATCATCATCGACGGGCTAGATACCGCGATGCATGACCCTTCAGAAGTCCGCCGGCACTTGAGCGTCGTGGCGCAGGATCCTGCGATTTTCTCGATGTCCGTCGCCGATAATATTCGCATTGCAAGGCCCGAAGCGACGGATGAAGAAGTCCGCCGCGCCGCAGAGCTTGCGCAGGCGCATGAATTCATCGCTGCGCTGCCGCAGGGTTATGCGACGATGGTGGGTGAGCGCGGTAACCGCCTTTCCGGCGGCCAGAAACAACGCATCGCCATCGCCCGTGCGATACTGAAAGACGCCAAGATTTTGCTGCTGGATGAGGCGACATCATCGCTTGATGCCGCCAACGAAGTCGCCGTCCATGACGCCCTGCGCCACCTGATGCATGGCCGCACGACGCTCATCATCGCGCACCGCCTGTCGACCGTGCAGAATGCCAGCCGCATTATCGTGCTAGATAAAGGCCGCGTGGCGGCGGAAGGCACACATGCGGAATTGTATGGCACGGATGCGCTTTACACCCACCTCGCGCGGCTGCAACTGGATTTGAAGGCCAGCTGATTACTTCTGGAAGATTAAATCGACGCGGTCGAGCGGGTTGCGGTCCGTCTCGGCGCCCAGCGCGCGGACGTCGATGCGCTTGGCGGTGACGCCCTTTTCCATCAGGTATGAACGCACGGACAGCGCGCGCGCCAGTGAAATGCGGCGGGCGCTCGACTTGCTGCCTTCCTCGCCGGTGGCGTAGCTGCGCACCTGCAGGCGGCCTCCGTCGACGAGGTCGGCCATCTGCCGCACGACGCCGTCCAGCTTGCGCTGGGAGGGACCGGTCAGGTCGATTGAATCGCCGCTGAAATCAAGCGTCAGGTCTGACAGCGAAGGGACGACAGGCAGTTTCGGCTCTTCCATCTTCGGCGCCGTTGCCATTTCTGCCGTCGCGCCATCGATCTCGGCGGCGAGCTTCGAAATGTCTGTCTTGCCTGCCTCGGGGCGCGGGGGCGGGATGATGCTTTCTTCCTTGCCTTCGCTTGCCGCTGCCAGAGCGGCGGGCGGGGCGGGGTCGCGCTTGGCAGGGATGACAACCTGTTCAGCGGGCGGGGTGGTCAGGTTTCCCTCGACCGGCGCGGGGGAGGGCTGCGGCTTGGGCGCAGGCTGCCGCACCGAAACGATTTTTTCAGCCGGTTTTTCTTCCAGCTGTTTTTCCGCCAGTTCGGGCGTCAAGGCTGGGCCGGATTGGTAGACAGGCTGCGCGGGGCGCGCGACGACTGTGCTGTCAGGATAGGAAATGATTTTCGTGGCCGCACGCGGCTGCTGGTAAGAGGGCGCAGGGGTCGAGGCACGTTCAGGCATCGAGACGATTTTCGAAGCGGGCGCAACGGCCGGTTTCGCTTCGGCCATATTTGTTTCCGGCAGCGGCACGATCTCTGCGGCGGGCGGCATGTCCTGCTCGATGCTTTTCTCCGTCGCGATTTCAGGCAGCGGGTCCAGCTTCGGCGCGGATTTCGGTTCGTCCATCACGGGCGCGGGCTGCGGCTTGGGCAGCGGCGCAGGCGGGACGGGTGCAGGCGCAACTGCAACCTTGGATTCGACCGCTTTCGGTGCGGGCGGCGTTTCGGGCTTGGGCTGCGGATGTTTGGGCGCGAGGTTCGCGACGGCGGCGGGCACAGGCGCGCCGGATTTATAATAGCCGCTGTAATCGGGCTTGTAAGACGGATCATCGACGACCGAGGGGGACTGCTTGGCCACCGCGGGTTTGTGCACGGGTTTCGGCAGGGGCTTTTCAGCCACTTGCGGCGCAGGCGTAGGCGCGAGCGCGGGAACCGGCACGGGTTCATCCCATTCGACGCTTTCCGGTTTCGGCGCAGGCGCAAGGGAGGCGGGCGGTTCGATTTCGTTCGGCGCTGCCACCTGCGGCGGATATGAACGTACAGGCTGCGGCGCGGGAACCGGCGCAGGGACAGGCAGGGGCGCTTCGACAACCTTTGCCACGGGCGCGGGCGGATAGGAACGTACCGGGGCAGGCTGCGCCACTTGCGGCGCAGGCTTGGCCGAAGGCGCTTTGGCCACGGGAGTCGTCAGGTAAGGGCGATAAGGCTTGTCCGGATAGTGGCGCACGGCGCGCGGCGCCGGAGCTTGTGCAGCGACAGGCGCTGGTTCAGCAGCAACGTACGGAGGCGGAGCCTGTTCCGCCACTTCTTCAACTTTCGGCACAGGCGGCGGGCCGGAGGGTTTCAGCACACGTGTGACCACGGGCTGGGGCGCAGGAGCAGGTTCCTGCACGGGAACCGCTTCCGGTTCGGGTTCGACCGTCAGCGCTTCGGCCACAGGAAGCTGTTCGCGCGCGACGGGCGGGACGTATCCCGGCGCAGTGTCGCGCTGCGGTTCGTCGGTGCCGTCAAGGACACCCATGTCGACTTCGACCGAGGGTTTGTCGTTAGGCTTGTAATTGGTGTAATACTGCGCGCCGGCGGGCGATGCGCTGCCGATCATAAGGGCCATGACGGCCGCACCGAGGAATAATTTATGTTTGGTCATCTCAACTCCTATGAAGCCGATTTGACTTTCTTGGTTTCCTTGCCGACGGCCTGCACCTTTTTCATCAGTTCGGCGTGGATAGCGCCGTTGCCGACGAGGATGCTACGGCCGTAAACGTAATCTTTCCCGCCGTCGAGGTCGGTGACGACTCCGCCCGCTTCCTTGACGATGAGCGCGCCAGCTGCGACGTCCCATGCGTTGAGCTCGCGCTCCCAGAAGCCTTCGAAGCGGCCCGCTGCGACATAGCAGAGGTCGAGCGAGGCTGCGCCCGGACGGCGTGTGCCGGCCACGGAAGCGGTCACTGCTTCGACTTCATCCATGTACTGGCGGTAGGTCTTGTTGCCCACGCGCGCGCCGCCGATAGCGATGAGGCTGTCAGCCATGACGCTACGGCCCGAGACGCGGATGCGGCGGTTGTTCATGAAAGCGCCGGTGCCTTTTTCGGCGGTGAACATCTCGTCTTTAATCGGGTCATAGACCAGGCCGGCCATCACTTCGCCGTCTTTTTCCAGTGCGATCGAAACTGCCCATTGCGGGATGCCGTGAAGGAAGTTGGTCGTGCCGTCCAGCGGATCGATGATCCACTTGTGGCTTTTATCGGTGCCTTTCTTGACGCCCGACTCTTCCATCACGAAACCATACGAAGGGCGGCCCTTCAGCAGGGTTTCCATGATGATCTTTTCCGCCTTGTGGTCTGCGGCGGAAACGAAATCGCCCGGGCCTTTGCGCGAGACCTGCAGGTGCTCGACCTCCCCGAAGTCGCGGATAAGGGCACGGCCCGCCTTTTCGGCGGCCTCCGCCATTACGTTCATATGCGGGGAGCGTCGTGCAGTAGCCATGGTGGTTAGTCTTTCGCGCGTTCGACGTAGGAAGCGTCTTCGGTGCGCACGACGATGCGCGTGCCGCTTTCGATATGCGGCGGCACCAGCACGCGCGCGCCGTTTTCCAGCACGGCGGGCTTGTACGACGAAGAAGCAGTCTGGCCCTTCACAACGGGGTCTGCCTCGGTGATCGTCATCGTGACGGTTTCAGGCAGCGTGACGGAAAGGGGCTTGCCTTCGTTCATCTGCAGGATACAGATCATGTTTTCTTGCAGGAACTGTGCGGGTTCGCCGATCAGTTCCTTGTCCACGATGACCTGCTCGAAGGTCTCGGTGTGCATGAAGGTGTAGTGGTTACCGTCGTTGTAGAGATACTGATATTCTTCTTCGTCAACGCGCGCGCGTTCGACCATGTCCTGGGTCGCGAAGCGGATATCCATTTTCGTGCCGTTCTGGATGTCGCGCATGACGACCTGCGCCACAGCGGCGCCTTTGCCGGGGGAGCGGAGTTCGTTTTCCATCACCACCCACAGCTTGTTGTTGTATTCGACGACCATACCCTTGCGGAGGGTGTTTGCGGCTACTTTGGCCATTAATGCACCTTGTTAATTCTTTTTACTTAACTGAAAGCCGGCGCTAAGGGCTATTCCTTGCGCGAGGCGATTGCTTTTCCTAGATTTTTTAACGCAGTTTGTAAATCGTTATCTTGAACATTCGCCGTGATGGCGTCGATGTTCTGCTGTTCCTGCAACGTTACGGGGCGGGTTTTGGCTTTCGCGGGCTTTTTATTATCCATAATCTCTGAATTCTGGATGATCTTGATGTCCTTGATGGCTTGATAGCCAAAGAACATATTCAGCCGCTCAATGAGCAGGCTTTTCTGGTAGCTGAACTCCAGCGCAAAGGCGGGCGAGACGGCGACGACCAGCACGGCCTGCGGCGACCCGTTCTTTTCCTTCTCGGCCTTCCGCTGGAATTTCATCTCCAGCGGCACCGCGCGCGCGGCGATATCGGCTCCCGCGATCTGCGCCCATCCCGCCACCATCTTGCCGAACAAGAGGTTCTTGCTGCCGAAGATGGGCTTCGTCAGTGCGGGCACGAGGTCCGAGAGCGGGCGCGGGCGGTTTCCGGTTGTCATAGTGGCAGAGTATGGCTATTTAAAGGGGTATGTCCAGAGCCAAAAAACTCCCCGTGCAGGCGCTTCAAACCGCACTTCTCGACTGGTTCGCAAGATACCAGCGCGTCATGCCGTGGCGCGCGACGAAGGGCAAGCGGCCAAACCCCTATCATGTCTGGCTGTCGGAAATCATGCTGCAGCAGACGACGGTGGTGACGGTCGGGCCGTACTTCATGAAATTCATCGACCGCTGGCCGAAGGTCCAGGACCTTGCGAAGGCAAAGCTCGATGATGTTCTCGCAGCCTGGGCGGGGCTTGGCTATTACGCCCGCGCGCGCAACCTGCATAAATGCGCGGTGGCGGTAACAGAACAGCACGGTGGCAAGTTCCCCGAAACGGTGGAGGGGCTGCTGGAACTGCCCGGCATCGGCCCTTATACGGCGGCGGCGATTGCGTCTATTGCGTTTAACCAGCCTGCAGTAGCGGTTGATGGAAATGTGGAACGTGTGGTCTCGCGCTTCTTTGCCATTGAAGAACCACTGCCGCTGTCAAAAGAAACAATCCGCGCAGGCGCCGTGAAATTGGCGGAGGGCAACACCAGCCCCGGCGATTTCACGCAGGGCTTCATGGAGCTGGGCGCGACCGTCTGCACGCCGCGCAAACCGAAATGCGGCCTGTGCCCCTGGCGCGAGGAATGCAAGGCGCGAAAGCTTGGCATCGCCGAAGAGTTGCCACGCAAACTGGCCAAGGCGGCGCGTCCGATCCGCTACGGCAAGGTTTATTGGGTCGTGAACAGCAAGGGCGAATTCCTGATCCACAAGCGGAGCGGGAAGGGGCTTTACGAAGGCATGTACCAGCTGCCGACGACAGAATGGATTGAAAACAAATCGGCTGTCGCGGCCTTGCCGCCGCCATCATCTTTTAAAAAACTTGAAGCGCTGGGGGCCGAGGTGCGGCATACCTTCACCCACTTTGACCTTGTTTTGGAAATATGGGTGGGCAGTGATACGAAAAATGCGAAACTACACCAAGGCGTATGGGTAACGGCCAAAAACCTTGATGAATATGCGCTTCCGACGCTTATGAAGAAGGCCGTGAAGCTGGCTTCGGCCAAACGTGCTTGAGAAAATGTCCCACACTGTCTAAAATGCTGTCAGGGAAAGATTTTTTCGGGATAAAACCAATGAGATTCGTTTTTGCCTTTCTGGGGATGCTGGCGCTGTCTATTGTCGCCTCCAATCCGTCGCCCGCTGCAGTCGTCGGCGGTGACAAGGGTGAATCTTTCGCTCTCCCGACTTTCCGCGAGTTGTCGCAGATGCTCATCATGATGGGCGGCCTCGACATCCAGAACCCGAAAGTCGCCGATGAATACGCCAAGCTGATGTATTGTGGCCTTTACTACGACAAGTACAAGAACGACTTCGAGTGGAACAAGATCCGCCAGCAGATCATCAACCGCGTCGGTTCGAAAAAAGAATACTACCGCATTCAATACCAGATGAGCGGCACGCTCTATCTCGACCGCTATAACTTCGAAACGCAGGATTTTCCGCTCGGCAAAAACAGCGCGATGGTGCGTGTCGGCTCGATGGTCCTTTACGAAGGCGGCGGCACTGCAGGTGAAGACCCGAAAGTGCGCAGGCTCTGCCACGACCTGACGCCCAGCGCGATATTCCCGGGCTATTACACCTTCGTGCTGAACCAGCCGCTGACCATCGATCGCCTTAAGCTGCCGGTGGACGAAGCGAAATCACTGCTCGACCGCATGACGCAGCAGAAGAACAACGACCGCCGCCTTTACGTGCGCATCCGCGTGCGCGTCATGGGTATCGACCGCACTACCGGCTCGCGTAACGTCACCGGCGTGTTCCTCAAGGGAGAGGTAACGAACGTCGATATCTTCCTCGACTACGACATGACTAAATACCTGACCAGCGTGCAGATCAAGTAACAATCTTGAGCCTAAACGGCTGATAAACAACGGAAATACAAAGATTATTTCTGTTTTTACTAATTTTACATATAATATAGCATGCATATACAGAACCGGCTCTCGCCGGTTGCGGGGCATTTGTGGACGACAAAGACAATTTGAAGCGCACATTTAAGGAGCAGGCCGCCGCCCACAAGCAGGCGCGCGAGGCTTTCCTCGACAATGCGATCAAAACCGCCAAGGACTGGATCGGCATGCTGGAAGACCCCGAGGCGCGGGGCATCGGCATGGAATTCCTGAAGCGCGCCGAGGAATCCGGCTGCAAGCAGAAGATCGATATCTTCTTCAGCAACTGCCTTGCCGATTACTGTTCCTTCTCGTACAAGCCGCGCGGCTTCATCAACGAAATCACCTATGGACCTGCGGCGGAAGAAAGCCTGCCCAAGCTTTTCTCGGCCATGGTGCATGAAACAACGCATGCGCTGCAAAAGCTGCTGTCGCCCGCACTTCACGCCAGCCCATTCAACCCCGACACCAAAATCATCATCTGCCCGCGGGACTGGGTGACTTTGGAAGAGCGCTGCGAGCAGGATGCATATACCAAGCAGGCTTTCTTCAACGCGATGCTGGCCGAGATGCTGCCTGAGGTATGGGAACGCACCTCGGGCGACGCGGTTTCTGCCACGGAGTTTGCGGAGATACGCAAGAACGCCGCCACGCTGGGTGACGCGCTGATCGACGCCGCGCGCAAATCCTTGTCGAAGAGTTTCTATTGGGACAACCCCGACGCCGAAGAGCGCTTCAAGAACAGCATCCAGGACCAGGCGTTGAAGAATTACGCCGGCGGCATGGCCAAGCGCAAATCGGAAAAAGAAACGAACCTCGTCTTCGTTCGCCTGGAACCCGAAGATATCGCGATGATCGGCGCGTCCTGCGGCCCAAATGTTTTTGGTACGGGTAATGTCTTGCCCGAATTCCTTGAAAAACCCGTCATGCTGCCGCATACGCAGCAGAAGCTGGATGAAATCAATAAAAGCTGCGGCATTACCAATTCCGACGAACTGCCAACGCTTTCCGAGGCGCTCGCCCACATCGGCCTGACCCGCGAACAGTTTATAGCGCAGGCGTACAATAAACAGGCCGCCGCCAATGCCGCCGCTCCCACACCGCCAGTAGTTTGAAATGAAGTTCTCGCAAGAAGACATCGATAATTTTGTCAATCATGCAGGATACGACGACGGCCTTCGTTTCGTCCGCGAATTTGTACAAAGGTATGGAAGCGAGGTGCTGACGCTGCAAAACTCGCGTGCTGAAACGGCTTTTGTCCGCGCAGCGCATTTCGGCAAAATAGAAATTCTGGACTATCTCGCCTCGGCGGGTGCCGCCGCCCCCGAAACCCATCAGGAACAGCCTTTCATCGTTTGGATGGCGCGAAACGGCAGTGTTGAAGGCTTGCGATGGCTGGTTGGCCGGGGCGCAGCCATTAACGTCACTTCGGGCAAAGAAAACGCCACAGCGTTGATGCATTCAGTCTTGCGCGGAGGCCCCGACGAGGCAATCAATATTTTGATCGCAGGAGGGGCGGATGTGAATGCAGTCGATACCCGCGGCCGGACAGCGGTCTTTCACGCGGCGATGTTAGGCAAGGGCCAGGGCAACATCAAGACGCTTGCAGCGCAGGGCGCTAACGTGAACGTGCGTGACAATGATCTGGCGACCCCGCTTCATCTTGCGATGTTGTTCCGCAATACGAGCGCAATGGCCGAACTGCTTGAATGCGGGGCTGATACTACCATCAAGGATGCGAACGGAAAGACATGCCTGGATTTGGCGGCGGAGCGAGACTTGACCGCTATCTTCGAAGCCGAATGTAACCGCATGGCCGGGCAGTTCAGCCAAGGTACTTCTGCGAAAATCTCTATCAGGACGAGCCTTAAATTCAAGCAGCCCAAATAAGGCAAAAAAAGGGGCGCCGGGTTGTGACACACGGCGCCCTTTGTAGTTGCGGAGATGAAGCTTAAGAATTCGGTTGCTGCGGCGCGATCTGCTGGCGGATTTCCTGCCTGAGCACGTCGATGGGCCAGACCTTGCCCTTGTTCTCGAAATGCCAGAACGTCCAGCCGTTGCAAGAGGGCAGGCCCTGGAGCGCTGCGCCGACTTTATGGATAGAGCCTTTGTGGTCGCCCGTATGGTTCCGCGCCACGAGGTTGCCGTCCGCCCGCACGCGCGCTGAATAACGGCGCGAATGGTCGAAGAGCACCGTGCCGGGTTCCAGCAGGCCCTGTTCGACCACCTGGCCGAAGGGGACGCGGGGCTCTTCGCGCTTCTCGATGGGTTTCAGCAGCGTTTCGTCGCCGGTCTTGATGGCGTCGATGCGTTTTTTCGCGTGGATGATGTAGTCTTCCTCGCGCTCGAGGCCGATGAAGTCGCGGCCGAGCTTCTTGGCAACCGCGCCCGTCGTGCCCGTCCCGAAGAAGGGGTCGAGGACGACGTCGCCGATATCCGTGGAAGAGAGAATGACACGGTGGAGAAGGGCTTCTGGTTTCTGCGTTGGGTGCGCTTTCTGCCCGTCTCCTTTCTTCAATCTCTCTTGCCCCGTGCAGAGGGGGATAGTCCAGTCGCTCCGCATTTGGAGGTCTTCGTTGAGCGCCTTCATGGCGTCATAGTTAAAGCGATATTTTGCAGATTCAGACTTGGCGGCCCAGATCAGCGTTTCATGGGCGTTGGTGAACCTGCGGCCGCGGAAGTTGGGCATGGGGTTTGTCTTGCGCCAGATGACGTCATTCAGGATCCAGAAGCCGAGGTCCTGAAGCTGCGCGCCGATACGGAAAATATTGTGATAGGAGCCGATGACCCACATCGCGCCGTCTTCTTTCAGGAGGCGGCGGGCCTCGGTCAGCCAGGCGATGCTGAATTTGTCATATGCTGCAAAGTTTGTGAACTTGTCCCAGTCGTCTTCGACGCCATTCACCCGGCTGTTGTCGGGGCGGTGAAGATCGCCACCCAGCTGCAGGTTATAGGGCGGATCGGCAAAGATCAGGTCGATCGACCGCGCCGGCAGGGATTTCATGTTTGCAATGCAGTCCCCGGCAAGAATTTCGTTGCGGGGGAGTGCGTGTTTTGAGGGCTTTAGCCCGTTTTTTTCAAGCGTCTTCATAGGAGAATCATGATTCATCCTTGATTCCGCGTCAACAAAAATCTTAAAAAAAGAATCAGAAATTTCAGTCGTTTACGAAACGTTCTTTATCTGAATTCTTAGAAACGGTGGAAAATGAACGGCGGTGCAGGCGGGTAATGCCATGAATTTCAATGGCTTTCAAATGCTGTGCCGTACCGTAGCCTGCGTTATTCTCCCATCCGTAATGTGGAAATTCTTCGGCGAGCTTTCTCATCAGTTCGTCGCGGTAATGCTTCGCGATGATGGATGCGGCGGCGATCGAGAGGCTTTTCGCGTCGCCCGATACGATGGTTTGAACACGGCACGACAATTTCGGCACCTTGTTACCATCCACCAGCGCTACTGCAGGCATATGCGGAAGGGCTTCGCAGGCCTTCTTCATCGCCAGCAGAGAGGCCTGAAGGATGTTAATGGTATCAATTTCCTCGACGCTGCATTCCGCAACTGATGAATGAGAATATTCTTGTAAATACCTGAATAAATACTCTCTTTTCTCGCGCTTTAGCTTCTTGCTGTCATTAACCTCGTCCAGGATTTTCTTGGGCATCCGCACCCGGTCAATGATTACTGCGCAGGCGACAACGGGACCCGCAAGGGGGCCACGGCCGACTTCGTCAATGCCGCATACAAGGCCTTCGCAGGCGTCTTCAAACTTGAAATTGGGGCGGGTTGATCTACTCATGGTTGCGCGAAAGTCTTAACAGGCCGTCGGTTATTGTTTGACGACAACCATGCGCATCATGGGCTTCCATGTAAAGAACATTTTCTGTATTGCGAGGCCGTGGCGGTTCAAAACAGCGGTCAGGCCTTTTTTGGAATAAAAGGCGAAATTGAGCGGGGGTTCGCAATATCCCCATTCGGCGAAGCGTTTGGGAAGGTTAAAGCTGTTGCCGTCGGCTTCTTCGATATACAGAACACCGCCCGGGGCCAGTACGCGCGACAGAGCCGCCGCGTAGCCGTCTATGTCGGACTGCTCGGTAAAGCTTTCCTGCGCCAGCACGAAATCGGCCTTGGGCGGGTCGGATGCGGCATATTCCTGCAGCGTGATATGTTTGAACAACTCGGGTGAATATACTTCTTGCGCGAACTTGGCAAAGAATTCATGGGGCGTCACGCCAAAGGCCTGCATGCCTAGGTTTTTGGCTGCCATTGTGGCGTAACCCTGACGGCTGCAGGCGTCAAGAAAGCGCTTGCCGACGGGGGCGGAGGGCATCACGCGCGAAATTGTCTGCTCGGCCACGCTGATTTCGATTTCCGGCTCGGTCAGGTGGGTGGCCACGGGCTGGACGTCGGCGTAGAACTTGTCGAGGGATTCCTGCGTGATCCATGGCTTGGTCATGACCGAACCGCAGGCGCGGCATGATTCAAGCAGATACCCGTTCTTCTCGCCCATCGGGTAAGAATAGTAAGGTTTCTGGCAGATCCTGCACTTTTCCAGCGGTTTTTTTTCGGCCATCAGGCGTCAGCTCAGGCTCTTGGATGCGATTTCGTAGACATCGTTGGAGATGTCTTTCTCCGACAGTATGCGCTTAAGTTCGTTTTCCATCAAGCTCTTGCGTAATGTGTCATAACGCCGCCACTGGCGCAGGGGGGTAAGCAGCCGTGCAGCCGTAGAAGGGTTGATGGAATTAACTTTGATGATCGTATCGGCCAGCAGCCTGTAACCCGCACCGTCGTCTCGGTGGAACCAACGGGGGTTGGCGTTCGCAAAGCTGCTGACCAGTGCGCGCAGGCGGTTAGGGTTTTTGTAGGTAAAATCGGCATGGCCGGTCAGCTGCGCCACCATTTCGACCGCATCCTGCCGGTCGGCGATCGCCTGCAGGCTGAACCATTTGTCCAGCACCAGCGGGTCTGCCTTCCACGCTTCATAGAAGTCCGAGAAGGCGGCGTTGCGTTCACCCGAACTGCTATCCGTCAGTACGGACAGCGCCGACACCTTGTCAGTCATGTTTTTCGCGGCGCGGTATTGCTGCGCGGCGATTGCGACGGCTTCAGGCTCATTCGCGTGCTGTATGTAACGCAGGGCAGCCGCTTTCAGGCGGCGTTTGCCGACGGGGATGGGCAGGGGGCTGTAAGCGCCGTTATCCATGTTGTCGTCGTAAAGGTTGCGGATTGCCTTGAAATGCGCGCGGCCCACATTCTCCATCAGGTTTTTGCGTGCGTTATAGATGCCGTCGACATCGACGACATCCATCAGCTGCGCAAGGTAGTTTTCGGAAGGCAGTGAAATAGCCTTTGCCAGCAGCGCGCGGTCGGATTTTTTATCTTCGAGCAACTTGCCGAAAGCCTCCAGGCATTGCCCCGGCACGCCAACGGTTTTCCCGGCCGCCATGCCGAGCAGGAGGCGCTGCAGGTACGCTTGCCCCGCATCCCAGCGGTTGAACCCGTCGCTGTCATTCGCCATCAGGAACAGCAGGTCGCCGTCCGTCAGGTCGCTTGTCAGCGTGACGGGGGCGGAAAAACCGCGCAGGATCGAGGGCACGGGCTTCTCGGCGATATTTTCGAACACGAAGCTTTGTTTAACTTCTTTCAGGTGCAGAACACGGGTTTTTTCAGGCAGAAGGTCGTTGCCCATGCTACCCATCAAGCCGGTGGAGACGGGGATATGCATCGGCTTTTTGTCCGACTGCCCCGGCGTGTCGGGTGTGTGTTGTTCCAAGGTCAGTGTGAACTTCTGCGCGGCTGCATCATAACTGGTTGTTGCTGTCAGTTTGGGCGTGCCGGCCTGGCTGTACCAGAGACGGAATTGCGACAGGTCGACGCCCGATGCGTCCTGCATGCACTGGACGAAATCATCGCAGGTTACGGCCTGGCCGTCGTGGCGTTCGAAGTACAAATCGGTGCCCTTGCGGTAGTTTTCCGCGCCCAGCAGCGTATGCATCATGCGGATGACTTCCGCGCCCTTTTCGTACACGGTCGCGGTGTAGAAGTTGTTGATCTCGATATAGTTGTCGGGGCGGATGGGGTGCGCCATGGGGCTTGCGTCCTCGGCGAACTGCGCGTTGCGCAGGCCCTCGACATCGTCGATGCGGGAGACATCGGGCGAGTTCATGTCGCTTGTAAAACACTGGTCGCGGAAGACTGTAAGGCCTTCTTTCAGGCTCAGCTGGAACCAGTCCCGGCAGGTGATGCGGTTGCCCGTCCAGTTGTGGAAATACTCATGCGCCACAACGCTTTCAATGGCCATATAATCGCCGTCGGTCGCGGTTTCGGGGCGGGCGAGGATAAGTTTCGAGTTGAAGATGTTAAGGCTCTTGTTCTCCATCGCGCCGAAATTGAAATCGTTCACAGCGACGATGTTGAAGATATTCAGGTCGTATTCACGGCCGTATTTATCCTCGTCCCAGCGCATCGAATGTTTCAGCGACTGCATGGCATGGGCGCATTTGTCTTCGTTGCCGTGGTTGATGTAAATATAGAGGTCTACGGTGCGGCCCGACATGGTGCGGAATGTATCGTGCACGGCTGCAAGGTCGCCTGCCACAAGGGCAAACAGGTAGCAGGGCTTGTGGAACGGGTCATCCCATACGGCATAGTGCCGCCCTCCGCCGAGGTCGCCTTTTTCGATGCAATTGCCATTCGACAGCAGCACGGGGCAAGCCTTTTTGTCGGCCTGTATGCGCGTGACGAATGTCGTCATCACATCGGAACGGTCGAGGTAATAGGTTACCTTGCGGAAGCCTTCCGGTTCCATCTGCGTGCAGTAATTGCCGGAGGAACTGTAAAGCCCCTCGAGCGCGGTGTTTTTCTCGGGATAAATCTCGGTAACGGTTTCCAGCGTAAAGCTGTCCGGCACATCCTGCACCGTCAGCGATGTGTCGTCGACTGTATAGCGGTTCTGCGACAGGGCCTCGCCGTTCATTGCGAGCCCTTTGAGCACAAGGTCCTGTCCGTCGAGGACAAGGTTTTTCGCATCCTTGTTGGTGCGCTCGAAAACCGTTTTTGCCGTCACGATGGTGCGCCCGTTATAGATGTCGAACAGCAGGTTGACGGAGGCGATGCTGAAATCCGGTTTCTTGTAGTCTTTCAGGAATTTCGGCTGCGGCGCGGCTTCGGTTTTCATGGGTTATTTCCTTTGCAACACGTAAACGACGCTGATCGGCAGGCGTTTCGCCTTGCTCTGCTCCAGCGTGGTGCCTTCGTAGGGCAGGAATAGTTCCTTGACGATTCTCAGCCCGCAATCATTGAACAGCTTTTCGATTTCTTCGGTGCTTTCGAACAGGTAGATGTGGTCGACGATCGGGCTGTCAATGCAGGTGCTGACGTAGATATATGCATCATCCTTCGCCACATTGGCGATCTGCTTCATCAGCAGGTCGGGGCGCTCCACGTGTTCCAGCACTTCGCCCATCACCACGGCGTCGAAGCCACGGGCGGGAACGTCGGCCGACAGGAAGTCCATATTGCGGATTTCATAGGGGCGCGCGGGTTTGCCGCGGCGTCGGTGTTCAACCAGTTCCTTCGTCTGCTGCACGCTGGTTTCGCTGACATCGATGCCGAGAAAACTGTCGAAGGCGCTTTCGTCGATGGCGGTGGTAAAAAAACAACCATGGCCGGGGCCGATCTCCAGGTATTTGCCCTTTTTGTTGCGCGGCAGGGTTTCGTTGAAAAAGCGCCACATCGACAAATGGTTCGCCCACAAATAAGTCGTGAGGGCGATGCCGTACATGTAATGCGACATATATTCTTTGTTGAAGTACACATCGTTCGCCACTTCATCGAAGGTGGAGTAACGGTATTTTTTGTGCTTCTGGAAGTAAATCTGTTCGCGCAGCGTGTCGCCGACGACGACAAGGTAGCTGTCGGCGAGGTAGTCGATGGTGACGCCCTTCTTGATGCAGTAATCGAGGTAGTTGTCGAGCTCCGCCGCTTCCTCAGGCGTCCAGCGGCTGACCGCCGCGGTCAGGATGCTGCGGTGGAGCGGGTTGTCATGCAATATCTTGCCCAGCAGTTTCTGGATATTCGGGCTCAAATCCATTTTGACGGCGGCGGCAAGGTTCTGCATGGCTTAAAATCCCTGATAGATGAAAGTGGTGGTGAAAGCGGAAGTCGCGTAACTGGCGGCCAGCACCGCGGCCGCGATGAAAAAACCCAAAATCATTTCGGTGACGTAACTTGTCATTTATCTGCCCTTTGGAGAGTTGATTATAGGCCATATCTGCTGGGCGAGGTAGTAATCTAATTTGCCCGGTGTAATTACATGCGCGCTGTCATCCGGCCTGAATTTGATGGATTTCTGGATATCGGCGGGGATGCGCGGGGTTATGTGGATATTGGTGCCTTCGTACCGTTTAGCGTAATCCTGCAAAAATGCCTCGAAATCCTGTAGCTTGTCATAGGCCGCGGCATCGCCCTTCACGTCGGGGCCAACGGGCATCATGTAGATATAGGACGGGATGCCGCTGTGGATCAGCATATCGATGGTCTTCTGCCAGATGTCTGCGGCAAGCCCCATGGAATTCATATCGGACAGCTTCAGCATCTCCCGGTACCAGAGGCGGTTGTCGAGGCCTTTGCCGCTGGGGTGGATGATTTTCGTGCAGTCTTCCTTCAGCGTGCCGAAGCAGGCCCAGAACACCACATTGCTTTTGATCAGCTGAACCTTGTCACCTGCGGGCTCGGCTGCGGGCTGCGGTGCGATATGGGGCAGGAGTGCTTCGATGCGGCCCTTGTACAGGCCCATATCCGAAATGATGGCGTATTTGCGGCCGAGCGCCGACCACAGGTTATTGGCGGGCGATGCCATTGTCACAAGCCAAGGCCAGGCCGGCGGATGCTCCGCCCAGAGTGCGCTGGCGCGGTTCAGGTGCGCGCGGCGTTTGTGGATCTCGTACCCGTTCATCAGCCAGAAGGGGTTGAATGACATGACGATTGCGTCGGGCTTTGATTCAATTGCCGCGGCGGCGGATGAATAATTTTCAAGCGCACGCAGGCCGGGCTGGATATTAAGGTCGATGCCGATATCCTTTTGCTTGCCCATTTTCTGCAGGCGGTCGAGCACGAGGGAGGGGATAAGTTTCGTATCCTTGTAATCCGCCTCGGCCACGAACTTGTCGGGCGGGAAAATGGCGCCGCTGGAATCAGTGATCCAGGCGATATTCACGCCTTCCTGCCGGGGCAATTTCAGGACGAAGCGCGGATCTTCCGCAATGGTGGCGGTCAGGCGCAGGCGGGGGTTGTGGGGGCTGGCCTCGAAGGGCGTGTTTTCGGGGGCGGAGGGCAGGTATATGCTGGCTGCCGTCAGGAACAGAGCCACCCAGAAAGCGATGCGCACGATGCCCCACCATGTAGCCTTGTATCCGGGTATGTTGTTCACGTCGATCATGACAGCCCCGCCAGTGTTTTCAGGATGGTGACCAGTTGGTCAAGGCTTGTAACGACAACCATCGGGTAGCCGACGATGGCAAAGAGGTAGGTGAATACGTGGTAAAACAGTTTTTCAGGCAGCGGCGGCACGCGCTTTTCACCCAGCTTTTTTGCATACATGCGGTGAACGACAAGGCCGATCGAGTGGTAAATGCCGAAGACGAGCGCGCCTGCATTCAGGTTGTGCCAGAGCGCGATCACCATCATCGTCATGACCAGCGCGAAATACTGCGTCTTTTCGCGGTAGCCGCCACAGGGCACGAAGATATTGCGCTGGGCGAAGCGGGACAGGCTCATGTGCCAGTTGTTCCAGTACTCCTGGATATTGCGCGGGCGGAGCAGGGGGAAGCTGAAGTTTTCCTTCAGCGTAATGCCGAACAACCGCGCGACACCGATCGCGATATCGGAATAGCCCGAGAAGTTCAGGTAGAAATACCAGGAATAGCCTATCAGCATCAGCCAAGCCTCGCCCGCTGAAAGGCCTGTGGGATTCAGGATGCGATCGGATGTGAATGACAGCAGGCTGGAGAGGAAAAAGACCTTGATAAAGCCGCTGGCGATGCGGAAGAGCCCCTCGAAAATATTGTGCGGGTCGGCCTTGGCGTCCAGCTTTGCCGTTTCCTCGTATTCGCTGATGGGGCCGACCACCTGCACGGGCGGGAAAAAGCCGTAGAACATCACCTGCCCGAACGACAGCCCTTCGAGCTTGCCAAGGTAGGTTTTCACCAGCAGGTCGACTGCCCGGAACGAGGCGAAGGAAATGCCGAGCGGCGTCAGCAGGTCCCGCGACATGTCGATTTCCCACAGGTTGCGCGACAGCGGCTTGAGCATCCCGTTCAGGATTAAATTGAAATCATAATTGAACGGCTCGCCGATCAGCTTCCACGCGACCATGGGCAGCAGGGGCAGGGCGACGGAGAGCCAGAAAAACGGCCCCGCGCCGCCGCGCTGCTCCAGCATGCCAAGCAGCCTGTGCAGCATATAAACCATGCCCCAGAAGATGACGTAAAACAGCACCAGCCGGGGCGCGATGAAATACATCAGGTACATGCCGCCCAGCGTCAGCAGGATGCGGCGCGAGGTTTCGGTTTTCAGGGCGTAATAGGCGGGGACGAGAAGGATGCAGAGCGCCAGCAGGTCGAAGAAGTAGGCATAGCTGTCGTAATGGAACCGGAACATCTCAGCCGGCTTTCCGGCGTAATGTCAACGCCGCGTCGATATGCGCGGGCGTGGCGGGGGCGGTCGCGATCTTCATCACCCATTCCTCGCCCTCCTGCACGAAACCGAAACGCGGATAGAGGTCTTTCACCATGCCGTTCTTCGCGGTTGGGATATACCGGCCGCGCATTTCATCGCAGCCCAGCGATTTTGCCGCTTCGGCCAGTTTCGAGAAGAACGTCGCCTCCGCCCCGCGGCCCAGCACGCGGCAGCTCATCAGCAGCGTGTCGATAATGCAGGCCTTGTTTTGTTTCTTCAGGATAGCAACGCCCACCAGCCCGTAATCGCCGTATTTGTCCTTGATATCCATGCCCAGCACAAGCGCGTCTGCTGCGGCGTTGAGCGCTTCCACCTCGTCCTGCGTGCGGCGCAGGGTGGTCAGGTTGAACTGGTTGGTTTTGTTGACCAGCTGCGTGATGCGGGCGAGATGCTGTTTCTCCGCCTGGAAAACATCGATTTTCAGGTTTAGCGATTTGCGGAAATCGTCTTCCGACATGCTGTCCTGCACCGTCTGGCGCTCGACGTCGGCGGCCATCATTTCGGTGCGGCGGCGGTCTTCGTCGGTCACTTCGGCGAAATCGAAGAAATCGGTATTGGCCAGCAGGCCGGGCAGTTCGGCCAGTTCCTCGGGCACCATCACGCAGGAAACCTCGGGCAGGCGTTCCTGAACCTCGCCGATTTCCTTGGGGTTGTCGTCGACGAAAACGAAACTGTCGAGGCCGATGTTGAGCTTTTTCGCGATACGCTTCAGGCTCTCGACCTTTGACTCCCAATGGATTTCAAAAACCAGCACATCCTTGCGCGACAGCACCATGGCATCGTGCTTGTCGAAAACCTCAAGCGCGTCATCAGGGTTGTTCTTCGACGCCACGGCCAGCATCACGCCTTTGGATTGCAGGTGTTTCAGGTAACGCTGGAAATCGCGAAACGCCTTGCCCGGGAAATCGTCACCGAGTGCGAGGCCTTCCAATCCATCCTCGCCGACAATCCCGCCCCATAAGGTATTATCGAGGTCGAGCACGATGCATTTCTTCGGGCTGATTTTTTCAGCGGCGATCATGCGCCCCGCCTGCCGCCCGATATCGGCCCAGAAAGCCTCGGTATAAGGCTGGCGGTAAAGCGCCCATTTGCGCGCGTCATGCGCATTGCGCGCGCCCGTTTGCAGCAGAAGTCCCTGCAGGTCCAGCAGCCTTACGCGGCCGATCTTCGCAATCTCTTCCGTCCACAGCTGCGACAGTTTTGTGTAGACAAGCGCGCCAGACGCCGCCTGCCCGATATCCTGTGCCTCGTATCCCGGTATCGCGGGGTAGGGCGGCACGGCCACGACCAGCGTACCCTTGAAATCCTTGCGCAGTTTGGCGACCGCGGCGGCCAGCCCGCGCAGTTCGTCGAACAGTTTCGGCAGCGCTTCGCCCGGATGGTCAAGGCATTGCGCCAGCAGCCCCCCGAACATATCTTCCAGCCGCCATAGCAACACAATCGCGTTCAGGTCATCGCGGCCAAAGAAACTTTTGTGATCGAGGCAGGCCTGGTGGAGCTGGTTGAAATCGCCGAAAACAACCTGCGGCGCATATTTCTTGCCCAGCAGGTGCGCACCGAGGTAGGGCGCAAGCGGGTCTGCCGTCACGCTCGATGAAACGCCGATGATGTAATCAGGTTTCGGTTGCTGTGAGAGGTATGCGCGCCATTCCGTTTTAGGATCAGCGGCCATCAAACCTTCACATTCTTGCCTTGCAGGGTCTTGCGGGCGAGGCCGATGGTCGACATTTTCATGATCTCCTTGGTCGAGAGCATGACTTTGTATTTTTCCTCGATCGCCGCGACGAGGTGCATGGCCGCGAGGCTGTCCCACTGCTTGACGTTATCGGGGGATGAATTGTCGTTGAGCTTCGATGCGTCAACCTGCAGCACTTCAGAGAAAAGCTGGATTAATTCGTCAGACATTTTGAAATTACCCCGTTAATTCAATACGTTGAATTTTATCAAAGCAGGGGGGGGAAAGATAGAATATTTAGGCGATGACAGGGCGCGCTATGTAAATTTGGTGCTGGTGTCTTGCTTGGAACTCCAATTCGGATCATCTTTCCAATAGGGTGCGTCTGGCATTAAAGCCTCTGGTGAGATTTCAAGTTCAAGTCCCATATTCGCTAGAAGTCGCAACGTTTCACAACTAAAGATACCGGCAAAGGTATCTTCATAACTCGCAACAACAGGAATCAGTGTCAAAAAGGCATATTCGATTCCGGCGTCACGGGGAGCTAAGGCATCGCCGACTTTTAAATGGGTTGTAAGAAAATCACGGATTTCATGATCATTTTCATCAAAGTTGAAACGATACAAGGGAGATTCATAGACCCATGCGTCTAAGGGTGGTGCTTTTGCTTTCAATCCGATTTGCTTTATCGTTCCATTTGGAATTGATGCAATCGATGCACACTTATCAACACTGACTTTAGTGCCGTAAATACAAATTCTACCTAGCAATCTATACATACCTGATCCTGAAAATATGAAGCGCAAAGGCGAGTAAATAGTTATTGAGGCTGTTGAAGCAGGCAGTGGTATCAATTATACCGCTCGTCTTCCTTCTCTTTCTTGCGGCCTTTTTCGATGTGCTTCATCAGCTCGGCCAGCACCTCGTCGGTGCCTTGGTGGGCAACCGCGGAAATGACGAGGACTTTCTTGCGGATGGCCTTCGACAGCTCGGCACGGCGCTCTTCGGCCAGTTCTTCGCCCAGCGCGTCAGCCTTGTTCAAAACGATGACTTCGGGCTTCTTGGCAAGGCCTGCGCCATAGCTTTTCAGCTCGGCGCGGATAGTTTTATAGGCGCCGACAACGTCGTCCTGCGTCGCGTCGATCAGGTGCAGAAGCACGCGCGTGCGCTCGACGTGGCCGAGGAAGCGGGTGCCAAGGCCTTTGCCTTCGGAAGCACCCTCGATAAGACCCGGGATGTCGGCCAGAACAAATTCCTTGTCGTGGCTGCGCATGACGCCGAGGTTGGGGGCGAGGGTGGTGAAGGGGTAATCGGCAATCTTCGGCTTTGCGCGCGTCGTGACCGACAGGAAGGTCGATTTGCCGGCGTTCGGCAGGCCGATAATACCGGCGTCGGCAATCAGTTTCAGGCGCAGCCAGACGGCGCGTTCCTCTCCGGGGTAACCGGGGGTTGCTTTGCGCGGCGCGCGGTTAGTCGATGACTTGTAATGCGCGTTGCCGAACCCGCCGTCGCCGCCCTTGATGAACAAGATGCGTTCGCCGGGTGTCATCATATCGAACAGCTCGGTTTCCTTGTCGTCGTCGAGTATGACGGTGCCCACGGGCACCTTCACAACAATATCCTTGCCGTCCTTGCCCGTGCAGTTGGCGCCGGAGCCGTTGGCGCCATGGCCCGCGCGGAAGTGCTGTGTATAGCGGAAATCGATTAGGGTGTTGAGGTTCGCCACAGCCTCGAGATACACATGTCCGCCGCGCCCGCCGTTGCCGCCGTCGGGACCGCCCATGTCGACATACTTCTCGCGGCGGAAGGCCACGCATCCGGGGCCGCCCTTGCCGCTTTCGAGGTATATCTTTGCTTCGTCGAGGAATTTCATTTCTACACCAATAAAAAACCGGGGAATTTCTTCCCCGGCTTTTTAAACCTTAACCAGCGGTGATTACTCCGCAGCTTCCGTGTTCGCGGGAACAACGGAAATGTACTGGCGGTTTTTCGGGCCGCCGTGGAATTTCACAACGCCGTCGCGCTTGGCGAAGATCGTGTGGTCGCGGCCGATGCCGACGAATTTGCCGGGATGGTACTGGGTGCCGCGCTGGCGAACGATGATTCCGCCGGTCAGGATTTCCTGGCCGCCGTACACTTTCACACCAAGTCGCTGGCCCGCTGAGTCGCGGCCGTTCTTGGAACTACCACCGGCTTTCTTATGTGCCATTGTTTATCTCCTTAACCTTTGATGTCCGTGATCTTCAGAACGGTGTAGTTCTGACGATGGCCGTTTTTGCGGCGATAGTTTTGACGGCGCTTCTTTTTGAAGACGATGACCTTGTCGCTCTTCACGAGGTCGACAACTTCTGCCGAAACCGTTGCACCCGAAACAGTGGGGGAGCCGATTTTGGGGCTGTCGCCGCCGAGGAGGAGGACTTCGAGCGAGACTTTGTCGCCCTTTTTGGCTTCGAGCAGCTCGACTTCGAGGACGTCGTCCTTTTGGACGCGATACTGCTTACCACCGGTTTTAATGACTGCGTACATAGCTATGACCGTTTCATTTCAAGTGTTTATAGTGAATCTCTAGACGGACTCACCCTGCGGCAGTCCGAGATGAGGGAATATACTCTTGGAACCCGATATGTCAAGAAATTTCAGGGTTTTCTTAGGATGATTATTGAGGAATAGGCGGCAGGACGGCTGGTTAGTTTTTAACCAATTGAAAATATTAGATAATTTAAAGACTCTTATTGGGGGCAAATGCCGCCTATGAAATACCGTCAGGCGGTTTAATAGCTTCATATATTATTCACGCTTCCTCTCTATTCTCTACCATGGGGAGACATATACCAGTAGGGGATAATGTCGCAGATACTGAACAGTCTGGTGGTTGCCAAAGGATTGGAGACCCAGTACGCGCTTGAACAGATTATGGAGAATAATCTGGCGGGTCACGTCCTGAGCCTGGTCACCTATAGCCTCGACTCTATTAATAAGATCGACCGCGCGCCCGACCTTATTTTTATCGTCAATCAGGGCGAGGGCCTGACCGCCGCCGACGTGCACAAGGTGACCGAGGCTTTCCCGCGCTGCACTTCCGTCGTGCTCGACGATGACCCGGAAAGCATGCGTGGCATGTTCATCAAGGCAGGCGTCGACGAGGTGATGAGCCTTGCCGACCTGCGCTCGCCGCTCGGCCGCCATATGCTGGAAAAGATTATCGCCTTCCGCGACCTCGCTGCCGCCGAGGCGAGGGTGGAGGCGAGTGAAGAACGTTTCCGCGGCATCATCGAACATTCGAACGACATTATTTTGCTGCTCGATACCGATGGCAGCATTCTATATGCCAGCCCGGCTTTTGCGCGGCAGCTGGGCTACGAGCTCTGGACAGTGCTGGGGCAGGATTTCTTCGGCTTCGTGCATGAGGAAGGGCGCGAACAGCTGCGCTTCGGCTTCCGCGAACTCATGATGTTGCCGCCGACCGAAAGCACGTCACTGGAATTCCTGTTCCGCCACAAGAAAGACCATTACCTGACCATGGAAGCGACGGGCTCGAACCTGTTGCGTAATCCGACGGTGCAGGCCGTCGTCCTTCACCTGCGTGATGTCACGGCGCAAAAACATGCGGAGGTAGAGCTGAAAATCTACCGCCTGCACCTCGAAGACCTCGTCGAGCAGCGCACGCGCGAGGCGGAGCAGGCCAACAAGCGCGCCGATATGGTGATTGCGGCTTCGCCCGACGCCCTTATCGCCATGGATGAAAACGGCATCATTACGTTCGCCAGCCGCCATTACCGCACGTTATACCCCGCCAGCGCCCAGCTGATGAGCGAAGGCAATAACGTCATGGAAGCCTTCGAGGTCGTGACGCGCGAAGTTGGCCTGCGCCACGACGACGAACGCTATATAGATATGAAGGAATGGTGGAAGAAGCCCAAGGGCTACAAAGAATTCAAGATGGACAACGGCACCTGGGTGCGCCTGCAGGCGCGCCGCATCCCGGAAACCAACGGCATCGTCGTTTCCACCACCAACATCACCGATTACAAGCGCCAGCAGGCGCTGCTTGCCGCCCAGCAGGCGGAGCTCGAGGCGGCGCTCGCCAAGGAAAAATCGATCGTCGAACAGCAGCGCACTTTCGTGTCCATGGTGTCGCACGAATTCCGCACGCCGCTCACCGTCATCGACGGCAACGCGCAGATCATCCACAGCCGCGGCGATACCATTGGCAAGGAAGCGCTGCAAAAGCGCGCCGTCAATATCCGTTCCTCCGTCGACCGCCTTGTACGCCTCATCGAAACCATTTTGTCCACCCATATGCTTGACGCCGGCAAGCTGGTGGTGGAACCGAAGCCCTGCGACCTCGCGAAGCTTATCCGCGAGGTCTGCGCCGACCAGCAGGACATTTCCCCCAACCACAAGATCAAGGTGGAGGCGAGGGGGCTGCCGGATACAATCGTGCTGGACGCCAAGCTGATCCGGCAGGCCTTGGCAAACCTCGTCTCCAACGCCGTGAAATATTCCCCCAAGTCCGATGCGGTCGAAATCAGCGCCTTCAAGGAAGGCGATTATGCCGTGATCGAGGTGCAGGACCACGGCGTCGGCATCCCGGCTGAAGAAATTCCGCATGTATTTTCAAAGTATTTCCGAGCATCGACCTCGTCCGGCATCCCGGGTTCCGGTCTGGGGTTGTCGGTCGTGCAGCACTTTGTCGAGCTGCACCACGGAACTGTCGCCTTGCGCAGCAAGGTCGGCATTGGTACTGTCGTCACAATGAGCCTGCCCCTCGGCGAGGGGAAGTTTTAATTAAGGAAAAATGCCATGGCGAAAATCCTGTTGATCGAAGACGAAGCCCCGGTGCGCGAGATGCTCATCGATGAACTTACAGTCCAGGGCTACAAGGTCATCGAGGCCACCACGGGCGAAGAGGGGCTGGAAAAATTCCTCGAGAACGAACCCGACCTCGTCGTCTGCGACCGTGCTATGCCCGGCATGTCCGGCTACGAAGTGCTGGAACGCATCCGCGGCGCGCATCCGCAATACGAAGACATCCCCTTCATTTTCCTGACCGCGCTGACCGACCCGCGCGACAAGGCGGCGGTCGAGCACCTGAAACCCTCCGCCTATATCGAAAAACCCGTCGACTTCGCCGCGTTGGCGGACAAGATCAAGGGCCTGATTTCGAACGGTTAAGGTTTTTTAGCTGCAACCGCTTCATCTTCACCGGCGCCTGCAACGTCAGCCCGTCATCCAGTTTTGAAATAAATTCGGCGCGTTCGGCCTCGCGCCGTGCAATTTCATTGCCGATCATCTCGCGGATTTCGGTGTACTTGAAGGCGTCGGGGGCGACGAGGTCATAGGCCGTCTGTCCCTTGCGGTTTGTCAGGCGCGGATCCGCGCCCATTTCCAGCCAGTATTTCACGTCGTTCGGGTAGCCCTTGCGCGCAGATATCATCAGCACCGTTTCGCCGTCCGCGCCGGGGATGTTGAGGTCCGCGCCCTTGCGCACGAGATATCCAGCCAGGCAATCGACGTTGTGCATCATCAGGGTGAGGGGCGTTGCGCCGTCGTGGCCGATCACGTTCAGTTTCGCGCCGAGGTCGACCAGCGTCATCATGGCAGTGATATTCTTGCCCGCGCTGGCCGCCAGCAGGGGCGTATAGCCGCGGGCGTCGCGCGCCTCGATATCAGCGCCCAGCGCTGCCAGCCGTTTCATGTAATTTTTAAATCGGCGGTCTTCGGCATAATTGCGGGGGGCGGCAGCCGCCTCCATAAACTTTTCTGTCAGCCCTTCCTGCGGCAGGCGCAGTGCCTCGCGGTTCAGCTTGCGGTAGCGGTTGGCGATCTCGCGTTTCTCGGCCTGATGGATAACATCTATTACCTCGTCAACCGTCATGCGGCCGGCCTTCACTTCCGCCGCCATGGCCTTGGCCCATTGCTCCACGGCTTCTTGCGCGGCGGCGGCGTCCTTGAAGGGCTTTTTGGCGTTTTTTGTCATGCCGGTTATCCTAAACCCGCATGGCAGGAGCGTCAACTTATGGATAATTAACTGATTTATCTAGCAATTTCATCCAGATGGGAACCGATGCCGCTTGATAGGCATTAGTACTCCGACAAGAAGAACTCACAACAGGAGGCACCTATGGCAACCACTACCGCAAATAACGGCGCAAAAACCGCCGGTCTTATCGTTCTCGCAGTTATCGTCGGCGTCGTCGCCTACGTTGGCCTGACGACCCGCGAACACCGTCCGCTCGACGTGAAAGTCGGCGATGCGATCGAAAAACTCGACAGCGGCGTTGATGACGCTGCGCGCGAACTGAAAGACCGCACTCCTGCCGAAAAGATCCGCGACGAAGTGAAGGACGCGACTGACGGCAACCGTCACTAAGTGATACTGCCGCAAAGGGCGGCTGCCCGTTAAACGGCAGTCACCTTTTGCTTTGCGCGAAAAATGCCGAAAAGAAAAACCCCCGGATCTGCATCCGGGGGTTTTTTAAATTTCGGGTAACCAAGTGGGGTTTTGGGGTTTCAGGGGAGTTTAGCTGCCTGCTTGATTACCCTGGCAGACCGAAGTCTACCAATCTCGAATTCTGTTTGCTTCTTCAATCGTAGTTGAATCAGCAAGGTGACAATAGTCGCTAACCGATTCAAAAAGCAAGCAGAAATCTCTAGTGCCGAGTACCTTGGTGGTTGCCTTAAGTGTCTCTAAGATTACATAACCATAACGATTCTGCAAGTGGAATCGTAAGAAATTTTTAACCTTTACTTGAACTTCCGTTCGTTAATTTTTTACATTAATAAAACAATATAAATATATGATTATTTTATAGATTTTAGCGTTTCTAAAACCTCTTCCGCATGGCCTCTGGCCTTCACGTTCCGCCAGATGTGGCGGATGACGCCATCGGCGTCGATGAGGTAGGTCGCGCGCTCGATCCCCATGTAGGTGCGGCCATAATTTTTCTTCTCCACCCAGGTGCCGAAAGCCTCGCAGATGCTGCCATCGGAATCGCTTATCAGGGTAAAGGGCAGCTCGTATTTGTCGGTAAATTTGGCGTGGGCTTTCAGGTCGTCTTTCGACACGCCGTAAACCTTCGCGTCGAGCTTTTTGAACTTTGGCAGGTTGTCGCGGAAGGCGCAGGCCTCGACCGTGCAACCTGGCGTATCATCCTTGGGGTAGAAATAGAGGATGGCGTTGTCACCCTTCAGGTCCTTGGCCGAAATCGGCCCCTCTGCTGTTTCACCCTTGAATGCGGGAAGTTTGTCGCCGACTTTCAGCGCCATGGCATCGTTCCTTATTGTGTTGCTTTCCGAAGCGCCGTCATATCGAGCAGGAAGGCCGCGAAGCGTTTCGGGGGTTGCTCCTTGAAGGCCTGTGTGAGGCTGCGGTAATCGGGAATTTCATCGAGCGCGATAATATAGTCGGTACCCAGGTTCTCGAGGTTCTTAATCATTAACTCAAGGCTTTCAGGCTCTTTACGCTCTTCCTTGCGGCTAAACACAAGCATGGGGGCGGATTTTTCCATCTGCGCCAGCCATTCATTGCGCTGAGGCGCTGCTTCGACGGCATCCCGCCGCAGGGCAACGATGATCCAATACTTTTCATCCAGATGTTTCCACAGCCCGTTGCACAGCGCATGCAGCGCGACAAGGTCGGGCTTGTCTGCCGTATATTCCAAAACGAAAGAGTTAAAGGTGTTGTTCTGCGCGCGCCAGAGGTCGAGGTTTTTCTTGATCTCGGCATAGGCTCCCGAGAAATCCTTCGGTATTTCGGGCATCACATATAGGGGGTCGACCTCGCGCTGCGGAATGCTGACCGGTTCGATGGGCGAGGGGGTGAGTGCGGCCTTGCCGTCCTTCATCCCGATGTCGCCTGCCCATACGACGATGGTGCTGCCGTTGTCGGGCACTGCGTCCAGCGAAGATTTGTCCCGGGCAAGGTAGCGGGTGTCGAAAACAACCGGCTGCTTGTCCAGCTTCACGGGGTGCATATCCTTCCACGACTTCCAGCCGACAAAGGCGGCGAGGACGAGGAGGACGGGGATGATGACTTTTTTGTCTTCTCTGAAATTCATGCTTAATCCGCTCTAAACGCTGGTAAATTACCACAGCAGCGGCGTCGCATTAAGGGGATTTCGTTGCCTTTTTCGATAATATCGATTATATCTAGCGCGGATATTTAAGGATTTTACGATGAGCCTCGACAGTCACGCCCGCAAATTCGCCGCCCCGCGCACCGACGCGCAGGGCAGGATTCCGCTTATCGGCCTGTCGCCCGAGGAACTGGAGGCCGCGCTGGCCATCCACGAACTGCCCCGTTTCCGTGCCAAACAGGTCTGGCACTGGCTTTACCATCGCGGGGCAAAAACCTTTGATGCCATGGGCAACCTGCCGAAAGACATGCGCGCGATGCTGGCCGAAAAATACGCCATCGAGCGCCCGACCGTTATCACCGAACAGAAATCGTCCGACGGCACCATCAAATGGCTGCTCGGCATGTCCGACGGCCAACAGGTAGAGGCGGTCTTTATTCCCGAGAAGGACAGGGGGACCCTCTGCGTCTCGTCACAGGTCGGCTGCACGCTTACCTGCAAGTTCTGCCATACGGGTACGCAGCCGCTGGTGCGCAACCTCGGCGCGCATGAAATCCTGCAACAGATCATGTATGCCCGCGACGCGCTGAACGAATGGCCGTCGAAAGAAAACAATAACAACGCCGGCCGCGACCTGACGAATATCGTCATGATGGGCATGGGCGAGCCGCTCTATAACTACCAGAACGTCGCAAAAGCGTTGAAAATCTGCATGGACGAAGACGGCCTCGGCATTTCCAAGCGACGCATTACGCTGTCGACTTCCGGTGTCGTGCCGCAGATCGTGCAGTGCGGGGAAGAGCTGAATGTCAACCTCGCCATTTCGCTGCATGCGCCGACCGACGAATTGCGCTCCAGCATTATGCCGATCAACAACAAATACCCGCTGAAAGAATTGATTGAGGCCTGCCGCAGTTATCCCGGCCTGTCCGAAAACCGCCGCATCACCTTCGAATACGTGATGCTGAAAGACGTCAACGACCGTGACGAGGACGCCCGCGCACTGGTGAAACTGCTGCGCGACCTTCCATGCAAGCTGAACCTTATCCCGTTCAACCCCTGGCCGGGCAGCGGCTATGAGTGTTCCGATGATGCAAGGATCGAAAAATTTGCGGCCATTCTTGAAAACGCCGGTTACGACGCACCCGTCCGCCGCCCCCGCGGCCGCGATATCCTGGCCGCCTGCGGCCAGCTGAAATCGGCCAGCAAGCGGATCAAAATCGGCGAAAATCCTGAAGCTGCGCAGGCGCAAGCCCCTGTTTCCCAAGCAGAATAGCCTTTAGCATAATATTAGCTTTTGCGCGCTATAATGCCTTAAGCCCATAAATGGGAGCGATAAGGCATGCGCCGAGAAAAAAAGCCAGATGACGTCGAAATTCCCGCTGCGCTGGCGCGAACGGTGAACCAGCTTGGCCAGACTGCGGACAATTTCTTTGTGCTGGGCGAATTACCCGGCATGTACGATTTCATGGCCCACCTGAAAGACAACCTGCGGGCCAAGGGCTGGCCCATCGGCCCCACGCAGGCCGATCCCCTCTGCGACATGGTCGAGCATTTCAAGCATATGGGCGGCGGGCAGTCGCATGTGAAGGGTGAGCTGTTTTTGTGGTTCAACACATTCGAGGATAAAAAGAAAGTCCGGCATTTTCTTGTCGATCCCCAAAATATCGCAACGCTGCAAGCAGCCGTCGAGGAAACGACCGCACAGGTCGCCAAGGACTGGGGCGATCCCGCCAAGGTCAAACACAAACAGCGCAGCCTTATAAAGGCGACATTTGCCGCAGTATCGGAAAAAATCACCGGCGCCGATACGCCCGAACGCAAGCTTGCGGCCGAATTAAAGGCCATGACCGCGCTGATGAAAAAAGCCTACGCGGACCATGAAGTGCCGTCGATTGAGTTTCAGGGCAGGGTGAACGAGTATCTCGATAAAAAAGGCTGGCCGATTGAAGAGGTCACCGACATCCACAAATGCCTTTCTTCGCGGCTTTGGGCGCTGGCGAGGGAAGCGCAGTTCAAATCTACAATCCCGGTGCGCTGGGAGCTGCAGTATTCAACTTTCCCGCCCCGCACCTCGTTCCGCGAACCTACCGAATATATCATGCAGAATATCCCCGATATCGGCGAAGCCGCGCGCGCGGTAGCAGCGGAGCTGGACATGGAGTGTAAAACCGAGCGCGGGCTTATCACCCGCCATTGCAAGATTATCGGGCGTGAGGAATTCACCGATTTCACCTACAGCGAATCCAAGCGCAACCAGAAACCCGCTATGCCGGAAACCACCGAGAAGAACATCAAGGTGAAACCGCCGTTGCAGCTCAAGAAATAGGAGTAAGCGATGGCTATTACAGGTGCTTTCAATAGAGCGGGGAATGAACTGGTCGCGCAGCTTGTGCAAGACTCTCGTGAAGGTGAAGCATAGTGCAAATGAAAAAGCTGTGGACAAATCAGGCCGCGATGCCATCGCTCTGGCGACCGAGATAGGAAACCCCGAAACTCTCGCCATGCTCAAGGGCTAAAAGCCCTGGCCGGGACAAAAACATAACCGAATGAAGCTCGATAACGAAGTGCACGTCTTCAAGCCGCTGCAGTTCAAGTAGCCGGATGCTAGAAATCCAACCCGATAAGGTGCAGCGCCTGTTTGTCTGAAATCAGGTGCAATTCGTGCAGCAGCACTATCGCGGCGGCATAAAACATGAGCAGCCCAAAAGCCACCAGAAGCAGCCATACAACGTAAGAACTGCCCAAGCCCGGGTTCAGTACGCAACTGGAGGGATTACGTGAGTCATACCAGACCGTTACGGGAACGCCTTCCTGGTATTTTTCGAGCCATGCTTCGGCACGGGCACGGCTATTGAAACATTCCTCGCCGATCCTGAATGATATGTTGTTACCTTGCAGCTTTTTCCCGTCGTCTAATCGGTACTCATACCGCACGGTGGCCATGTAGTGCGTACCACCTTTGTTTAGCAAGCCTGTTGGAGGCAAGGCATCAACGCCAGTGCTGATGATTTTTCCCTCTACCTGCCTCCAGTGCAGGCATGCGACTCTCCGCCTGAGAAATTTCAGACCAAGATAGAGGGCACCCGCCCCAAGGGTGCTGAGGAAGCAGAGCAGGAACAAAACATCCGCTAGAGTTTTCTTCTGACTCATATAACTTGCAGTGCCTGACTGATGCCTTTTAGTGTCTTGGCATGTTGTTCAGCATGATTGTGCGGCGCACTTCCTTGTCGAGGTCCTTGAAGTGCTGGTCGACGACCTTGAACAGCGATTGCTGGTCTTTGTGCAGCAGGTTCACTTTTCCCTGCGCCACGTCGTCGAGCGTGAAGATGGCGACGCCGCTCACCTCGGGCTTGCCGCTGTCGTGGTTGATGCTCTGGTCGCCGGTCGCTTTCGCGTAGGCGAGGTCCTTGGCGATATTCTCCATATGCGCCTTGACGGTTTTCACCTCGGCCGCGGTCAGTTCCAGCATCATGCCGATGACGATGCGTTTTTCGCCGCTGCGGAAGGCGAGGGTGAGCGTATCCATCGGTTTCAGGCGTGAGGGGTCGACTTCAAGTAGCGGCGAGCCGTCGGGTTTTTTCAGTTCTTCCTCAACCTCGCGCGCGGCGCCGGTGCGGCCGTCTTCGGGCGCGGATGATTTCGCGACCTTCGCGCTGCCGGGCGTTTCGGAGAGGTTGATAAAGCCGCCGGGGATCATGAAGGCGGGGGCTGTCGCTTCGCCGGGCTTGCTGTAATGGTCGCCTGTCTGCGCGACGACGACCTTGCGCACGCCGTATTCCTCGAACGTCAGCACGACGCCGGAGCCTGCGGTCGCTTTCTGCACTTCTTCAACGACGGCACCGTCCAGCGTCGTCCAGGGCGGCAGGGTGCCCCAGTTTTCCTTCACCAGCTCGCGCAGCAGCTGTTTCTTTTCCTTCTCGCTCAGCGCGGCGCCGTCGAAGATGTCGCGGATTTGTTTTTTGATGTCTGACATGGTGCAGTCTCCTCTGGGTTATGATTCTCGATGCTTATAATCCATTAGAGTGTTTTTATTCTCCGAATGAGTATAAGTCAAGGGGCTATTTCAAAATCTACCAGCCGGGGGGCTTATCCGGCTCTCCCGCCTTGATTTTCTTCACGAAAGCGCTGCTCGAATAGAATTCTTTTTCGGCGCAGGGTACCAGCACCACTTTGCCCGCCAGTTCCGCGCCGATGATTTGTTTGCCGGCGTAATCGTCGCCCTTGAACATGAAATCGGGCTTCAGCGCCTTCAAAATCGTTTCGTGGAATTTCTCGTCGGACACAATCACGGCATCCGCGCTGTCCAGCGCCGAAATCGTCTGCGCGCGTTTCAGTTCGGTGATATATGGCTTTTCAGGGCCTTTTTGTTCTTTAACAGTGCGGTCTGACGCAATCACGACAACCAGCACGTCGCAGGCGCGGCTGGCGTCTTCGAGGAAGGAGATATGGCCGGGGTGCAAAATATCATACACGCCGCTGGTAAAGCCGATCGTTTTTCCGGCCGCGCGCCATTCATCGGCCTGCGCGGTCAGTTCTTCCAGCGATTTCACTTTGGCAAGATAGGCGCGGGTAGGGCCCTTGCGCGGCGCTGCTGCCTCTTGAATTTCCGCACCCGGCCAGTTCTCGCGCACGATGTTGCGCAGCGCCTGTTTTTTATCGGCGTCGCTAAGGGCTGCGGCGTCAAAAATATCGCGAATTTGTCGGGTGACGTCGGTCATAAATGCCTTTCGAGTTATGGTAAACTAAACCATCCGGACAAACGAAGTCAATCAAAAACAAAACTATGAAATTATTGGGGCTTTTTACCGCGCAGACGGGTAAAGGCCAGCCCCGGCAGCGCGCCGATGGCCTGTGTGTTCAGGGGGAATTCCAGCACAACATGCAAAGTCGACAACGCCAGCACCGCCATATAGCCAAAAGCATAGTTGTAGAAATACAGGCCAAGGCAACCGAGGTAGAGCAAAACAATCCCGCCCATACGGGCTGCCGGTATTTCGTCCCATTTCAGCAGCTCGGTTTTGCTGAACCAGTTCAGGTAGTGATAGGTGTAGATGAAAGTGAGGAAGCCATAGATCGGCACCATATGGTCGCGCGGCGTGTCGACGCCCAGCGCCTTGCCCATGCCGTCCATCATCGGGTCGAAATATTCGCGCGGCGCGGCCGACAGTTCCGAATGGAAGCCGATGCCCTGCGTCGGGAAATAGATCAGCAGCGCAATCGCTGTAACATAAGCGCCCACGCTCGCAACACCCGCCGCACCGCCGCGCTTTAACGTGCCGAATAGCAGGAATATAAAGGTGAACAGCCCCACATGGATGACAGAGGGGATAAACGCCGCCGCCAGCAGCGCGGTCAGCGGCGCCTTCGCCAGATGCCAGGCGACGACGGGTACCAGCAACAATCCGACGGGCACCATGCGCCAGTCGCGCAGGAAAGGCGTCATCAGCAGCAGCGACCAGATGCCGACAGCTACCTGATGCATGTTCGGCGCGAAATACGAGGCCCAGAACACCACCGATATGCCCACAAGCATAAAACCGAAGGGCGTATATTTGTTGCCGAGGAAATAGCTGCGATCATGCAGCCATGAAATCTGCGTCAGGTAGTGCAGGGGGCCCAGCAGCGCATAGCTGAGGAACAACCCCTCCACCGGCAGCGCATAGGCCCAGAGGAGCGAGAGAAAAATCAGCACGGGCTGCGCCCATTCCTGGCGCTCGAGGCGGGTGTTCTCCATGGGCCTAGAATAACACGCAAAAATCGCAGCGAAAACAATGTGAAGCATGGGGTAAAATCAGCCTTGCTTTATTATCCATAATTATATAATATGTTCACATCGAGTATAACAAGGGTGTGGCGTACGGATGGGTTTTTCGCTGTCGAAAATCTTCAACTGGATGAAACCGAAGCAGGAAACGCCTGCCGCACCCGCACCGCCGCCACCGCCCCCCGTCCTCGACTTGCCGAATTTGTACCAGCAGTCCGAAGCCGACATTATCAAGTATATACAGGAACAACTTGCCGCAGGCGCGACGCTGAAGGGCACAACGGCGCTGAACAAGGTATGCTCGCAGGGCTGGCTGAACGCCGCGACATTCTTGCTCGACGCCGGCGTCGATATCAACAACCCGCGCTCGTCCAATTACATCCATCCCACGACACCGTTCCATTGTGCCGCAGGCAGTGGTAATCCGGAGCTGATCGCGGAGCTTATCAAGCGCGGCGCGCGCACCGATGCGCTGTATGGCGAGGCGAAAGACCAGCATAACGCCCTTTACGCCTTCTTCCTCGACCGCGGCATGTACCGCGATTTTTCCGCGCCCGAAAGCCGGGCGCGCGATATCGAAGCGTTTAAAATCCTGCTGGGCCTGGGGCTCGATAAAGACCCGGTCCTCGACCATTTCGTCTATAACCACCGCCCGCACCTTGCGCCTCTGGTGCCCGACGTCGACAAGGCGATGAAATTCGAAAACGCCGTGCGCGCGAAAGATTACGAAACCGTTTGCGGCATGATCGCCGACGGCATGCATCCCGATGTCGGTGCGACCTACAGCGGCCCCGCCGCGCTCGCGATTGCCGCAGGCGGGAACGACCTGAAGATGATGGGCATATTGATGGCCAACGGCGCGGAGGTGAACAAGCATTCCCGCCTCGAGGACGCCCTGCATGCCGCCGCCCGCGGCGGTGCGGAGGAGGCCTTCGCCAAGCTGGTCGGGGCAGGGGCGGACACGGACAAGCTTTACACTTATGACCGCTATCCCGATACCAACATCACCGAGGTGGCGGGTTACTGCAAGGAAAAGCCCGGCATGGTCGATTTCGTCAAAAACGCGCTGGCGCGCAAGCAGGAATTGAAAACAGAATACGAAGCGACGAAGGAAACCTTCCTGCATCCTTATGCGCACCTTAGCGTCTCGACCGAACACACGGTCGCTGTGCACAAACCTTTAAAGCTGAAATTGCGTACGTCTGCGGCCTAGGCCTTCTTTTCTTTCATCAGCAGATGACGCAAACCAAAGGCCACGCCGCCCAGCACCAGGCACGGCAGCCAGATAACCACGAATTCGTCTTTCAATACGCCGATGCTGCGCTCGCTTAAAAAACTCAGCCCGATGTTCGACACGGAAATGGGTGTAGCGGGGAAGAACAGCCGTTCGTCCAAAAACGGCCAGAACAACGCAACGCCTTTGCCGCCGTCCGTCAGCATATCGAGCAGACCGTGCGAAGCCATGGAAACGAACAGGTAAGCGAAGACCACCCAGCGTTTGACCGTATTGCCGTCGACATTGAATTCCATGTTTCGCCATGTCCAGAGGCCCGCCATGGCGGCCGCGAATACCAGCGAATGCATGAAGCCGCGGTGGCCGAACTGGCTTTCGTACGCAATACCCATCGCAAAAGTGCCGCAGTCTGCATCAGGAAACACGCTGAGGATCATACCCGCATACAGCAGAGGGCGCGGGATGGCTTTTTTGCCCAGGCCCAGCGCAATGGCGGCAGGAACGACGGCATGTGTGAAAATTGTCGGCATGAACGCCCTTTAAAAAATGACCTGCATTCAGGGTAACGCGGGACGCGTACCGAAGGCTAGTGCTTGCGCAAAATCGCATCATATTATGGGTATAAATGCGGTTTTAACTATCAGGTAACTTTTTAACTTTTCTGCGATATAATGTGATCAGGATTGTCAGGGGTTTCCGGGGACATGACAGACAAACCGAAAGGTCCGCCGAAGGGCGGCAAGAACCAGGTGTCGGATCAGGATTCGATCGACACGCTGCCGTTGTCCATGATTCCGCTCAGCAGCCAGACGCTGAAATCGGCGCGGCTAGTTAAAAACTCGCGCCTCGAGACGCAGCTTGAACTGATGAACGACCCTATTTCAGGGAGCCTGCAAATCCGCCCGGAAGACGTGGCGCAGCAGTTTCCGGGCAGCAAGGAAGATGCCAAGATAATCACCAGCCTGTCGCAGCTGAACAGCTATGACGTTTACAGCCTGCGCACATCGTTGAAGAAACTCGGCGTCGACGTCGACAACACAGTGCTCGAGCTGTCGGAATCGATGAAGGACAGGCTCGACCATTACGCCATCGAATTCACGCGCCCCCTGATGCGCGCCATTTTCGGCAGCAAGGACGGCGCGGACGAGCAGAGTTTGCTGAAGGTTTTCCGCGACCCCGACCGCGCGCTTGTCGCGCAGCGACTGAAACTGCTGGCCGAAAAAACCGATATGCCGATTGAGGACCTGCCGAAATTCCTTGAAAGCTATAACGATATCTTCCTCTCCGTCGCCTATTACCGCCACAGTTTCGAAAGCGCCGTGCCCGACATCAACCGCTTCTGGCTCTGGCTGGGCGACCTGAAAACCAAACGCGAAGTGGCGGGCTCGCCGCGCACGACGGCAAGCTGCAAGCGGGTGGAGGAAAGCCTGCGCTTCCTCTCCGGCTCCATCCGCGAACGCCTTGCCAGCTTCAAGGGCGCGTTCGAAGTGTTCTGGGATGACATGAACCGCGAAAGCTTTGAAAAACTCCGCAAGGAAATCGAGGGCAACCACGTCGGCATGGGCGGTGTCCTCTGCGGCCTTGTCGTCAAGATGCGCCGCTGGTCGCAGGAATTCCCCGACAACAATGTCGGCGGCCCCACGACGCGCGCGGGCTTCGTCCTCTCCGAAATGGAGCCGGGCCTCGAGCACCTGAAAGAGATGGAGAACGAGGCACGCAACAGCATCGGCCTTGGTTCGGTTCACGTTTTCTGACAGCAAACAATTCCATAAATTTATGTTGCGCCGCAACATAAAAAGTAATATTATTACCCTGCGTGAATACAGGCAGGGAAAAATGATCTTCAACGACGTGATGAACTGGGTGGCTTTCGGGTGGTTTCTGGCCGTCTGGATTGGCTATACGCTTTACGCGAAGAAGCGGGCGGGGGATACGGAATGCCTCTCGGCGCTGCTCTACAGCTACCGCACCGACTGGATGAAAAGCCTGCTGCACCGTGAAAACCGCATTTCAGACCTCGCACTCCTGAACAACCTGGTGCAGATGGTCAACTTTCTGGCCACCACCAACATCTTTATCCTCGCGGGTGCCGTGACGGTTCTCTATTCGTCGCAGAACGTGATGGAGCTGCTGCAGCACCACGCCTTCGTTGCAAAGACCTCGGTCGAGGAAGTTCAGTTCAAGCTGCTGGTGCTTGTCATCATCTTTGTCTATGCCTTCTTCCGCTTCACCTGGGCGATGCGCCAGCATACTTTCGTGTCGATTTTAATCGGCGCCGCGCCGTATATTCCCGCCGGTACGCCGCTGAAGCGCGATGAGGAGGAATACGCCGTGCAGATGGCCAAAATCTCCGACCGTGCGGGCCATGAATTCAATTACGGCCTGCGGTCGTATTACTTTGCGCTGTCGCTGCTGACATGGTTCATCAGCCCCTGGCTGCTGATACCCACCTGCACGCTGGTCGTGGCGGTGCTCTACATGCGCGAATTCCGCTCCCGCACGCTGAAATTTCTGGTGCGTAGCCGTGAGAGCTATATCCGCATATACGAAAAAGCCGCTTAATCCTTGGTAGACGCCTGTGCTGCTGCCAAACGTGCAATCGGCACGCGGTAGGGGGAGCAGGAGACGTAATCGAGCCCCGCGCTTTCAAAGAATTTGATAGACGCCGGATCTCCGCCGTGTTCGCCGCAGATGCCGAGTTTCAATTCTTTGCGGGTCTTGCGGCCGCGTTCGCAGGCGGTTTTCACCAGCTCGCCCACGCCCTCGACGTCGATTGACGCGAAGGGGTCGGCGGGCAAGATCGCCTTCTGCTGGTATTCGGGCAGGAAGGAGCCCGCATCGTCGCGGCTGATGCCGAACGTCGTCTGCGTCAGGTCGTTGGTGCCGAAGCTGAAGAATTCGGCGCTTTCGGCGATGCTGCCGGCGGCCAGCGCCGCGCGCGGCAGTTCGATCATCGTGCCGGTCAGGTAGCCCTTAAAGCCCACTTGCGCGGCGACTTTATCAATCATCACCTTCAGGATATCCATTTCCGCTTTTGTGGCGATTAACGGCACCATGATTTCGGGCGTGACGGTTTCGCCGGTTTCTTTTTTGACTGCCAAGGCTGCTTCGAATATCGCCTTCACCTGCATTTCATAGATTTCGGGGTAGACGATGCCGAGGCGCGAGCCGCGCAGGCCGAGCATCGGGTTCGCCTCGTGCAGGCGCTCGATGCGCTGTTTCACCTTGTCTACGGTGATTTTCAGCGACTTCGCCAGGCCTTCGATTTCCGGCAGCTCGTGCGGCAGGAATTCGTGCAGCGGCGGGTCGAGCAGGCGGATGGTGACGGGCAGGCCCTTCATAATTTTGAAAATCTTGATGAAGTCCTGTTTCTGGTGCGGTTCTATCTTCGACAGCGCGTCGCGGCGGTCTTCGGAAGTTTCCGCCAAAATCATCTGGCGCACGTGCAAGATGCGCTCGGGGTCGAAGAACATATGCTCGGTGCGGCACAGGCCGATGCCTTCCGCGCCGAACTTGCGCGCGGTTTCGGCGTCGAGGGCGGTTTCGGCGTTGGTGCGCACTTTCAGCCGGCGCATGCCGTCGGCCCATTGCATCAGCGTCTCGAAATCTCCGGTCAGCGACGGTTGCAGCATGCGCACCGCGCCCAGCAGCACTTCGCCGGTCGAGCCGTCGAGGGTAATCTTATCGCCTTCCTTGAGCAACTTGCCCTTGATGGCCATTGTGCGCGCCTTCATGTCGATGACGACCTCGCCCGCGCCCGACACGCAGGGCTTGCCCATGCCGCGCGCGACGACGGCCGCGTGGCTGGTCATGCCGCCGCGCGATGTCAGGATGCCTTCCGACGCATGCATGCCGTGGATGTCTTCCGGGCTGGTTTCGGTGCGGCACAAAATAACCTTCTGCCCGTCCTTCGCCAGTTTTTCCGCATCGTCGGAATCAAGGCAGACGACGCCCGTAGCCGCGCCGGGCGATGCCGGCAGGCCCTTGGTCAAAACCGTTTTCGCGGCAGAGGTATCGATCGTCGGGTGCAGCAGCTGGTCGAGCGAGGAGGGGGAGATGCGCTTCACCGCCTGTTCCTTGGTGATGAGTTTTTCGGCTACCATGTCGACGGCGATTTTCAGCGCCGCCGCCGCCGTGCGCTTGCCCGTGCGGGTTTGCAGCATATAGAGCTTGTTGTTCTGGATGGTGAACTCGATGTCCTGCATCTCTTTGTAATGCTTTTCCAGCTGCAGGCGGATGTCGTCGAGCTGTTTATAGACCTCGGGCATGCTGCGTTTCATGTCTTCGAGTTCGAGCGGCGTGCGGATGCCGGCCACCACGTCCTCGCCCTGCGCGTTCAGCAGGTATTCGCCGTAGAACTTGTTCTCGCCGGTCGAGGGGTTGCGCGTGAAGGCGACGCCCGTACCGCAATCGTCGCCCATGTTGCCGAAGACGACGGCCTGCACCACCACGGCCGTGCCCCATTCCTCTGGGATGGAATTGATCTTGCGGTAGGTGACGGCGCGGGGCGTCATCCACGATTTGAACACGGCGCCGATCGCGCCCCAAAGCTGTTCGCGCGGGTCCTGCGGGAAGGGTTTGCCGGTTTCCTTCTTCACCAGTTCCTTGAACTGCTCGACGATGTCTTTCCAGTCCTCGGCCTTGACGTCGGTATCCTGTTTCAGCGCATTCCGGCGCTTGTAAGTGTCGAGGATATCCTCGAAATGGTCATGGTCGACGCCCAGCACGACATCGGAATACATCTGGATCAGGCGGCGGTAGCAGTCATAGGCAAAACGTTCGTTGCCTGAAGACGCCGCAAGGCCTTTCACCGTCGTATCGTTAAGGCCGAGGTTCAAAATCGTATCCATCATCCCCGGCATCGACACGCGCGCGCCCGAGCGCACGGAGAGTAGCAGGGGTTTTTTCAGGTCGCCAAAGACGACGCCGATTTCGTTTTCAATCTGTTTCAACCCCATGTCGACGCTGGTTTCGATGCCTTCGGGGTAGGACTGCTTGTTTTTATAGAAGTAGGTGCAGACTTCGGTGGAAAGCACAAAGCCCGGAGGGACAGGGAGGCCGATTTTGCTCATCTCGGCCAGGTTTGCGCCCTTGCCGCCGAGCAAATTCTTTTGCGTGGCGTCGCCTTCGCACAGCGCCTTGCCGAAACTGTAAACCCATTTACCCGCCGGTGACGGCTGCTGAGCCTTGAGCGCTGCTTGTGTCATGTCCATTACCCCTCCAGTTTTGAAAAGTCCGCGACCTCGTTCATTGTGCCGGCGATGCTGGCCAGCATGCTCAAGCGGTTGGCGCGCAGGTTAGCGTCCGGCGCGTTCACCATGATTTTTTCAAAGAAGACGTCGACCGCCGCGCGCAGGCCTGACATTGCCGACATCACCGCCTTGTAATCTTCCTTGGTTAAATCGGTTTTTATTTTATCGCCAGAGGCATGCAGCGCCTTGAACAGGTTTTTCTCCTGCTCCTCGGCCAGCAGTGCTTCCTTCACATCTTTGCCGGAATAGGATTTGTTATCCTTCTTTTCCTCGATGCGCAGGATGTTGGTCGCGCGCTTGTAACCTGCAAGCAGGTTCGTGCCGTCTTCTGTCTTGATGAAATCCTGTACGGCGTTCACGCGCGCGACAACGCGGGTGAGGTCGTCATCGGCCTTCGCCGCGAAAACCGCGTCGATCAGGTCATGGCGCACGCCCTGGTCCTTCAGCGCAACCTTCAGGCGCTCGGTGAAGAACTGCATCAGGTCTTTGGAAACATCCGCCTCGGGGCGCAGGCCTTTTACCTTCGAGTTGTAAAGCTGGTACGATTTCGCAAACAGCGCCGAAAGCGACACGCGCAGCTTGTTCTCGAGTATGATGCGGATGACGCCCAGCGCCGCACGGCGCAGCGCGAAGGGGTCTTTGGAACCTGTCGGTTTTTCGTCGATGGCGAAGAAACCGGTCAGCGCGTCGATTTTGTCGGCCAGCGCAACGGCAATTGAAACAGGGGCGGTGGGGCAGCTGTCGTTTGCGCCCGCGGGTTTGTAGTGCTCGGCAATTGCCTGCGCAACGGCCGGGCTTTCCTTATCATGCAGCGCGTAGTAGCGGCCCATGGTGCCCTGCACCTCGGGGAACTGGTAAACGACGCCCGATGTCAGGTCGGCCTTACATAGTTCTGCCGCGCGTGCGGCGGCCTTGCCGTCATATCCCAGCAACTCCGCGATTTCCTGCGCCAGCGAATGCAGGCGGGAAACCCGGTCGCGTACCGTGCCCAGTTTCTGGTGGAAGGTAATCTGGTCCAGCGCGGGCAGGCGCGATTCAAGTTTCTGCCTGCGGTCCTGATCCCAGTAGAATTTGGCGTCGGAGAGGCGTGCGCGCAAAACTTTCTCGTTGCCCGCCACAACCTGCTTGCCGCCGTCTTCGGTGATCATGTTGGCGATCACGACGAATTTGTTCGACAGCTTGCCTGCCGCATCCAGCAGCGCGATATATTTCTGGTTGCCGCGCATGGTCGAAATCAGCACTTCCTGCGGCACGTCGAGGAATTCTTTCTCGAAGGTGCCCACCAGCGGTACCGGCCATTCGACAAGGCCGACGATTTCCTCGATCAGCGCCTCGTCCTCGCGGATTTTCAAATTTTCCTTGTTCGCCAGCTCCTGTGCCTGTTTCGCGATAATCGCCTTGCGGTCGTCGCGCGACAGCAGCACATGCGCCTTCTTCAGTTTTTCCTGATAGTCGGCAAAACCCGACACGTCGATCTTGCCCGAGGACAGGAAACGGTGGCCGAGCGTCGATTTCCCCGCGGCCACGGGTTTTTCATTGCCGCCCAGCGCAAAGTTCACGGCGACGGTCTCGCCCTTGAACAAGGCGATGATGCTGTGCAGCGGGCGCACCCACTGGCGCGTGCTGGCCTTCCAGCGCATCGATTTCGGCCAGACGATTTTGTTCAGCGCCTCTTCGACAACGCCCGACAATACCTTGCCGGTCGCCTGTCCCTTGACGTTTTCGCGGTAGAACCAGAAAGCGCCCTTGGGGCTTTCTTCCTTCACGCATTTGTCGAGGTTCGGCTGGTTGATTTTTTTCAGGAAGCCCTGAATGGCCACGTCCTGCGCATCGGTGCGCGGGCCCTTGGTTTCAACCGTCGTGTCCGGCTGCTGCTCGGGCAGGCCGTCAATCACAACGGCGATGCGGCGCGGCGTCGAATGCGCCTCGGCCTTGGTAAAGGTCAGGCCTTTTTCGGTCAGGCCCTTGGCGATCAGGTCTTTCAGGTCGTCCGCCGCCTTCACCTGCATGCGGGCGGGAATTTCTTCGGAGAACAGCTCTAACAAAAACTCGGCCATGTTACGCTGCCTCCTTCTTCTGCTCGTCGCCATAGACGCCCAGCCATGCCTCGCAGCATCCCTTTGCCAGCGCGCGCACGCGGCCGATATAGGCCTGACGCTCGACGACGGAAATCACGCCGCGCGCGTCCATCAGGTTGAACAGGTGGCTGGCCTTCAGGCAATAGTCGTAGGCGGGCAGGGCGAGGCCCTTGCGCCCGTTGTTCGACGGATGCGTCGATTGCGCGGCCAGCAGCGATTTGCATTCTGCTTCCGCGTCCTTGAAATGCTGCATCAGCATGTCGGTGTTCGCGAATTCGAAGTTATGCGCCGTGTATTCCTGCTCGGCGCGCAGGAAGACGTCGCCATAGGTCACGCCCTTGCCGTTGAAATCGAGATCATAAACATTGTTCACGTTCTGGATGTACATGGCGAGGCGTTCGAGGCCGTAGGTGATTTCCGCTGACACGGGGTTGCATTCGATGCCGCCGACTTGCTGGAAGTAGGTGAACTGCGTCACCTCCATCCCGTCGCACCAGACTTCCCAGCCCAGTCCCCATGCGCCGAGGGTGGGGCTCTCCCAGTCATCCTCGACGAAGCGGATGTCGTGGTATTTTGAATCGATGCCGATTTTCTTCAGGCTCTCCAGGTACAGCTCGAGGATATTCTCGGGCGAGGGCTTCATGATGACCTGATACTGGTAATAGTGCTGCAGCCTGTTCGGGTTCTCGCCATAGCGCCCGTCGGTCGGGCGGCGCGAGGGCTGCACATAGGCAGCATTCCACGGCTGGGGGCCCAGCGCGCGAAGGGTGGTGGCCGGATGGAACGTACCCGCGCCGACTTCCATGTCGTAAGGCTGCAAAATCAGGCAGCCCTGATCCGACCAGAACTGGTGCAGCGTGAGAATAAGATTCTGGAAACTAAGTGCCTTGTTAGCCGTCATGCATCACACCCTTCATGAATGAGCATGACACTAGCACGCCAAATAGCGGTTTTCAAAGCTTGGGTGATGCTTTATACGGTAATAACGCATGAAAAAACTGACCGCCACATTCAACGAAATCGCCGTCAAGAAAGGCGATTATTTCCTGATCGAGCTGGAGGGCAATCCCTCAACCGGCTACCTGTGGCAGTTCAATGTTACGGCGGGCAAGGCCTCGGCCGTGCATAACGACATGGTGCCTTTCGATCGCAACCCCATGGTTATCGGCGGGGGCGGCATGGAACGCACCGTGATGCAGGCGGAGGAGGCGGGCACGATCGAGATCGAGGCGCAGCTCGTCCGCCCCTGGGACAAGACCTCTGTCGCACGCCAGCACCGCTTCAAAATCACCGTCGAATAAATATAATTCATTATATTTCAATGATTTGATGCCCGGAATATCTGGCATTGTTAACAATTTTAAGCTTACGTTAACATTTTACATATAATTTACTGTTAAGATAAAAGAATAGCGGAATCAGGAAGGGTGTGTCCGGATGCCTGACAATAACAACAACGGCGTGTCACTAACAGATATCGCAATCGGCATGGCTGTGGTTGATGCCATCGGCAACGGGGGCGAGGTTGTTGGGCGCAAGAGCGCTTTCTTTGACAACACCGTCGACGCCTGGGGCATGCCGCGCAACAAATTCAACTGGCTCCAGGTGCTGCAGCCGCAGCAGCCGACGTCCACCAATCCCTTTATCGGCATGGATCTCCGGAATTTCCTGGGCCCGCAGGCAACGGTCGGTTTCGCCAGCCCGGGCACCGATTTCTCGAACGATTCACTGGGTATGTTTGGCCCGCTTGGCATCTTTATTGCCGGCCTCGAGCAATACATTAAAGGGGCAGCCACCGAGCTGGGCGAGAAAGAAGGACGTGAATTGCGCGCACAGCGCGAACGGAACCAGCCTCAAACGCCTACTGCGGGTAATGCAACCGCCGCTACAGCACAGCCTGCAGTGGCCGCTGACGACGATACTCCAGGCACCACGGTGCCTGCACCCAATAAGCCCGCTGTAACGACTGCTTCAAGCACGTCGACCGCTACGCGTCCGCGCGCGGCTGCGACTGACAAACCGGTTGTCAGCACAGCTGCCGTTGTGCCTGTGCGTGTAGGCCCGGGCGAAGAGCGTCCGGATGACGCGCTGCGATGCTTCGTAACGCCTCCGCAAAAGGAGTCGGGCGGCGAAACTTGCTTCGTCCCGAATTCCGGTGCCAAAAAACCGCCGAAAATGGGGATGTAATGACGACTCCGCAGCGTTAGCCGCGCGGCACTACAACTGCGACTAAAGCCCTGAAACAACGACGAGAATGCCCGGAATCATAAATCTGCCGAAACGCTGCCAAACTTAACCTCGAATTAACTATTTTCATATAATCTCTACTTAAGAATAAAACGGCGGTCAAAGGGTGAGACCATATGATTTCAGAGAGTGTGATTATCTTCGGCGCAACGGGCAACGTAGTGATGATTATCAACGGCGAGCTGCCCAAGAACGTGCCGATCATGTTCAAGGTCGGTGCAAGCAAGCTGGACCTGGTGACGGACGAAAGCATTTTGTACTCGGAACGCGGATTGAGCCCTTATATCTGCCAGCGGCTCAGCCAGAAGAACGAGATAGGGCTGCTCGAGGTGAAGGATAGCTCGAACCCGCCCAAGCACCTGACGAATATCGCCTATCAATACGCATCTTAGGGAGCGTGAGACATGGCCACCAAGCCCACTGAGACAAAACCCGTCGAGATAGGCGCGCCCGTGAGCGGCGTGCTGGGCGGTGCCGGCGCTGCGGTCGATGTCGTTGGCCGCCAGGGCGCCATGATGACGCAAACACTTACCGACCTCGCCATGATGAGCATGGTCGTGAATGTCGCCCAGCAGATGGGCGGCCTCAACCGCCAGCCGATGGAGCCGGGCACCACGACGGTTGCCGCAGCCCTTGGCGCGAATGCTGATGCCTATGCCAAACCCGGCCAGTTCGCCGACACGATGCTCGACAACATGCTGAAATTCGGCGTCGTGACGACGCTGTTCCAGCTCGCCAATACCAACAGCGGCCCCACCGACGAAGTGAAGCGCCAGCTGCAGGCCGAGGAAGACCAGAAGAAAGCCGCCATCGCGCTCGACCAGGCGCAGAAGGCCGAAGCCATCGCCGAAGACGACCGCAAGCGTGTGGCTTCCTTCACCGCGCCGAAAATGTAAAGTTAACCCGTCCAGAGACAGAGTACAGCGAACGGCGGCGCCCCTCAAAAGGCGCCGCTTCCTTTTGGAACCCTGCCGCCACTGGCGCATTTGCCATACAGGACAGGCAGGAGAATTACCATGTCTAAAGTTTCATATATTGTCGGCGTTGCTGCTATCTGTTGCAGCCTTTATGCGGGCGTGGCGCAGGCCCAGCCCTATGGCTTCACCCCGCGCCAGCGCGCGATTATAGGTGACTATGTATTCGGCACGCTTGGCAACCGCTGCCCCAGCGGCGCAAAGCTGGTGAACGAAGGAAAGCTGTTCACCGAAGATTCAGTGCGCTGCATCTGGTCCGAAGGATCGGGTGTCACCTATTATTCTCCGGGTGCTATTATCCCGAGCGGGGTCACCTACACCACGCTGCCCGCAGAAATCGTGGCCCAGCTGCCACCGCCCGCAAAGGGCGAAGTTTATGTGATGATAGACAATAACGTTTACCTGATGACATCCGAAACCAACACCGTAGTTGCTTCTGTAATGGTGATGGATACGGAAGACTGATTATTTTCCAATGTCTTGGGCTTAATTATTTTCGGGGTAGGGGAACAGTACAGCCGTTCAGGCTATTTGCCCCCTGAATACACACACACCCTTCAAGGAGATTTGATATGACCAAAGCTTCCCTCATGCTCGGCGTAGCTGCTATTTGCGGCGCACTGTTCGCCACCGCGGCGCAGGCCGACACCATCACATTCACCACCAAGCAGCGCGCCGTCATCGGCGACTACGTTGTGAAATCGGCTGGCGGCTGCCCCGCAGGCTCGACCATGGTGAAAGAAGAACACCTGCTGCGCGACGACAGCATCCGTTGCGTCGTTCCGCGCGGTGCGAAAACCGTTTATTACGCACCCGGCACCGTCATCCCGTCGACTGTGACCTACAGCGAACTGCCCACGACCGTCGTGTCGCAGCTGCCGCCGCCCCCCTCGGGCGAGGTCTATGTGACGGCTGACAGCAACGTCTACCTGATCAAGCCCGAGACCCGCACTGTGGTCGAGGCTGTGACGGTCGTCGGCCCGAACGAGTAAGGTTTTTCCTTCGGGAAAAAAGAAATCCCCTTCCTTGCTCAAGCGGGGAAGGGGATTTTACTTTGAGGCAGAAAGGAGTCCAGCCATGAAGCCCATATACGCAGCACTCGCCATTTCCGTGCCGATGTTCCTGCTTCCCGTCGCCGCGATTTATGCAGCAGGTGGCAAAGTGGAGCTCGCCAAAACCTCCGCCGAAAAACTGGCCGAGGACCCGCCGCCGGCCGCCGAAATCGTCGTCACCGACGAAGCGCTGATGCCCGACGCCGAAGCCGTCAACGATTCAATGACCATCGTCACCCAACGCTTGACCGAATGCACCGAAAACGAAACCCCGCCGCAAGCCTGCCAGTGCAAGTTCCAGAACGAACTGGGCGCCCTGCGCACCGCCTACGACAGCGCCCTTGCCAAGCATCCGGCATGGAAAGGTAAAATCGTCAATCTCCGCAAGAAAGACGCGACGGACGTACTTGTTTCTTTCCCGAGTGTCGCGACGCAGCTGGAGAATTGCAAGTAAAGGTGGCTACTGCCACTCCGCCCATTTGTCGTTGATCTTGCCGATAAACTTTTCGATGGTTGCCAACTCCGCCAGCCAGTCTTCGGGGTATTTCAGCTTTTCCGTCTCGCGGAACTTGATCAGCATTTCTTTCGCCAGCTCGAAATTCTCCAATGACAATTTGTATTCTTCCAGCTTGAAATAATACTCGCCGATATCGCTGTAGAACAGGAACGGCTTGATGTTCAGCGTCTTGTCTTTCTTGTCGAGGGCGATCGCTTCCTTGGCCAGTTCGATCAGCAATTCCCAGTCGCGCTTTTTCTCGGCGGCGTTGATGCGCTTTTTCAGCTCCTCCCAGGCCTTGTGGTTCTTCATGTTCTTGCTGGCCTTCATGGTCATGGGCTTACTCCATCTCGATTGCTTCGGCGCTGCTTAAAATCTTTTGCGCGCCGGTTGTGTATTTACCGTCTTTTTCATGCACCACAAGGCCCTGTTTCATGACCATGGGCGCGTAACGCTCTTTCCGTGCGCGGATGATGACGCGTTTCGCGTCCTCGCCCTCGTGCGGCCACAGGGGGTAAATGACAAGGCTGCCGAACCAGCGGCGCTTTTCCAGCGCGACGATCACGTCGTCCAGCCTGTCGGCGCGGTGGATCATGCAGAGCGTCCCACCGCTTTTCAGTTTCCGGTGCGCATATTTGATCCAGTCTTCCAGCTTCGCGCCGCCCGCTTCCTCGCCGTGAGAAAACGCCTTGATTTTCTCGGGCGAGGGGGTGTGCCGCCCGCCTTCCTGATACGGCGGGTTGGCCAGCACCGCGCTGAAATAATTGTCGGGGATGATTTTTTCGCCCGGCACCGAGGCGCGGAAGAAATGGCATTGCTCGGCCACGCCGTTCAGCGCGGCGTTTTGCAGCGCAAGGTCGACCAGCTCCTGCTGGATATCGACGCCCACCAGATGCAGGTTCGGGTTGCGCGCCAGCACGCAAAGCCCGGCCGACCCCACGCCGCAACCGGCATCAAGGATATAAGAATTATTCTTCACCGGCACCGCCGCCGCGAGGAACACCGTATCCAGCGACGCATGAAACCCTATCCGCGGCTGCAGCAGCTTCACCTTGCCGCGCAGCAGGGTGGTTTCCAGGACGTCGTTGTTGTTATCGTTTGCTTTCATCCGGCGCCTCCTTCCCGAAAACCCCCGCATCTTCCAGCACGTCGCAGGCGTCGTCGAATTCGTCCTCGGCCACCATGAATCGGCAGGCCGCGATGTCATCGCCGACGATGCCGCCCAGCATGGTGTTCATATGCTCCCCGAACACGAAATACTGAATCTGTGCTGAATCCAGCACGGATTTGATAAAAGCGGCCTCGAAAGGGTCCTGAGTTCTGAAAATTTCCAGCATTAGGCCTTAGGTTTATCCGGTTTTTTTGCTATATCAATAGTCGATTAGCCCTAACCATGATACAGGCCGCCATGCCGCTGTCAAAGTCCGCACCTGAAAAAGTTTCCCGCCCCCCGCTGGGCAATCCGCTGGAAAAGCTGGCGGCGCGGCTCCATGGCGACCTGGCGTCGGTCAACGGCATCATCCTCGACCGCATGAAATCCGATATCCCGCTGATACCGGAGCTGGCCGGGCACCTGATCGCGGCAGGCGGCAAGCGTATCCGCCCCGTCCTGACGTTGTCATCCGCCGCGCTTTTCGGCTATACGGGCGACCGCCAATATAAACTGGCCGCCTGCGTCGAATTTATCCATACCGCCACGCTGCTGCATGACGATGTGGTCGATGCCAGCGACCTGCGCCGCGGCAAGGCGTCGGCCAACGCGCTCTTCGGCAACGAGGCCGCGGTGCTGGTTGGCGATTTCCTGTTCAGCCGCTCGTTCCAGCTGATGGTGGAAGACGGCTCGCTCGACGTGCTGCGCATCCTCTCGAACGCCTCCGCCGTTATTGCCGAGGGCGAGGTGCTGCAGCTCTCGACCGCCAACAACCTCGACACGACCGAGGACCAGTATTACCAGGTTATCGGCGCCAAAACGGCCGAGCTTTTCGCCGCCGCCTGCGAAGTAGGCGCGGTTGTCGCCGGCCGCACACCGGGCGAAATCGCCACCATGCGCCAGTATGGACAGGCGCTTGGCATGGCCTTCCAGATTTCCGATGATATCCTCGATTACACCGCTTCCGAAGAACGCCTCGGCAAAGCCTTGGGCGACGATTTCCGCGAAGGCAAGATGACGCTGCCCGTGCTGCTGGCATTGCAGGGCGCGCCGCAGGCCGAGCGCGATTTCTGGAAGCGCTGCATGACCGACCTCGACCAGAAAGAAGGCGACCTGAAGGAAGCCAAACGTCTCCTGACCATCCACAATGCCATCGGCCGCTCCCTCGACATCGCAAGGCAATACGCCGCCGACGGCCGCAACCTGCTGTCCGACCTGCCGCGCAACGATTACACCACGGACCTCGAGGAGCTGATTACTTTCGCCGTTGAGCGGGATTACTAAGCGGAAGGTTACTTCTTCAATTCGTTCGGGCGTTGCGGTAGCGGTTCTGCGGAAACACCGGATTTTTTTGCAGCATCGCGCTGCTGCGCATCCCCGAACGTCGCGCCAAGCTCGCCGCGTTCAATTTCCGACAGCGCGCAGGGCGACGAATAAACTTCCGGCGCTTCAAGGGTTGCTTCGCGTTCCAGCCCGCGCCCCGCCATCAGCCTTTCATGCAGGCCCTGCACCATGGCGATGACGCCGCCAGTGATGCCGACGATGTTTGCGGTAAAGGGCAGAATGCGTCCGCCGTAAACGCCGGGCTCTTCCGGATGCGGAAAACGCCCGTACATCGTCGCGCCGAAGGCGGGAATGCCGCAGGCCGCGACGTTTTCCACCCGCCGTCCTTCCGCATCGATCAGCGTCAGGTCACTGCCGTCCAGTTCGATGCCGTCGCCCGCCTTTTTGTGCGGCTGGCACAGGCCTTTCCTGATCATGCCGGCCCAGAAGGGGTCGCGCGCCTTGTCGTAGGTTACGGTATTGCCAAGGCCCGAAATAACGAAATCGAATTTGCGCGCTTCTTCGCGCATGTCCTCGGAAAAGGCCGAATCCCACTCCCGCGGCACATCGCCGCCATGGCCGCCGCCCGCGCGCGCGACGCGGTCTTTCAGCGCCATATGCACCACGACTTTGCCCTTATGCTCGTGGATTGTCTCGCCGTCTTTGGTCGAGATAAAACCGGCCAGCACTTCCAGCTGCCCCGATTTTTTCGCCTCTTCGATAATGCGCGTATTTTCCGGCGTCGTGCCGACGCGGTGCGTACCCAGCCAGCTGGCATGGCGGTTATATATGCCGGCGCAAACATCGTCCGGCAGCGCGGCGCCCATGTCGGTGTTGAAGCGCTCCCAGTATCCCAGCACTTCTTCGGGCGTATAGCCCCTGCGCATCAATACGGCGAATTCCCGGCGCATGGATGTCACCACGTCGCGTTCCACGTCTTCATGCGGTTTTCCGGCGGCGATCAATTCTGCCTGTGCCTTTACTATGCGCAGGAAACGGGGCGGGGCGGCTTCCAGTTCTTTCTTCTTCTCCGGCCGTGGCTCGCCCGTCAGGGAATGTGCAAGGTATTCTTCCGTCGTCACCGCGCCATAACCGGCATGCTCCAGCCCGTTGCGCGAAATCATCGTAATCTTGCCTTTGTATCCCAGCTGCAGCAGGCGCAGCGCAGAGTCCTGGCTGCTGAGCGCCGTGCCGAGGATGAGGATGGCCACCGGCGGCAGTCCCGCCTTGTCGCGCCTCGCCTGTTCCGCCAGCGCCGTCGTGTAAAAATCTTTGGATCCGGCCGAGTAGGGGTCTTCAAGATAAAGTGAACTTCCGGCAAGCCCGGCCACGAAATCGGGCCGTTGTATCTCCCGCTGGCCGGTAGCGAGCACGACCTGCGCGGCCTCTATCGTCGTCATCTTGCCGTTTTCTTTGACCGACAGCACAGGCTGCGCCCCGTCGGTATCCAGTTCCAGCGCTTCACCGATGCGTGTCTGCACCTGCACCTTCCCTGCGGCTTTATCAACGGCAAGGTCAACCAGGTGCGACAGGTAATCGCCCAGCAGCACGCGCGGCGGGTCCTGAAGGTAGCCCAGCATGCGCTGCTTGTCGTCTTTGCCATGCGCCTTGTCGGCAAGGCCGAGAATGTATTCGGGGAAAGTGGGGAAGCCTTCAGGAATATCATCCGCCATAAACGGCGTCGCGCGCTTTGCCGACAGGTTCAGCCTGAATTGATCGAACTCCGCCGTGCGTCCGTAAGCGACGCCGCCGAATTTCTGCGCCTCGTTGCGCTCGAGCAGAGTGATCTTCACCGGGTTCGCTGCGGTGATGGAAGGTTCGGCTGCGATTTTCAACAGTTCCTGCACAAACGTGATTGTGCCTGCGAGGCCCGTGCCCACAATTACAAGGTCCTGAATTTTATCGGTTTTGGCAGCCATTATCCGCGCCACTTCAATGATTTAGCCATGCGCTATCCTACCAGACGCGCGCTAATATTATGTTAACGCGTAAGTCACTGATTATATTATTTAAATATGGCGAAGGCAGGCAGGCCGGAACGCAACCCTCCGTTCGTTCGTTTGCTTTTACCAGCTGTAACCGGATTGAACGGAGAAACCGCACCTTGCCCCATTACTCCGAAATCCTCATCATCCTCGGCATCGCTGGTCTGACCGTGCCGCTGCTGCAAAAGCTGCGTGTGTCGCCGGTGCTCGGGTATTTGCTGTGCGGCATCCTGATTGCGCCGCAGGGGCTGGCGGCATGGCTGGGGTTTTCGGGCGAGAAATTCACGCTGGAGCCTCAAGCCGTAGCGCATTTTGCCGACCTTGGCGTCGTGTTCCTGATGTTCATGATCGGCCTGAAACTATCCTTGAATGATTTGTGGAAGATGCGGCGGCATGTGCTGGGGTTGGGCGGCTTGCAGCTGCTGGCGACGGCAACGGCGATTTTCTGCGTGGCGTTTTACTTCGGCAACTCGCCCGAGGTATCGGTCCTGCTGGGCGCCTGTTTCGCCCTGTCCTCGACCGCCATCGTCATGCAGCTGCTGGAAGAGAAACACATGGCGGGAAGCACCGTCGGCAAGCTGTGTTTTTCCATCCTGCTGATGCAGGATCTTGCCGTCGTGCCTATCCTTGCCATGCTCGCGGCCTTTACGGGCGGCAGCGGGGAGGGGTTCTTCTACCTCATCGCGCGCTCCCTCTTGCTCGCGGCCGTTGCGATCGGCGTTATCTATTTCGTCGGGTTGAAAGTGCTGCGACCGCTGCTCGATTACCTCAACCCCGGCAACAAGCGCGAATGGCTGATGTCCTTTGTGCTGTTTATCATCATCGGCGCGTCGCTGCTGACCGAAGCCGCGGGGCTGTCGTCGGCGCTGGGCGCATTTCTGGCGGGGTTGCTGCTGGCCGAGACCGAGCACAAGAAAGACATTGAAAACGTCGTGGCACCCGTCAAAAGCCTCCTGATGGGTGTGTTTTTCCTCTCCATCGGGTTGATGATCGATATCGGCGAAGTGGTCGATAATTATTTCTGGCTGTTTGTTTCCGTCCTCGGCATCGGCGTTATCAAGGCGGCGACGCTTTACGGCCTTGCGCGGAGTTTCAATATCAAGCCACGCACAGCGGCCGAGGCCGCCATCATGCTGGGGCAGAGCGGCGAATTCGTCTTCGTCATCCTGACGCTCGCCATGTCCTCGAAACTCATCCTCGCCCACAGCGGCCAGTTCTTCATGCTCGTCACTGCGCTCTCGATGCTCGTAACGCCGTTCGTGGCGATGCTGGCGCCGAAGGTGGCGAAGTTTACGGGCAAGAAACGCTAGGCCTTCGCCGTAAGTTTTTCTTCCAGCATCGCGTGGAGTTTTTCGGCGGTGCCTTCGCTGAAGATGATTTTGCGTGTGCGGCTGTCCATGAAGGCGTTGATGCCGTCGGCCTGGATGAATTTCACGTGCGGGGTACATTGTCCCGCGATGACGCTTTGCCATCGCATCTGGCGGCCGAAATCGACGATGACGGGGCCTTGGTGGTTGGCGCAGACAAGGGTGTAGAGTGCGTTAAAATCGCTGATGACTGGGGGGATCATGGGGGTGCCCTTTTTAACAAATTATTAACATTTCCATAATAAATCTTTAACCCGAGTCTGGTCAATACAGGGCAGGGATACCCCATCTTTTCGGCTCTAAAAAACTGGTCGAAAATGGCGTGAAAACCGCGCAAAAAATGGAAAATAGCGTTCCTCGCAAACCATTGAAATACCACGATTCCGATATTTCTTGTTGCGGCGGAGACGCGGCGCTGATGGCGCCCTGGTGAGGCGCAAAAACGGTGCAGTGTTGCGCTTCAGAGGGCGCGCGGAAGGCGTTTAGCAGGCCTTTATCAGGCGCGCTTCTTCTTTCCTGCGCCGGCGTCGACTGCCTTCAGCTTGGGTTTCACCGCCAGGTTCTTGATCGCGCCGTAACCCGCGTATTCGCCGGAGGGGCCAAGCTGCTCCTCGATGCGGATAAGCTGGTTGTATTTCGCGATACGGTCGGAGCGGGAGAGGGAGCCGGTTTTGATCTGGCCCGCGTTGGTCGCAACCGACAGGTCGGCGATGGTGGAATCTTCCGTCTCGCCCGAGCGGTGGGAGAAGACGACGCCGAAACCGGCCTTCTGCGCGGTTTGTACCGCGTTCAGGGTTTCGGTGAGCGTGCCGATCTGGTTGACCTTGATAAGGATCGCGTTGGCGGCTTTCTTTTCAATGCCTTGCAGCAGGCGTTCGGTGTTGGTCACGAACAGGTCGTCGCCGACCAGCTGGACTTTGTCGCCGATGCGCGCGGTCAGCTCGACCCAGCCGTCCCAGTCGTCTTCGGACATGCCGTCTTCGATGGAAACGATGGGGAATTTGCCGACCAGTTTCTCGTAGTAGTCGATCATCTGTTCGGACGAGAGGATTTTCCCTTCGCCTTCAAGGTTGTATTTGCCTTTGCTGTAGAATTCGGTCGCTGCGACGTCGAGGCCCAGCAGCACGTCGCTGCCCGGCTGGTAACCGGCAGAAGTGATGGCTTTCATGATGAATTCAAGGCCTTGCTCGGTGCTCTTGAAGTTCGGTGCGAAGCCGCCTTCGTCGCCGACCGCGGTATTGAAACCGGCTTCTGCAAGAAGCTTTTTAAGTGCATGAAAAATCTCGGCTCCGGTGCGGATGCCGTCGGCGCAGGTGCGCGCCGACACGGGCAAAATCATGAACTCCTGGAAATCGATCGAGTTGTCGGCATGCGCGCCGCCGTTGATGATGTTCATCATCGGCGTCGGCAGCAGGTGCGAGTAGGTGCCGCCGACATAGCGGTACAAAGGTTGTTCGAGCTCGTTCGCGGCCGCCTTGGCAACCGCGAGGCTGACGCCGAGGATGGCATTCGCGCCGAGGCGGGATTTGTTGCCCGTGCCGTCGAGGTCGATCATCATCGTGTCGATAAGTGTCTGTTCGGTCGCGCTAATGCCGGAGACGGTCTCAAAAATTTCCGTATTCACCGCTTCGACCGCCTGCAGCACACCCTTGCCGCCATAGCGTTTTTTGTCACCGTCGCGCTTTTCCACCGCCTCATGCGCGCCCGTGGAAGCGCCCGACGGAACCGCCGCGCGGCCCGAAGCGCCGCTTTCGAGGATCACGTCGACCTCGACAGTGGGGTTGCCGCGGCTATCCAGAATCTCGCGCGCTGAAACATCGACGATGGCTGACATGAATGTGTTCTCCTTGTGTAATGCCCGGCTAAAGGATAGCCTATAAAGTGCCCGTTGCAAGCGCATAGTTGCAGCGGGATTAGGGTTAACCAGGGGTTTGAAATGAATAAGATTTTTTCCGCGCTCGCACTCTGCCTGATGCTCACGGCAGCAACCGCCGCGCAGGCCTTCGAAACGCCGCTGAAAGATCCCAAGGACAAAGCCGTCCTCGAAACCGTCGCAAAAGCGATGAAGGTTTACGCAGAAGACCTCGGCTGCAGCCAGTTCGCCTGGGGTAATATCACCAGCATGGGCTCGGTCTATCAGCTGCAATACATCCCGACCGGCACCGATGCAAACACCTGGAAGCAGCGCGTACAGATTACAGTCTACGGACTCAGCGGCGACGTCACCAAAGACGTGCCGATGATGATGCGCCTGATTGCGATCACGGTCAGCGGTTACGAGCGTTCCGGCGCCAAGGTGCTGCAAAAAGCGACATATACCGACGCGAAGCATGAACCGTTGTTGTTCATGGAGTACGAAAGCGGCGACAGCGTCTATACCAAGCCCACGCAGAAAGAACACGGCGCCGGCGTCCTGAAGCGCACGTCGAAAAACGCGGCGTCGTTCATCCTGATGCAGGCGCGCGGCGAAAAGCTGACGCCCAACCAGGTGCTGGATATCCACCGCATGGTCAACCCGAAAGCCAAGTAAGGGAACTCCGCCATTTTGCCCGCACGAAAAAAGGCGCTTGTGGCCTTGGCTGCCGTGGGCGCCTTCGCGGCGTTAGCGTTCTGCCTTATCGTTCCGCGCATACCGGAAGCGCAGCGTATGCTGGATTTCACGCTGCGGGGATCGTTCATTACGGCGGATACGCCGGCAAAGCGCGCATTCATCATTGCGGCCTCTGAAACGGCTATGCCTGTGGCGGAGACGCTGGGCTACCATCACCTTTCTGCGGGACGCACCGACAAGGAAGGCAAAATCGCCTATCTTGAATTCGTGCCGCAGCGCGGCCGGGACGCGCACAAGGGCCCATCGGCTAAAGTCGATTTGTACCCCGTCGCCGGCAAGGCAGAGAAAACACTGGCCGATTTCGTGACACGCGTTTTCAGGCTGGGATTATCTGATGGGGAAAGCAAAATGTTGAAGTACGAGGAAATCAATGGCGCAGCCGGGCCCGTCGCTGCCTATGCCATCAAACAGGTGGGGCCGGACAAAGTGCAATATGCCGCCGTTTTCAGGCGGGACGACCACCTGTTCGCCGTCACGTTGCGCGCCGGGGAAGACCCAGATGACATTCCCGGCAAAGACAAGCTGAAAGACTTTTTACCCGAAGGAAAAACGGAATGAGAAATTTATTTTGCGCCCTGCTGCTGGCACTGGCAATTTTCGGGCCCGTACCCGCGCGTGCCTTTGAGACGCCGATACAGGACCCCAAGGGCATCACAGTGCTGGAAAAACTGGGCGTCTTTTTCAAACCGGTCGCGGACCAGTTCGCCTGCCCCGAATACGCCTGGGCGACGATCGCCAACGAGGGCAAGCTGGCCAGCCTGGAATTCATTCCCGCAGGTGCAAAGGTCGAGCAATGGAAACGCATGGTCACGATCACAGTTTATTCGCTGGGCGGCGACGTGATGCAGGATAAATCGGCGATGTTCTCGATCATGGACGCCCTGACCAAGCAGTTCGAAAGCAATGGCAAACTTATCCGCCGCGAAATGTACAAAAACAAGGCAGACGAAGTGAGCGCGTTCTTTGACTATGAAACAGGGCTTGGCGCTGCCAAGGAACACAATGCCGGCGTCTTTATGCGCGTCACACCGACACTGGCGGCATTCATGCAGGTGCAGTCACGCGATGGTTCCGAACTGTCGCCCGAGGATATCCTGAAAATCCACCAGATGGTCAACCCGCAGGCGGCACCCGAGGCCAAGAAGTAAATTTACGGCGCGGGCGGTTTCGGCGCGGCGGGTTTGTTTTCCTTCGGCGCTTCGGCGGCGGGTTTCGCGTTAGAATTTGCGTTGAAGGGGCCGGCGGCTTTCTTGTTGTTAAACCAGGAAGGTTTTGCGCTGCCGGAATTCCTGGCAGCAGGCTTGTCATCGTCCTTTTTCTCGTCGCCGCTCTTCATCCATTTCCACGCCGCCTGGAAAGGCGTGACGAACATCGCCTTGGCACAGTTATAGCCGACCAGCGCCATGCCGATCGGGATCATGGAGGCCTCGAACAGCATTTCCTTGACGCCCTTGCGCACACCGGCCAGCAAAGCGAAAGCGCCAACCGCAACGCCGATGCCGACAGCGGGCAGGGCAATACCGCCCGCAACCGCGCCGATGGCGATGGCCGCTGCAACGGGCAGCGCAGGCGCCATTGTCACCGTCGCCGCCGCGCCAAGCGCCGCACAGCCATAGGGGATGACGAGGAAGCGGGGGTTTTTCGAGAAGTCGAGGTTAAGGTCGCCCATGGCTGTAACTCCTGAGGGATGAAACGCGGGTTATGTGGAAACTGCCCGCAGTCTAGGAGTGTGGCGGAGCGAGGTCAAGACGGGTCAAAAAGCCTTGTAATTACGAGGCATATTGCGTTTCGTCCTCCATCGCTTCGCAGGCGCGCAGGAAATCTTCGGCCGCATCATAGAGGTTGCCCGCGTAGGCGGAATTGCTTTTGACACGCAAACACGCGCTGCGTGCCGCGGAAAGCGAGCGTTTAAGATCGCGCATGTCGCGCTTGTTCAGTGCCTTTGCCTGTTTTGCTGTCATTGCGATGCTCCTGAAACGTTTCGCCGGGTGGCGACTCTGAATTCAGGATAGCACAAAAATAAGAACATACAAGGAACATATAGTAAACAATTAAAATACAATGGCTTAGGCAGCAACGCCTTTCATGCGATTACAGCGGTTGCGGGTTTCAGGCCTTCGGGCCGGCAGCTTGCGGGACTTTGACAACTTTGGGCGCCTGCTGCGCGTCGTCATTGGTGGCGGCTGCGGGGGCGGCTGCGGGGGCGGCGTTGTTGTTTGAGGTTGCCTTGGCCGCGGCTTTCGATGCTGCGATGGCTTGCAGGTGTTCAGGGGTCAGGAAGTCGAGGATGGCTTCCAGTTTTTTGTCGAGCGTGCCCAGTTTGCGCTCTGCATTGATGTCGACCTGCAAATCATGGTCGACGGTCTTGCGGTCTTTTTCGCCCTGGCGGTTCTGGCTCATCAGGATGAAGGCGCCGGCAAAGGCGGCTTCAGTCGAGAGGAAGAGGTTGAGCAGGGTCAGGTTGGGGTCGAATTTCGGCATGAAGGGCAGGGCCTGTGTGCAGTTAATAGTGATCCAGGCCGCCATAAAAAGCGAATGGCCGATAACGAATTTCCACGAACCCATGCCGCGCGTCACGGCATCGGAGAATTTTTCGCGCAGTGTGGGTTTCTTTTCTTCTTCATGGCTGTCCGGAACATCATCGTCGCTGTCATGATGGGCAGC
>CAZNRN010000010.1:77792-116844 GCA_964575605.1 uncultured Micavibrio sp. | reverse complement strand
GAGGCCAGAAAAACAACTATCATTTAGAATGTAATCCCCCAATGAACCAGTCTTCCGCCGAAACCCCCGCAAAAACCGCACAGCCCTGGGAAAAAAGCTATCCCGAAGGCCTGAAATGGGATGCCGAAATCCCCGTCACGACCATGGTCGCGATGTTCAAGGAATCGGTGGCGAAATTCGGCGACAGGCCCTGCCTCAACTTCTTCGGCCGCCAGTGGACCTATAAACAAGTCGACGAAATGTCGGACCGCTTCGCGAAAAGCCTGCAGGACCAAGGCATCGGCAAGGGCAACCATGTGGGCCTCTGCCTGCCGGACCTGCCGTTCCACGTCATCGCCTATTACGGCGCCATGAAGGCCGGCGCCACGATCGTCAACTTCAATCCGCTCTATGCCGAAAAGGAAATGGCTGATCTGATCAATGACTCCAAGACGGACGTAATGGTGACGTTCAACAACAAACAGCTGCAAGCGAAGCTCGACAAGCTGACGGGCACCACGGCGATGAAAAAAACCATCGTCTGCGATCTGTCCGACGTGCTGCCCCCGAAAAAGAAATACGGCCTCGCGGTGCTGACCGCCGCCAAAAAGGCCATCGCCCCGCTGCTGCCCCTCATCGAGAAACTGCCGGGCGACACGAAAGTGAAGAAAGACGACCACGGCAAGCCGATCCCGCTCAAGGGCATCGCGAAATTCAAGAAGTCACTACAGGATTTCAGCAAGAACGACATGTTCAAAGTTGTCGAAGACGACAAGCATATCGCTTTTTCCAGCATGATGAAGAGCAAGGGCCCCGTCGCTCCTGTCGACGTGAAACCCGATGATGTCGCGGTGCTGCAATACACCGGCGGCACAACGGGTGTTCCCAAGGCATGCATGCTGACCCACGGCAACCTGACCGCCAACATCGCGCAGAGCGAATTGTGGTTCAGCAGCAAGAAGGACGCAAATGCCGCCGGCAAACAGGAAAAGATGCTGGCGATCCTGCCGTTCTTCCACGTCTTTGCGATGACGGTGCAGGAAAACCTGTCCATCAAGCTGGGCGCTGAACTGGTCATGCGTCCTATCCCCGACGTCAAGAAAGCTGTGCAGGTCATCGACAAGTACAAGCCTGAAATGTTCGCCGCCGTCCCGTCGATGTACGAGGCGATGCTGGCGACGAAAGTGCCGAAAGTGCCGACGCTGTGCAAAATCTTCAATAAGGTCGCGCACCCCTTCACCCCGGTGAAGAAAGAATACGACCTGTCGTCGGTCAAGCTGTGGCTGTCCGGCGGCGCGCCCACGCCCGAACCGCTCGAGGAAGCCTGGAAAAAACGCACCGGCAAGGCCTTCACGAAAGGCTATGGCCTGTCTGAAACCTCTCCCCTCGCGATTGCTATCCCGCTTGGCGAAGATATCCCGGGTTCTATCGGCCTGCCCGTCCCGGGCACCGAAGTCCGGATCACCAGCATCGAAAATTCGCCGGACATTTCCGACAAGGTCCTGGCCCTGGGCGAAATCGGTGAAATCTGCCTGCGCGGCCCGCAGGTGATGAAAGGCTACCATAACCGCCCCGATGAAACGGCGAAGGTCATGGACAAGGATGGCTACTTCCATACCGGCGATACGGGTTACATCGACGCAAAAACCGGCGCTATCTACATCACGGGCCGCACCAAGGACATGATCAACCGCCAGGGCTTGAAAGTCTTCCCGCTGAAAGTGGAATCGAAACTGCTCGACCACCCCGCGATCAAGGAAGTCTGCGTGGTCGGTGTTCCTGACCCCAAAGTTCAGGAAGAAGTGAAAGCCCACATCGTCTTCAAGGAAGGCCAGTCGGCGACCCCGGCGGAAATCAAGGCATTCCTGCAGGACAAGCTGGCGCCCTACGAAATCCCGCACCTGTGGAAATTCCGCGATGATTTCCCCCGAACCCTGAAGCAGCAGCCCGACAAAAAGGCGTTGAAGAAGGAAGATCTGGCCGAGCTGGAAGCAAAAGCGGCGAATACCAACAAGCCCGCAGCAACGCCAAAAGTCGGCTAACGCAACGTAATCAGAGGGAGAAGCAACATGGCTAAAACGGAATTGGCAACAGCATTTGCGGTCGAAACCGCGCAAACGCAAAAACCGCTGGCCGAGCGCCTGCAAGAGGTCCTCGACGGACGCTTCGCGGACATCCGCAAGGAAGCCCGTGCCTTCGTCTCGCAGCCCGAAATGGCGCCGCTGCCGGCCGACCTGCCGAAGGGCGACTACCGCCAGCTGACGCTCGACCGAATCCATATGCTGATCGACAAGGGCTATACCCGCATGCCTTACGACCCGAAGCACGGTGGCGGCGGGCAGGGTTCCGCTTACATCAACATCGGCGAGATCCTCGCCCATGCGGACATGAGCCTCGCGGTGAAGCAGGGCGTGCAGTTCGGCCTCTTCGGCACCTCGATCGAGCGCCTGGGCACCGAAAAGCACCAGCACCTGATCGAAGACGTTATCACCGGCAAGCTGCTGGGCGGTTTCGGCATGACCGAGATGGCCTGCGGTTCCGACGTACAGGGCACCCAGACCGAAGCGGTTTACGACCACGCCACGCGCAGCTTCACCATCAACACCCCCAACCCCGACGCCCGCAAGACCTACATCGGCAACGCAGCGCTGCACGGCCGCATGATGGTCGTCTTCGCGCAGCTGAAAATGGGCGAGGGCGGTGAAAGCCAGGGCCCCCATGCCTTCCTCGTGCCCGTGCGCGATGAAAACGGCGCGGTGCTTCCCGGCATCACCATCGGCGACAACGGCCATAAAGTCGGCCTGAACGGCGTCGACAACGGCACGCTCGATTTCAACAAGGTGAAAGTGCCCTATGACGCGCTGCTCGACAAATTTGGCAGCATCAACGAAAAAGGCGAATACGAAAGCGACACGGCCAAGAAATCCGCGCGCTTCTTCAAAACTATCGGCACGCTGGTTACCGGCCGCGTCTTCGTTTCCATGGCGGCTCTGTCGGGCAACAAGAACGCGCTGGCTTCCGCCGTGAAATTCGCTGAAAACCGCAAAGTTTTCGGCGACACATTGCTTGATAAACAAGCGACGCAAACCCGCCTGCTGCCGAAACTGGCCGAGGCCTATGCGCTGCACTTTGCGACGCGCGACCTGCTGAAGGCCTTCGAGGAAAACGACCCCCGCACCGAAACCATGGCAGCCGCCATCAAGGCCGTGTCGTCGGACGCCGCGATGAAAACGGTCGACGAAGGCCGCCTGATCGAAGGCGGCAAGGGTTTCATGTCCGAAACCCGTTACGGCGTGCTGCGCAGCGACATGGACGTCTTCCGCACCTTCGAAGGCGACAACACCGTGCTGCGCATGCTGGTCGCGAAAAACCAGATGACGCGTGTGTCAAAGAAATTCCAGGGCGCGTCGGCGCTTGGCAAGATCGTCAAGGGCTACGACATGGGCCGCAAGGACCGCTGGCGCCGCTGGTCGATTAACGGCTCCGGCCGCGACGCCTTCCTCGATTCAGGCGACCAGGCGACGCTGTTCGAAGGCCGCGAACGCACGATGATGCACAACCTGGTGCGCAAGGCCAAGAAACTGGCAGATAAATACAGCAAAGACGAAGTCGCCAACCTCATCCAGGACGACATGATCGCCTATTCGGACGCCTATGCCGAGCGACTGATGCTGGAAAAATTCACCGCCGCGGTGGATGCGCAGAAAGACCCCGAGGTCAAAGCCGTGCTGAAAGACCTCCGCGACCTCTATGCCGTCAGCACCCTGCGTAAAAACGCAGTCTGGTATCTCGAAAACGACCACCTCGATACGGAAGCCACCCACGCGCTGAAACGTCTGGAGCAGGACCTCAACGTCAAGGTCCGCCCGAATGCCCAGGTACTGGTCGACGGCTTCGGCATTCCCGCGCAACTGCTGAACGGCCCCGCGGCCGCCCCGCAGGCACCCGCGCGCAAGCCTGCCCCTAACCAGCCGTAACTGGCAATACAATAAAAAACACGCCCCTTTAGGCGGGGCGTGTTTTTTATTGGTCAGGCAGTGATTACTGCTCTGTTTTAGTTTCTTCGACGGTTTTGCCGTCAATTTTCTTTTCATGTTCGATGGTGGTTTTGCCGTCATCGACTTCGACGGTGTCTTTCACCTTCACATCGGTCTTGTTGAACATGCCTTTGGGGTCGACGGAGGTTTCGGTTTCGGTGGTTTTCTTGTAATCGCCGTCATCGTCGCTGTCGACCTTGATGGTTTTCTCGCTCTTCGTGGTCGTGCCGGCCTCGTCGGTGGACTTCGTTTCGACAGTGGCCTTGCTATCGCCATCATCATCTTTCTTGATGGTGACTTCCGATTTGTATTCGGTGTCTGCGGCGAGGGCAGGGGCTACGCCAAGTGCCAGTACGGATACCATTGCGGCTGCCAGAATTACCTTTTTCATCAGTTTTCTCCTTGTGAGTATTGCTCTGGATTTTCCAACGCATGGCGGAGCGGGGTGTTCCGCTGCAGGTCTAAATATTTGAATAAGAGGGGGAAAGTGGTGCCCAGAGCCGGAGTCGAACCAGCGACACGATGCTCTTCAGGCATCTGCTCTACCAACTGAGCTATCTGGGCATACGCAGCAAACTGCGGTATCGGGCGTTTATAACCTCAAACGCCTGCTTATGTCTAGATGTTTTTAAGGTATTGGAATCAGGCGATTTTTTACTAGTCCGAAAGCCTTGTTTGACGCAGTGCAGCGGCGTATCATATAATTATCTTAGGCCTGATCTTGATGACGGGCACCGACTTGGCGATACCAAGTACTTTTGAATACCGGGCTTGATCGATGCGACAAGTACCTAAATACCTGATTGTAGGCAATGGCCGCGTTGCGCGGCATTTAAGCCATTATTTCGACCTCCTCAAAATCAAGCAGTACACCCGCTGGGATCGCAGCCAGCCTCTCAGCCTTTTGCACGAACGCGCGACCGATGCGACGCATATCCTGCTCGCCATCAAGGACAGCGCGATCGAGCCTTTCATCGACGAGCACCTCGTCGACCTCGCGCCCTGCGCGCATATCAAGATGTTCAACGCGGGCTTTGCCGCATTGCAGAAGGACATCACGCCCGCGCATGTAAAAGACATGGAAGCCGCGTTGAAGTCTTTCGCCAAATCGCACGACCTCAACGCCGCCAGCAAGCGCCAGATTGCGCAACTGGAGCGCGCGGCGCACAACGTGAAGGATGCCGCCAGCCTGAAAAAACTGGGCGATGGCCTGCAGGCGCTGAAGGGCGGCCTGCCTTCCGCGAAACGCATTCATTTCTCGGGCGCGCTGGTGACGAAGAAAGCCTATGGCGCGCATCCGCTGATGACCTTCGGGCCCGAGCTTTACACGCTCGAAAAATACCTCGCTATTCCTTTTGTTGTCGATGCCAAGGCACCGCCTTTTGGCGCGCTGCTGCCGGGCCTGCACAACCCTTCCGTGCGCCTCTCGCCGCAGAAAAAGGCGAAGTACCATGCGCTCTGCGTCATGGCGGGTAATTTCTCGTGTATCCTCTGGCAGAAACTTTTCGACAGCCTGCACGACGAATTCGACATCCCCCCGCATACCGCCGACATGTACCTGCGCCAGCAGACCGAAAACCTGCTCGGCAATTATAAAAACGCGCTGACCGGCCCCCTCGCGCGCGGCGACAGCGAGACCATCAAGAAGAATTTGAAGGCTTTGGAGGGCGACGCATTCCACGCCGTCTACAACGCCTTCGTGAAAGCCTATTCGCTCAAACAATTCGCAAATCTCAAGGAGAAAGCGTCATGATGAACATTTTCGATTTTAACAAGAAAAAAGCCGCCGGTGAAAAGATCACCATGGTCACGTGTTACGATTACACCTCGGGCGTGATCGTCGACAAGACCGACACCGACTGTATCCTTGTGGGCGACAGCCTGTCGATGACGATGCATGGCCATCCCACCACGGTGCAGGCGACCATTGAAATGATGACCATGCATACCGCCGCCGTTGCGCGCGGGGCGAAATCGAAATTCATCGTCGGAGACCTGCCGTTCCTCAGCTACCGCAAATCGCTCTCCGACAACGTCAACGCCGTCCAATCGCTGATGCAGGCGGGCGCGCATGCGGTGAAGCTGGAAGGCGCCTCTGGCAATACCGGTTTCATCCAGCACCTTGCAGATTCAGGCGTGCCTGTGATGGGCCATATCGGCCTGACGCCGCAGTTCGTCCACCTGCTGGGCGGCTACCATGTGCAGGGCAAAACCGATGAAAGCGCGCGCCGCCTGCTTGAAGAAGCGCTGGCGCTGCAGGAAGCGGGCTGCTTCGCATTGGTATTGGAATGCGTACCCTCGGATCTCGCCGCGAAAATCACCCGCGAGCTGAAAATCGCCACTATCGGCATCGGCGCGGGCCCCGACACCGACGGGCAGGTGCTGGTCTTCCAGGACCTGCTGGGCCTCAACACCGACTTCAAGCCGAAATTCGTCAAGCGCTACATTGACGGCGCGGGCATTTTCGTCGAGGCTATCGACACCTATAATAAAGAAGTGAGAAAAGGAGCCTTCCCCGATGCCGACCATAGTTTCGGATCCAAAAAGCTGGCAAAAGCAACGCAAAGGGCTTAAGGGCTCGGTCGGCTTCGTGCCGACGATGGGCAACCTGCACGAAGGCCATATCGAACTGGTGAAACGCGCGCGGGCGGAAAACGACCACGTGATCGTCAGCCTGTTCGTCAACCCGACGCAGTTCAACCAGCGCAGCGACTACGAGAAATACGCGCGCACCTTCGATGCCGACGCGAAGCTGCTGGAAGAGGCGGGAGCCGATTACGTGCTCTACCCCGACGAACCTGCAATGTATCCCGACAAATACGAGGTACAGGTGCAGGAAAAGGTCATCAGCAAGGAACTGGAAGGCGAATTTCGCCCCGGCCATTTCGAGGGCATGCTGACCGTTGTGCTGAAACTGCTGAACATCGCACAGGCCGACAAAGCCTATTTCGGCGAGAAGGATTTCCAGCAACTAACGCTGGTAAAAAAGATGGTCGAGGCGTTTTTCGTCCCGACCGAAATCGTGCCCTGTCCGACGATCAGGCAGGCCGACGGCCTCGCGCTGTCCTCCCGCAACGGCCGCCTCAGCCCCGAACAGCGCCAGAAAGCGACCGAAATCAGCCGACTTCTGAAAAGCGGCCTCTCGGACGAGGAAGTGATGAAAAAGCTCGCTGAATCGGGCTTCCGCCCCGAATATGTCGCGACGAAATGGGGCCGCCGGCTGGCGGCCGCCTGGCTCGGCGACGTGCGCCTTATTGACAACGTGCCCCTGTCCGAGGTTAAACAGGAGAGGGCAGCATAAGGATTTAGGAGCAACCATGTTACTGTGTCTGGACGTCGGCAACACCCATATCGTCGGCGCGTTGTTTGAAGGCAAGAAACTGGGGCTCCGTTTCCGCTACGCCACGCACCAGATCGGCACGGCGGACCAGTTCGGCATCTTTCTGCGCAATATCCTCGAAACCAACGGCATCGACCATAACAAGGTCAGCGTTACCGCGCTCTGCTCGGTCGTGCCCAGCTGCAATTTCACCATCCGCCACGCCTTCGCCAATTACTTTCCCAAGGCCGAATACTTCGTGCTTCAGGCGGGCGTGAAGACGGGCATCAACATCAAGTACAAGAACCCCGCCGAAGTGGGCGCGGATTTGATCGCAGGCGCCATCGGCGGCGTCGAGGCCTTCCCGCAGAAAAACCTGATCATCGCCGACCTCGGCACGGCCACCACGCTGGTCGCGGTGTCGAAGAAAGCGGATTTCCTGGGCGGCATCATCATGCCGGGCATGAGGCTGTCGATGGAGGCGCTGAAATCCAACACCGCCAAGCTGATGGAAGTCGACATCGAAACGCCGCCAACCTACCTTGGCCAGTCGACGCGCGAATGCATCCAGCGGGGCCTGTACTTCGGCCACCTCGGCGCGATGAAGGAAATCGTCGCGGGATACAAAAACGAATTGTTCCCGGGCGAAGAGGCGGTCGTCATTGGTACGGGCGGTTTCTCGCAGCTGTTCAAGGACCAGAAAATCTTCGACGCCATCCTGCCCGATATTGTTTCGCAGGGTATCCGCATCGCTTACGAAAACTCGAAGGCGGCAGCGGCCAAGGTCGCAGCGGGCTGATTTTTTTCGCGACCCCCTACACAAACGCCGCACGGCACCTATGATTGGAAGGCAGGTTTTTTGCTTCACCCATCACAGGAGATTATTATGAAATGTCTTTTGCTTGCCGCGACCGCGCTCGTCATGCTGTCGGGGCCGGCCTTCGCCGCCGCCGAAACCTATAACTTCGACCCCAACCACACCAACATCCTTTGGCATGCCAACCATTTCGGCTTCTCCAACCCCTCGGGCCATTTTGCGATCAAGGAAGGCTCTGTCACGCTGGATGAAGCATCGCCTGCCAACAGCAGCGTCAACGTCACTATCGACGTCAAAAGCCTCGCAACCGGCATCCCGCAGTTCGATGACCACCTGAAGGCCGAAGGCTTCCTCAACGCCGATAAATTCCCCGAAGCGACCTTCAAGAGCACCAAGGTCGAAGTGGCCGAAGGCGGGCAGGCGGCCAAAGTGCTGGGCGACCTGACCCTGCATGGCGTGACCAAGCCCGTGACCCTCGACGTAAAACTGAACAAGATCGGCGAAAACCCGATGAACAAGAAAAAGAGCGCGGGCTTCTCCGCCACCACCACCATCAAGCGCTCCGACTTCGGCATCGACAAATACGTGCCGGCGGTCAGCGACGAGCTGCAGATCGGAATCGAAGCTGAAGCCGCCGTTCAATAATTAAACACTGATATTACAATGCCTTAATGGGGCGGAAACCCGGTTTCCGCTCCATAATACTTGAAAGTCTGCATATTATAAGCTAGTATAATTATAAGCATGCTTATAATAAAGGACTCGCAAGATGGCACCCGCTAAACAACCCCTCGAAACGCTTGGCTTTATGCTGCAGGACGTGGCGCGCCTGATGCGCGTCAATTATAACCGGCGCGTGCAGGGGCTCGACCTTACACAGGCGCAGTGGCGCGCGCTCACCATCCTTTTGCGCAACCCCGGCATGTGGCAGTGCCATCTTGCCGATGCGCTGGAAACAAAACCGATCAGCGCCGCGCGCCTGATTGACCGCATGCAGGCGGCAGGCTGGGTGGAACGCCGCGCCGATCCGTCCGACCGCCGCGCCGTACAGTTATATTTGACCAAGCAGTCCGAACCCATCATGTCCGAACTGCGCAAACACGGGGCATCGTGCCGCGGCATGGCGCTGCAGGGCATCAGCACGGAAGAACAGGAACAATTCCTCGACATACTCACGCGCATGCGCGCGAATATGACTGCGGCAATGGAAAAAGAAGAACAGGAAAAATCCGCAAGCGCGGGAGGGTAAGATGACAGCAGAAAAAAAGAAAAAAATCGGCCGTGTGTTCATGGCGCTGGGCGTGCTGGCGATGTTGGCCGTGACGGGCGTGGTTTACGCCTTTTCGGGGCGCTTCATATCGACCGACAATTCCTACGTGAAGGCCAATAAAATCATGGTCGCGCCCGAGGTTTCAGGCGCGCTCGTCGCCGTCAAGGTCGGCGACCACCAGCAGGTTCATAAAGGCGACGTGCTTTTCGAAATCGACCCCGCGACATTTAAGATCGCAGTTGAAAAAGCGCAGTCCGACCTCGACGTCGTGCGCACGGATATAGAGCAGCTGAAGGCCTCCGCCCGCCAGAAAGCGGAAGAGCTGAAAAGCGCCAAGGCCGACCGTGACCTCGCGAATGCGCTTTACCGCCGCCGCACGGGCCCGGGTATGCAGGGCGCGGTTTCCGCCGAAAGCGTCGACCAGGCCGCCAACAAGCTTGAGGTCGCCACTTCCAAAATGGCCGAGCTGGAGCAGGAACTTTCCGCCATTCGTGCAAAGCTGGCGGGCAACGTCGATATCGCGGCTGAAGAGCACCCGATGTACAAGGCCGCCGTCGCAACGCTCGACAGCGCCAAGCTGAACCTGTCGCACGCAACCGTGCATGCGCCGGTCGACGGCACCACTGGTGAAATGCCGCGGGAGGGCGCCTATATGCCCGCGGGCGTTCCCGCCGTCGGCATCATCGAGGACGGCACGCTGTGGATCGAGGCGAATTTCAAGGAAACCGAGCTGACCAACATCCGCGAAGGCCAGAAAGCCGAAGTCGAAATCGACACCTATCCCGGCCGCAAGTGGGAAGGCACGGTCAGCAGCATCGCACCCGCGACGGGCGCCGAATTCTCCGTCCTGCCCGCGCAGAACGCGACCGGCAACTGGGTCAAGGTCGTGCAGCGTATCGCCGTGCGCATTTCCCCCGACCGCAAAAACGACGATCCGCCCCTGCACACTGGCATGAGCGCGGAGGTGACGATCGACACGGGCGAGTATCCCCACATGCCGCGCGGCAACACAGCCGAAGCCGCGGTGAAGTAACATGAGCGCCACGGCCGCCAGCAATACCGACGACTGGGTCGAGGTCCCGCATAAGGGCTTCATCACCCTGTCCGTCATGCTGGCGACCATCATGCAGGCGCTGGACACCACGATTGCCAACGTCGCCCTGCCGCATATGCAGGGCGAATTGTCGGCGACCCAGGACCAGATAAGCTGGGTGCTGACGTCCTATATCATCGCGGCCGCCGTGATGACCGCGCCCTCGGGCGTGCTGGCGGCCAAGGTCGGGCGGCGCAGGCTCTTCCTGATTGCCGTTATCGGCTTCACTATTACCTCGGTGCTCTGCGGCATCGCAACCAACCTGCCCGAAATGGTGGCCTTCCGCCTTTTCCAGGGCGTGTTCGGCGCAGGGCTGGTGCCGTTGTCTCAGGCCGTGCTGCTCGACATCAACCCGCCCAAACGCCACGCCAGCGCCATGGCTGTCTGGGGCGTCGGCGTCATGCTGGGGCCGATTTTGGGCCCGACGCTGGGCGGCTGGATTACCGAGAATTTCCACTGGCGCTGGGTGTTCTTCATCAACCTGCCCATCGGCATCCTTGCGGCCTTCGGCATCTTCGCTTTCATGAAGGAAACGGTGATCGATAAACTGCGCCGCTTCGATACCTTCGGCTTTATCATGCTCAGCGTCTTCCTGTGCAGCCTGCAGCTTGCGCTGGACAGGGGCGAGAGCAAGGACTGGCTCTCCTCGCCCGAAATCATCACCGAACTGCTGCTGGCGGGTGCGGCGTTCTATATGTTCATTATCCACATCCTGACCGTCGAAAAACCCTTTATCGACCCCGCGATGTTCCGCGACCGCAACTATACCTTCAGCCTGATGTTCATGTTCGTCATGGGCATTATATTGCTCGCCACCATGGCGCTGCTGCCGCCGTTCCTAGAAGGCCTGATGGGCTATCCCGTCGTCACCACGGGCCTCGTCCTCGCGCCGCGCGGCATTGGCACCGCCATATCGATGACGCTGGCGGGCAAGCTGATGGGCAAGGTCGACGTGCGCTTCATGATTGCCACGGGGCTGTCGCTGATGGGCCTTTCGCTCTGGCAGATGAGCCAGTTCAACCTTGAAGTGTCGCAGGAAATGATCGTCCGTTCCGGCCTGCTGCAGGGCTTCGGCATGGGTTTCGTCTTCGTGCCGCTGACGGCGGTCGCCTATGCGACGCTGCCCAAACATTACCGCAACGACGCGGCGGGGGTTTTCAGCCTTGTGCGCAACATCGGCAGCAGCATCGGCATTTCGGTTATGGTCGCCATGCTGGCGCGCTATACGCAGATCAACCATGCCGAACTGGGCGAGCGTATCAATTACTTCAATCTGCCGCGCGCCGTGTCGGGATTGTTGCCGCAGCTGCCGATCAATAACTATTCCGAAGCCGGACTCGCCATGCTGAACGCCGAAGTCACGCGTCAGGCGGCGGCCATATCGTACCTGAACGATTTCAAGGCCATGATGTTCGTGGTTTTCGCCGCGATACTGCTGCTGCCCTTCGTCAAGGTTGCGAAACGCACCCCCGGCCATCCGACCGAAAAAGCTGTCGAAGCTTTGGCCGATTAATCCGCAATGCGTTCAAGGTATGTGCCCGTGCGGCGCTTGCGCGTCACTTCGGCGATGCCAAGGCGCGTGAAGCCGTGCACCTGCGCCGAGCCGGGGTCATCGTTAAAGGTGTCGGTCAGGGTATCCAGCAGCTTCTGCGTGCGCCAGCGTTCTTCCATGCCGATAAAATCGATGAGTATCGCGCCCGACAGGTTGCGCAGGCGCACCTGCCGCGCGGCTTCAAGCGCCGCTTCCTCGTTCGCTTCGATAGCGCTGGTGGCGCTGCCCTGGTTCACGTCGATGGTGGTCAGGGCATGGGTATGCTCGATAATCAGCGAACCGCCGCAGGGCAGGTGGACGGTCGGGAAGGTCAAGGTTTCAAGTTCGGTCGATACGTCGTAGAGGTCGAAAAGCCGCTGCGCCGTGCGCTCGGGGCGGAACAGGCGCAGGCGTTTTGAATCGGCAAGCGGCGGGTCGAAGGTCGTGCACCACTGCGCCATCATGTCGAAAACCTTTTTCGTGCCGCAGTAGATATGGTCCACGCTTTCCGCGCCGTAATCCGACAGCACGCGGTAAATGGCGTTGATGCCTGATTTCAGCAGGCGCGGGCGGCCGTCGCTGGCGTCTTTCGCGCCGGTGATTTTCTGCCAGAAGGCGGCCAGCTGGCGCGCTTCGATCTCCAGCACGTCGGGCTCGGCCTCGCCCGCGTGTTCCTGCAAAATCCAGCCTCCCGGCGCGTTCATGCGCTCGGCGATCGCCAGCACGTCGGCGCGCTCGATCTTGCGCGACATGGTGACATGGCTGGCCAGCGGGCAATAGACAAGGTGATGGCCGATAATATAGATGCGCGTGGTCAGGCGAGGAATTTTGTGGTTTTCGTGCTGCGAGGCTTTCTTCGCCTCCGCCTTCACCTGTACCAGCAGCGTCTCGCCGGGCTTCAGCTTTTCGGCGATGCCGCTGCGCGCCTCGGACGCATAGCCGCCTTGCTGGTGGACGTGTTTCGAGGGCAGGAACCCGGTCATGCCGTTGCCAAGGTCGACAATAGCCGCATCGAGCCGTTTATCGATTTTCACGACCTTGCCAAGGTAAAGCGCCGACCACGATTCAGCCATGTGCTTAGTGTCGACATAAAGGTCATGCAGCTTGCCTTTTTTCACGACCGCCGCATGCAGCCGCCCGTCCATTTCGTCGATGAGGATTTCAATCCCGCTCATAATCCGGCGTCCCGTAACATGGCCTGCGTTTCAAACAGCGGCAACCCGACGATGTTAGAGTAAGAACCGCTGATGAAGGGTATCAGCGCGGCTGCCTTGCCCTGTATGGCGTAGCCGCCGGCCTTGCCCTTCCATTCTCCGCACTCAATATAGGCCGCGACCTCGGCGTCGGACAGGCGCTTGAATTTCACAACGGAAACAACCAGTTTGGTTTTCTGTTTCCCGTCTGTTCCGACAATCGACACGGCCGTCATCACGTCATGCCGGCGGCCGGACATGAGCTCGAGGCACTTACGTGCCTCATCCGCTGTTTCGGTTTTCGGCAGGATGCGGCGCCCGACACCCACGACGGTATCGGCCGCAAGGATGATGGCGCCCTTGTGAAGCGCCGCGACTTTTTCGGCTTTCGATGAAGCAATGCGTTTGGCGTAGACCGCAGGCTGTTCGCCCTTCAGCGGCGTTTCGTCGATATCGGCAGGCGCGACTTTATCCGGCGCGATGCCGAGCTGTTTCAGCAGTTCCAGTCGCCGCGGCGAGGCGGAGGCGAGGACCAGCATTACAATTATTTATGGCGGAAGGTGATGCGGCCCTTGGTGAGGTCGTAGGGCGTCATTTCGACAGTGACGCGGTCGCCTTCAAGGATGCGGATCTTGTTCTTGCGCATTTTGCCCGAGCTGTGGCCCAGGATGATGTGGCCGTTGTCGAGCTTGACGCGGAACATGGCGTTCGGAAGGAGCTCCGTGACGATGCCGTCAAAGCTCATAAGGTCTTCTTTTTCTGACATTAGTCCTCAGGTGATGGTTGTGGTAGTGCGCATGTGTAGCACATAAAGAAGGCTAAATAAACGCCTTGCGGTGGTTTTGTCCACAATTACTTTATTTTCAAGGGTTTCGGCCAGGACTTCGGCCCCTTCGTTGTGGATTCCGCGCCTGCCCATGTCGATGGCCTCGAGTCTGTGCATTTCCCCGGCCTTGGCCGTTTTATAGAAATTATCGCAAATGAGGGTGTAGTCCGAAATCAGCCGTTTCAGGGGCGACAGGGGCAGGGGGATGTCTTCCTGATGGCCGCTTTGGGTGCAGTTCACCTGGATCAGCAGGCGGTCGGTGTTTTCAAACGACAGGCGCAGGCGATAGGGCCCCTCGGCGTCGGGGGTCAGCAGGCGGAAGGAATTTTCATCCAGCAGGTCGGATATCGCGCGGTGGCGCTCCACTTCAATTTCGGCTGAACGCATCGCGATGCTGTCGCGGTCCAGCTCGATCTTGATGATTTGAAAGGGGGCGCCCCCGCCGCTCATTCCGCGGCCTCTTCGCGCTCGGCAAAGCGTTCCAGCTTCGCGCCGACTTTCGTCAGCTTGCCGACGAGGTCTTCATAGCCGCGGTCGAGGTGGTAAATGCGGCTGACGGTCGTTGAGCCCTGCGCCACAAGGCCCGCAAGGATCAGCGAGACGGAGGCACGCAGGTCGGTCGCCATGACGGGCGCGCCTTTAAGCTTTTCAACGCCGCGCACGAGGGCGGAAGAACCATGCACGGTGATATCCGCGCCCATGCGCGCCAGTTCAGGCACGTGCATGAAGCGGTTTTCGAAAATGGTTTCCGTCACCATGCCGGCACCCTCGGCAATCGTCAGCACCGACATCATCTGCGCCTGCAGGTCGGTGGGGAAGCCGGGGTAGGGCTCGGTCATGATATCGAAGCCTTTGAGGCGTGCGCGCTTGCGCTCGACCGTCACGTGCTTGCCGCTGGCGCTGATCTCTACGCCCGCCTTGGTCATCGGCTCGACCAGGTATTGCAGGTGCTTCATCTCGCAGTTTTTCAGCGTTACCTTGCCACCCGTCATGGCGGCGGCCGCTGCAAAAGTGCCGGCCTCGATGCGGTCGGCGATAACCGAATGCTCGGTGCCGCGCAGGAATTGCTTGCCGGTAATGGTGATTTTATCGGTGCCGAGGCCCTCGATCTCCGCGCCCATCGCAATCAGGCATTCGCCGAGGTCGACGATTTCGGGCTCGCGCGCGGCATTGGTCAGCACGGTCGTGCCCTTGGCCAGCGCCGCCGCCATCATCACGTTTTCGGTCGCGCCCACGGAAACCTTGGCGAAGTGGATGGCCGCGCCCGTCAGGCCTTTGGGCGCTTTCGCGTGGATATACCCTTCATGCAGTTCGATTTCAGCGCCGAGGCGTTTCAGGCCCTCGATGTGCAGGTCGACGGGGCGGGAGCCGATGGCGCAGCCCCCGGGCAGCGAGACCTTCGCCTCGCCATGGCGCGCGACGAGCGGGCCCAGTACAAGGATGCTTGCGCGCATCTTGCGCACCAGTTCATAGGGTGCTTCGCAGCTGGCGATTTTCGGCGCGTGCAGCGTCAGTTTTTTGGCTTTTGCGTCGTACTTGGCCGAACAGCCCAGCTGCTCCAGCACTTCGTCCAGCGACAGCACGTCTTTCAGGTCGGGCACGCGTGTCAGCACCAGCGGCTGGTCGGTCAGCAGCGCCGCGCACTGCAGCGGCAGCGCCGCGTTCTTAGCGCCGCTGATCTCGATATCGCCGTTAAGCGGCCCGCCGCCGTGGATACGAATTTTGTCCATTTTTATTCCTTCACTCTCTGCCAGACCTTGTCCCACATTATGATGCGCAAATTCAATAAATGTTGCGGCATTATCGAGGAATTTAATTTACATAATTCATATTTAAAGGGAGCCAGCGGTGCAGGTGCCGTGTTAGTAAGGTATCCGGTTTCAGCGAGAAGGATATCCCCCATGCAAAAACCCTATACCTGCATCTGGTCGAACACGAGCGCGAAGGAAATGGCGGATTACTACGTATCCGTTTTCAAAAACTCGAAAATCCTCACCACCAGCTATTACGGCGAGTGGGGCGACAAGCGCCAGGACACCGACGGCAATGTACTGGACCAGCCGAAGGCGGGCACCGAGCTTGCCATCCAGTTCGAAATCATGGGCCAGAAATTCATGGTGCTGAACGGCGGCATCGATTTCCCGCAGACGCCCTCGATGTCGCTCGTCGCGCCCTGCGACACACAGGAAGAACTCGACGCGCTCTGGGACCGCCTTATCAAGGACGGCGGGTCGGCGCAGCAATGCGGCTGGCTGTCGGATAAATTCGGCGTCAACTGGCAGGTCTGCCATTCCTCGATGGATAAAATGTTCGGCTCTGGCAACCAGAAGAAAATCGACGCGGCCATGCTGCAAGTGATGAGCATGATCAAGCTCGATATTGCAAAGATCGAGAAGGCGTTTAACGAGGCGTAACAGCAGCGCCCGTAAAAATATCCAGCATCTTTTTCGAATTCGCCGGATTGATGTTTAGCGCGCCGTGGCCGTGGTCGGGGTCTTCGATGCTTAAAACCACGTTGCCGCCCAGCCCTTTCAGCCATTCCGCGGTTTTGCGCATGGCGGGGCAGCCGTCGCGCTGCGGGCGTTTGTCTTTTTCGCCGCAGGATGTCATCCAGTCCAGCCCGTCATAGGGTTTGTCACCGTATGTGCCCTTGGTAATTTCCTTGGTCGGCGGGTAATCCTGCATCGCGCCGCCCGAATTCGCCATGATGGTTGAAAAATATCCGTGCCCCTTCACATGGTCGAGCGCCGCCACCGCATAGACGTTTGACGACCCCCGGCTGAACCCCTCCAGCAGGGCAGAGCGGGGCGCGACGCCGAGGCGCTGCATCACCGCATCCAGCTCGCGGTAAATTTCCTTGGGCGTATAGTAACGGTCGGTGGTGTCGCCCATCCACCACTGCAGCCCGATAAACCCGATATCGCGCCCGCGCAGCGAATGCAGCCAGATATCGAAATCATGCTCGACATCGCCCTGCGTGCCATGCAGCGACACCAGCCATTTTTTCGGCGTCACAGCCCCGGGCTGCCAGACCAGCACAAAGCTTTTGCCGTCGGTGGTTGGATATTTTTTGTACGCCGCGTCGGCGGCAAATACCGGTTGCGCTGCTAATGAAATGAAAAAGGCCAGAAGGATGATGAACAGCGTGTGTTTCATGCTGGCATGATAACAGAGCTTGGCAGAGGAGGAAACAAGGTTCAAAACCCTTGCTGTCATCCCCGCGAAAGCGGGGACCCAGTTGGTTTTTTTAGGGGGCTTTGTGCGGAGAGTTTTTCTGTACGGTCCAAAAATATTTTGTATCGGGTATGCTCGACAATATTTTATATACATTTGTATCAAGCTTAATAATGGAAATGGAGTTTTTATTAAAACATTTCCCTTCACAGCCTACTTTAATATTTTTTTCATGTGGAAAATTTTTGGCAAGGAACTTTCGCATCTTTTTGGCATCAAGGCTATAAATTTTCAGGTTTCCGTTTTCGATTTTGTAGCGATACATATCAAACGGTACCCAGTGATCGGTACGGTCTTGTGTTTTATTCATCAAGAAAAGATACGTTCCTATGTGCAATGTACGTGCACGTAAGGAAGCTTCCCGCACTTCCCAACCGTTCTCGTCAAGAAAGTCTACATGATAAGTGGCTTCACGATTTATGACCCTGATTCTATAGCGTGTATTTTCATACGATGTTTCCCACCAGCCAAGATAATCGCGCTGAATTGTCCCTTGATTCCAATAGGGACCGAAGTCTTTAACTGAAATATTGGCGCAAGATGTAAGTAATAAAACGGCAGCGCAGAATGCAAATAAAATGCCCCACCTGGGTCCCCGCTTTCGCGGGGATGACACGAAGGGTGTCATGCCGGGCCTTTGTTATCCACCCTGCAAATCACCGCCGCAACCGGCTGCCATTGTCCCTGCGGCTGGGCGAGGCGGTCGAGGACGAGGGAGGCGGCATTGCCATCGAAGGGCAGGGCGATATGGCCGCTCGTCACGGGGATATTCTCGGCCTTCGCGGTCCGGGGCCCGATCGCATCGGGGGCATCGACGATCCAGTCATTCCTGGAATAGACGGAGGTGGAGGGCACCTGCGGCAGCGATTTGATTTCCGCGGCCAGTTCCGCGCCGGTTTTTTCCTGACCGGGCTGGAAATATTTGTTGATCAGGCGCACGCGGTCGTCGGGCCAGCCCATGGTGCCCTTCAGGGCATAGGGCGACGACAGGGTGATGACATCGCGCACCATATCGGGGTGCTTGCGCGCCAGTTCGCGGGCATAGACGCCGCCGAGGCTGTAGCCGACCAGCGAGACTTTCTGGTTGCCGTTCTCTTTATAAATTTTCTGCAGATGGCGCTCGAGGTGCTGTGCCGCGTCCTCGCTGGGGCCGAGGTTCATGCCGTGGTCCCAGCCGTAGACTTTATATCCGGCGTTCTCGATGCGGTTGCTGAGGACCGTCATCGACAGGTCATTGCCCAGCACGCCCGGCAGCACCATCACGGGATGCCCGTCGCCCTTCGGCGCGTCGCGCAGGCTTCTTGAATTGAAAGTATCGGTGATCTGTTTCGCGCAATCAGGCGCGGGCAGGGACATCGTGACTTGCGGGTCGTCGGGCGTGAACATCTTCACCACATGCTGCGTACCAGCGCCAAGGCCGAGCAGGCCGATAGCCGCCGCGGTGTAAAGCGCCGCCGCGCGGATCAATCCGCGTCTGTTGCTTTTGGTTTCCGCTGGAGTATCGCCAGACATGTTTTGAAATCCTGTCCTGAAGACCTGAAATATGGGTGGCAAACTATCAAATCCTCATGATTATGTCAACGATGAAGCGGTAATAATATCAGCCGTTTATCAGGCGACGCAGTGCAGCATTCCGGTCTATCATACTGATATTCCAGAAAAGAAAGTTGCGGCATATGCCATAATTTGCTACGAATCATTCGGGCACAGAATACTCTGTAAATGCATCACGGTGATGCGCCCGCGACTATATTAAATCGACGAAAGGATTTTTCATGGCTACCGGTACAGTTAAATGGTTCAACGCGACTAAAGGCTTCGGCTTCATCCAGCCTGATCAGGGCGGCAACGATGTGTTCGTTCACATCTCCGCGCTGCAAGGCACCGGCCTCAAGACGCTGAACGAAGGCCAGCGCGTCAGCTACGAACTCGCTGAACAGCGCGGCAAGACCGCCGCTGCCGACATCCAGCTGCTCGACAAGGCCGCTTAAGGCTGTAGTCCGCTGGACAACAAAAAACCCGCCCGGGCGATACGCCGGGCGGGTTTTTTCGTTTGTGCGTATTACGTATCGAAACGGTCGAGGTTCATCACCTTCGTCCAGGCGGCAGCGAAGTCTTTCACGAACTTCTCTTCCGCGCCGTCGACGGCATAGGCTTCGGCCACCGCGCGCAGCTCGGAGTTCGAGCCGAAGACGAGGTCGACCGGCGTTGCCGTCCACTTCGCCTTGCCGCTCTCGCGGTCCTGCCCCTCGTAGATGCCGTCGTTCGAGGACTTCACCCATTTGGTCGACATATCCAGCAGGTTGACGAAGAAGTCGTTCGAGAGTGTGCCGGGCTTGTCGGTGAAGACGCCGTGCGCGGCGCCGCCCTCGTTGGCATTCAGCGTGCGCAGCCCCGCCACCAGCACCGGCATCTCCGGCACTGTCAGCTCGAGGTTTCCGGCCTTGTCGACCAACGCCTCGGCGGGTGAGCGCGTGTTGCTGCCCGCGTCATAGTAGTTGCGGAAGCCGTCGGCCTTGGGCTCCAGCACGGCGAAGCTTTCCACGTCGGTCTGCTCCTGGCTCGCATCGGTGCGGCCGGGTTTGAACGCGACGGTGACCGGATGTCCGGCTTTCTTCGCGCCTTCCTCTACCGCTGCGGTGCCCCCCAGTACGATCAGGTCAGCCAGAGACACCTGCTTGCCCTTGTTCTTGCCGTTGAAGCTTTTTTGTATCTCTTCAAGCTTGGCAATCACTTTGGCCAGTTCGGCGGGGTCGTTGGCCGCCCAGTCTTTCTGCGGGGCAAGGCGGATGCGTGCCCCGTTGGCGCCGCCGCGCATATCCGTGCCGCGGAACGACGAGGCCGAAGCCCATGCCGTGCGCACCAGCTCGGGGATGGTGAGGCCGGAGGCGAGGATTTCCGCCTTCAGCGCCGACACATCCTTGGCATCGACCTGTTTGTAATCAGCTTTCGGCACCGGGTCCTGCCAGACCAGCTGTTCCTTCGGCACTTCCGCGCCGATGTAGCGCGCGGAGGGGCCCATGTCGCGGTGGGTCAGCTTGAACCATGCCTTGGCGAAGGCCAGCTTGAACTCTTCCGGGTTGTCCCTGAAGCGCTTCGATATTTTGGCGTATTCGGGGTCTTCCTTCAGCGCAAGGTCGGTCGTGAACATGATCGGAGCATGGCGTTTTTCCTTGTCATGCGCGTCAGGCACAAGGTTTGCCGCGTTTTCGTCGGTCGGGATCCACTGGGTCGCGCCCGCCGGGCTCTTGGTCTTCTTCCACTCGAAAGCGAAGAGGTTGTCGAGGTATTGCGTCGTGAACTTGGTCGGGTCGGCTGACCATGCGCCCTCGAGGCCGCTGGTGGTGGTGTCACCCGCATTGCCCGTGCCGCACTTGTTCGTCCAGCCGAAACCTTGTTCTTCCATTCCGGCGCCCGCGGGTTCCTTGCCGATGCAATCCTTCGGCTTCTTCGCGCCGTGCGCCTTGCCAAAGGTATGGCCGCCCGCGATAAGGGCAACCGTTTCCTCGTCGTTCATCGCCATGCGGCCGAAGGTGTCGCGGATGTCTTTCGCGGCGGCCAGCGGGTCGGCGTTGCCGTTCGGGCCTTCGGGGTTCACATAGATCAACCCCATCTGCACGGCGGCCAGCGGTTTTTCAAGCTTGCGGTCGCCGGTGTAGCGCTTGTCGCCCGCCAGCCATTCGCCCTCGGGGCCCCAGTAGACAAGATCCGCTTCCCAGTCGTCCGTGCGGCCGCCTGCGAAACCGAAGGTTTTAAAGCCCATGGATTCAAGCGCGACGTTGCCGGTCAGCACCATCAGATCCGCCCATGAAATTTTGTTGCCATATTTTTTCTTAATAGGCCAGAGCAGGCGGCGCGCCTTGTCGAGGTTGGCGTTATCCGGCCAGCTGTTCAGCGGCTCGAAACGCTGCTGCCCGCCGCCCGCACCGCCGCGGCCGTCGGCCAGGCGGTAAGTGCCCGCGCTATGCCACGCCATGCGGATAAAGAAGGGGCCGTAGTGGCCGTAGTCGGCCGGCCACCAGGGCTGGGATTTCGTCATCAGTTCGGCGATGTCTTTCTTGACCGCGGCGAGGTCGAGGCTCTTGAACTCTTTCGTATAGTTGAAATTCGCGCCCAGCGGGTTCGATTCAACGGCGTTCTGGCGCAGCGGTTGCAGGTTCAACTGCTCCGGCCACCAGAACTGGTTGGTGCGCGCGGGCCCTTCGGCGACGGCGGCGGCGGAAAGCCCGATGGTGACGACGGCCGCAGCCGCGAACATTAGCGATTTCTTGAAATGCGATTTCATGCGGTTTTGCCCTTTGGATGTGTGGATAGGAATGTCGATGCGCAGTAGTTTAGGGTGCGGATGATGTTAAATAAAGTTTATTGATCTTATTCATCCAATAAGCTGTACTTATGCCTTAACTCCGGAAAGGAATGGTTATGAATATCCGCGACCTCGAGTACCTCGTCGCCCTGGCCGACAAGAAACGCTTCGCGCTGGCCGCCAAGGCCTGCAACGTCAGCCAGCCCGCGCTGAGCCTGCAGATTAAAAAGCTCGAGGAGAACCTCGGCATCCTGCTGTTCGAGCGCACGCCGCAGGGCGTCATCCCGACCGAAGACGCCGCTTTCATCATTGCCAACGCACGCCTTGTGCTGGAAAAAACCGCGCAGATACGCCAGCACGCCCAGCACATCGCGCGCGGGCAGAGCGCGCGGCTGATCACCATCGGCGTTATCCCCACCGTCGCGCCTTACTACCTGCCCAAATTCTTCAAGGACCTTGAAGGGTTCAAGGGGCACAAAAACATGCAGTGGCAGATACTGGAGGACCGCACCGAAAACCTGGTCGAAAAACTCGACAGCGGCGCGATCGACGCTGCCATCATGCTGACCTCCGACGCCGGCGGCGAACACCTCTGCGAAACGCTGTTCGAGGAAGAACTGTTCCTCGCCATGTCGGCCAAACATGCGCATGCGAAAAAAGACGGCATCATGCTGCAGGATATCCGCGATGAAAACTGGCTGCTGCTGGACGACGGCCATTGCCTGAACCTGCCGATGCTCGAGGTCTGCAAGCGCGCAAAAATCGGCATCGACCGCAACAGCTTCCGCGCCAAAAGCCTCGAAACCCTGCGCCACATGGTCGCGCACAATTCGGGCGTCACGCTGATGCCCGCCATGGCGCGGCGCAAGGATGACGGCGTCGCTTACCTCTCACTGAAATCCGCGCGCCCCTATAAACGCGCCATAGGGCTAGTCTGGCGCAAAAACGGGCTTTATGCCGAAACGATAGGGGAAATGGCGAAGTACCTGGCGGCCTGAACTCAGGGTGCGGTCTTTGCGCCGGCCTTCAGCGTGATGGGTTTCAGCACCTGCATGTCGCCTTGGGTTTCTGCGGGGGATTTTTCCACCACCGTGCCGAATTCCTCGCACAGCTTCCACAGCACCTTGCCGCGGTCTTCGCGCGACAGGGCGTTCAGGTCGCGCAGCACCTTTTCCCGCGCTGCCTGCCCGGGGTTAGCCAGGGCGGCAGGCGCCGCGCCGTTGCGCCTTGTTTCTTCCGCGCGGATGATTTTCACGATTTCCAGACGGGTGGCGGCCTCCGCCTCCTGCAGCGGCTTGTTGTCTGTCAAGTCGGCGCCGTAATCGCACAACAGTTTCGCGGCCGCGGGCAGGTTGTAACGCACAGCTAGCCTTAACGGGCTGTAGCGTTTGCTTTCGATCATGCCGTAGTTCTGCCAGTCGGGCGGCGCGCCTTTTGACAACAGTTGTTCCAGTCCCTCGACGTCACGGTGCATCACGGCGATGGAGGTGAGGGGAAGCTGGTCATAGGTATCGTAATAGCTGCCGAAAAATTCGCGCGTCATCTTTTTATATGGCTTGAAGTAGCCGTCGGCGCGCCGCTTGCTGTTGACCAGTACCTCGTCGTTATACGAACAGCCTTTTTGCACACAGTCGTCGACGATGCTCCACTTGCCCTCGAGGGCTGCGGTCTCCAGCCGTTTTTTCAGCGTTTCGGGGGTAGGCACGCCCGCGTCGTTGTCGCGGGCCTGTATGGCCTTCAGCTCCGCCGCTTCATTGGCCGCACGGCGCTTCCTGAAAAAGGCTTCTAACATGGCTGGGTATTTCCTTTGCTGGCTGCCCTCGGGGCCTGCCTGGACCGCTTCCTGCTGCGCGCAACGGAAGAGGATACTATAATATTGTTTTACATAACTTGTCAAATGTAACCGTGAAAATCGCCTGATTTTAATGTTTTAAAGGGAAAACCCCTGACTTTCAGGCGCGGTTCGCGGGATGTTCACTAATTTATTTGCATTTTCCAAAGACAGGCTATATCACTAATAATCGAGTTATACTCTTGCTAATGCTTTACGAGTTCCTATCACTATCCTTCGTTGCGTTTGTCTATGAGTAGCCGGTGTTAAACCGGTTTTTTTTAGCTCAGGGGACAATGCATCAATTCCGGTGCGCCCCCTTACAAACGGTTACGAAAGGATATTATTCATGGCAACCGGCGTAGTGAAATGGTTCAACCCCACCAAGGGCTTTGGTTTCATCCAGCCTGATCAAGGTGGCAACGACGTGTTCGTGCACGTTTCGGCTCTCGAGGCTGTCGGCCTCAAGTCGCTGAACGAAGGCCAGCGCGTGTCGTTCGAAATCGAAATGCAGCGCGGCAAACCCGCTGCAGGCAAGATCCAGCTGCTCGACAAAGCCGCTTAATCTTCCGATTGAGAATAGAAAACCCGCCTGCGCGCAACGCCAGGCGGGTTTTTCTTTTTTATAATTAATAAATGCGCTTCTTGGGGCGGGCCATGATCCCCTTGCGACTTTAGGTCAGGCAGATAACAATTCCGAGAGACCGAGCTTCTGCCGTCGACAGGAACTGGCGCAATAAATCGACGTTTTCGATGCAGTAGCCCAGAACATCATCCTTAGCCGGGTCCCTGTCCCAAATGTCAGGATAAATCTTGAGTTTCATCATTTCGTGAGGGTTAAAGCGTTCGCGAAGGGTTTTCTCATCGATCTTCGCAAGTTCTGCCGCAATTGTTTTTACATCTTTGGCGGTTATTACCCGTGCAGGCCCGTAACCAACTTCGATATCGCCAACTTCCGCGCCGCCGCAGAGAAGAAAGTTCAAAGGCGGATTACCGGCTGATTCAGTGCCCGTCAGAAGGTAGTGAATGCCGTGCCAAGCCTTGTCGAGATCCGTTTCCAAGCCGGTCGACAAGTCGGGCAGCTCCTTTCTGGGCTCTGGTTTTTTTGATTTGAATAGTTTTTGGAGAAAGCCGCTTTTTGGGGGAGCTTCCGATTGCTCCTCGTCTGGCGCAATAACGCGCCATATCAGCGACGGTTCGGTAAGAACTTCAGGGATGTGTTCGTCCCTGATCCCATACAAAGACATTACCATTCCCATGATTTTCCCCCTGGCGTGTCGCGGGTGTTATAAAAATACGTGCGTCTAATAAACAGGATTTACAGACTGTTTGCCAAACTAAATTGAATATCGCGCTGTAAAAGCGTGAAGCGGCGCATGTGGTACTTCTAACGATATCAACCGTTTAAAAACGCATCTGCCTGATTTTTCACGAATTTTCTTGCTTTTTACGGTAAAAAACCATATTACTGTCCACGAGTTCGAAATACTCTTGCTTATGCACCGCTTTCACGCGGCCGTATTCGAAAAGAATACGACACGATTTTCTCAAAACCCTTCGTTGCGTTTGTCCTTGAGTAACCGGCCTTCACTGACAGGACGGGTTTTAACTCAAGGGGACAACGCGCCAATAATGGCGCGCACCCGCCAATGCTGCTTGCTGCGCATGACTGCGCCGCAGGCTGCTGCCTACTTTTTCCTAGAAGAAAGAAAAACAACCATGGAAAACTTTTTGTCTCTCGGCCTTCCCGAGGCGCTGCTGCACACGCTGCAGGCGATCAATTTCAACAAACCCACGCCGATCCAGGCCGCGGCCATCCCCGCCGGCCTGCAGGGCCGCGACGTGCTTGGCTCCGCCCAGACCGGCACCGGCAAAACCGCCGCGTTCTCCATCCCGCTCATCGTCCGCCTGATGCAGAACCGCGAAGAAACCGCGCTGGTCATGACGCCGACCCGCGAACTTGCGACGCAGGTGCTCGATACGATGAAGAAACTTATGCCGCCCTCGGCCGGCATCCGCACCGCGCTGCTGATCGGCGGCGCATCCATGTTCGGCCAGAAAAACCAGCTGCGCCAGAACCCGCGCCTCATTGTCGGCACGCCCGGCCGCATCAACGACCACCTGCAGCAGCGCACCGTGCGCCTCGACCGCACCCGCTTCCTCGTGCTCGATGAAATGGACCGCATGATGGACATGGGCTTCGAAGTGCAGATCGAGCGCATCGTGAAACAGATGCCGCGCGACCGCCAGACACTCATGTTCTCGGCCACCATATCGCCGCGCATCGAAAAAACCGCGCATGGTTATATGCAGAACCCGCAGCGCATTTCCGTCGGCTCGAACAACACGCCGATCGCGAAAATCAAGCAGGAAATCCTCCGCATGGAAGTCGCGCAGAAATTCAACAACCTGATGGGCCAGCTGGCCGAGCGCAACGGCTCTGTGCTTATCTTTGTCCGTACCAAGCGCGGCGCGGACCGCATGGCTGAAAAACTGACCGGCCTGGGCCAGAGCGCCGCCGCCATCCACGGCAACCTGAACCAGAACCAGCGCAACCGCGTCATCCAGGCCTTCCGCGACAAAAAGCACCGCATCATGGTGGCGACCGATGTCGCCGCGCGCGGCCTTGATATCCCGCATATCGAACACGTCATCAACTATGACCTGCCGCAGCAGCCCGAAGACTACATCCACCGCATCGGCCGCACGGCGCGTAACGGCTCCGAAGGCTCGGCCGTCTGCTTCATCACGCCCGAAGACGGCGACCTGTGGCGCGAAATCCACAAGCTGCTGAACCCCGGCGCGGCGCGTGAGCCCGAATACCGCGGCGGCGCAAACCCCGCAGCCCCGGCGCGCAATCAGCGCCCGAAAAGCCACAACCGCAGCGGCTTCGAAGGCCGCCGCCAGCGCAACGGCGGCAAAAAGACCTCGGCCTTTGGCGGACAGGGCGGCGGTGAAAACTTCCGTCCCCGTGCCGAGCGCAGCGAAGGCCGTTCCGAAGGCCGCAGCGAAAACCGTGGCGAGAGCCGCGGCAACTTCCGCAACCGTTCGGAAGGCCGCAACGAAGGCCGCCGTTTCGAAGGCCGTTCAGAAGGCCGCGCCGAAGCCCGCAGTGAAAACCGCGGCGGTTACCGTGGTAACCGTAACGGCAACCGTAACGACAGCCGGAGCGAGAGTAGCGGCGGCAACCGCGGTGGCAGCGGCCCCTTCCAGCGTCGCCGCAACGCCGCTTAAACGGTTACATTTCAGTATATTGCACGAAACGGCAATAAATTGACATAATCGTAAAGCCCGTGATACACTTGTTGAAATCAAATTCCAGCAGGGGTACACGGGCGCTATGGCGCGCAAGGTTTTTTCGTCGAAATCATCGCGGAACATCATCCTATCGCTGCTCCTCACGGTGCCGCTGGCGGGGATGTTCGCGCATGGCGACGGCATCCGCAAGGCCTTCCACGATGCGGCCAACCACAACGTGCCGCTCGCGCAGCGCGACCTTATCATCCACAAGGTGCCGAGCGGCGATTATTCCGGCCTCGTTTCCGCGTCGTCCATTTCGAAAACGGGCGCTGTGCCCATCCATGCCGCCTTCAGCCCGGGCGGCGTGAAGATCGGCAACATGACGATCGACTGGGGCCGCGACGACGCCTTCACGCGCGGCGTCAAGGCGATGGAAGAAAAAACCGCCTCCTGCATCGCCGCCGACCTGCAGCTGATGCAGCTTGCCTCTGCCGGAAGCGAGTGGACGCCCGCAGAGCGCGAGAAATGGGACAGCTGCGTTGCCAATGCGGTGGCCGATACCGTGCATCACCAGCCGGGCTTCGATAAATACCGCACCGAAACCGATAACAGCGGCACCCTGCGTACCAATTACATGAACGCGCTCAGCAGCGATATCGCGGGCGGAACCTATAAACTGGAATTCGACTGCGAAGGCATGTCGGTCGTGAAATGCGTCTTGCAGCAACGCATGGCCGAGCGCTTCCTGCAGCCCGCCCAGCGCACGCATATCTTTTATGCGACCGGGCAGGGGGAGCTGAGCCTCTACGATGACGGCCCCGGCGGCCATGCCTTTATCGTACTGGAGAGGGGCGGAAGGGTGACGGGCATTATCGAGGCGACTGAAAATACCGACGTCTACCGCAGGCCCGCGAAGGATACTGCCTTCGCCGATTTCGCCACCGGCAAGCCTGTCGTCAGCCGCGAGGGCGCCGTTTACGGCTTCGAATTCACCCATGGCGAGGCCGACCGCGCGCGCTCCGATGCAGGCGTGAAGCCTTACAAGCAGGTCATGGAAGAGCTCCGGGCGAAAAAACCCGTCCACAAGCTCTAAAAAACCGCATATCGCCGGGAACAAAAGCGAGGGCTGCTGTTTTACGCGCCTTCTGGAACTTCCTGCCTGGCAAAACGTTAATTTTGCGTGAACCGCGCAAGGCGGTCCCTCCACAACTAAAGAAAGGATGCTCATCATGGCACAGAGCAAAACCCCCGCACGCCGCGGCAGCAAGGCCCTTCACGAGGAAGACATGCGCGGCAAGATCCCGCATAACATCGGCGCGGACGAACTCGATGCAAGGTACGGCTCCGGCGCGACCCATGTGACCGGCGAACGCCACAGCGACGAAGGCTACGACGAGCCCGTGATGGAAGGCGCGGACTGGTATGAAGAAGATTCCGATGAAGACAGCGAGGAAGAACGCGAAGAACGTTCCTCTCGTTTCGCCAGCAACGAGGACGAAGACGAAGAGCTGAACGAATACACCGGCTTCTACGAAGGCAGCCGCAGCTATTAACAGACAAGTGTCTTGAGACGGCGACGGGCGGATGGAGTTTTCTTCATCCGCCCGTGTGCTGTTTCAAGGGGGAATTAAACAAAAAATTATCCGGGAACGCCCCCTGCATTGGGTGATTGTCTATATGCAGCGTAGGGCTGCAAACTACAAACCAAAGGAGACTGACTATGAACAAGCAATCACAAGGCGATAAAAGCAAGGACCTCGGCGGCAAAGATAAGGATATGGGCGGCCAGGGCCAGAGCCTGAAAGGAAAAGACAAGGATATCGGCGCCCAGGCGAAAGACAAAGACAGGGATGCCGACAGCCGCGACAGGCAGAAATAACCAGCCGATGGCCTGGGATGGCGGGCCGTGCGCCCGCCATCAGGCCTTTCATTCGTCATGGAACCGGCGGGGCTGTCTGGACGTTGGTAATCCACAAAAAATAACAGCTTTTTTTCGGGAGGACGCCATGAAGAAGAAACAAGCCAAAAAAACTGCGCCCAAGAAATCCGTGATAAAAAAAACCGCCAAACGCAAGGAAAGCGCCATGGACGCGCTCGAGATGCTGAAAAAGGACCATGACGAGGTCAAGAAAATTTTCGATAAATACCGCACGCTGGTCGAAAACGGCGGGAGCCGCAGGCAGAAGATGGAACTGATGATGGAGGCCTGCAACGCGCTGGCGGTCCACGCGCAGGTCGAGGAAGAGATTTTCTATCCCGCGCTGCAGGATATCGCCGAAAACTCGACGCTGGCCGAGGCCTTCGTCGAGCATGACTGCGCGAAGGACCTGATTCAGCAGCTGGAACAGCTGAACGATGACGAGGCGATTTTCGACGCCAAATGCATCGTGCTGGGCGAACAGGTGAAGCACCACATCGAGGAAGAAGAGAGCGAAATCTTCCCCGCCGCGCGCAAGGCTAAAATCGACCTCTACGCGCTGGGCGAGGAGATGGCGGAGCTGAAGGACGAGCTTGAAATGGCGCCTTCCTTCCCCGAGCGCCCCATCATCCGCGAAGCCGCGCCGTCCTACGTCGACTGATTGTAATTACTGCCAAAAAACGGCCTTCCTGCGGGGAGGCCGTTTTTTCGTGGTGTATGCTTAATAAAACCTTAATCGTGTTAGGGTAATATATGGTCAAGCTTCAACAGCAGGGCCGACATGGGATTAAGTGCCGCATTCAATGACGCCGCAGAGTTCAAGGAGCGGATTTACAGCGAACTTAGCGGCCGCACCACGCCGATCGGGACGCTTTACCACAATGGTAATACACTGCGGTTCGAGGCGCAGACGGATGCCGCAATAAACCTCTGCGCGGGCTATGCCGCCTATGCCGCTGCGGCATATCCCGACAAAATCTTCCAGCTGGAATGGCAGGGACGCATGCACACGATACCGGCGGGCATGGCGGCCTATGATGTTGCCCACCTTGTAACAGGGCAGCAGGTGCCTGAATTCAAGGGCACTTTCACGACCAGAATGCGCATGCCCCCGGAAGCTGTCCGAAACGCGATCGAAGGCGAGGATTTCGGCGCGCTGCGCACCTGCCTGCAAAACAACGCCTTTCCCGATGCGGTTTTCGACGACGGCAATACGCCGCTGACCCTCGCCGTCAAACAAGGCAAGCATTACGTCGAGCTGCTGATCAAACACGGCGCGAACGTCAATCTTCCTGTGACTGACGGCATCACGCCCTTGATGGCGGCGGCGCTCGAGGGCGATGTCGAGACGGCGCGTGTGCTGCTCGATGCGGGTGCGGACATCAATGCCGTAGATAGCTCGGGCCGCGCGGCGCGCGTGCATGCCACGAACCCCCAGATGAAAGATTTCCTCGAAGGCCCTTACCCGGCCGAAGCGGCCGAACGCATCCGCCTGAAAAAGGCCGAGCAGGAGGCCGCAGCCGCCACCGCCGCGACCGTCCTGCAGCGCAACGTCATACCCATGTCGCCGCTGAAACTGCGGAAAAACCCCAAATCCTGACCCTTGAATTTCAAGGGTTTTTTTTGTCCCTGAACGCCTGTTCGGCCGATTTCCCTGTTCGCGCATTAGTACGTCAAGGGTTATTCCCCGCAAGGAGAAATCATGGCTGACGGCACAGGCGAATTGCAATTCATCTTCCGCACCAGGGACGTATGGGAAGCGATGTACCGCGACTGCGCAGCCGCGGAAAAATCGATCGACATGGAGCAATACATCTTCCTGAACGACGAGGCCGGCAACCGCTTCCTGAAACTCTTCGCCGACAAGGCGCGGGCAGGGGTGAAGGTGCGCATCGTGCTGGATGGCGTCGGCTCCATCCTGCTCGATAAGGCGCCGGTCGAGGAAATCCGCAAGGCGGGCGGCATCGTGCATTTTTATCATCGCGTCAGGTGGAAACGCCTGCTCGCGCCACTGCGCCTGCTGCCACGCACGCATGTGAAGACGCTGGTGGTGGATGAAAAAATCGCGCATACCGGCAGCGCCTGCATCCGCGGCGTGATGAAGGACTGGCACGAAATGCACGTGCGGTTTACCGGCAAACCGGTCGAGGCCGTGGTGGCGGAACAAAACCGCCTCTGGGACAGCATCTGCAACGGCGCCGGCCGGCCGCACCAGCCGCAAGGGGAAAAAGACCTGCAGTATTTCGTGTCGGAGCCGCATTTCGGCGCCAGCTTCGCCTATAACGAAATCATCCGCCGCATCAAGGGCGCCAAAAAACATATCCGCATCGTCACGCCGTACTTCATGCCGCCGCGCCGCCTGCGCAAGGCGCTGGAAAAGGCAAAGGCGCGCGGCGTGCGCGTCGACATTTTAAAAAGCGACAAGACCGACGTGCCCGTGGCCGATGCCGTCGCGCGCATCTATATCCCGCGCCTGCTGCAAAAGGGCCTCAACCTCTACCTCTTCGAAGACGCCGTGCTGCACGCCAAATACGTACTGGTCGACCACGACTGGGCGCTGATCGGCAGCGTGAACATGGATTATTTGAGCCTCACCCGCAACCGCGAGGCCAGTTTCGTGCTGCGCGAGCGGCAGGACATCGAAACACTCTGGGATAAAAGCGAGGAATACGTGCAGGCCTCGCGCCGCGTCGACTTTGCCTATTGGCGTGAAATACCCTATCTTTATAAACTGGCAGGGCGCATCGGCTGGTACGCCCGCGAGATTTTGTGATGCGGAGTGGCTGTGATGGGCTACAAGGTGTTTTTCAGCAATATCGGCTACGCGCGGGGCATCGATGGCTCGCTCTGGCAGCATGTCTGCCGCGCCAACCGGCACCTGTATTGCAGTGTGCCCCTCCAGCAGGAAGTACTTCAGCAGCTGAAGGGCATCATCGATAACGAAAAGCCGGACCTCTGCTGCTTCGTCGAGCTCGACCAGGGCTCGCACCATTCCGGCGGCTTCAACCAGCTCGATTTCCTCGTCGACGGCGTGTACAAGCATTTCGACTTCGCCGACAAATACGGCCCCAACAGCTGGATGGGCAAAATCCCCATGTTCCGCGGGCGCTCCTCCGCCTTCATGTCGCAGGGCGCTGTCGATTTCAAGCACCTCTATTTCAGCCTCGGCTCTAAACGCCTTATCCACCAGGTCGAGCTGCCGGCGGGCATCACGCTCTACTTCACGCACTTCTCGCTTTCTGCCAAAACGCGCCATTTCCAGCTGGCCGAGATGCGCAAAATCGTGCAGGAAGAAACCGGCCCTGTCATCATCATGGCCGATTTCAACATCATGAACGGCTTTGGCGAATTGAAGCCGCTGATCGACGGCACCGATTTGCAGGTGCTGAACAAGGAAACCGATCCCACCTTCATGCTCCACACCTATTACCGCACGCTCGACCTCTGCATCGTTTCCAAAAGCCTCGTCGACCGCATGAGCCTGAAAATCATCCAGCAGCCGTTTTCCGACCACGCGGCGTTACTGGCGGAAGTGAACTAGATTCACCAGCTATTACAGGCTTTTATTAAATTCAATTTGCCCGAAAACGCGTTCCATATTACAAATAATTATCAATGAAATACGTCTTTAACAGAGCGGTTTTACGAGCAGTTTCCCGGTTTCACAAGGGAGGCAGAGCAGCTCACCCCTGATGCCGCAGACAGAACGCGAAAAATCAAACTTCATCTCGGATGCTTTCGGTTTTATCAGGAATAAACTCCGCCGTTTCACCAAATGGGTGTCGGATGTTTTCGATTTCGAAAAGCGGCGCTGGCAGGAACATATGCCGATGCCGAAGGAAAAGGCCGAGCGCATGCTGCGCCGCGGCCTGCCGCGCGGCACGAAGGTCGAGCTCGACATGGACAGCGACGGCCACGGTTCGCTGGAATTAAAGGGCGGCTATATCGACCAAGTTACCAAGGATTTCGACCTCTCCAGCAAAACCGCGCATTCGGGTTATATGAAGCTCGACCGGACCGGCCATGGCATCGGGCGCAAGATCATGCGCAACCAGATCGAATTCTTCATCGCCAGCGGCTGCGAGAAACTGGAAATGAACGCGGGCCTGAACGCGGGCGGCTATACCTGGGCGCGCCTCGGCTTTCTGCCCTACGACAAGGGCGAACATAAGGACGATTTCCGCGAACTGCGCAACGACGTGCGCAGCCGCTACAAGAAGATCGAGCCGCTGCTCGACGCCGGCGAAAAAGCCCGCATGGCCGAAATCCTGAAATTCAAGGACGCGAAAGCCGTCTGGAAACTCGCCGACAGCCGCATCGACTTGGGCAAAAGGCTGCGCGACGTCTTCGCGGCCGCCGCCAACGACGACAGGCAGGCGCAGAAGCTCGAAGAAAAACTCCAGCCCCTCGTCGACAGCGACGATGTGAAAGACAACAAACCCCAGCCCATCGGCCGCCTGCTGCTGGCCGGCACCTATTGGGAAGGCGAGCTCGATTTCAACAACAAGGCACAGATGAAACGCGTCTCCGACTACGTCGGCGGCATCGAAGCCAAACCGCCAGCGAAGTGGTCTCATAAAGGCGCAGCAAACGCCGTCTAAAAAAAGGATGATTAAAGGGAAATCGAAAGCCTAGGGTGCCTGACCATTTGCGGGCAGTGGCACAGGCGGGGATGCCGAATTTCCTGCGGCACGTTCTTCCAACATCTGTCTGATGTCGGCGTGCCTGTATTGACCATCTTGTGAAGCTTGAAGTGCAGTTTTTCCGTTTCTGTCTTTTGCTGTTGTGTCGATACCGCGATCAAGCAATAAGCGAACGATGTCGGCATGGCCTCTGTTGACGGCCATATGAAGCGCTGTCCATTTCGAGCTTGTGGTCAAACTCATATCAGCTCCGTTGTCGAGTAAAAATTGTGCCATATCTTTATTGCCGTAAAAGCTCGCAGCGATGAGCGGCGAAGCATTAACGCCGCCTGAAAGTTTATCTTCGATGTGTTGGTTGACCGCGGCGCCGGCATTCAGCAGCAGCCGGGCGGCTTCGACGTTACCGGATGAAGCTGCAGCAATCAGCGGCGTCCGACCCTCTACGGTCATGGCGCTCACATTCGCGCCTTTCTCAATCAGCAATTTGATGATATCGGGATTACCTTCTTTAACTCTCATTAACGCGGTATTTCCGCTGCGGTCTGCAGCATTTACATCTGCGCCCATGTCAATTAACACGCGCATCGCGGGTAGGTTTCCTTCGCTGACTGTTTTCATGAGCGGAGTTTCGCCGTGCAAGCCCATGCTGCGCAGGTCTACGTGCTCGAATTGCAGCCTATAAAACTCTTCGGGTGATTTTTCCTTTGTCTCAAGCAGGCGCTCGATAAGCGCCTTATTCTCAGGATAATCCGTGAAAGTTGCGAAATCTCCTTCCTGATATTTTTCTATGCCAAGCATGGCGGCGATAGGGGTCCCGTATTTTTCCCTGTCGAGAGCATCGGCGAAGGTATCGAGTTCTATCCGATGCCTGTAAAATTTTGCGAACAATCCGCCATCCCTCGCTTCAGGCAGCTTCGGAAAATAGCCGAAAAAGAAGAAAGGAAAAATTGGCAAACGTTCGACCGAGGCCTGTTCGAAAGTGCCAAGTGTTTTTTCTCCCTGCTTGAAACTGTATGTCGTTTTAGAAAGCGAAACGCCGGAAAGGTTCTCGGCACTTGAGGCCTGCATTACATGTACCAGCTGCTTTGCAGGGGCCTCCGGGCGTCGAATGCGGCATTGTTTCAGCTGTAGGCCCAGGGTTTTTCCCTTTTGGGGGAAACGGGGGTTGTACCCATCGTTCCACTTTAGCTTCAGGCTTCGAAATTTATTGCAAAGTTCAGGTGAGACCAGGCGGTAAGCGAAGAAGCCCTCTGGAAAATTCGAATTTGGTTCGTAAACCACAGGCGTCTTGAGTGTGCTGGCAAGATATTCGGCGCCTTGCATAGCGATGGCGTGTGTTCGGCTGTCCAGAGTCATAATGCGTGCGGGATTGCGCTCGCGTAACTTCGCCTCTGCTGACTGGATGGCCGCGTACTCGAATGCATAAGCGGCGTAATATCCGCAGTAGCCGAGGACCGGCAGTATCAACACCGCACGCGAAAAACGTTTCGTAATCACATCTGCCACGAGACCCACGGTAATTAGATGCGGAAGAAGCCCCCAGATATAAGGCCCCAACAAAGCCATGCCGAACATGATGACGATGAAATTGACTATAGGCACAAATTGCAGCAGCGTAATGAACAACACCAAGAGTGCAAACTTAACGGTCAGAGGCTCGTGCCATTTCATAGGGCCCGGGACAATGTATTCTTCTGTGCTGAAAATGGGAAAACCGTTATCGTCTTTTTCCTGGATAGTGGTGGTCGGATTTATACTTTCGGCATGGGCCCGCCGGTAATGCTTTTTCAGGAAAGCAAGACTCACATATTGTAGTATAACGACCGGTACCATCGACAGAAACGCAAGGGGGCTGAACATCATGCTCAATGAATTCAAAATCCGCGCCGGATTAGAAAGCAGCAGCAAAAGCGTGGGCACCAGCTTCATGGCCACAAGAATTATGAAGCTTCCCAATACACACAGCCCGAATGTTTTTAACCTCTTCGAGAAGTCCCAGTTCTCAAGTCGCGGAATATAAAGGAGTTTAATAGTTGCAACGGAGGTAAGGAAAAATAACCCCAGCGGAAATATTGCCAGTATCCCGAACTCTCGAGACGTCCTTCCGTACCATTGCAGCCACATAAAGAGGGCAAATAAAATCGTTTGGCCCGCAGCGATTGCCATCGGTATTTTGTAGATGTTTAAATTCTGCCTGAGTTTGTCCATGGACTACACGCTTTCTATCGGGGGGTATCACGATAGTAGCGCTTTTCACAGGCTGGGGCAGATTAAATCGATCGATTGGCACCACCCCCCGTTTTACCGTTCCTGATGCGGCGCTTATGCGGTTCTAATGGCGCGCTTTGACGGGTACGCGTACGGGGCAGAAGCGGTCCCAGGCGCGTTCGTGGAAGTAAAAGGTAAAGGTCTGCACTCCCGGCTCGATCAGGGAGATGCCAAGGGCGACGTCCCAGCGGCCGGTCATGATATAGGCGACGGTAAAGGCGACCGTCATGTGCATGACGCTATAGGTCGCGGTTTTGGCGATGGTGCGCATGGTTTAACCCCGTTTTTGTTTGTGCCTTAAGGATTGAGATGGGGTCGCGTGGGGCGTTTTTCCAAGCCCTTGGCATTGTTGACATAATATAAACCTCCTGCTACAAAGAGCCTCCCAACAGGAGGCATTCTTATGGACATCAAGCCGGGCACCATTCTCGTGGCCAACAAGGTATTGGACGGCGTGGCTGATTTCCGCCAGTCGGTGATGCTGGTTCTGAAGCATAGCGAGGAGGGCACGATCGCCGTCAACCTCGCCGGCCCCTTGATGATGGATGGCAAAATCAACGTCGGCGGGCCCTTCCAGGTGCCGCCGGTGCTGTATTTACACCCGACCAACCCCGACAGCGAAACGCCGGCGCTCGAGCTGGGCGACAGCGGCTATAGCATAAAACCTCTGACGGCGGATGAAGAAGGGCTTGAACTGCTTGATGGTATTCCACAAAAGACGCTTCTGGTCATGGGGCACATGGAATGGGAGGCGGGCGAGCTGGAAGAAAGTGTAAAGCAGGGCGTTTTTGGCAAAACCGCCATGCCGCTTGCCCAAGTGCTTGATACCGATGGCGAAGTGCGCTGGAAATACGCACTGAAACAAACCACGTTCGAAAGCCCCGAAAAGGCGAATCCCGCGCCGCAGCAAAACGCGAAAAAACCGCGCATACCCAAGCCCTGAAAAATAAGGCATAAATGCAAAGAAGCCCCGTAAGGGGCTTTTTTCATTTGGAATTTTTCGCCCGGTCCGGCGTTTGGATTATCTGGTAAACCAGTTCTTAATCAATTCCTTGTATAACAACGAGATAGGGGAGCGATTAAGCGTTGTTTTATAAGGAATATGGTATGCGCAAGTCTGTTTTTGGTTCCGTTTTGTTCTTGAGCTTGTCGGTTTCGACGCTTTGCTTCGCCCTTCCGGCGATGGCCTTCGAGGAACAGAAACAACCTCCCGCCGCAACCGAACACCAGCCGCTCCGCACGCCCTTTGTCCTTTCCATGAACCCTTCGGGCATGGATCAGCCGCCGATGGTCATCAATTATGATCAAAGCACCTTCGTGCAGGCCGCAATCGTCGAAGACCCGAAACAGAATTCATTCCTGCCGCGCCCCAAAGACATCGAAGACGGCACGATGGGCATCGCCGAAGTGGGCTATGCCAACAAGAACAGCCGCCTCGGCATCGGCGGTTTCCAGTACAAGGAAAAAGACCAGTTCATCCCCTTCGGCGCCAAGCGTGTCAACGGGATGTATGTCCTGGCTGAACAAAAACTTTATGAAGAAGGCGACAAGAGCGTGACCGGTTTTGCGCGCGTCGGCAAATCCGCCGGCGACCTCGCCGAAGGTGCCAATGGCTGGAGCACTGGCTTCGCCCTGAACGGCTTCGTGAAAGACCGTCCCGAAGGCCAGTTCGTCGTTGCGCTCTCGGGCAGCCGCGGCAACTCGCTCGGCCTGTTGCCGGGTGACGGCGGTATGGAAAGCCGCATCGAACTGGGCTACCGCGACAAAATTTCCGAAAACGTGACGATCGCCCCCGGCATCCGTTACACCGTGAACCCGGATTACGCACCGGACGAGGACCGCGACCTGTCCTTCGGCGTCCGCCTGAACGTGAAGTTCAAGTAAGCCCCCTGCGGCTTATGTAATCAAAAACTTGCTACCCGTTTGTGCGGCCAATACCCTAGTATTAACGTCGGGGCATTGGTTGTAGCGAAGGGGTTTTTGGCATGGCGATCATCAACGGCAACGGCGGCAACAACGCCCTGAACGGCACGACGCTCGATGACGAAATTTACGGCATGGGCGGCGACGACCTGATCTTCGCCTTTGCAGGCAACGACACCATCGACGGCGGCACGGGCGACGACGTGATGTTCGGCGCCGAGGGTAACGACATCTACATCGTCTCCGACAGTGGCGACGTGATCCTGGATACCAAGGGCATCGACACGGTACGCTCCAGCGTTTCCTACATCATCCAGAAAGACATCGAGATATTGCAGCTGACGGGCGGCGCCAATATCAACGGCATCGGCAGCCTGATCAACAACCAGCTTACCGGCAACACCGGCAACAACGTGCTGAGCGGCCTTGGCGGCAACGACACGCTGACCGGCCTTGACGGCAACGACACGCTGGACGGCGGCATCGGCAAGGACACGCTGGTCGGCGGCATCGGCAACGACGTTTACATCATCGCCGATACCGGCGACGTTCTGGTGGAGGCCGTGGGCGAGGGCACGGATACTGTGCAGGTCTCCAGCGGCAGCTATGTCATGGCCGCAAACATCGAGAACCTGCAGGTCATCCTGAAAGGGCTGGGCGGGACAGGCAACGTACTCAATAACATCATGATCGGCAGCTCGGGCAACAACAACCTCAGCGGCCTGGGCGGCGACGACACGCTGGACGGCGCGGGCGGCGCGGACAGGCTGACAGGCGGCATCGGCAACGACCTCTACATCGTCGACGACAGCCGAGACAACGTGACGGAAAAGGCGGGCGAAGGCACCGACACCGTGCGCGCCTCAGCGAATTTCAAGCTGGGCAACGAGATCGAAATCCTGCAGCTGACGGGCATCGGCAACATTAACGGCACGGGTAACGCGCTCAACAACACCATCACAGGCAACGTCGGCAACAACACGCTGGACGGCGGGCTTGGCATCGATACGCTGGCGGGCGGCGACGGCAACGACACTTACGTCATCGACACGCTGACCGACGTGCTGACCGAAAACCCCGGCGAAGGCACCGACACCATCCGCTCGCTGCTGACGTTCACCCTTGCGGCGAATTTCGAGAACCTGGTGCTGACCGGTACCGCGGCCATCAACGGCACGGGCAACAGCGTCGCCAATACGCTGACCGGCAACAATGCCGCCAACGTTCTGGCGGGCGGCGACGGCAATGACAGCTATGTCGTGGGCACGGGCGACACCGTCGTTGAACTGGCGGGCGAAGGCACGTCGGACAAGGTGTTTTCCTCCATCACCTGGACGCTGGGCGCCGAGCTTGAAAACCTCGAGCTGACGGGCACCTCGGCCATCCACGCCTTCGGCAACGGGCTCGACAACACGCTGACCGGGAACAAGGGGAAGAACACGCTGGACGGCGGCCTTGGCAACGACACCTATGTTGCAGACCCCACCGACATCATCATCGACGCTGGCGGCAACGACACCGTTGCGACCAATTACAGCAACAACGTCACGGCAACGCTTGAAAACATCCTGCTGCTGGGCATCGGCGCCTGGACGGCGGCGGGCGATGCGGGCGTGAATATCCT
>CAZNRN010000010.1:74506-77782 GCA_964575605.1 uncultured Micavibrio sp. | reverse complement strand
GACATCATCATCGACGCTGGCGGCAACGACACGCTGGAAACCTCGTTCTCGATGGCGCTGATTTCGACCCTCGAAAACATGCGCCTGTCGGGCCTGGGCAATATCAATGCGACAGGCAACGCGGGTGACAATACCATCACCGGCAACAACGGCAACAACACGCTGGACGGCGGCGCTGGCGCGGACAGCCTCGTCGGCCTTGGCGGCAACGACACCTATATCGTCGACACGCTGGCGGATACGCTTATCGAGGCGGCGGGGGGCGGCAACGACACCGTCATGACCGGGCTGACCTATACGCTGGGTGCGGAACTTGAAAACCTGACCCTGACCGGCGTCGCAGCCGTGAACGGCACGGGCAACACGCTGGGCAACATCCTGACGGGCAACGTGGCCGCGAATATCCTGGACGGCGGCGACGGCGACGACACCTATGTTATCGACGCGCTGGACACCGTCGTGGTCGACAGCTCGGGCAACGACACCATCGTGCAGGGCTTTGCCAGCTACGACATCACGGCGCGCCTCGACATCGAAAACCTGACGCTGACCGGCACGGGCGTGTTCAACCTGACGGGCAATACCGGCAACAACACGCTGATCGGTAACAGCGCCATCAACACGCTGAACGGCGGGCTTGGCGACGACACCTATATCATCGGCAAGGGCGATGTCGTTATTGACTCGGGTGGCAGCGACAGCGTGCTGGTGGATGCGAATTTCACCGTGCTGACGGATATCGAGAATATCGTGCTGCTGGGCACCGGCAACTGGAAAGCGATCGGTGACGGCGCCGTGAACACGCTGACTGGCAACGTCGGCGCGAACACGCTGGACGGCATGGGCGGCGCTGACACCATGGCGGGCGGGCGTGGCAACGACACCTACGTCGTCGACAATATCGGCGACGTGTATATCGAGTCGCCGGGCGAGGGCACCGACACTATCCAGTCTTATATCTCTATGCTGCTGGACGCCGAATTCGAGAACCTCAAGCTCCTGGGCACGGCCGCTATCGACGGCACGGGCAACGGCGGCGACAATACGCTGATCGGCAACGCGGGCGACAACACGCTTGACGGCGGCCTCGGCGCCGATTTCATGTCTGGCGGCGCCGGCAACGACGTCTTCATCGTCGACGATCCCGAGGACCGCGCGACGGATTCCGGCGGCTATGACATCGTGCTGGCCACCGCCACCACGACGCTGGGCGCGGGCATTGAAAACCTCAACCTGCAGGCGGGCTTTAGCATCGACGGCACCGGCAACGGCACGGCCAATATCCTCATCGGCAATTCATTCAGCAACCACCTGTCGGGCATGGGCGGCAACGATATCATCGTCGGCGGTGACGGGGACGATTCACTCGACGGCGGCGACGGCGCGGACATCATGACCGGCGGCGACGGCAGCGACACTTATGTGGTCAACACCGCGGGCGACCAGGTGCTGGAAAACGCCGGCGAGGGCGTGCAGGACGGCGTTTATTCCTATATCTCCTACACCATCCCGATCAATATCGAGGGCCTGCAGCTGGTGGGCGAGGAAGAAATCAACGCGACGGGCAGCAACAACGGCGAACTGCTGGCGGGCAACGGCGAGCGTAATACGCTGGACGGCCTGGGCGGAAACGATTACCTGTCTGGCCAGGGCGGCGACGACCTGCTGAAGGGCGGCCTCGGCGATGACTACCTCACGGGCGGCACGGGCGTCGATACGCTGGACGGCGGTAACGGGGCCGATACCTACGCCGTGGAAAGGGTGTCACTGGCCTATGGCCCCGATATCGGCCGCGGTTTCTCGCTGGCACAGGGCGACAAGATCGACGTCAGCGACGTCATCCAGTCTTTCGGCGTACTGGAGGATTATATCAGCATCCAGGAACTGAACGGCGACACGATTATCGCGGTGGATTATTTCGGCACTCGAAATTACACCGAGGCGCTGTTGCTGGACGGCTTCACCGGCCTTGCTATCTTCACGCTTGACGAATTGCAGACCGCCGGCATCCTCGTGACATGACCGCCTACGCCACACAGGCGCGCGGGCAGGCGAGCGATTACGACCGCTATTTCGCGGGCATGGACAAGACCATGCAGCAGAAACTGGCGGTCACCGCCGCGCATTTTTTGTTGCGCCCCGGTGCGGTGATCGCCGATATGGGCTGCGGCTCGGGCCTTGGCTCGTTCCAGTTCGCGCAGCTGAACCCCTCTGTGAAAGTCGTGGGCATCGACATCAACCCCGAAGTGGTCAAGCACGGGCGCGAGACGTATAAACTGCCCAATTTGTCGTTCGAGGAAGGCGATATCGAAAAACCCCATGCGGCGCTGGGGCGTTTTGACGGCATCCTGAATTCCAGCGTGCTGCACCACGTGCTGAGTTTCAACCGGTACGATCCTGCGCGCGTGGTGAACGCGCTGCGCAACCAGATGGCCGTGCTGAACGACGGCGGCATCATGGTAATCCGCGATTTCTGCGCGCTGCCGGATAACGAATTTGTATTACTGGATGTCACAGCCGATGATGCGGGACTGCTGGTCACCTTCTCCGAAACCGCCCGCGCGCTGAACGAGCCTCGCGACCGCGGTTTTTTCATGGAGGAAGTTTCGTGCCCGCGCGCAGGCTTCCGCCGTTTCCGCCTGTCGGCGAAATGGGCGAACGAATTCATTTTGCGCAAGGATTACCGCCACAGCTGGGATGTGGAGGTGCTGGAGGAATACAGCTGGTGGACGCCCGAAGATTACCGGCGCGAACTGGCTGCGCTGGGCGGGCGTGTCATCCATACCGCGCCTTTCTGGAACCCGTGGATATTGAACAACCGCTACAAGGGCAAGGTTTTCCTGCACGGCGAGGACGGGAAGGAGCGCGGCTATCCGCCCACCCAGTTCATCGCCGTCGTCGAAAAAGTGCCCGAGGGCGCGAGTTTGCTGCTGGCCGAGCGCGCGATCGCGAAGGGCGAAAAAAACTTCCTGAAAGTCACCAGCTGGAAAAATACCGCCACCGGCCGCACCTATGACATGGCGTCCCGCCCCGGCACGGTGGCCGACTGCCTGCCTTATTACACCGGCGCCGACGGCCGCCTGATGATTTTTGCCAAGCACGGCTATCCGCGCCCGCTGGTCAACAGCGCCGCGCGCGGCACGCCCAACCTCGACAACAAAAACTGGTCGGGGCATGTGGTGGAGCCGATTGCCATCGTCGACAACGGCGAACCGTTGTTGCCGCAGCTGGCGGCGCGCGCGGGGCTTGAGGTGTCGCAGCTGGGGGCTCCGGATG
>CAZNRN010000010.1:0-74496 GCA_964575605.1 uncultured Micavibrio sp. | reverse complement strand
CGGATGCCTGCCTCAAATATTATCCTTCGCCCGGCATGATGGATGAAATCGTCTCGGCCTGTTTCGTCCCTGTGACGGGCGCGGAAGGGCGCCACAGCCGCCGCCTGCCGCCCGAAACCGCGGGCTTCAGCGACAGCGGCGATATCAGGCTCTATCCCGCGCAGGATTTGCTGCGCGCGGCGCAGGTCGGCATGCTGCCCGAGGCGCGGCTGGAGCTGAACATCTACGCGCTGCTGCGCCGTCTTGGCCAGCGCCCCGACAAATGGCTGGGCACCGATGTCACGCCGCCGCCCGCGGGAAATGTAGAGGTGAAGAAGCTGTCGGATTTGCTTGCCGCGCCGCCCGTGAAGGTATGGGAACAGCAGCAAGCGCCCGCGGGATACCTGCATTACATACGCTCCGCCTTCGCCGACCGCGGCCGCACGACCGAACTGGCGCGGCGCGAGATTGAATTCGTGCTGCCCGCGAAATCCAGCGCCAATGTCGTTTCCGCCTTGCCGCTGGCCTGCGATGCCGCGGGGAATATCTGCGTGGGGCTGGAACGCCGCGACCTGCCCGCGCCGCAGGTGTATGAAGGCAACAGCTCGATATATGTGCTGCCCGCGTGGCGATTGCCGCAGGACATCACCACCGAAGACGAAGCCGCCGCTTTCGCCGCCGGAAAACTGGGCGCAACGGGCGCGATGAAGCTGGGGGCGAGTTATTACCCCTCGCTCGGCATCACGCCGGAGCGCGTTTATCCCGTCGCGCTGCATTGCGCGGGCGCGGTGCTGAAGGAACCGCTGGTCTATGTGACCCTGCGCGATATTTTTGAAAATTTGGAAAACCTGCGCGACGCGCACCTGATGATCGCGGCGTTGCGGGCCGTGCACGCGCTCGACTTATGGCCCTGACTTCGGCTGTGCCTTGGGCGCCATAGGTTTCTTGCAATAGCAGGGGTCGTACATCGCCCTGGCGATAAAGGCCTCGAGGTTCGGCTGCTGCGGCACGCCAGCGACATTTTCATCGCCAGCCACTTCAATCACGCTTTTGGCGATAGCGGCGGATGCCTTGCGGATGTCTTTCAGCGGCGGGTAGAGCGCGCCTTTCTTGATATCATCGTCCGTCACCATGCCGGCCAGCGTTTTCGCGGCGGCAAGGAACATCCCGTCGGTAATCTTCGTCGCCTCCGACAGCGTCACGCCAAGCCCGAGGCCGGGGAAGATATAGGCGTTGTTGCCCTGGCCCGGATGGAACGTCTGCCCGTCAAGCGTGACGGGCGCAAAAGGGCTGCCGCTGGCGAAAACGGCCTTGCCCTTGCTCCATTCATAAGCCTGCTGCGCCGTGCATTCGGCTTGCGATGTCGGGTTCGACAGCGCGAAGATAACCGGCTTGGCGTTGATGGCCGTCATCGCCTCGATAACTTCCTTGGTAAAGGTATTCGGCGTGCCCGTCGCGCCGATGAGAACAGTCGGCTTCAAATCGTTGATGGCGTCCAGCAGCGAGGCGGGCGCATGGTCCTGCGCGAAGGGTTTCTTGTTGTCTTCAATTTTCTCGCGCCCTGCGGTGACAAGGCCTTTTGAATCGACCAGCGAAATGCGGGATTTTGCCTCCGCCTCGCTCAACCCTTCTTCCATCAAGGCCTTCATCACAAGGTCCGCGATGCCTGTGGCGGCCGAGCCTGCGCCCAAAAACATGATGCGCTGGTCTTTCAGCGGAATGCCCGTCGCGCGCGTCGAGGCCATGACGCCCGCCAGTGCGACAGCGGCGGTGCCCTGTATGTCGTCGTTAAAGCTCGTCACCTTGTCGCGGTATTCGCCCAGCAGGCGGAAGGCGTTTTCGGTCTTGAAATCCTCGAACTGCACCATGGCCTTGGGGAATTTGTCCTGCACCGCCGCGATGAATTCCTTCATCAGCGCGTCGTATTCCGCGCCCGTCACGCGCGGGTGCGGGTAGCCGAGGTACAGCGGGTCCTTGCGGATTTCTTCGTTATTCGTGCCGACGTCGAACATCACCGGCATGCATTTCGCGGGGTCGATGCCGCCGCAAACGGTGTACAGCGCCAGTTTTCCGATAGGGATGCCCATGCCGTTTGCGCCAAGGTCGCCGAGGCCCAAAATACGCTGACCGTCCGTCACCACCAGCGCGCACACGTCGGCCTCCGGCCAGTTGTCCAGCATCTCGCGGATTTTGCCCTTGTCGTCGGGCGTGATGTAAAGCCCGCGCGGCTTGCGGAAGATATGCGAAAATTCGCGGCACGCCTGCCCGACGGTTGGGGTGTAGATCAGCGGCATGACTTCGTCGATATTGTTCATCGCGACCTGATAGAACAGCTTCTCGTTCCTGTCCTGCAGCGCCGAAAGGTAGATGTATTTGTCGATATCTGTTTTCTTGCCGCGCAGCTGTTTCAGCACGCGCTCTTCCTGCTCGTCCTGCGTGGATACGCGGTAGGGCAGCAGCCCGCGCAGCCCCTTGGCGTCGCGCTCCTCGCGCGTGAAGGCCGTGGATTTATTCTGCGACGGGTCGTGCAGCACGTCGTATCCCTGCGCGGGTTCCTTCCCGAGCAGCTTGCGCAGCCTCGTCGCGGCGGCATTGAAAATTTTCTTCATGCGCTCAGTTATACGGCCTTATCTATGACGTTGCAACAGCAGTATACATAACCTCAAGGAGGGGGGCAAGCAGGGGCGGGTAAGGGGTTGAGGGGGCGGGGTTTTCAGGGGACATTTTCGCGGCCAAACGTCTCTGTTATCATTCCTGCTTTCAGGGGGGATTTTCATGGCAGCGCATTTTCCGGGGCTTAAATATTTTGTCTGCAAATGGGCACTGACGCTTGTTTGCTGCATGTTTCTTTTCGGCCTTCCCGCACATGCTGTCGCAGACGAGGCTCTCGAGCGTGCGGCAGCGGAAGGGGATGTAAATGCACAATACACCCTCGGTGAATACCTGCGTTTTGGTTCGAATGATTCATACAAGATAAATTATGTGGAAGCTTTCAAATGGTACAAAAAAGCGGCGGAGGCGGGCCATATAGATGCGCAATATGCCGTCGGCTGCATGCTGGAAGAAGGCAAGGGCGTTCCCGAGGATCGCGAGGAAGCGCAGAAGTGGATTGACCGCTCCCAGATGGGCAAATTCGAGAAATTCGTCAAGCAGGCGGAAAACGGCAAGCCCTGGGACCAGACAAACATGGGCTATTTCTACCGCGATGGCACAGGTTTGGGCTATCCGGGGAAGTTCGAGCCGGATTATAGCGAAGCGATGAAGTGGTTCCAGAAGGCGGCGGCCGGCGGCGACTGGCGCGGCATGATGGGCATTGCGGGGCTTTACCGTGACGGCCTCGGGGTGACGCAGGATTATAAAACGGCATCCGAATGGCTGCAAAAAGCGGCGGAGCAGGGAAGTTTCCACGCGCTTGTGCGCATGGCTTATCTTTGCAGGACATGGCAGAACCCCGGACGTCCGGACGAGGATGTGTATTTCTGGCTGAAAGCGGCGACGGAACGCATGGAAACCGTGCCCGAAAAAATCAGCGAAGCGCTTGTCGAAGCCCGCGGAAGGCTCGACAGCGATGTTGCCGTAAAAATCGACGCGCGGGTGGCGGAATGGCTGGAGGCCCATCCCCTGAAATCCCTGCCTGCGGGTGCGACATACCGCGCTACTGCAAAAATGATACGCGAGCAGGATATCGACATCATGCCTACAGCCAAACCCAAAACCCCGCCGGCCGGAGCAAAGGCCGGCATCCAGTTTGACGCGCGTGATCTATGGCCAAAGCGTCCGTAAGCGTTTAACTTGGGTCAACCGTTTTCACCGGGCAGGTAAGGAATATAAGAATGCGCGTACTCGTCCTCGTCAAAGCAACCGAAGACAGCGAAAAAGGGTTCAACCCCACGCCCGACACCATGAAGATGATGGAGGAGATGGGCAAGTTCAATGACGAGCTGGAGGCGGCGGGCATCCTGCGCTTTGCGGACGGGCTGAAGCCGTCGTCGGCGGGGAAGCGCGTGGCCTTTGACGGCGCGTCGCGCACGGTTGTGAATGGGCCCTTCCTGCCGGCGGGCGAGCTGGTGGCGGGTTTCTGGCTCTGGGAAGTGAAGGATATGGAGGAGGCGGTCAGCTGGGTCAAGCGCTGCCCCAACCCCATGCCGGGGCGCAGCGTGATTGAAATACGGCCGCTGTACGAGATGTCTGATTTAGGGTGAGGGTACTTACAGGTCTTGCAATCCACAACCACATCCGTATCATTCCAGCAGAACAACAAAGGAGTTCCCCATGCCCGAATACGTCGACGGTTTCGTCGTTCCCGTGCCGAAAAAAAACCTCAAGGCCTATAAAGCCATGGCGCAGAAGGCGTCGAAGATCTGGATGGAATACGGCGCGCTTGCCTATTACGAGGCCGCGGGCGACGACATGAACGTGTCTTTCGGCCTGCCGTTCCCCAAGCTCGCGAAGCTGAAGAAAGACGAAACCGTGGTTTTCGCCTGGATCGTCTACAAATCGAAAAAGCACCGCAACGCCGTGAACAAGAAAGTCATGGCCGATGAGCGCATGCACGACATGTGCGACCCGAAAAACCCGCCCTTCAACTTCAAGAAAATGGCTTATGGCGGTTTTGAAGTGATGGTGAAGGGATAAAATATCCGGAACCTTTTTTCTGCCTGCCACATTGGCTGGGCAGGGGAAGGAAACATTTCCGTGTTTTACACGAGAAACAGTTTTCCCTCTCCGCTGAAATTCGGTTTTCCGGCCTTTTGGCTGGGATCAGGGAAGGCAAGGTTTTATAACCTTGCCTTCCTTTTTTAACCTCTTGTAATTGCTGATTTTATTACCATTCCCTTGCTGTTTTTATGAAAAATCTGTATTCTTCCTACAGAATTGAAAACAAAGGGTAAAGCCGATGAAGACCGCAACGAAACTTGCCGCTATTTTTTGCCTCGCCGCAGCCATGACGGGTTGCGTGCCCGCGCCCAGCGCGACGGAGACCGCCGTGCCCGATGCGACGGTCAGCACCTCGGTCACCAACGCTGCGCCTGCAAACGTGGTGGCGACGACCCAGATCGGCTCCAACTACCTTTACGAAATCGCGCCTCCCAACAGCCCTAACACCACCTGCTTCATGTATTCCAGCATCTATACGGGCAGCGCGGTCAGCGGCAGCGTGGATTGCGTGGCCAAGCCCGCGGGCGCCTTCGCCGCGGCGGTGGGCAAGGCGGTAATTGAATCCGTGACCAAAATCGGCGCCAACACTTTCTACGAAGTCACGCCCGCGTCGCGCCCCGACCTGCGCTGCTTCATGTCCAGCTCGGTCTATACCGGTTCCGCCGTTTCGGGTTCGGTGAAATGCCTGCCGAAAACGGGCTTGTAAGGAAACTGCCTTGAACAAGCTGCTGAAAAAAATCCGCGGGCTTACAGACGCCGAGGAAATGCTCACGGACATGAACATTTCCTTCATGCGCAACGACGGGACGACCGTGGTGCTGGGCGATGTGTACCTCTGCGGCCGCGGGCTTGAAAAGCTGCCGGATTTTTCCAGTCTTGTTGTGCAGGGCAATTTTTATTGCAACGGCAACCGCCTGAAAACGCTCGAGGGTGCACCGATGAGGGTCACTGGTATCTTCGAATGCCATGACAACCAGCTTGAAAACCTTGCGGGTGCGCCGGCGCGTTTCCGTCGCCTTGTCTCGGATTTTGGCCGCTTTTCCGGACGCTCCAACATTCCAAACGACCTTTATCCTATCGAGGAGACGAAGGTCACTACGCTTGGCAAAGCGTTAACGGTCAGGAAACCCCTGACACTCAAGTTACCTGTCTGATTTCGTTTTACAGCCGGCGTCCGCTCTGCCACTCTGTCCCTGACAGAGGGTTCCATGGTCACCATCCGCCTTGCGCGGCTTAAAGAAATTCCCGCGATTATCGCGCTGCGCCGTGCGGCGGCGGAAGACCTTACGCGGCGTGTGGGCGTGACGGGCGACTGGTCGCGGGTTTACGTGCTGCCCGTTATCCGGCGCGCGGTTTTGGGGGGGCCGCTTTGTGTGATTGAAGATGCGGGGGAAATGGTGGGCACATTCACGCTCGACCAGCGGGCGAAGGGGTATTACCGCCCCGAATGGTTCGCCAACCCGGCTGATCCCGCCTTTTACCTGCGCTCGCTCTCTATCCGTGTCGACAAACAGCGGCAGGGCATCGGGCGCAAAGCGCTGGCGGCGGTCGAGGATATGGCGCGCCACGGCGGGGTGAAAGCCATCCGCTGCGATACCTATGCAGGCGAGGCAGGGGCCGACGGCTTCTACGCCAAATGCGGCTTTACCGCGCTGCGCGGCATCGACGACGGCGGCACGCGGCTGGTCATCTACGAAAAGCTGGTGGGCTGATGTTCGCAGGCGCCTGGGCCGTTTACGGGATACTTTCCGCCGCGCTGACCGCGGTGATGATGCTGCTGCAGGAGCGGTGGAAGGTCGAGCCGTTTTCCCTGGCGCTCTGGTGCAAGATCGCCTGCGTCGTGGCGCTGCTGCCCGTCATGCCCTTTACGGGCTTCCCGCCCGACCCTTGGTTTTATATCTGGACCTTTCCGACCGCGGTTATCTTCGCCATCGCCGATGTTATATTGTTCCGCCACCTGCCGCTGGTGGGGGCGGGGGTGGTGTCGCGCGTACTGCCGGTGACGGTGATTGTGGGCTTCTTCCTCTGGTTCGCGGCCGACCCCTCCATTATTTCAAAATACACCGACCAGCCCATGGTCAGCGCGGGCATTGTCGGGGCGCTGTGTACTGCGGCCTTTTTCTCGATGCGCCTGCGCAAATGCGAAGTGTCAATGAAGGCGCTGCGCGTGCTGTGGTTCGTCATGTGCTCGAACGTGGCGGGGCCGATGCTGACCAAGGCAGCGATGCAGCATGCCGAGGCACTGCAGGGCGCCATTGCCTATACCTTCGTGCAGGCGCTGATGATGGTAGCAATATGGCTGTGCTGGCTGTTTGCGGCGAAACCCGTGGCGCCCCGCAGCCTCGTGCAGCGCAAAACCTGGCAGCCGGGGCTGCTTATCGGCGTCGTGATGGTGCTGGGGGTGACGGTCTATGTGCTCAGCGTAGCTTTCGTCGACAACCCCGGTTATGTGTCGGCGATACGGTTGGTGAATACCGTGATGATACTGGGCGCCCACCGCATGATGGGCAAGCGTGACGAAAGCGACGTCGTGTCAGGCCTCGGCATCGTCGCGGCCGCCGCAGCGCTTATTGTGCTGAAGGAGCAGCTTTAGCCGAAATTTTAATCGTCTTCATCGCCTTGACGGGCTGACGCGTCCCTTGCTGCATGGCGGCGATGCCGCTTTCAATCTTCTTCGTTTCTTTTTCGGCCTCGAACGCGGGGGCTTGCGCGTTGAATTCCTGGGCGGTCAGCATCTTGCCGCGCAGCCAGAATTCTTTGTGCTGCGCACTCTGGATGACGGCGGGGCCGTCGGTGCGGTGCAGGAAGTCGTCCTTGTCGTAGTAATAGGCGCGGCCGTCGGGATATTTGCAGCGGCGCGAACCATCGGCAAACCAGTCCACCTGTTCGCCGGCGGCAGGGTAAAACCCGCGCCGGTATTTTCCGTCCTTGCACCAGAAGACGCCACCATCCGGATATTTCACCAGCCTGCGCTGGCCATCGCGAAACCATTCTTCCACGCCGTTGTCGTGCGTGGTTTTATAAACCTCACCCCCGAGCATGATGGTTTGCCGGCCTTGCTCCGTCACCTTGCGGGCATGCTTTGCAAAATAATCCTTGAACGGTGTCTGGTCGGGCGTCACGGGCGGTCTCTTTAAATATTTGCCATAATAATACACAAATGGTGAAGCGGTGTCAAATAGGCCGGGGCAGGAGAAGCGATTTATATTCAGCTTTTACAATGGCTTGATTGCGCAAGCGTGCTATGGGATAAGAGGGCATGAAACGTTTTCTTCCTCTGGCCCTTGCGGCCCTGTTGCTCTCCGCCTGTACCGACCCCAGCCGCGAGGTTATTGCGCGTGAAGTGGCGGGCAAGCGTCTGCCCACCCAGTCCGTCGTGCGCGCGGGCGATTTCGCGATGTTGTCCTTCGTGCGCATCGACCAGCGCGGCGCGGCGGCGCAGGTCTATATCGAAGGCGAAGATCTATCCGGCGACGCCGAAGACCCGACACCCGCCAACCCCGTCGCGCTGCGCATGGCGACGGTCGATGCGGCGCCCAACGTCATCTGGCTGGCGCGGCCGTGCCAGTACCATGTGGCGAAAGATTGCCCCAAGCCGTACTTTGGCGCCATGGCCTTCGCGCCCGAGGTTGTGGCGGCCTATAACACCGTGCTCGACGATCTCAAGGAAAAATACAGCCTGCAGGGCTATGTGCTGAACGGCTACAAGGGCGGCGGCACTCTGGCCGTGCTGGCGGCGGCCGGGCGCAGCGATGTGCTGGGCATTCGCACCGTATCATCGCTGCTCAACCATGAAATGCCGCGCTCGCTCGACCCGTCCGACTGGGCGGCGAAGCTTGAAAAAGTGCCGCAGCGCCATTTCAGCGGCAAGGATGACCCGCTCGACAATTTCGGCAGTTACCAGGCCGCCGTCAGCGACGACATCTGCCTGCACCACGCCTGGCTCGACATCACCGGCGACTGGACGCCTGGATGGAAAGACCAGCTGGCCCTGCCGCTGACCTGTTCACGCTAAACCTCAAGCGGGAGCGCCCGCATCTTAAAAACGATAAAGGGGGGTTTCAGTGCCGAACGGGGTGCTGTTTTAGGCCGTTACGACGGCGAACATCCAAGGCATTCACCGTGAACTTCGAGGATTTGGCGTGAAGTCTTAAAACCCCTCGTTGCGGCGTTGGTCGTGATTTTGGTGCTAATGCCGTGATCGGCTATCTCGTCTATTTTCCCGCAGTGGTCACATACCAGAAACACGTGCTGGTGATTGTGGTCGGGATGCTGGCAGGCAATGAAAGTATTGAGGCTTTCGATTTTTGCGATCAGGCCCAGTTCTATCAAAGCCTCTATCGAGCGATACACGCTCGTCGGCTTTACGCCCAGATGCTTGACCAGTTCATAGGCTGTCTGCGGCGCAGTCGCATCGAGCAGCGCCTCATAAACCTGGGCGCGCATATCCGTCCAGCGTTGGCCTTGCTGTCTTGCGCGAAACTCTGCAAAAGAAAGCAGGGTTTTTTTTCTGGAAGGTGACAGGGCCATCAGACGGCGGAAGTATCTTTGGCAACCGCGTTCAACTGGCAGGCAGCGCAGCCGCAGCCCGAGGTGTGCTGTTGTTCCGGCGCTGGCTGTACAGAGGCAAGTGCCGGCGTGGCGTAAGGGGGCTGCTGCTTATAGTGCGCCGCCGGGCCGTTTTGCACTGCCGCCATGCCTGACGGGGCAAGGGATAAAAGCGCAATTCCGGTCATAAGTTTTGTTACATTTCTCATCGGGGCCTCGCGGGTTGATTTTGAGATAATGTAGCACTTCTGTCGCATTGAAGCATCATTTATAATTCGGATCTGTGACAGTCGCACGGCTGCCAACCCGCGGGCGTATTCATCTAATACGTTGATTCGTATAGATAATTATCTCCTTCCGGATTGAATTCATCGCCTTTCAAAAGCCGCGACGCCTGATTTTTTACAAATTGTAATATTGTAACAGTTTAATTTGTGTGGCATGACTTATGTGACGAATAACCCTTAGGAGAATCAAACTATGAAATTGAAAGACGTTACCCCCGATGCATTTGTCTGCCACACCAGCAGCTGCTGCCCTGCCGTTCTCGAAACCGACAAGGGCTCCTATATCATCATCGGAAAGAAACTTTCCGCCGAGGCTTCGGCGCTTGTCGAAGGCCGGGTCGGCGCTGACGAATACGTCATCGAAGTGCCTCAAGGCATGATTTCCGGCTTGAAGTAAGAATTTTACAACATGCCCCCGCAGATCCCTGCGGGGGCATGTTGTTACTTCTATGAACCACATTGTGATTCACAAAATTCCTGCCCAATTATTGCCCGCGCATATCGCGGGATCTTTCGCCAATTTACTGCCCTGGATCAACAGCGAACTTGGAAGCCTGAACGGGCTGCAGTTCGTCGCGCAAGAGCTTGACCACTCCCTGCATGAATCAGTGACAATAGCCATTGATGTTGTTGCAGCCGGAAGCAGGGTTGGCACATATAAACTTAACATCCTGCCGGATCTTGATGCGAATTACCTTGTGCTGTGCCCGCTCGTCATCATGTGGGCGGATAACGGAAAGCATCGCAAGGCCGGAATGGATACGATAATTATCGAGCATTGCCTTAAGTGGGTAGACCGTTTAACCAAAACCTTACCCATGTCAGTAAAAGATGTCATCGTGGCGACTGGCTATCTTACCGTGCAAAGGGGCGGGATGCCTTTTTTCGCCAATCTGGGCTGGCGGGCCGTTTGCTTCAGTTCAACGCATGATACAACCGCCGCCAAACTGGGGATTCTTCGCGCCATTACCAAGCGCATCGACGAGATAAGCTTGCCCACCCGCACCATCGACGAGGAAAAACAGTTCATACGCTTTGCCTACAAGCGTTTCCCTTGCCTTCATGCATAAGTAAGCCGCAGCCACGGCATCTGCACATGGTTTCGCGCAGCATCTCACCCAAATCTTACGCAGGCAATTTAAAGGCGCTTACCTCTGCAACGCCGCCATGCCCTGTGCGAAGCCGTTCAGCGAGACGCTGACCTTGCGGGGGGCCTTGGTGTCGAGCGTGCTGTAGGACACTTGCAGTTTCTTGCCGTTCTTCAGCTTCTCGAACTGGTCGGGCGTCATGGTCATTTCGGCCATGCAGCCGGTGGGTTCGCAGAACAGGAAGGGCGTGTTGCCGTTCTTGCCTTCGTCCAGCTTGTATTCCACGCCCTTGGGCAGGAAAGCGCCGAGCGGCGAGATCAGGCGCACGTAAGGCACCTTCACGGCCTTGCCGTCCTTGCTTTTCAGCGTCGAGGTGCCGCCGATGGCGATGATGCCGGGCACTTGTTTCCCGCCCTTGCCCGTGGCCATCACGCGCTGCGACAGCAGGCAGGTGCCTTTCGGGCATTCCATCTTCCAGTCGCCGAAGGTCTTGGCGGAGGAAACGGCTTTGCTGGCCGTGCCGGCCGCGGGTTTCACCGCGGCGGGTTTCGTGGCGGTCGTGGGAGGGATGACTTCCTGCGCAAAGGCAGGGGCGGCCAGCAGCACGCAGAGCGCGAGCGCGGAAATGAAGGTCGTCGTTTTCATGGGGCATAGTCCTTTTCGGTGGGAAATCCTGAATGGATGCCAATATAGTTAACGCAGGACGGGCATGCAAGCCCCCCTTTGTGTCTGATTATGCTGGGCTTTTGCGCAGTTTTCCGCCCGCGGTGCGCGGCGCGTGTTTTTTCAGCAGCGCGACGTTTTTCAGGTTGGCCTTCCAGCCCACGTCAAAGATATCGCCCGCAAGCGGGATTAGCCCGATGCCCCAGTCGATGGCGGCGTTCCGGTACATCTGGCGGATGACCTTTTTGGGCAGGTTGTATTTCTCGGCCTTGGACACAAGGTAGAGCGTAATCAAAATCGTCGCCGTATCGCCCACGCCCGGCATAAGCCCCAGCACGGAATCCAACCCGAAACGGATGTCCGTGCCCGGCAGGTGAAACCGGCTGTCCATCAGCTCGGCGAGTTTATCGAGGTCTTGCAGCTCTTGTTCTGTCATAACCCTGCTAACCCTTTCGTAAGTCCTTAAGTTCCGTTTGGGCGCCGTGCCAACCTTTTGCCACCCCGCCGCAGGGCGGGGTCCGGTGCGGCCGTCAGGCCGCCTTAATGGTTGCCGCCAAAACGCAGCTGCGCTGCGTACCGGATCCCGCCCTTCGGCGGGATGGCAGCGTATATTGGGACGCTCGACTTGACACGGCGCACCTTATGGCAACCATCCGCGCGTTTCCCTGCACCGCAAATATCTGATAAAAAAGGATACGTCTACAAAACAGGGTATCCAGATGACTTCCTCTCCCGCGCGTTCGTTTTATATCGGCGTTTTTGTGCTCAGCGGGTTGCTGATGGCGTTGCAGGCTTTGCAGGCGCGGATATTCTCGGTCACGACATGGTATCACCTCTCGTTCCTCGTCATCAGCGTGGCGATGTTCGGCCTGACGCTGGGGGCGCTGCGCGTCTACAAGGGGAACGAGGAAGAACAGCGCCGCGATTACGCGAAGCTGATGGCGGGCGCGACCAATGATTTCGGCATCGCGGCTTTCTTCGGCGTGGTGGGGCAGCTGGTCATCCCCTTCGCCGATGCGAATGCGTGGAAGACGCTGCTGATGCTGCCCGTTATTTCGGTGTTTATCGTGCCCGCCTATTACTGCGCTGGCTATGCACTCAGCCTTGCCATGACACGGGCGCCTTTCCCGCCGGCGCGCACCTATGGCTGGGATCTGATCGGCGCTGCGGCCGGCTGCATGCTGGCCATCGGGTTGATGGAAACGGTCGATGCGCCTTCCGCCGTGATGCTGGTCGCGGGCACGGCAATGCTGGTTTCGAAACTTTTCGACGGGCGCAAGCGCATGCAGGGCCTCGCGGGCCTCATTATCGTGCTGGCCGCGCTGAACGCGCTGGCGCCCAGGCCCTTTATCTACCCCGTCTTTATCAAGACGAATGTCATCAAGCAGGATAACCTGATGCTCGACCGCTGGAACGCGATTTCGCGCGTCACTATCCAGAACGAGCGCAAGAACAGCGCGCCCTACCTCTGGGGCCCGTCGTCGACGCTGCCGAAGGACGCGAAGCACCCGTATTACCCGCTGCACATCGACGGCGACGCGCTGACCCCCATCAACAAGGTGGGCGGCGATTGCCGCAAGGGGCATGACTATATCGAATACGACGTCACCAACGTCGCCCATGCGCTGAAGGGCATCAGGAAATCGGCCGTTATCGGCCTTGGCGGCGGGCGGGACGTGATTGCGGCCTGCCGCAACGGCGTGACCGACATCACCGCGCTGGACGTGAACAAGGTGCAAGTCGACGTGCTGTCGAAGATCGAACCGTTCAAGTCTTACACCAAGGTTGCCGACGTGCCGGGTGTGAAGCTGATCCACTCCGAAGCGCGCAGCTGGTTCTCCAGCCACCCCGAAGAAAAATTCGACCTCGTGCAGATGAGCCTGGTCGACACGCTGGCCGCGACGGGGGCAGGGGCCTTCGCGCTGTCGGAAAACGGCCTCTATACCATGGAAGGCTGGCTGACCTTCATGAACAGCCTGAACAAGGGCGGCGTTTTCACCGTCAGCCGCTGGCACCTCAACCCCGACGACCCGCGCACGGAAACCGAGCGCCTGGTGTCGCTGGCCGCGGGCACGCTTTACAAGATGGGCGTGACCGAGCCGCGCAAGCATATGTATATGGCGCTGTCGTCCCGCATCGCGACGCTGGTGCTGGGGCGCGACCCGCTGACGCCCGCGCAGCTGGCGCAGATGGACGCACGCAGTAAAAAGATGAAATTCCGCGTGCTGCTGTCGCCGAACATCAAGACCGACGCCTTCGCCAACATCCTCGCCGCGAAAAGCAATGCCGAGCTGGATAACATCGCTGAACAATCGCCCTTCGATTTCAGCCCGCCGACAGACGAACGCCCGTTCTTCTTCAACAGCATCCGCCTGACGCGTCCGTGGCAGGTGTACAGCATCATCACGCAGGAAATCACCTCGGCCCTTGTCGGCCATGCGCGGGCGGTTTTGAACCTTTACGTCATCCTCGGCTTTTCCTTGTTGATGGTGGTGGGCACGATTGTCTGGCCGCTCCGGCGCGAGCTTGCGGCCTCGGGCGCGAAGGTGGTCGCGGGCGGCACGGCGTGGTTCCTGCTGATCGGCCTGGGCTTCATGCTGGTTGAAATCTCTCTGCTGCAAAGGCTCAGCGTTTACCTCGGGCATCCGTCCTATGGCCTCAGCGTCGTCTTGTTCAGCCTTGTGCTGGCGACGGGCCTGGGCAGCATGGTCTGTGACAGCCATCCGCTACGCACCGCTAATGCGCGCGTGGGCTGGGCGGTGCTGACGGCGGTTGCCATCGTGCTGGCGGTCTTTGCGGTGAAATTTGTGACCGTGCATTTCGCGGCGGCTGCCTTGGTGCCGCGCGTGCTGCTGTCGGTTGCGGTGATTTTGCCGGTCGGCATGCTGCTGGGCTTCGGTTTCCCCACCGGCATGGCGATTGCGCAGGCGAAAGCGCCGCGCTCGGCCGCCTGGCTCTGGGGCGTCAATGGCGCTGCGGGCGTGATGGGTTCGGCGCTGGCGATTGCCTTCAACATCGCCTGGGGCATCGACAAGACGATGATGCTGGCCGCGCTCTGCTACCTCGCACTCGCCATCCCCGCGCTGAAAGCACGGCACGCTTGATCGACGCAAAAGCATTGCTGCACGACATGTTCCGCGCGGCGATAGATGCCGCGCAGCCCGCCCTCTGCCTGCCGCCGCACCTGCCTGAAAAGCCTAAAGGCCGTTTGGTTGTACTGGGCGCGGGCAAGGCCTCCGCCGCCATGGCCAAAGCGGTTGAAGATAACTGGCAGGGCGAGCTTTTCGGCCTCGTCGTCACGCGTCACGGTTACGAAGTCGCCTGTGATAAAATCGAGATTGTAAAAGCCTCTCATCCCGTTCCTGACGACGCCGGGATGAAAGCCGCAGAGCGCATGCTGGAGATTGCCAAAAACCTCACAAAAGACGATCTGGTTTTAGCCCTGATATCGGGCGGCGGGTCGGCGTTGCTGCCTTTGCCTGCGGCGGGCATCACGCTGGCGCAGAAGCAGGAAATATCCAAAAAACTGCTCACCTGCGGAGCGAGCATATCGGAAATCAACTGCGTGCGCCGCCATATGTCGGCCATCAAGGGCGGCCGCCTCGCCGCCGCCTGCGCGCCTGCGAAGGTTTTGACGCTGGTGATATCGGACGTGCCCGGCGACAACCCGATGGATATCGCCTCCGGGCCAACAGTTGCCGACAGCACGACGATTGAGGATGCGCGCCGCGTGCTCGACCAATACGGCATTGCAGCGCCCGCGCTGTCTGAATCCGTGAAGCATCTCGACAACGTCGAAACGAAGCTTATCGCCACGCCCGCCATGGCGCTGGAAAAAGCGGCCGAAGTCGCGCGCAGGCTGGGTATCCGCGTTGAAATTTTAGGCGACGCTTTGGAAGGCGAGGCGCGCGACCTCGCCCGCGCGCATGCACGCCTTGCAAAGTCGGCGGATGCGCCTGTGGTGCTGCTGTCGGGCGGCGAGACCACCGTTACCGTGCGCGGCACGGGCAGGGGCGGGCGGAACGTCGAATACCTTCTGTCACTCGCCGCCGAGCTGCGCGACCAGCGGCACATCCACGCGCTGGCGGGAGACACCGACGGCGTCGACGGCATGGCCGATATCGCGGGCGCCTATTACAGCCCCGACACATGGCTGCGCGCCAAACAGCTTGGCCTCAGCGTCAGCGCCTCGCTCGACAACAACGACGGCCACGGCTTTTTCGGCGCGCTGGGCGACAGCGTCGTGACGGGCCCGACGCGCACCAACGTGAACGACTTCCGCGCGATCTTTATCACGTAATATCGAAAAAGAACAAAACTAGAACAAACATCAGAATCATGCTATAAATAAGGCATGAAACAGAAACCCCATACCTTCGACCAGTTGAGCGGCCGCGGCGCGATGGAGAACCCGGCGGGGCGGTTCGAGCCGCTGCAGGTGGAGGAAGACGCCGAGGCGCTGGCGGCCATCCCGCTGGCCGAGGACGGGGAGGAATGGCAGCCCCGCCAGATCAAAACACAGGTGTTCCGTGACAAATCGAAAACCATCATCTCGACCAACGACAGCCCCGACATCGGGATGGAGGCGACGCTCAACCCCTACCGCGGCTGCGAGCATGGCTGTATCTACTGTTTTGCGCGGCCGACGCATGAATATCTCGGCATGTCGGCGGGGCTTGATTTCGAAACGAAGATCTTCGCCAAGCCCGAAGCGGCGAAACTGCTGGCCGAAAAACTGCAATCTCCCGGCTGGACGCCCAAGGTGATTTTCATGAGCGGGGTGACGGACAGTTACCAGCCGCTCGAGCGCAAGATGAAAATCACGCGCAGCTGCCTCGAGGTCCTGCTCGAATTCCGCAACCCCGTGTCCTTCATCACCAAAAACCACCTCGTCACGCGCGACATAGATATATTGTCGGAAATGGCGAAGATGGATTTATGCTCGGTCAATATGTCGGTGACGACGCTCGACCGCAGCCTCGCGCGCAATATGGAGCCGCGCGCCTCCACCCCGCCGATGCGCCTGAAGGCCATCGAACAGCTGTCCAAGGCGGGCATCCCCGTCAACGTGATGATCGGCCCCGTCATCCCGGGCCTGACCGAACATGAAATCCCCTCGATACTGGAGGCCGCGGGCAAAGCGGGGGCGGTATCGGCGGGCTATACCATGCTGCGGCTGCCCTATGGGGTGAAAGACCTGTTCCAGACCTGGGTGCATGAACATTACCCCGACCGCGCAGAAAAGATTTTAAACCGTATCCGCTCCATCCGCGACGGCAAGCTGAACGACGCCGAATTCGGCTCCCGCATGCGGGGCGAGGGTTTCCACGCCGACCAGATTTCGATGATTTTCGACCTGATGCGGAAAAAGCATTGCCTGACCCGCCGCATTAGGCTGTCGACCGCGCATTTCAAAAAGAACGCGCGCGACAGGCAGATGAGTCTTTTCTAAAAACCAGAGCGGCGCATGCAGGAAATCAATCCCGCAATGCGCCGCGCCTGGTCCGGCAGGTGTCGGCAGCCGTTATTCCGGTGCGCGGGGCAACGGCTGTGCCGGTTGGGCAGGGGGTTCGTAAGCGTTATCGTCCGTCATGTTGCCGGTGCGGTAATCGCCGGCGGCGGGCGCGATATCGGACAGGTTATCCGCAGGGTTGCGGTTGACATAGAAGACGCCGACAACCATCACGGCGACAATAGCGCCGATGACGATCCAGCCCGTCAGTTGTGATTTTTCTTCGCGATTCATGGTGCTTCTCCTTGTTTCCGGGGCGGTCCTTGAACAGCCAACCGCGGAAAGCACGGCTTTGCTCCATGAAATACCGGTATATTTCACGAAAAAGCAGGGAAGTATAACTAAAGGCGGTACTTTAAGGCCTCAGCTGCTGGCCCGGCGCCACGGGGGCAGGGGCCGCAGGGGTGCCCGCGGCGGCCGAAGCCTGCGCCGCGTCGAATGCCTTTTTGGCCGCGCCCTTGATCAGGGGGATGGCCTTGTCGTTATGGTGCACTTCCGCCTCGCGCTGCGCGGCCTCGAAACCCTTCGCGCCCGCATCCAGCAGCGATGACGCCATGCCGATATATGATTTTTCGCGCGCCGCTATTTTCAGCGCGCCGTCCAATGCGCTTTGGGGATTCCCGCCGCGTTTCAGCAAAACCTCCACGCATTCCTTCGCGCCCTGCAGCACGGCGAATTCCAGCACCGTGTATTCGGTCTTGCCTGCATAGCTGCCTGTCACCGTCACGCTGCCGACAAAACTCTGGCTTGCGCCGCGGTCCAGCAGCTGCGACAGCGCTTCCGCATTGTTCTGCTCCGCCGCGAAAAGGGCGAGCGAGCGTTTGTATTCCATTTTCGAGCGGTCAAAGCTGAATGAGTTATCAACTGCCATGTTGACATCGGCGCCGGCATCCACCGCGGCAATCGCCGTCTTCCACAATCCCTTGCGCGCGGCGTCGGCGGCGCGGTCCTCCAGCGTCGCCTTGGTGGGCGTGCCCAGTTCCGCATCGCGCGCCGCATATTCAGCGAGCTGCTTGTCATCGCGCGAATTTTTCCACTGCTTCCAGAGCTTTGCGAACATTGGGGGCCTCCTGCCTTTTTGACGTGATGGGGGATAGTCTAGGCCGCCAATCGGATTATGTCAATTTGAAGGGGGTTTTCATCAATAAACTCAACCACCTAAACCCCCTTAAAAGGTGCAGCGCAGCATGATTTCCGGAATTGCTATCGCCAACATCACCGTGTAAAGTCGCGCCGTACAACATTTTTATACATTCCAGGCACGAGGTTTTTAACGATGCCCCCATCCGGATTCAATCCTGGCGGCTTCAATTCTGGCGGCTTCAAAAACGTGATGGTGATCTGTTTCGCCATCGGTCTCGGCATGCTGATGACGGCGCGGCAGGGCATGGGCGAGGTCCGCTATGACGGCCGGTACCAAATGTACCTGAACGACGCCAACGGCTACAACTTCCTGCTCGACACAGCGACGGGCGAAACATGGACGATGTACAACATGACGCGCCTTGGCCGTCCGGTCGCCGTCTGGGTGCCCAGCCTGCGCGCCGACAGTTTCGCAGATTCCGACAGACTGATGAACGAGGCCAAGATCAAGGCGCTCGAACCGCTCAAGAAATAAATCCATGAAGGAGAAAGACATGCAACCCCAGCTGAAAACCGCATCCGGCCCCCGCCACGGCGATATTTTCAACCCCGCGACGGGCGAGAAAATCGGGCAGGTGAAATTCTCCTCCGCGGCCGATATCGACGCTGCCGTGCAAAAGGCCAAGGCGGCATTGCCCGCATGGTCCGAAACGCCGCCGATGCGCCGCGCCCGCATCATGTTCAAGTTCCTCGAGCTGCTGAACAAGAACGCGAAAGAACTCGCTAAAATCGTCTCGACCGAACACGGCAAGGTGCAGGTTGACGCCGAAGGCGAAGTGCAGCGCGGCATCGAAATCGTCGAATTCGCGACCACCATCACCCACCATTTGAAAGGCGAGTACAGCGACAGCGTCGGCACCGGCGTCGACAGCTACAGCCTGCGCCAGCCGCTGGGCGTCGTTGCGGGCATCACGCCCTTCAACTTCCCGGCCATGGTGCCGATGTGGATGTTCCCCATCGCCATTACCTGCGGCAACACGTTTATCCTGAAGCCTTCCGAGCGCGACCCGTCAGCGTCCGATTTCATGGCGAAACTGCTGGCCGAAGCGGGCCTGCCCGACGGCGTCTTCCAGGTCTGCCATGGCGACAAGGAAGCGGTGGACGCGATTTTGCACCACCCCGACATCATGGCGGTCAGCTTCGTCGGCTCGACCCCCATCGCCGAATACATTTACACTACCGGCACCGCGCACAACAAACGCGTGCAGGCGCTGGGCGGCGCGAAAAACCACATGATCGTGATGCCCGACGCCGATATCGCGCAGGCCTCCGACGCCCTGATGGGCGCGGCCTATGGCTCGGCGGGCGAACGCTGCATGGCGATTTCGGTCGCCGTCGCGATTGGCGACAAAGTGGCCGATGACCTCGTCGCCAGCCTGACGCCGCGCATCAACGCACTGCACGTCGGCCCCGCGACCGATGCCAAGGCCGACATGGGCCCGCTGATCACCAAACAGCACCTTGAAAAAGTGAAGGGCTATGTGGCGACGGGCGTCAAGGAAGGCGCCAAGCTTGCCGTCGACAACCGGGATTTGAAAGTGAAGGGGCATGAAAACGGCTACTTCATGGGCGGCTGCCTCTTCGACAACGTCAAGCCGAACATGACGGTTTACAAGGAAGAGATTTTCGGCCCCGTGCTGTGCCTCGTGCGCGCGCAGTCGTACCAGGAAGCGGTCGACCTCATCAACAACCACGAATACGCGAACGGCACCGCCATCTTCACCAACCACGGCGGCACCGCGCGCAAATTCATGCGCGACATCAAGGTCGGCATGGTCGGCATCAACGTGCCGATCCCCGTGCCCGTCGCGACCCACAGCTTCGGCGGCTGGAAACGCTCGCTGTTCGGCGATGTGCATATGCACGGCGTCGAAGGTGTGCGTTTTTACACCAAGCTGAAAACCGTGACCGCGCGCTGGCCCGAAGGCCCGGCGACCGGCGCGAATTTCCACTTCCCGCAGAACAAGTGAGGGTTTGATGAGCAGCGTTGTTGAACTGGCGGCCGAAGCCGCCGACATCGATATTGCCGCCGGCCGCCTGTCGCCGCCGGAATACGCGGTGAATTTCTCCGACATCCACCCGCCGCTCGACCGCAACAAGGCGGTGGTGGAGGCGAACCGCTGCCTTTTCTGCCACGATGCGCCCTGTATCGAGGCCTGCCCGACCGGCATCCAGATCCCGATTTTCATCAAGAAAATCTCTACCGACAACATCAAGGGCGCGGCGAAGACGATTTTGGAAGCGAACATCATGGGCGGTTCCTGCGCGCGCGTCTGCCCGACCGAGGAACTGTGCGAGGAAGCCTGTGTCCGCAACACGCAAAGCGGCCAGCCCATCAAGATCGGCCAGCTGCAGCGCTATGCCGTGGACGGCCTGATGAAACGCGACGACCGCCAGATTTTCCTGCGCAAGCCGCGCACGGGCAAAAAAATTGCCGTTGTCGGGGCGGGGCCTGCGGGCTTGTCCTGTGCGCACGGATTGGCGCGCGAAGGCCATGACGTCGTGGTGTTCGAGGCGCGCGAAAAAGCAGGCGGCCTCAACGAATACGGCATCGCGGCCTACAAGGTGCCGAACGATTTCGCGCAAAGCGAAGTCGATTATATTTTGTCCATCGGCGGCATCGAGGTGAAATACGGGCAGGCGCTGGGGAAACAAATCAGCTTCGCCCAGCTGCGCAAGGATTACGACGCCGTCTTCCTCGGCATGGGCCATCAGGGCGTGAACGCGCTCGGCATCGCCGATGAAGAGATGGAGGGCGTGGAGAGCGCCGTAGACTTCATCGAGGAACTGCGCAAATCGAAAGACCTGTCGAAAATGCCGGTCGGCCGCCGTATCATCGTGATCGGCGGCGGCAATACCGCCATCGACGCCGCGATACAGGCGAAACGTCTGGGCGCGGAATACGTGACCCTCGTCTACCGCCGCGGCGCCGACAACATGACGGCGACCGTGTGGGAGCAGGAATTCGCGCAAACCAACGGTGTTGTGATTAAACACTGGGCGATGCCGAAAAAGCTGCTCTCGAACCGCGGGCATGTGACGGGCATGGAATTCGAATATACGCAGATGGATTTCACGACCGGCAAGCTGATGGGCACGGGCGATACCTTTACCATCGCCGCCGACCAGGTCTTCAAGGCCATCGGCCAGAACTTCGTGGCCTCGCCCTTGCAGGACAACGGCAAGGACTTGCTGCAGCTGACCAAGAAAGGCCGCATCGCCGTGAATGACGACGGCCTTACCTCGCTCGAAGGCGTTTATGCCGGCGGCGACTGCATCGAGGGACAGGACCTGACCGTCTCCGCCGTCGAAGGCGGCAAGGTCGCGGCTGTGGCGATCAACGCGTATTTGAAAGGGAAGAAATAATGGCCGACCTTACCTGCAAAATCGCGGGCGTCACTTCGCCCAACCCGTTCTGGCTGGCCTCTGCGCCGCCGACGGATAAAGAATACAACGTCGTCCGCGCCTTCGAAGCGGGCTGGGGCGGCGTGGTCTGGAAGACGCTGGGCGAAGACGGCCCGCCGGTCGTCAACGTTTCGTCGCGTTACGGCGCGATGAACTACAACGGCACCAAGCTTGCGGGCTTGAACAATATCGAGCTGATTACCGACAGGCCTTTGGACGTCAACCTGCGCGAGATAGAACGCGTCAAGAAAAACTGGCCCGACCGCGCGCTCATCGTCTCGCTGATGGTGCCCTGCGAGGAAAACGCCTGGGAAAAGATCGTCAAGCGCGTCGAAACGACGGGCTGCGACGGCATCGAGCTTAACTTCGGCTGCCCGCACGGCATGAGCGAGCGCGGCATGGGCTCCGCCGTAGGCCAGGTGCCGGAATATATCCAGGACGTGACTACATGGTGCAAGAAGCACACCCGCATGCCCGTGTTCGTGAAGCTCACACCCAACATCACCAACATCCTGCACCCCGCGCGCGCGGCGGTGAGGGGCGGGGCGGATGCGGTGTCGCTCATCAACACCATCAACTCCATCGTCTCCGTCGACCTCGACAAGATGGCGCCGGAACCCGTGGTGAACGGCGTCGGCGCCCATGGCGGCTATTGCGGCCCTGCGGTGAAACCCATTGCCCTGTGCATGGTCGGCGAAATCGCGCGCGATCCGGATTGCAAGCGCATTCCCATCTCCGGCATTGGCGGCATTTCCACCTGGCGCGACGCAGCTGAATTCATTTCGCTGGGCGCTGGTTCGGTGCAGGTCTGCACCGCCGCGATGCACTATGGCTTCAAGATCATCGAAGACATGTGCGAAGGCCTGAGCAACTGGATGGACGACAAGGGCTATAAAAACCTCGACGCCTTCCGCGGCCTTGCTGTGCCGAACTATAAAAACTGGCAGGACCTTGATATGAACTATGATATCAAGGCCAAGATCGACACTGAAAAATGCATCGAATGCGGCCTCTGCCACATCGCCTGCGAAGACACTTCGCACCAGGCGATCAAGGCGGAGAAAACCGCCGACGGCAAGCGCGTTTACACGGTCATCGACCAGGAATGCGTGGGCTGCAACCTCTGCCTGCACGTCTGCCCGGTCGACGGCTGCATCACGATGGAGCAGGTGCAGAACAACAAGCCCTACATGACATGGCTTGAAGACCCGCGTAACCCGGCCAACATGAAAAAGCGCGCTTGAGGCTTAGAACTTCGGCGTCGAGGGCTTGGCCGCGCTGGCTGTCACCGCGGGGCCCTTGTGGCTTTCCTCGATGCGCTGGTTTACGTCGGCGATCGCACCCTTGATGATGCCTTCGGCTTCGCGCAGGTTCGAGGTATTGCCGAGGAACGAGGGCTTCACATGCCCCTCGAGGCTGTCGCGGATCACCTGCAAGGGGTTCGCGCCCTGCTGCCCCGCAAGGCCTGAAATGGTTTCGATGACGTTCGCCGCCGCCATGGGGCTCAGCCAGCAGCGCTGGGTGAGGAATTCGGTCAGCTGTTTCGTCGCCCCGCCGTTCAGCAGCCCGCCCACCGCGGTGATTTCCTGCGCCCGCTCCTCGTTCTGGCGCTTGTATTCTTCGAGCATGAAATCCCTGTCGATGCGGTCCATTGTCATGGCGTGCCTCCCTGAAGGCGGAAATAACTGGTAAAAATGCTTGATACCATTTTACGCCAGCGGTTCTTGAAGATTGGTTAAGCCAGCGCCACACCCCTGATATAACAGGATAATTACCAGCCCTTGCCTTACCCCCTCCGCATCACATATAAGCGGGGGCAGGAGAGGGCATATGACAGCAATCACGGCATTCGAGGCCATCAAGCGCGGCCTGCAGGGCAAATGCCCCGCCTGCGCCAAGGGCAGCATCTTCAACAAATGGCTGAAGGTCAACGACGCCTGCCCCAATTGCGGCGAGCCGCTGCACCACCACCGCGCCGACGATTTCCCCGCCTACATTGTCGTGCTGCTGTCCGGCCATATCATCGTGCCGCTGATGATCTGGTTCGAGCGCCATTACTCGCCCGCCTATGTCACGCACATGCTGATCTGGATTCCGCTGACCACGCTGATGTGCATGGTGATGCTGCAGCCCGTGAAGGGCGCCGTCGTCGCCATCCAGTGGCATCTGGGCCTGCACGGCTTCTCGCTGGCGAAAGAACAGCGCGACGCCCCCAAACCCAACAGTGAAACGAACAGCTAACCTGCTGGAATAAAACACCTTTAATCGGGCTTGACGGCGCCGTCTTTATTTGCCATAACTATTAAACCTGTCAGTCCTTACTTAGAGAAGGTTCCATGGCTTTCGACCCCGATGCAGTGATTAAACGTTCCGCCGAACGGGGCATCGCGCATGTCGAGGCCAACCCCGGCGTCAGTTTCGAATTCAATACGTCATCTATCCTCAAGGCCATGAACGAGGCCTCGAATAAACTCGACAGCGTGATCGAGGGCAACGAGGGCCATAGCGGCAGCTCGTTTTCCGCCGCCTTCTGGACATTCGTGCAGATGGCCAGGGATAAGGGTTTCTCGGTCAATGACGACGAGGCGAGCGGCGTCTGCAAAATCATGTTCGCCCAGGCGGCGGCGCCCGCATCCACGCAACAGGCGGCGCCCGATGTCACCACCGGCAGCGATATCACCCCTATGAAACGCCTGCAGCTGAAACAGCCGCATGGCTGAAGGCAATTTCAATGTCATCGACGAAGAAGCCGCCTTGCAGGAACGCAGCGCCGCGGCGCAGGCCGTCGCAGGCGCGATGGAATATGTCGAGGGGCATGCAGGCGAAAGCTTCATGTTCCGCAGCTTCACGGTCACGGGCGGCGTCCTTCCCCCGCATCCTGTCGTCATCGCCCTTGGCGACGGAAGCCGCAAGGTGTTGAAGCAACTGGAAGACGCCATGCCGTCCCGTTTCAGGGGGCGCGAGGGCAGGTTGGTAAAAACGTTCAACGCCTTCGTTGAATGCGCGCGGGAAAGGTATTATCTGCAGCCCGGCAAAAGCAAACCCGAGGGCACCGTCGAAATCATGGCCCCCGTCGCCATCGCCGTACGCCGCGCACCGCTCGCTTACAAGAAATAAAAAACGCGCCCGTTACGGGGCGCGTTTTTTTCGAAACAGTGAAAAGCCGTTAAGCCGCCTTCACCATCTTCTTCATCGCTTCTTCCATTTCCTTCCGCGTGACGTCGCGCACATGGGTGCCGAGGTTCCAGGTGATGCCATAGGGGTCGGTGACGGTGCCCATGCGGTCGCCCCAGAACTGGTCGGCGGCGGCTTTTTGTTCGGTCAGGCCGGCGTCAACCGCTTTCTTCATCGCCTCGTCGGCGTTCGGTACATAGAGGTAGAACGACTGCCCCTTGATCGCGTGGCAGCCCATTTCGGGGCGCTCTTCGCCCAGGAAAATTTCGACATCGCCAATTTTCAATCCTGCATGCGCGACGACGCCCGTCACGGGGCACATCATCCTGTGCGTCTCGACGGCGCCGAAGGCTTTCTTGTAATGCTCGATCGCTTTGTCGCAGTTTTTCAGCGTCAGCTGAGGGACGAGGCGGGTTTTACCTGCGTTTGCACATTGTGAATCGGTCATGATTGTTCTCCTCTTGGTTTTTGCTGCTGGTAATAATATAAGGCCAGCCGCTAATTTTCTATTGCTGCGCTGCGGCTAAATTTTATTTTTTCAAGGGAACTGAACGGCTTGGCGCGCATCGGTTTATGCAGCGTTTTTACAGAAGCGATGGTATAATAGAGGAATGTCAAAGTTCTGCGCCATAGACGACTGGGAAACCGTCGACCTTGCCAGCGAAGCCGCCTGCGTGCTGGGCGCGGCTGGCGTTGCGGCGCCTTTGGCGATAGGTTTCAGCATCTTCATGGGCGGCGAAGCAGCCCAGCAGGCGCCCGCGCAAGGCAGCGAAGAAAACAAGCTGCCCTCCGCAGCAACGCCCCGCAAAAAATCATCCGGCGCGCAGAATATCATGAACTTCCTCGAGCCGCCGAAGCCCAGCTGGGTGACTTAAAAATTTCCAACTTATTTCTCCTCTCCCGCAAGGGGAGAGGGGAAGAAAGCAAGCGTTATTCCTTCTTCGCATCCAGCCGTGCAATCACCGCGTCAATCTCGGCATCCATCTCGTCATCATTGATTTTCTGCGAAGGGCCGAGGGGTGAATCGCCGGCATAGAGCCATACTTCGCCGACCTTGAACTGCAGCTCGCCGCAGGTGCCCATGCCTTTGTGGTCCAGCTTCATCGTCTCGCCCCTGGCCGCGGCGCCTTGCCCCGGCGTGCCGATGCGGAAGACGACGAAACCTTCGCCGGTTTCCTCCACCTTGCCGATAAACACCAGCGGCGCGCCTTTGGTTTTTTCCTTCACGCTGAGGTTCATGTACTGGACGCTGGGCGAACAGGCGCGCGCGTCAGCGGCGAAAAAGCAGAGCAGGGCGAGAAGGGCGAGGGCGGCAAAACGCATGCGATTTTTCCTTTCGGGTGCTGCCCTTAGAATAACCGAGTTGCCTGTAATTGCTCGCCAATTTCCACCAAACTTGCGGATTTCCCCGTGTTTTGTATTATGGATACAGTTAACAGGAGAGTAAATGAGTTTCAAAAGCGCATTACGCACCGTCGCCCTCGGCACCGCAGCCGTGGTGGGCGTTTTCGGCGTCGCAACGCTAGCCGTGCAATTCAACGAAACCGCGCATCCGGTGTCGCAGGGGCAGGAATACCTGACAGACCAAGGCTATAAAAACATCAGCGGCGGCGAAGCCGATTATTTCAATGGCTGCGGCAAAAACGTTTTCGCCCGCTCCTACGACGTCACCAACCCCCGCACCGGCGAACGCGAAACCCGCACCGTCTGCTTCAACCCGCTCTTCGGCCCCAGCGGCCCGCTGCTCGGGAAGTAATTTTAGCCATGATTTAAAGCCCGTTTACCTGGCTCTTACTCGCCGGCCGGATAGTTCTTGACAGAGGTCTAATATTTCCATTATTCTAGAACTATGGACATACAAGAAGCCGTTATCGCGTTCGACGCATTATCGCAGGAAACCCGCCTGAAAGTGTTCCGTCTGCTGGTCGAGCACGGCACGAACGGCGCGCCTGCCGGAACACTCAGCGACAAGCTGGGCGTTCCCGCCAATACCCTGTCTTTCCACCTGTCCCATATGAGCAATGCAGGGCTGGTGCTGTCACGGCGGGAGGGGCGGTCAATTATCTATAGCGCAAATTTCCAGTTCTTCACGGGCCTTATCCGCTACATGGTCGAAGACTGTTGCAGTGTGGAATTTGCCAGTATCCGAAACGACAAAACCAAGGGGTGCAGCGTCATTGAACTCTCAAACTGCTGCGCTCCCGCAAAAAAAGGATAAAAAATCATGAAACGGCTGCATATCCATGTGGGTGTCGAGAACATCGAGCAATGCATTCGCTTCTATAGCGCCTTGTTCGGCGCGGAACCCGTCAAGACAAAACCTGATTACGCGAAGTGGATGCTGGATAATCCGCATGTGAACTTTGCCATTTCCACCAGAACGGGCGATACAGGCGTCAACCACCTTGGCATTCAGGTTGACGAGGAAAGCGAACTTTCCGAACTGCGCGACCGCCTGAAAAAAGCCGATATGTCGGTCGTGGACGAGGGCGAAACCGTTTGTTGCTACGCCCGCTCGGAAAAATCGTGGGTACACGATCCGGCGGGTATCCCCTGGGAAACCTATCGCACGATGGAAGACGCAGAAATCTTCAAGGCTGAAAAGACAGAAGACAACGGCTGTTGCGCTCCACAGCCGAAACAGGGAAGCTGCTGCTGATGGATGGGTTAACGCTTTTTGGCCTGTTTGCGGTAACGGCGATGCTTGTTACATATGCTTTGGAAAAACGCAGTCACTGGTACATTCTTGCTTTTGCTATGTCATGCGCTCTTGGCTCCGCCTACGGTTTTCTGCAAGGAGCGTGGCCGTTTGGCGTCGTTGAGGCGGTCTGGGCAGTGGTGGCGGTCAGACGTTGGCAAAAAGAAAGACGGACTTAAATATATGCCAGATGTTCCGCTAAAAATTTTGATCCTTTGCACAGGCAATTCCTGCCGCTCGATCTTGGGCGAAGCCCTGTTCAATCATCTGGGGCAGGGGCGGATTACGGCTTTCAGCGCGGGCAGCAAGCCCACAGGCCAGGTACATCCCAAAAGCCTTGCGCTGTTGCAATCCAATGGGATTTCAACAGATGGCTTCCGCAGCAAGTCGTGGGACGAGTTTACGGGCAAGCCGGTTGATGTGGTGATTACCGTTTGCGACAGCGCGGCGGGTGAATCCTGCCCCGTCTTCTTCGGCGCACCCGTCAAGGCGCATTGGGGCGTCCCCGATCCCGCCCATGCCACAGGCAGTGATGCCGAAATTATGGCGGCTTTCGAGGGCGCTTATAAAACGCTCAAGGCGCGTGTAGAGGCCTTTCTGCGTCTTCCCGCCGCGCTGCCGAAAGAAGAGCTGTCAAAGCACCTGCGCACCATCGGGGAAACCGTCACATGAGCAATCCCGCGGCGCTGTCAAAACGGCTGGCGGCGGAAGGCCTGGGAACGGCCTTCCTGCTCATGGCGGTTGTCGGCTCGGGCATCATGGGTGAAAAGCTGGCCGCGGGGAACGCCGCCATAGCCCTTCTTGCCAACAGCATCGCCACAGGCTGCGCGCTTTCGGTGCTTATCCTGATATTCGCGCCAATTTCGGGGGCGCATTTCAACCCCGCCGTCACGCTTTGCATGGCAATCCAAAAGAAAATAGCCAAGCGCGATGCGCTGGCCTATGGGGCGGTTCAGGTGACGGCCGCCATTATTGGCGTGGCTGCGGCTCACCTTATGTTCGGTGAACCGCTAATATCCGCGTCCGAAAAAATCCGCACAGGCGGCGGCCAGTGGTGGAGCGAGTTCATCGCCACCTTCGGCCTGCTCATGGTGATATGGGGATGCGTAAAACAAAGCCTTCCCGCTGTGCCGCTGGCGGTCGCGGCCTATATCACGGCGGCATACTGGTTTACCGCTTCAACGTCGTTTGCCAACCCCGCCGTTACCATCGCGCGCAGTTTCAGCAACACCTTCGCAGGCATCAGGCCGGATGACGTTGCCGCCTTCATCCTTGCGCAAATCGCAGGGGCGGTTATGGCGACGTGGCTCTTTCGATGGCTTATAGCAGCAAAAGAAGCCGGGTAAATTTATTAAAGCCTGTCCCGGCTCCCCAAATCAATTTACTCTGACCCCTTTGATCATCTCCTCTCCCCCCTGCGGGAGAGGAGATGTCGCGTGAGCGACAGAGGTGAGGGGCTCGCGCGTCTGCGCGATGTGATTCACGCTCGCAGACGCTCGCGCCCCTCACCTAACCTCTCCCGCAAGGGGAGAGGGGCAAATCAATCTACTCTAGCCCCTTTGATCATGACCTTTGATCTTCCAAGAGCTGTTCGGCAATATTAATCCCCTCTGTCTTATCTTCTAGGGAGTGTATCGCCTCATATATGGCGTCATATTCCTTGTAAGGTTCCGTCGAAACGGCATGAACTAATGCCGAAATTGCTCTGGCTTGACGAAATGCATCTGATGTTTGCGGGGTTAAATTTTCTGAAGATTCATGAAGGTTGAGGTAATTATTATCAAGTCTTGTATATAGCGCTTCGAGGTCTCTTTTTGTTTGAGGATCCACGTCGTGTCCGCCTTTGAGTAACTCCAACGCACGGTCTGCATTTTCATTTTGAATACCGGCTTTACTAAGCGCTATGGCGCACATTTCAAGAGTTACGTAACGTCGCTTAGAATTGGTTGCTAAATCAAGGCAAGCCGTTAATGCCGAGGAAATTGTGGATAGTCGAGAATCTTTTTTCATCGCTCTTCAATCAAAGGTGCAAAATAAATTGATTTTCATTCATTTGATTTCGCAACCGCCATCAAAACAAACGGCGCCGCGTTCTTTTCGTTCAGCTCGTTCACCTTCATCCAGACACACCCATCACTGTCATCCAGCCCGTTCGAGCCTTCGCGCGGGGTGCCGGTGATGGCGCATTCGTAGATTGCGCCGAGGTGGCGGAGCGTCACGTCCTGCCCCTCTTTCTTGTGGGGGTAGAGGACGGAGAAAGCGCCCAGCTGTTTCATCGACGTGACGGTGCAATCGGTTTCTTCTTGCACCTCGCGTTGCAGCGCGTCCTCCAGCAGTTCTTCGGGCTCCATCCCGCCGCCGGGCAGATCGTACAATCCCGTATAGCAGCCGAGCGCTTTTTTGATCAGCAGCACGGCGTCGCGCTCGGCCGAGAAGACCAGCGCGTAGACGCCGAAGTGCGACTGGAAGATCATTTCTTTTCCGTTTTTTCGGGCGGTTTGCCGAGGCAGTGCTTGATTTCCTCGACTTCCTCCGCGGGCGCTTTTTTCTGGCCGGCCACGAAATCGGTTGGCTGCGATGTCATGCGCGTGTTCGCGATGCAGGCGCAGCCGGCGCGGCAGTTTTTCAACGAAATGCGCTGGCCGAAGAAATCCATTTTGCGGTTGAGGCATGAATCGAGGCATCCCGCCAAAAATCCCGCCACCTGCCGCTGGTATTTTTCATCGACGCCCCTGGGGAATTCGAGACGCTGGAATGAATCGTCATAGGCCGCCTGCACGCGCGGGCTGAAACTGTCGAGCGGGCCCGGCGTCAGCTTGACGTATTTCGTGACCAGCACGAAGCAGGCGAGCGCGACGGCGAAAGCGGCCAAAAGGTATTTTTTATCCGGCATTGTTGGGCCCTCTTGCCCGTTATTCTACATATCTTCGCAGGCGCTGTCATGGCCTGCGAAATCGCCGTGATTCCGCCAAATCGGCAGGAACCGATGCGCGGGCGGGGTATTGGCCTTAAGTACCAACCCCGCGACTAAAAGGAAATCCCATGAAAAAACTTGCTTTACTTGCACTTGCCACGGGCGCGTTATGCTACCTGTCGAAACACGGGAAAGCGCGCAAGCTTGAACTCGAAGCCGAAGAAAAAATCGACAGCGCCATCGAAGATTCCTTCCCCGCCAGCGACCCGCCCGCCGTCACGCCGCACTAACCATGTGCCGCCATCGCCTGATGGCGCGATGGCCGCCTGCGCAACGGCGGGGGCATCATCATCCTGTCACGGATAGCGATTATTTCGGCGCTGCCAGCGTGGCAGATGCTTTATTGCTGCCGGCGGGGCAGGCCGGATCGGGTTTCAGCAGCTCGACCGATGCCGTTACTTCCGTGCGCACGCCTGTCGTATCGACAGTGATTTCGGATGTGCCCTGACCGTCGGTGATAACGCCTGCGTCAGTCGTCCAGTTGTAGGCGGCATCGGTGCGCGCGGGGACGGCGGTGAAGACGCTGGTGACCGTGCCGGGCGTCAGCTTCACCGCGATTGCGCATTTTTCATCGACGACGGCGGGCGAAGCTTCCACAGAGGTTGCTGCAGGTGTTGCGGCGGTGCGTTGCGGCAGGCCGACCATGCCCGTGAAATATGCGCCGGCGCCGATCGCGGCGATGACGAGGATGATAATGAGCGGCGCTGCGGAATTTTTCACGGCTGGATTCTCCTTTGATTTTATTTCTGATTTTGGGGCAGTTTACTTGGCTTCGGGTGGGGCTCAAAGGTGCGGGGCATTTGGAGCGTTAACCTTTTCAGTTATGGTGGCATTGATATCATTGACGAATTCGGCATTTATTAACGGCGTTAAGGTTTTGTTAAAACTTATCCTGTAGAGTTTTACATAACACACATATCCCAAAGTGATTTTAGATTAACGCGTTTCATCAACAGGAGTTCCCCTATGCCTGACCCCCAAGTCGCGACGACCCAGCCTTCTCCGCTGTCCGGCGCTTTCAACCAGGCCTCGCCCAAAATCATCAAGCTGCGCGATTTGCAGGTGCAGCTCGCCGCCTTCGAAGTCATCAACGAGGCCGGCACCATCGACCGCATGTTCATCGACGCCGAAATGAAGGCCGCGGGGCAGAAGGCCGTCAAGGCGGGAGGGCAGGGCGTTTACGTCGACAGCCAGTCCACGCTGTTTTCTACGAACCTCTACATCGATTCACGTTTCGTGACCGATACCGTCGCCGAATTCCGCAACAACCCGCAGCTGAATGCCCAGCAGCGCGCCTATCTCGACAAGCTAGATGATTCAATCGAGCAGGCCGTGCAGGCCTGCCCCGACCAGACGCCCAAGCTGAAAGCGGGCGCGATCAAGCCTTTCAAGCTCTAGGATTATTTTTACCGTGAACTACCGTTAACTACCGTTACGCCGCCCCTTTGCATTCCCCGCAAAGGGGTGCGCGGCTTTTTATTTCGACGGCGCGGGCGGCTTGCCCGGTTTCGGGATGGTCACTTTAATCGACGTGCTGTTCGATTTATCCGGGCACGACGGCCTGTCAATCGCATCGACGGTCACCGTAAATTCCTCGCCCGGCGGCGGATTGTCGATCACAATCGACGGCGAACCCTGGCCGATCGCGACGTTTCCGGAGGTCAGCGACCAGTTGTAGAGGGCGCCGTCGTGGACGGGGGTGAGGGTGAAGGTGGTGGTGCCGGGGCCTTCCTTGCCGAATTCGGTCTTGATGCTCATGGTGCATTTATCGGCGGGTTTTTCGACTGGTTTTTTCACGGGATCCTGCGCAAGTGCCGGAAAAGCAAAGAGACTAAAGGCCAGGGCCAAGCCGGCGGCTTTCATGGTTGATTTTTTCATTGTGCTGTCCTTTCGGGGAATTTCAATTTACACCCGAGGCGGATTCTTGGCAAATCCCGCAAAAAATTTTTTTGCACATATTTTTTAACGAAATCAGCCAGTTACTGTGAAAAGAACAAAGCGAAACCGGAATTAGCCAACAAATACATATATTTAAGCAGTTTTTCGCAAGTGAAATCCGGAGCCCCGTTTCCAACAACGAAAACATGGCTTTAAGTGCATTTTAGCGGCGGAGATGCGTTCCTGATGCGGCGCTGAAGGCGTTCTGAAGGCGCGCCGCGGCGGTGCGGAGCGCGCGCGGAGGCGGTTCCAATGGCCTCCCGCTGGTCAACTACGCGCTGCAGCGCGGGTGCGAACCGGAGGTCAAGGCGCTGCCGGCAGCCTGCTTCTTGTAAATCAATCCTGTTTCCCAGACCCGAGGCGTTCGGAATCGTCCGCGCGGAACATCTTGGCCGAGGCGACGGTTTCCATCTTGCGGAAGCGGTCGCGGGCGTCGATGGCTTTTTTCTTGTTGCTGAATTCATGCAGCTCGACGTTTTCGTTCTTGTACGTCACGCGCACGATGAAACCGTCTTTCAATTCAGGCCACTCCGCTTGCCGGAGGAAGACGGCTTTGCGCCATAGGCCTTCGAGCCGTCGCAGCGCGCCGCGATGATTTTGCCCTGCCAGTCGACGTCGAGCGCGCATTTGCCGTACTTGGGCATCCGCAGGTAGAAGAGCGCGATCTGCCCCTGCTGGATGTCATAGAGGAAATCCTTGATCACCGTTTCCTTCTGGCCGAAACGCATCACCAGGTCGTTGCCGCGCCGCGACGTTTCGGGCAGCCCCTCGGGAAGCCCCGCCGCCTGTGCGGATGACGCCAGCAGCAGGATGGAAAGGATGGCGGCGGTAAAGAACGGTTTCATGCTGTTGGCTCCTTTGACTTGGCCGTTGCCGGCAGGGAATGTGGATAAACGATGGCCCTTTATATCACCGCCGCCGGGCGATTTCACCTTCGATTTCCCGGCGTCGATCCGGGACTGGGGGGGGCGGGGCGCAGGCGCTAAATCAGCCAGATGGCGTGAATATCCTTTTGGTTTATTGCTTGCCGTTTCGGGCAACATGCAGCGCCAGCCGAAGGGGCGGCCCTGCGAGGTTCGCGCACATCAATGAAGGGGGGGGGGCTTAAGGGGCCTCAAAGTTTGATTTTCGGCCCTGCGGGTATGGCAGGCTCGTGCTTCCTCTCCTGGTGGATCGGCAAGATGGTGTTGGGCAACTGCTGTAGCGTCGTACCGGATTCCATCGTCATGGTGGTCGCGGGCAGGTCCTGTAAAAAGGCGCTGCCGGATTTCCTGCCGTAATCTTCTTTCTTTGCGTCTTTGTCTGCCATGGGTCCTCCCGGTACACTAGGATGTATTATACACCCCGCGCATTAACAGAGGATTTATAGGCCGAATGCTTTGTTTGCTGCGGCGGTTTACCTTTGTAATTCAAGGGGTAAAACCACAACGCATCATAGTATTACAGGTTGTTGTTTTGCCTTTACTGCGACATCTGCCCGACCATCGAGGCGCAGGCCTGTTCGCGCTGGGCGGCGGGGGTTGCGTTCCACGAGGCTTTGACGGCGTCGCGGGCATGGGCCAGCTCGACCTTCAGCGACCTTTTGCCCGCGTCGCTCAATGACGCCTCCAGCTGGGGTGCGGCCGCGATATCGTTCGCAAGGATTTTGTCGGCCTCGTCACCCGAGACGCCGCAGTATTCCAGCATCGTCCTGCGCGCCTCGAACCCCGACAGCTGCAGCACCGCCGCGCGGTCCTGCAGCTCCTGCGTATCTTCCGCCGCGTAGCCCTGCGCCGCGACCAGCACAAGTGAAGAGAGGATGGCTGTGAAGACAAGTTTTTTCATGCGTCGTTTCCCGGGTTTAAATTAATGACTGCAAACCGTGACAGAGGCCAGCAGCCCGATAATCAGCAGGATCGAGGGGGTCAGGAATAACGCCACCAGCGTCGCCCCGCCCTTCGGATGGCCGAGGTTCACTGTAACCCCCAGATACTGTCTTTTCTTGGGCACCCAGAGCCGCGGATCTTCCTTGCAGAAATACCATCCGCACATCCCGGCGCCCCAGTTTTTCTCGTCCTTCCAGAGATGATCGTAATTTGTGTCGCTCATGTTTTTGTTTCCTTGTTGGTTTTCAATTTACTTCGGCCCCTTTGATCCTAGCTCTGGCCGCAAATTAATCGGCGAGAACTTTATCTATTATCGATTTCATGCCAATCGGCTTGTAATTTTTATCCGCCATCCTGCTTAAGATTAGATTTCTTAGAACCTCGTAACCCACAGGAATAGATTCAAGGTCAACGAATTGCTTTAAGATGTCTCGACCAGGTAAGATTTTTAACCAGCTGCCATCAGAGAAGCTTAGTTCGATCTCCTTTCGAATTTCTTTTTCTTTAGCAATTAATTCATTTGCTGAAAGCTCATTTAAGGCGGATTTCTCAATTCGCTGCATGGAACGGGTTAATGCGTGATACATGTCATTACCGATTGCAGTTGTATTGGGATTGCAGCCAAAATCGATGGATTTGACCACCACTGAATTTGCATACGTGCGCATTCTATGTACCAATACGTGTTGGACTACTTTTTGCGCAGCTCCTAGTAATAAATCCCGTACTTGTGTAGCGGTGTAAGTTTTTTTTGTGTTTAAGGAGTTCAGAACCTCAGCAATAAACTGTTCTTCCAATAGGTAGTTTTCAATATGATAAACGTCCCATTCAAATCTGTTTACAGCGTTGCTTGGGTCAACCGGGTCGGTATCTTTGTCAATGATGGCGTAAAATTTTGTAGGCAAGTCACCTTTATTATATGCATTTTCTAATATCTCATGGAGAGCTTTGACTCTCATTTTATTCGAGCCAGAAATTAGATTTATGCCTTTTAACTCCTCGGAAAATAACGCGCTACAGAAAGTTTTATCAAAATCTGTATCGCCACCACCTTCAAAAATCAGCCCTTTTCCGCCGGGTCGGTAGGCTGCAAGGTCCCCGACCAAATCAGCGAGTGCTAGATCCAAGTCTTTCGTGACTAGCAATTGTTTAAGCTGATTTGTATCACCTAATTCTGTGCTGCAGGGGAGCATATGGAATACATTGAATCCCGGCTTACCGACTGCTTCTCTAATCAGAGCATCAGAATGTGTGACAAGCCAGAGTTGGTTTTGTAAGGATTCCCCTAAGTGCTTCCGATAAAAATCTGGAAGCCCGCGTATTAATCTAGGATTTAAATGTAGTTCAGGTTCATCTAACAAAATTATAGAATCCTGCGGAGCGGAACTCCGGATACGCAAGTATCCATATAAGATTTCTTTTTCTCCAGAGCTAAGTTCATCGAGGTCGTGTTCATTTCCGACCTGGGTCATCACAGGAAAAGATAAACTTCCATCGATAGTTGGTTTTGGGCCAAGAAACTTTTTATCAGGGAAGAAAGACTCGAATAGTTCCGTCAAGGTTTTAATAAGGGATCTGCTGTCATCCCCCTTAGGGCCTCCGCCAGCTTTTTCGCTCAGTAACTCCTTAATGAAGTTTCCCGCCATCTCGCTTTTTACGTTGTTGTATTTATTATTGTAGTTATAAAGCGTGTGTTGGCTATATTGCTGATTTTTCTGTTCAAGGCTTAAGTTAATACCCTGAACGTTTTCTCTTCCGTAATGACGCTGAGCACCGTGGTAATCTATAACCCCAATCTGTCTTGGGCGATAGTTGGTAAATATTATCGACAACAAGTTAGATTTTTCTAGCTTAATTTGTGCATCTGGAGAAATTTCAATTCTGCCAAGAATGAAAGGTTTAGCAAGGTCTGCTTGAACAGAGGGTAGTATTTCAGCGACTCTCTTTGTTACCGCCGGCTGTCGTTCGCGGAATTGATTGGAAAACATGGCCTTGTGATAACCGCCGTATTGAAAAGCCTCAGGCAATTCTAATTGCCAAATGGTTTCCTCCAAGAGTTCTGCCAGATTCTCTGTTATATATTTTTTTTCAGCATCCCGAAGTTGAAACTGACACTCGATAATCAAGGGGCTGCCCGGCTTATTAAATAAGCCTTTCAGGTTTTTTGAATTGCCATGGAGTTGAATTTGAAATTCACCAAAAAAATGCTGATATTCATTTTGTTGATAACCGCCATAGGTTGACTTCAGGAGTCGGATGGCGTCAAAAACGCAAGACTTTCCCGACCCGTTTTGTCCGGCGATAATTATTGTATCCCCTAAATCACGGGCTTCGACTTTTTGAATGCCGCGAAAGTTTTTTATAGTTAGGCTGTTGATTTTCATAGCTGCGCCCTGATTTTGCTGAAAAAATCTGTTTTAAGCCACCTTCTTCTTCCCAACCCTCTTAACCCCCACCGGCTTTTCCACCTCGCGCTTGATTTTCAGGGCGTCGTGGTGGCTGGTGAAGGCGGGGCGGTTGATGTAGCGGCCGGCGCCGCGGACGGTGCGGACGTCGCCGTCTTTGTAGACGATTTTGCCTTGTGAAATCGTGACGGTGTTGGCGCCCTCGACAGTCATGCCTTCGAAGATGTTGAAGTCGACTTTCTGGTGGTGGGTTTTGGCGCTGATGGTGCGGGTCTTTTTCGCGTCCCAGACGATGATGTCGGCGTCGGCGCCGACGGTGATGTTGCCCTTGCGCGGGTAGATGTTGAAAATCTTTGCGGTGTTGGCGGAGGTGACGGCGACGAATTCGTTCATCGTCAGGCGTCCGGTATTGACGCCGTGGTGCCAGAGCACGCCCATGCGGTCTTCGATGCCGCCGGTGCCGTTGGGGATTTTTCTGAAATCATCCTTGCCTGCGGCCTTTTGCGGGGCGCAGAAGCAGCAGTGGTCGGTGGCCGTGGTATGCAGCGTGCCGGATTGCAGGCCTTTCCACAGCGCGTTCTGGTGTTCCTTGCTGCGGAACGGGGGCGACATGACGTGCGCGGCGGCGAATTCGAAATCGTCGCTCTTGTACACGCTGTCGTCGACGATCAGGTGGCCGGCCAAGACTTCGCCGAAGACGCGTTGGCCGTCCTGCCTTGCCCTTGCGATGGCGTTGAGGCTGGGGATGCAGGAGTTATGCACGATATATAATGGCACGTTCAGCACATCGGCGATGCGGATGGCGCGCTCGGCCGCTTCGCCCTCGACGCCCGGGGGGCGCGACATGGGGTGGCCTTCGGGGCCGGTGATGCCCATGTCGTAAATCTGCTTTTGCAGGTGCGCGACCAGTTCGCCGTTTTCGGCGTGGACGGTGGCCATGGCGCCTAGTTCGCGCGCGCGGGTGAAGGAGTTCACCAGCACTTCGTCGTCGCACATGATGGCGCCTTTGTAGGCCATGAAATGCTTGAACGAGTTCACGCCGTGGTTCTTCACCAGCGTTTCCATGTCGCGGCTGACCTCGTCGCTCCACCACGTGATGGCGACGTGGAAGGAATAATCGGTCGCCGATTTCTCCGCCCACTCGCGCCACTGGTGGTAGGCGCTGATGATGCTGGTCTTGGGGGAGGGGATGACGAAATCGATGATCATGGTGGTACCGCCCACCGCGCCGGCGGTGGTGCCGCTGAAGAAATCCTCGGAGGCGACGGTGCCCATGAAGGGCAGCTCCATATGCGTGTGGGGGTCGATGCCGCCGGGCATGACGTATTGGCCGCTGGCGTCTACCACCTCGGCTTTTGAGTTATTTTCCAGATTCTCGCCGATTTCCTTGATAATGCCGTCCTGGCAGAGGATATCCGCCTTCCACGTGCGGTCGGCGGTGACGATGGTGCCGCCTTTGATCAAAAGGGAATTATCGGCCATGGGGGCTCCTATAAATAACCTTGAATATGCGTGATAACTATTGTCTATTCCTTTTCATAGAATAGTTCAAGAGCACTTAAAAACGCGCATTTCAGTTGAAAGGAAGCCGCCCATGGCCCGTATTGTCAAAGCCGGTTTGATCCAGATGTCGCTCAAGGGCGACGCCGCAAACGACACCCCCGAGCAGATCCGCGACAAGATGATCGCGGCGCATATCCCCCTCATCGAACAGGCGGGCAAGCAGGGCGTGCAGGTGCTCAGCTTCCAGGAAGTTTTCACGCAGCCTTACTTCTGCCCCTCGCAGGACAAGAAATGGTACCGCGCGGCGGAGCGCATCCCCGACGGCCATACCACCAAGCTGATGCAGGAATACGCCAGGAAGTACAACATGGTCATCGTCGTTCCTATTTACGAGGAAGACATGACGGGCGTGTACTACAACACCGCCGCCGTCATCGACGCCGACGGAAAATTCCTCGGCAAATACCGCAAGACGCATATCCCGCATGTGGGCCCCGGCTTCTACGAGAAGTTCTTCTTCAAGCCGGGCTTCAGCGACTGGCCGGTGTTCAATACGGCCTATGTGAAGATGGGCGTCTATATCTGCTACGACCGCCACTTCCCCGAAGGCTGGCGCGCGCTGGCTCTCAAAGGTGCTGAATACGTGGTGAACCCCTCCGCAACTGTCGCTGGTCTGTCGCAATACCTGTGGAAGCTGGAGCAGCCGGCATCCGCCGTCGCCAACGGCTACTACGTCGGCGCGATCAACCGTCCGGGCACGGAAGCGCCCTGGAACATCGGCAAGTTCTACGGCTCGTCCTACATCTGCAACCCTAGAGGCGAGCTGCTGGTCTGCGCGTCGGAAGATAAAGACGAGCTGGTCACGGCCGATATGGACATGGATATGGTGCAGCAGGTGCGCGACACCTGGCAGTTCTTCCGCGACCGCCGCCCCGAAACCTATCCCGTCCTCACCGATATCGCTTCTTGATTAAAGGACATACCATGAAGAAAGTTATTGTAACGGCCGTCGTTGCGGTGCTGCTGGTGTCGACGGCGGTCTATGCCGAGACCTCGGGCAGGGCGGCGGGTGCGCTGAGCAGCCCCGGCGCCCATGCCGTGGCGACTTCGCCCTCCAAAATCACGCCGGGCAATGCGCCCTCGACGCCGGTTGCGACCGAGACGCTGCCCTCCAAAGTCGGGCCGGGCAACATGCCCTCCACGCCGGTTGCGACAGAAGAACACAACTGCCCGACCGGCCAGATCTGGTGGATCGACCACTGCCAGACAAGCCCGGTCAGCAAGCCTTCACAGCCCGACGGCAGCCAGCCCTCCAACGGCCCCGGCCCGCTGCCGACACCCGGCAGCTCGGGCGGCGGCCTCGGCCAGCAGCAACAGCAATCCGATAACGGCAATACGCCCCCCGCGCCCGGGAAGGCCTGCGCAATCCCTTCGCTGCCGCATGGCAACTATTGCGTATGGCCCAAGGAGCAAAACGGCAAATGCCCCCAGGGCATGAAAGAGCTGAAAGGCTATTGCTACACGAAAGAAGACTACAAAAAGGCCAAGAAAGAATAACAGCCTAAATCACAGCAATAAAAAAAAGCGCCGCAGTTAGGGCAACTGCGGCGCTTTCGTGTGCATCGTTTGCCAGGGCAGGGACAAACGATTCGGGAAACGTGTTAGTCGTTGTAGTGACGGTAGTTACGGCGCGAGTAGTCGTTGCGGTCGTAACGGTTCGAGATGCCGTCATTGTCGATGTCGCGGTCGCGGTAGTTGGGCTTGCCGTCGCGGTCATAGTCCATGCCGCGCCAGTTGCTGTCACGCACCCAGTCGCCGTTGCGGTCGCGGCGCCAGCCGTAGCGGCTGTGGTCGTTGTTCCAGCCATAACGCGCGCGGTAGAAGTCGCGGTCGTAGTAGTTGGTCGACCAGTAGGTGCGCTGATCATAGGTCACGATCGGCAGGCCGAGCACGGAGCCCAGCGAGATCACGTTCGCTTCGCGGTTGCGGTAGCGGGTGTTGAGGCGCTGCCCTGCAACCCAGCCACGGAAGCCCGCAGCCGAAACGTCGCACCACTGCATGTTGTTCGTGCAGCCGCGGATGTCCACAGGCGCGCGCGCCGAAATACGGCCGATGACGGGGTAGTTACCGCCGGGGCCTGCACGCATGTTGAGGGAGGTGGAGGTATAAGCGTCGACAGCGGCAGCCGCAGGCTGTGCCATGAACGCCCATGCTGCGAGAAAGGCAGCGAGAACAATTACTTTACGCATTGGGGGCCTCTTTGAGAGTTGTTAAAAACTTCAGACAGCAAATACACGAGCTTTGGGGCTTGTTCCCTGCGTTCCGAATAAAAATTTACAGCATTTCCATATAATTAATCGCGGTAATGGAGGCGGCGGCTGTAAAGGTCGCTGCGGTTCCAGACATCCACGAAATGGTCGTTGTCACGGTCCAGGTCGCGGTCGTCGCTGATGCCGTCGCCGTCGTCATCCTTGTCCTTGATATTGGGGATGCCGTCATGGTCGTAATCGTCCGAGCCAAAATTACGGGTACCGACCCAGTGGTTACCCTCGCGCCGCCAGCCCGGGCCGCGGCTGGTATCGGGGTAGCCGTACTGGCTGCGGTAAAAATCGCTGGTGTAATAGTTCGACATCCAATAGGACTGCTCGTCGAAATTCACCACAGGCGCCACAGGCGTATGGTCCAGCTTTTGCGCGGAAATCCAGCCGCGCAGGCCGGAGGCGGAGACGTCGCACCATTGCTGGCCTTCATCGCAGCCGTAAACCTGCATGGGTGATCCTTCGGGCAGCTTGCCAACAAGCGGATATCCGCCGCCCGGGCCAGCCCGCAGGTTCATTTCTTCGGATGAATAAATTGTTTCGGCTGCCGCAGGCAGCGCGGCGGCCACAGCCAGCAGGGCTGCAAAAATAACCGGATAACGCATAACAGGCCTCCTTCGTTAAAGGCTCATTATATTAATGAGCCGCAGGAGCTTGCGGTTCCGGCCTTGAGGTACTTAAGGGATGTTAATAGGTGTTACGCAACGCCTTGATTTCCGCTGTGCGGTGACGGGCGCGGTCGGTGGCGTCGGCGGGGCGCCAGCCTTCGCGCCATTTTTGTAGCTCGACCACTTCGGCGGGCACGCCGTTATCATGGAACCAGCTGTCCAGCACGTATTGCTTGCCGGTCGCCACATCCTCGATCTGCACGGCCATATGCGGCCAGCCGGTGACGAAGAAGCCGCGGTGCGCGCGGCCCGACAGGCGGTGGCGGCGGATAAGGCCCTTGTCGGCCATCATCTTGAAGTAAGTCGCGGTGTTCAGCATTTCGTCTTCGCAGTCCATCTGGCCCGACGACATCGCGCCTTCGAAAGTGCCGCCGACATCCTTGTCGGTATCGGTGCGGGGGCCGACGATTTTTTCCATGAGGCCGATGGCGCGGCGCAGGTTTTCACGTTCCTGCTTCGCGGTGCTGCCACCCGGGTTGAACTGGGCTGCAATTCGAGACCATTCGCGCGACGACAGCGAGACTTCGTTTTTCAGCCGGCAGCCATGGCCGTGGCAGACGATGAAATCAGAGGGGCGCGGGTTGGTGTTGCCGCTCTTGTATGCGACTTGCGCTTCAAGCTGCGTGGCGAGCGCGGCGCGTTTTTCGGGTGCGGGGGCGCAGCCGGGCAGGAGGAGGAGGGCGATAAGCGTGGGGGCTAAAAGATGTGTTTTCATGTGGCTCAGGATAACGCGGCTTTTGGCAAAGTTCAATCACCCCCAAAACAAAGGCGGCGGCCTTTTCAGGGGCCGCCGCCGTTATTCGTTCAGGCCGGTTTATTCGTTGTAATAAACCGTGTTGTCGTGGCGCACGCCCGTGCCGTCGCCCCAGCGCGACCAGCGCCACTGGTGCGAGTGCGTCAGGTCTTCGCGCATGCCATAGCGTTTCTGGTAGAAATCGCGGTTGGTGTAATGTTCGCTCCAGTAGGTCGGCTCGTCGAAGGCGATGATGCGAATGCCGGTCTTTTCGCCGTAATTGATGACGCTGACCAGGTGGTTGTCCTGATAGCCCAGCAGGAACCTTGCCGGGACCCAGCCGCGCAGCCCGCCGCCTTCGACATCACACCATTCCCAGGTGCGCGCGCAGCCGATGATCTGCACCTGCGTGCCCGAGCGGATCTTGCCGATAATTTCGTATTTGTTTGCAGGGCCCGAGCGCACGTTGGCGGTGGCCGAGGTGCGGCCGTCGTTGGGGCCGAAGGCCTGGGCGGGCAGGGCGGCGGTAATCGCCATCAGAACTGCCGCGATGATAAATCCATAACGCATAGGGTTCTCCTTGTTATTTTCGCGGCCTTGATAAACATTCCGCACGGCATATCTTAGCGGCAGCAAAGCAAATGCCATAGCGTCATTTTATCAGGGAAGGACATAATATGCCGGAAAAAGCCAAACTTAATATAGACGTCCATGCAGATGTCGTTTGCCCCTGGTGCTATCTTGGCCTTGTCAGGCTTAAAAAGGCGCTGGAGATGCGCCCGGATGTCGAGCCCGAGATCAACTGGCGCCCCTTCCAGCTGGCGCCCGCCCTTCCCGAGGAAGGCGTCGATTACCGCGAGCATATGGCAAAGAAATTCGACCCCGCGAAAATGAAAGAGATGCAGGCCAACATGACGGCCTGGGCGAAGGAAGAGGGCGTGATTTTTAATTTCGCAGCCATACAGCGCGCACCCAACACCAACGCCGCGCACCGCCTGATCCGCTGGGCGAAGGCCGCGGGCAAGCAAAGCGAAGTCGCCGAAGGCGTGATGCGTGCCTACTTCAGCGAAGGAAAATTCATCGGCGACGTGAATGTGCTGGCCGATATCGGCGCGGCCGCGGGGCTCGAACGCGCGGAGCTCCTCAAGAAATTCGCCGCCGGCACCGACAAGGAACTGGTGAGCGCCGAACACGCCATGGCGAAGGGCGAGGGCATCACCAATGTGCCGCATTACAGTTTCAATGGCACCGTGACGGTCGAGGGTTCATACCCCGAGGAAGATCTTGTTCTCGAAATAGACAAGGCGCTGAAAGAACCGCTGCGCAAGGCGCACTAACCTGAATCAAGGCAAGGCGCATTGATCACTTCTTGAATTCAGCCCTTGCCTTTGACGGCTTTCCCGCGGGTTTGGTATCCACGGGTTTGAAGGTGTCTAGTTTTGCCTTCATGTCCTCCGGCGCGATCGGGTCTTGGCCCGAGAAGAAATGCTTGCGGATGGCGGCGATGTTCGGGTCGGCCTTGGGGTATTCCATCTTTAGCGCTTCCAGCTTGTCGACTACTACCTGCGAGATGATCAGGTCGCGCGCCCATTTTTTATCGGCAGGCACGACGATCCATGGCGCGTCTTCGCTGTTGCAGTTGTTGATGGCGTCGGAATAGACCTCCATATACCGCGGGAAATGGGCGCGTTCCTTCAAATCGCCCATCTCGAACTTCCAGTTTTTTTCGGGGCGTTCGAGGCGTTCGCGGAAGCGCTCCCACTGCTCGTCAGGGCTGATGTGCAGCCAGAACTTGATGACGGTGACGCCGCCCGGGATATCGGGATTGCTTTTGGGGTCGGCCAGTTTTTTCTCGAAATCGTTGATTGTTTTGTAGCGGCCGGGAATTTCCTTTTCATCGACAATCCCGTGGACGCGCACGACGCCGACGTCCTCGTATTGCGAACGGTTGAAGATGGCGACCTGTCCCGCTTTTTTCGGCGCGGCTTTTTCGATGCGCCACATGAAGCCGTTGTCGATTTCTTCCTGCGTCGGCCGCTTGAACGAGGTGACGGTGACACCCTGGGGGTTCATCGCCCCGCCGATGCTTTTCACCACACCGTCCTTGCCGCCCGTGTCCATGCCCTGCAGCACGATCAGCAGGCTGTGCTTGCCCTCGGCGTAGAGGACTTCTTGCAACTCGGCGATGCGGGCGAGGTTTTTCTCGGTCTGCTTTTTCGCGTCTTCCTTGCTCCAGCCGAAGGTTTCACCGGTGGGGAATTTGGAAAGATCGACCTTGGTGCCGGGTTTGATCTGGCATTTCTTGAAATCATCAGTCATGAAAAGGGCTCCTGTTACCCACATACTATGCAACATTTACCTTAAACAAAGGTGAATATGCGGGGCACAAGGTTAACCCTTTAACAAGTAACGGATATTACTGCATCGCCAGCGGCTGGAACGTCACCCAGAGGGCCAAAAGGCCGCCGATGACAGCGGCGATAAGCAAAGCCGCGCTGACGGTGATTTTCTTGCTGTTCGGGGCAATTTTCTTGCCAGTGATTTTCATGGTTGTCATGGGAACCTCCACCTGATGACCTAATGCGGGCTCCTTCCTTCCGGTTCCATTATGAGGACAAATGCGGCGTCAGGGAGTTGATGAAAATCAAGTATGGGCGGAAAGAAAGTTTATTTCGCGGGCTTGCGGGCGATAACCTTGATGCCCGGCTTGAAGGCGGGGCGGAATTTTTCGACCGTCAGGCCGTGGCGCGCCAGCAGTTTCGTCATGCCCTTGCGCGAAAAATACGTCAGGTGGTTGGGCGGGCAGACCATGGGCCAGTTGGCGAAGTTGCGCGGCACGGTGAAATGCGCGCCGTCGGGGCAGGTGAGGTAGAGAATGGCATCCGGCGACATGACGGCCGCGATGCTGCGGATAAAGCTTTCGGGGTCGCGCACGTGCTCGACGACTTCCGACGCATAGACCATGTCGAATTTATCGCCGCGGGCGGCGAGATCCTCGATCGCGATCGTTTCGAATTCGCCGGCGGAACCGAAGTTCTTGCGCGCGATGTCGATGGCGACGGGGTCGATATCGATGCCGTGGCCGCGCAGCCCCATGCGCGATGCGGCCTCGACGACATAGCCCACGCTGCACCCGACATCAAGGAAGCGGTCGCCGGGCACGCCCTGGTCCATGATGAGTTTCACGCGGCCGAGGCTGCGGCGCACCTTGCTGTCTTTCTTGCGCAGGTAATCGGTGGTCTTGCCGTAGTCGCGGTAGAATTCCATCAGCTCGGCGTCGGTCGGGTAGGGGTTGACCACCACCGTCTTGCAATCCGCGCAGCGCATCAGCGCAAAGCCGTCTTTTTCGCCAATCTGCGAAAGATTGCGGCCTTCGCAGGCGCGGCACCAGGCATCGGATTCAACGGGTTTACGGGCGGCGTTTGTCATGGGGGATATTCATAACGCAACTTGGCGCCAAAATAAAGCGCAAAAAGGCGTGGTTTTTCAGGGCTTTTCCCACAAAACCGGCAGGCGGATGGTGAAGGTCGTCGAAAAACCGTGTTTGCTGTCCACGCGCACGCTGCCGCCCAGTTTTTCGACGGCGGCCTTGACGACGTTCATGCCGATGCCGCGGCCGCTGTTCATGTCGACATCGACCTTGGTGGAAAAATCGGCGTCGAAGATATGCTGTATCACCTGCTCGTCGCTTTCGCCCGAGGTATCGAGGGGCTTGTCGCGGCTGGAGAGCTTCTCGCGCACTTCGTCGGGGGAGATGCCCTGCCCGTCGTCGGCGATGGTGATGATGAAGTGTTTGCGGCTGGCGTCCTCGTAAACCGCCTTCATCGTCACATGCAGCTCGGGCAGCTTGCCCAGGATCTCGCGCATGGCGGGGGGTTCGTAGGCGTGGTCGATAATGTTGCGCGCGACATGCGTCAGGCTGTCGAGGACATTGCCGTAGAAATCGGGAAAGATGCGCACATCGTCGCCGTCAAGGCGGCGGAAGCGCACCTGCCTGTCGGCGACCTCGGCGAAATAACCCACCTGCATCTCGAAAAAGTTCAAAAGCTCGGCGACGGGGACGGAGGCGATGCAATAGAAATAGCTTTCGATGACTTTCGCGGGCGGCGCGCCGGTGCCCAGCATGCCCGCCATCTCGCGGCTGAAGGCGTATAGTTTGCGCGTGTCGATGCTGATGATCTGCTTGCCGCTTTCGAATTCGTAGCCCCAGATCTCGCGCCCCAGCCAGCGCGCGTATTCGAGCATGAGGTCGAGGCGCACCTTGTAATCGGCCATGACCTCGGCGAAGGGTTCCTGCCAGCTGTCTTCCTCGAAATCCTCGATGCGGTCCTCGATTTCGTGCAGCAGTTCCGCGACGGTCGACAGGTAAAAGACGCGCGCCATGCTTTTCAGCGTATGCAGGTCGCGTTTCACGTCCGACAGGGTGCTGGAACGCTCGATGCTGCCGACGGCGATTTCGAAGCTGTGCAAATAGCGCACATAGCCGCCGCGGTTACCGGCGATGCGCAGTGTGCGCAGCACCTGTTCTTCCTTGGCCTTTAACTTCTCGCGCGCCTCCACCTTCAGCGTCACGTCGGTGGCGATCAGCAGGATGCCGCTGCGGTCGCCCGCGTCGTCCAGTATCGGGCGGTAGGAAAGGGCGATGCGCAGGTCTTTGGAATGGCGGTAACGTTGTGGCGCCAGCAATATTAATTCCTCAAAAGGCATCGCTGTCGCGTCGCCATCGAAGAGCAGCGGCAGCAGCGGCAGGAAACGCTCGCGCTCCATGGCGTCGAGCTTCAGCACCTCGAACAGCGGGCGGCCGCGCGGGTCGCTTTCCAGTATCGTCATGCAGGCGCGCGAACATACCGGCCCGCAATTGCCGTCGCGGTCGAAATAGAGGATGGCCTGGCCCAGGCTTTCGAGGATGGATTCAATCGCGATGTCGAGCGGCTGGCGGAGGGGCAGGGGCTTTCCCGCGGTTGCGCTCATGACAGCGCGGCCTTTTTCTCCGACACCATGTAATTGACGACAAGCCCGTTGTCGCCCGTCTGGTTATAGGAGAAATGCACGTGGATAATGTCGTCGCTGCCGCCGCCCTTGCCCTTTTGCACGACGAAGGGGATGCCCATTTCGAATTCATAGCCCTGCCGGATAAGGAAGGTCTTCACGCGCCCGCCCACGATGTTGGCGACGGCGCAGGCGATGTCTTCCTGCACGGCGTTCTGGCTGCTGAGGTCTTTGGGATAAAAGGCCTCGGCCGTCATCAGCAGCAGGGCGCGGTCGAAGCTGAAAAAGAAATCGGCGCTGGTGTTTTTCTGGTCGAGCCGCACGCAGGCATAGACGGCGGCATCGGGGCCGGGCGTCGGCGGATGTTTCGAGGCGATGGCCGTGACGCGCTGGCGCAGCATCTGGTTGAACGTCTCGACCACGGTCGTGACGACAACGCCGGAAATCTGGCTACGGTATGCCGCCATCATATCCTTCATAAGGACACGCTCCCTTTAAGCCTTCGCCTGCCCGGGTGTGCTGCGTTTCTTGCCCAGCCAGTCGAGCACTTTGGTTACTTTCTCGTTGAATGCGTTGGGCGTCACGGGCTTCATGATGTATGAAGTAGCACCCGCTTTCAGCGCCTCGATCATATGGCGCTCGTCTGTTTCTGTCGTCACCATCACGAAGGCGGTGTCGTCGAAATCGCGTTCCTGCCGGCATTCCTGCAGCAGCACATATCCGCTCTTCGCGCCCGGCAAAATCCAGTCGACGAAGAAGATGTCGTATTTTTTCTGCGACATCCTGTCACGTGCCTCGGCGTAATTCGAAGCTGTATCGATTTTTGAAAATCCCATCCCGCGCAGGTTCTGCTCGAGCACCTGGCGGATGATCATGTGGTCGTCGATGACGAGGACCGACAGATCAGCGCTGTTAATACCAAATGACATGGCCAGTCTCCCCTTACCTGTCGGTTATACTAACAAATGCTTAAGAAGCATTTAACGGGGGATTATCTGAACTCTGAAGGATGTTTTATTATAAGGTTGCGGAAAATAATCTCTTAAAATATCCCCTCTGCCCATGCGGAAGAGAGTAATTGTCCTGGTTATCTGACATTAAAAAATCATGGTATCATTCAAGCATACAAGCTGTTCATAGCTTTAGGTGCGGCGCATGAATTTTTCGTGGTCGAGGCCCATATTTTTTAGTCCTTGATGACAAATTCGACAGCATTATCGTCGCCATCATCTCTAACGGCGTCGAATCTGTCTGTGAGATATTTGGTGAAAGTCAGCCCTGTCACCAGTTGCAGCAGGTCCTGAAAACGGTCAAATCTGCGTCCGCATTTGTTGTAGACGTGTGTTGCCGCGCCTGTAGAAAGAGTGTTGTAATCGTAAACCTTTACGCCCTCCGGCATGTTACCTACGTCGCCATTCGTCACAATAATCGCCGCGAGTTTTGCCTCTGGTGCGGCGCTGACATTAATTGTCGCGGAGTAACCTGAGTTCAGCACGAGGACCAGAGGAGCATCTTTTTTATTTACACTGACATTCATGAAAACATGGCCATTTGCGTTACCGTAGATGCCAACGCCATACATAACCGCATCTGCGGGCAAACCGGCGATTTTAAATTTCTCATATCTGGCGGTCTCGCGGGCAGGGGTAGGCTCCCTATTCGGGAACATAACAACGGGCTGGCCATATGGGTAACGCGGCGCTTCACGACGCGCACCGGCCTTAACGGGATCAAAACCCTTGGGCCACATCGTGTTCAGGTCATAAATTGCGTCTGTAAGGTCCGCCCCGTCGAGACGCGCATCCGTCAACCGAGCTAACCGCAGGTCCGCCTTTTTAAGATTTGCCTTACTTAAATCCGCCTTGTCCAGCAGGGCATTGAATAAATCGATGCCTTCCATATCGGCCTTGGTAAAACTCGCGCCGATCAGGTTACTGCCTGCAAAATTGGAATACATGAGTTGCGCACCGGACATATCTACGCCGGGCAACCACGATGAATAAAATTCGAGGAAGCTGAGGTCCATGCCCTTCAGGTCCGGTGTCGGAATTTTCGGTGGATAGTAACCTGATGTTTCTTCGGCGATCGTGACTTCGCAGGTACCAGCGGTCCTTCCCACGTGGCTGAATTCCCAAGGGGAGCCTTTGCCGTTGATGATGGAAGTGGGGATGAGTTTGTACTTGCTGAAATCGAACCCTTCGGGGATCTTTGCGTAGGAGGTCACGCGCGCGCCATCCAGGTTAAGCCCATCTTCGAAAACAAAGTTCTCGGAAATCACTTTGCCTTTATTGGGCGTACTGGCATGACGTTTCTGGCGCTCTTTTTCATGGTCAGGAAAACGCTCGGGACCGGCGACAGCAGGTGCGCAATCTGCGGAGGCTTGTTCCTTTAAGAATGACTGCGCTGCGAAACCGGCCGGGAATATCGTTTTGCAATCGTACACAGCACCATCGAACATAGCGCTGCCGATGCCTTGTACTTTGCTCAGGTCCGATCCTGCAAAGCTTGTCGCTTTTTTGTTTCCAAATGGGGCGCGAACGTTGAAATTTGCATTTGCAATGTTTGCAGTACCGAAATCAATGCCTTCTAGCCTAATGCCGCCCAGAGTCGCGGCTTCCAGATTTGCGTTTTTCAGGGAAATATTCTGCCCGCTCCTGCCGCCGAAATATTCGCTGATGCTGATTTTCGTCATGTCCGCGCCAGTGAAATCAATGTCATTCGCAGTATCGGCATACATTTTTGCTTCCGCGAGATTGGCTTGGATGAATTTGATGTTTCTAAGCGGCTCGCCGCTTATTTGCGCATTTTTCAAATTTGCATTTGAAAAATCGGCTCCATCAAACTTGCCGCGTAAACGTGCGCCTTGCAGATTGGTACCTTTGAAGGATGTATTGCTGAATTCTCCATTGATGCTTGCGCCGCTGAAATTGACGCCGTCAAAAACCGTACCGTTCGCCTTGAAGGATACAGCACCGCCGGCGAAACTCCAGCCCGCGAGGTTCATGCCCGAAACGTCCAGGCTACCGATCTGCGCGCCGCCAAGGTCATAGGGTCCGCCGGAAATTTCGCCTTTACCCCCGGTCTGGAAGAGAGAAAGGATTTTGTGATTTTTCGCTTCCTTGTCCCCCAGTCCTTCATCCGAAAGGCACAGCGGGCGCAAGGCTTCCTGATGCCGGCCCTGCCGAACCAGTACACGGCCGTATGACGTCAATGCAGCCGCGCTGAAGGTATAATTCGCGCCTTTCAGGAATGCGGGGGAGGCGTCTCCGGCAGCGAACTTTCCGTCGCATTTATCGCCGATATCGAACGTAACGGCGTCTTTCCATTTTTGCTTATCTCCAGAGCTTTGCCGTTGCAGTAGCGCGGCATAAACTTTTTCGGCGCGTATGAAATCATGATAACCTTCGAGCGCCTTGCCGTACGCAAGGATGCTTTCCTCGTCGTCTTCATTTTTTGCGGTGGCTTCATGGCTGTCTAGGTCGCCCTTCATTTTTTCAAGCGCTTCGATTTCCTGATTAAAACGATAGGCGCCGCCATGTTCCTTGCTGTATCTAAGGTCGATGAAAGGGTTGCAGTAATAGACCTTCAGGTTTTTATTGGTAAAGATGATGTATTCATGCCCCGCCTGCAGCCCCGCGTCTCCCCAAGGGTCGCGCATTTGCGTCAGTTCCAGTATCTCGCCCGGATCTCCTTTATACACGGTCGAAATTTCAAATTTACTGGAAACTTTGGCGCTATTGTAGCCATCGGAGCGTTTTTTTGGATCTTCGATCGGCGTTTGATCCACTAGTTTGCCTTTGAAGATGATTGGGTTCTGGCGGATGCGTTCCTCAGGCGCGGGGATATGGCACGAAGTTGCTTCAGCGGATGATGCATATGCCAGTACGGCTATACCTACGCAAGCGGCCAAGAAACCCCGTTTCATATTTTCCCCTATGGTATGTGCGGCGAACAGCTAGCATTATGCCACGCTGGGACCCTCGAAGCGAGGGGGCTTTCTGTTGGGTCTGTTAGACTTCGCGCAGGCCTCTAAATACCATTTATTCTAAGCCTCCGACTTCGCCCCCTATCCCACCGCATGCGAAGCATGCGGTGCATGCAGGAGAGGAGAGCAAGCATCAGGCGTTTCCGGCAGTCAGGCCCTGTTTTGCCTTCAAGATGATGTGTTCGGCCAGTATGTCGAAATGCGTGCCGATGATGGCGCCTTCGACCGCGGCGGCGGAGCTGAGGTGCGCGCGCGGCGCGTCGGCGCGGGCGAAGAGGACATGGTTCACGCCCGCCGCCACCCAGTCGATGGTGATTTCCTTCATCGCCTCGTAAACGGCGAAGGGGTTCTTGTTTTTCTTCGCCTCTTCCTCGGCCTTCAGCAGCCGGGCGCTGAACTTGTCGTCGAGCGTAAGGGCCTTGGGCCCGAAAATCTCGGCGATGCGCTGTTTGGCTGGGCGCATGTGGATGACGCCCAGCCTGTCCACATTTTTGTATTTATCGGCCAGCGCGTCGGAAAGGCGCACAATCTCGCGCCCCAGCACCTTTTCGATGCCGTCGTGGAACCCGATCATCGACATGCAGGGCATGGCGAGGAAATTGCATTTCAGCGCCTGTATCGCGCGCGCATCCGCGGCGACCGCTTCGCACAGCTGCTGGCGTTTTGCCTCGTCCTGCAGCGCCTCGGCGCGCAGGGGGCGGCCGGGTTCGGATTCACCGCGGCTGTTGGGATAGGGGCCCGCCGAAATCAGGCTGACGGTAACGTCATGCACATCGGCATAATGCGCCATGCGGTCGGAAAAAACGTCGTAGCTGTCGTTATTCAGCGCGCCAAAGGCGGCAACGGATACGGCCATGGTTGCAGGTACTCCCTGCCTTTATATTAGGCGGGGCAGGGAGCTTATGCAACCTTACGCCGGTTTCGCGTGTTTCACGCCGGTTTATAAACTTTCAGCGCTTTCGGCAGGATTTTGACGTTCAGCGGGTATTGCGCCTCTTTCACCTCGCCGTCGAGGATGATGGGCAGCGCGCCGCCTTTTTTGTCGCCGGGCTGGATGACCAGTTCGGGCGCGGTCTGCACCTTCACCGATTTAGCCTCCGGCCAGGTGCCGTCCCACAGCTTGGGTACCAGCATTGTGAAATTCGCCGCACCCCCCTTGAAGGCGTAGAAGCCCAGCAGGCCGTCGCTGTCGCCTTTGGCCAGGATGTTTTCGATGACAGGCTTCATGCCTTCGGGCGTGGGCATCATGATGCCTTCGTTCGCGCGTGGCTGGAACTGGTTGTTCGTTACGATGAAAACGCGGCCTTTGTGTTCCGTGCCTGAAACGTCCAGCGTCGCTTTCTTGCCCGCGACGACGCCGAAGGCGGTCGCCATGAATTTCGCGCCGGCCTTCACCAGTTTCTTGTCGCGGTGCAGTTCGCGCGCCTTGTAGAAATCCACGCTGTTCTGGTCGATCATCAACCCGACGAGGAAGTTTTCGCCGTTGACGTTGCCCACGTCGACCTTGTCGGTTTTCAGGCTCGCGTATTGTTTCGCCGCGTCCTTGAAATCGGCCGCGAAGCCCAGCTGGCGGGCGAACAGGTTATGCGTGCCGAGCGGGAGAACACCTAAAGTAATGTCGTCGCGGTTCATGAAAACTTCTGCAGCCGCCAGCACCGAGCCGTCGCCGCCGCCCAGGATAAGGCCGCGCCCTTTGCCGGCCTGGTCGACCGTCCATTGCTTGACGGTGGGGATGATGTCCTTGCCCTCGACAAAGGTCAGGGTGCCGAGGCGGTTGCCCAGCGATTCCCTCAAACCCTACTCGACCGCCGCCTCGCCCACGCGCAGGACGGTGCCCGAACGTTTGTTGACGATGACGTCGATTATTTCAGCATTTTCAAGCTTTTGGGGGGCGGGGGCGGGGGTGGTTTCGGGGTTGGTCATGACATCCTCTTGCCGGTTCATCCGGTCTGTATTATGAATAATTGTAATTGTCATACTACAGGTTTCAAAGGCTGGCAACCCCCAAATAATGCCCCCTGAACCATAAAAAAAGGTGGCAATTGGCGGAGTGATCAATTATCTATCTAAAACCTGATTGATACCGTGTTCCCTGATAGCTCAGTGGTAGAGCAAGCGACTGTTAATCGCTAGGCCGTAGGTTCGAGCCCTACTCAGGGAGCCATTCTTCCTTTAATCTGAAATCGCTGTTAGTCCGCCGCCTTGCATTAACAAGGTGGCGTATACATTTGATCAGGGCGTTTCATGGGCCAGCAGGACTACCGTAAAATCACGGGTGCAATCCTTTCTGTTGCAGCAATTGCGGTTGCCGGCTTCTGCGCCTATGCAGCCATGCAAAAGGCAGAGCTGCCGAAAATGGATAGCCGCGCCACGGCGCTTACATCTATTCCTCGGCCTTTTTTGTATGCCGGATTTTTTGGGCATCGCCCGGTGGGGCGCGTACAATACGTCAACGAAGTCGTGGCGGCGGCAACCCGCTTTGCCGGGACGGACGAGGCGATCGACCGGAAAGATATCGAGGTCTTGACGCAAAAAACGCCACGCTCGCGCTTCATACGCATCCTGCAAGAGTACCTGGAATACGACCCCGATAAAAACGGCACCCTTACAAAATACGAAACCGCCGATTTGGCGGGCAAGGCGTTTGACACGCTTGACGCAGACCACGACGGGCAGCTGGCGGGGCAGGAACGTCTGGTGCTGGCGTCTCTTGCGAAATCCGCGGCGTTCCGCGCCGCCTGCACGGCCAAAGCGCCGGCGCCGGATGAAAAACTCGTCGTTGTCAGCGGCGAAGAGGGGCGGCTCATCTCCACCGTGTCGCTGGCGGGGCAAGACAGGACGACGACTGCGGCTTCCATCGTCATTGCCCCGGGAAAAGAGAAAATATACCTTGTCGCCGCGCAGGACAGGCCCATGATATGGCTGGTTTCCGGCGATGTGAAACGCGTGACGAACATGGCCGTTGCCGGAACCGTCAACGATGAAAGCGGCAGGATAGAGGCAGGCGTGGTGGGCCTGCCCGCCGGCAAGGTCAGTTTCCACGATCGCCAGACCTGCCTTCCCGCCGTTGGCACGCCGCTGACCAGCCTCGATAAGGAAGGTGCTGCGCGCGACCTCATCTGGTTTTTTCACCGCAATGCGGATGTGCTGGACGGGCGCATCCGGATGTTCGGCATGAAGCTGGATGGGAATACGCTGTCTTTCATCCCCGATGAAAAACAGACGGAGGTGCCGGCGGGCTTTGATCCACAGACCTGGCAGGCCTTTATTACAAATTATGACGGTGTTATCGACCTTACCAAGGCGCCGGTCGTTTCCGACGAAACAGCCGAACCCTACGAAATTTTGCCGGGCTATGCAGGACTGGCACAACTGGTGGCGCGGGGCATGGTCGTCAGTTCGCCGCCGGTCGGTTATACCCCGGGGGGCAATATCGACGCCGCTGCCGTCGCGGCGCTCGAGTATCTTGCCCAGCGCTTCTGGATCGTGCGCGATTTGCCTGCTTTGCCCGCAGATGTCTACGCCAACTTTATCCTGGCCAAGGGTATAAAATTACCTGAAAAGACCGAGAGCGCATGCGTTGTGTCGCAAGAAACTGGGCGGGCGCTGACAGGCGGGGCCAGCTGCGACATCCTGGGTTACCCTGTTGAACCGGGGGGCCCTGAAGGCGAATGCGTTTATAAAAATGATCCGCAGTTCAAAGAGGTTCTTCGCCAGAAATACCTGCAATATTCCGCCGCGGGTTCGTTGGGGGCAACGGGCTATGAAACGGAATTTTCAGGCACTAATAACGATGACACTATTTTTATGAAGGGAAAGAATGCCGTCGCGCAAATCAAGGGCCTGGCGGGGCGCGACTTTTATTTCATACCCCTGAAAAAAGGCCAGTATACCGTGACGGAACAGCCAGCGGCGGAAACCAATACCCTGGTCTTTGCCGACATGCCAAAGAGCGAGAGCCCTGATCTTGTTTTCAAGCGGCCGGACAGCACCAGCCTTCAGATCAAGCTCAAGACACAGGGAAAACCCTTTATTAAAATTTCAAACTGGTTCGGCGGGGGCGCCGGACAGGTCAAGCCGGTCAGCTGTTTCGTTTTCCTGCCCGAATTCGACATCCTGAGCGCAAACGAGATCGACGCCTGGGGGCGCAGGCAGGTGCTGGCCCTTCCCTTGCGCGAATTCAAGCCGGGGCTGAATAAAACCGCACCCGCCCGCCAAATACTGCAGGACCTGCCCCCGGGCACAGTGGTGCATTACCTCGGTATGGACGAAAGTGCCGAAGGCCTCAAGCCGCCGCCGGGCGTGAAGGGGGATTCTTACGGAAGGGTTGATGTCAGGGTTTGGCCGACCAAGGCGCCCGTTTATCTTATGCTGGGCAGTTTCAACCCCGCGCATTGGGTAATTCGTGCAGACAAAAATGCACAAATTGCCGGGATATTGTTGACGGGGCATGGGAGGCAATCGATCGAAAGCAACTTGCCCGGCATCCCGGTTAAAAATGTATCTGCGGAGAACGTACCGGAAAATCATTATCTCGGCGCCCATAAAAACATGATGGGAAGCAAGGATAAAACGATCGAAACACTGACGGGCATGCCGCGCGCGCGTATCCATTTCCAGTATCAGCACCAGGGCACGGTATTCGAGGTCAGGTGAGCCTTAGTCCTGGACTTCACTATCGCCGGATTCAATAACCGCTTGCGTCACGCCTGCGGGCGTGAATTTTATCGTCTGCACGGGGAAGGGGGCGGCGGCGAGGGACATGAATTTTTGCAGGGTCTGGAGCGGGCGGACAAGCGCCTGCTGGCCCGTGACGCCTTTGCGGAAGAACTGGTCGGCGCCGCTGTCCATGCCGGCGGTGGCGATTTCGATGCTCATCATATCTGTGCGGGCGTTGGGGTAATCGGCCTGCTGGGGTTTCAGCACGATATCCTTGCCGCGTTTTTTGGTGGCGAAGGACAGGTGGGCGAGGGAAGTCGCGCCGTCATGCTTGCCGATGAAGAAAATATCGAGCGCGTTGCGTGAAGAGAGATGTTCCTTGAATGCCGCGGGCTGGATGTCATGGATGGATTGCACGGCCTGCGTCAGGGGCGCTGCGATATTTTCCCGCACGGCTGCGGTTTTTTCGCGGAAGTTTCCGTCTTCCTCGAGCGCCGAGGTGATGGCGGCTGTGGCGTCGAAATCGCCTTCAGATAACAGGCCGGTGACGGCGAAATGGATATCACCCGCGTGATGCAAGGTTGCGGCGGCGGCGACGGCGCGCTTGGGGGTCCAGATGGCGGCGATGGGGGTTCCGAATTTCATTGTTCGATACTATGGCCGCGCAGGCGCAAAGTAAATTCCTAATGCGGTTTCGGATGCTGAGGCTTGGGCGGCTGGGCGCGGGCGGGCGCGGTATGGCCGCCGGTGGCGGCTTTGGCCTGCCCTGTATGGAACTGCGACTGGGCGGGGGCGGAGGGGCCGCCGTGGTGGTCGTGCACCTCGCGCTTGAACTGCTGCAGTTCGCGCAAGGCGTTGCGCAGCTGGCTGGCTTCGCGCTTGGCGTCTTCGGCGACGCGCGAATTGGTACGCAGGCCGAGGAAGCTGGAGACGCCCGAGGGGATGATGGATGTATTGGCCGCGATTAGCTGCTCGTCCTTCTTCAGGCGTCGGTGGATGGCGTCCTCGAGCGCTTTCATGTTTTTGGGGTCGGCGAAATTGATCTCGCGCAGGTTCTTGATATGGCCGTCGGGCGTGCGCACCGTCTTGCCGTTGATGGCCTGGCTGGGCGTGTCTTTCAGCACATAGGCGACGGCGGGCAGGCTTTTGTAATGGTAGATGGAAGGCGTTGACGGTTTTGCGGCCGGTGCCGCCGGTTTTGCGGGGGCAGCAGCCGGTTTTGCGTGTGCCTGCGGGTGCGGTTTGTTGTCGTGATGCAAGGCCTGCTGTGCAAGGCCGATTGCGCCTTCGCCCAGCTGGCGCAGGCCGGATTTCTCGGGCGCGTATTTCGAGCCTGCGGTGCGGATGATGGTTTCGCGTACGCCTTCGCGCGCAAGGTCGCCGACGCCGAAGCCGACGATATTGCCCAGCGCCTCCGCGCCACCTGCCGCGACCGCAGCACCCGCCTTGCCGTATTCGCCCTTCAGCGCGTGGGAACCCGCTTCGTAAGCGACGAAGCCGACAGTGACCAGCGCGCCCACCACGGGCACTTTCTTGCCGAAGAAGCCCAGCGCCTTGGCGACCGGCGCGACTTTGCGTGTAAGGGCTGCGGCGGCTTTATAGGTACTGGGGCGGAGCGCGAGGTCCATCGCCGCGCTGACGCCCGCGCCCTTGACGTCGCCCTGCGCCAGCTGTAGCGCGATGGTGGCCGCCCCCTGCGCGTTGCCCGCGTGATGGCCAACATGCGCATGCACGCCGCCTACGCGCGAGACGATGTTGGGTTTCCCTGTGGCATGGGGCGCGGTATGAGGCGTTGTGTGTGGTGCGGCAGTGGACGGTTTCGGCGTCGCGGTCTTGTGTTCTGGATGCGGCGCGGGTTTTGCTGTGTGCTGCTGGGGCTGCGGTGTTTTATGCGGCGCAGCGCCGCCACCGTGGCCGGGGCCGTCGTGATGATCGGGGCCGTGTTTCGGTGCCGCAGGTTTCTGAGGCGCGGGTTTGGCTTCCGCAGGATGCACGGCTGCGGGATTTTTAGCGCGGGCGAGGTCTTCGCTGCGCGTGGCGATATGGGCGACTTCGGTACGTGCGGCGGGTTTGGCGGGTTCCGCCCCCGGCACTTCGGCGGGCAGGGCTTTCGAGAGCGCCGAGGATAATTTGCCGTCCTCCGGCCCGTGGCCGAGGCCGTCGAAAACGGCCAGCAGCACGCTCCTGCCCTGTAAATCCGTATTGGCATCGAGCCTAACCGCGGCCGCTGTCGTGTTATCGACCGAGCCTTGCGCGACGGCGCGTTCGGACAGGAAGCGCGCGACGTTCTGCGATTCCGGATTGGCCTTCAGGTGGGTTTCAAGGTCCTGCCTCAGCAGCGCCTCGAAACCGCCGTCGCCCTTGGCGGCGTTGTTGATGTAACTGTCGAGGACGCCGTCGGAAACGTTGATGACGAATGCTTTCTCGCCGGGCGCGAGGTCGATGGTGCGGCTGTTGAGGTAGTTCGCGCCGGGTTCGCCCAGGAAACCGAAGCCGAGCGAGCCGCCGGGATTGGCCGGTGTTTTCACGCCCGCGGCCTCCGAGCCAAGGTTGACGAGTGTCACGTTGTTGTTGGCGTCGACGGTGGCGATAAAGGCGGTTGAATCTCCGCGGAAACCAGCCGCAACGTCGAAGGATGCACCGCCCGGCTGCTTCGCGGTTTTCTGCGTCACGGCGGCGAGGGAGCCTGTGGTATCGATATCGAAATCGTTGCCCGCAACAGGTTTGCCGCGTTCATCCAGCCTGTCCATGATGCTGCCGAGTGCGGCTTCGTCGATGGGCGTCTTGGTGGTGACGACGGCATAGCCGTCGGCCTGCCCCGGGTTGGGTTTCAGCACGCCGTCTTTCATCTCGGCGCCCGAGGTGGAATAGGTTTCGACGGTGGCGCTGCCCGCGTTGTAGCGTTCCATGACGTCGCGCGGGCCGCGCAGTTCTGTCGCCTGCGCCATGACGCGCGCTTCGGCTTGCTGCATCACTTCCGGCTGGGCAAGCTCGGGCGTGTCGACCTTGGCGGGGTTGCGGACGATGAATTCCGCTTGTGAAATATAATTCGCACGGCGCTCGGGGTCCAGCAGGCGCGCGGTCAGGTCGGGCGACCCGGCATCCAGCGTCGTGCCGTTCAGGCGGTTTTCGGGGCCGGGGGTGCCAACCTCGAGGCGCTCGGGGCTGGAGTATTTGGTCGATTCAAGCACGATCGGCGTGCGCACTGTTTTGGGCTTACCGTCCGCGCCCAGCACGGGGACGGGGTGGCCTTCGGCGTCCAGTATCACTTTGCCGTTCGCGTCGCGCTCGCAGACCACGGCCTCGATCTCGCCGCCGCTGAGGCGCAGCAGGTCGGTACCTTTAACGTCGAAGACTTCGGGCGCGCTGTTTTCGACCCAGCCCATGCGGTAGGGGCCTTTCTGGTAGAAAGAATCCGCGACCACATACCGCCCCGCGCCATCGGCGCCCTCCATGCGCACGACGTTGTGCATATGGGTTTCGATGGTCTGCGGCTTTGAATCAAGGGCGGCGACGAATTTGCCGTCCTTGGTCAGTAGCGGGTTGTATTTTTCCGGCACCTCGACCGCGGCGCGCACTTCCTGGTCGTAGATGCGCATTTCATAGCCGTTGATTTCGGCGTTTGCGGCCTGTGTCAGGCGGTTGTAGCCTTCGGCATCGCCGCTGTTCAGGCTTTCGGCGGCCTGCCTTATAAGGCCTGCGGTTTTATCCTGCTGCACGGCGGAGACCAGCGCCTCTGTCGCGGCGGCGACGTGGCGGCAGTCGCCGATGCCTTCCGACGCCGCGACGGCAAGGTTGGTGCGCGTGTCGGTGGCCAGCAGCACATCGCCGCGGTTCAGCAGGCGTTGCGCTGTGGTGACGGCGCTCACGCCCGGCTCGTCGATGATTTGCAGGTCGGCCAGCACGCGCAGCTGGTCGGGCGTCACCTCGTTATTGCGGATGGCGGCGGCCAGCGTCTTGTCGGACTGGATTTTCTGGTAGGCGGCGTATTCGTCGCCCTCGAAATGCCCGACCGATGTCGCGCCAGCATGCGTGATGCGCAGGCGCACGACGGAGTCGTAAATCTTGTGGTCGATACCGTGCAGGTCTTCGAGGTTGCGCCCGTCGACGTCGAAAATTCCGCGCGCCACGGTCTGGCTGGCCTGTATGCGCGTGGGCACATCGGCGATGTCGTAAAGCGATTTGGTCAGATCGGTGCCGGGCGGCAGGTCGGCCGCGGCGATGACGCCGGTCTGCACCAGTTTTTCCAGCGGCGTTTTGGCGACTTCCAGAAACTGCATCTTGTCGCGCAGGGTGGTGGAGCTGTCGGGCAGCATGCCGCCCTTGCGCACGTTGCCGCGCACGTGGAAGCCTTCCGGCGTCATGGCCTGGCGCGAGGTATAGCCGCGCCGCCTGAAAGTTTCATCGGGGTCAGGCGCAGCGGAGAGGGGCGTTGCAGGCGCGTTGCCGCGCAGCTGTTCGGCCAAGGGTTTCAGCAGCGTTTCGAGTTCACCGCCCTGTGCCTCGACGATATCGCCGATGCGGCGCAGTGCGGCGGCGCGGTCGGCGTCGCTGGCGACCGGGGTACCGTTTTCGTTTTTCGCGTTCAGGACGGAGGACAGCTGGCGCAGCGCGCGCGCCGATTCAAGCTCGTCGCCGCTGACGATGGCGGCCTGCGCGTTGACGACGGCGGGCCAGAAAGATTTCGACTGGTCCGCGCCCACGTTTTTTGCCGCCAGCATTACAAGCGGCGCAATCTGCTTTGCCTGCGCGATATTGCCGGTTTCAAGCGCGGCGTTGAGCGCACCCATGCCGAGGCTGTAATCGCCGGTTTTGGCAAAGCCTTCCTCGAAGGCCTTCAGCGCGCCCGCGCGTCCGCCGCCTGTGGTCTGCGCGACCTGCGCCATCGCAATCGTGCGCAGCGCCTCGGGGTTGTGCGCGTTATCGGCATTTTCAAGTATCTGCGCGCCAAGGCGCGCGGCGTCTTCCTGCCGTCCCGCCCTTTGCAGTTCGGTTGCGCGCCACTGCATGACTTCGGGCGACTGGAAAAAGGCCGTCGTGCCGTTTTCCTTCGCCACCAGTTGCTGCGCGTCGAGGAAGGTGATGACGTCGTTGCTCGCGCTGCGCAGGCTGAGTTCCTGAGCGATCTGCACGATATGGCGGGGTGCGAGGGGCTTGTCGGTGTATTCCATCAGCGCGGATATCTGCGCTTCGCGGTCGGGCAGCGCCAGCGCGCGTTTGACGTTGTCCTGGAAGACCTTGTCGACCGACTGCGTCAGCGCGTTATAGGCGAGGATGCTGTCGTGGCGTTCCACCGTGCCGTCGAAACGCTGGTCGATGGACTGGCGGAAAACGCTGTAGTTCGGCTCGATCAGCAGCGAGGGGTCGGCAGGCAATTCAAGCTTGATGCCGCGCAGGTCGAAATTGACGTTAAACGGAGGATCAGCCATGCGTTACCTTGAAAAGCCTGTAACCGGAATTCGGTACGGGCTTGGAAATAGTTACACTCTCATTATAAATACCGCGCCTTAACGGGGGGTTAAGCGCGCCACAGGCTAGTAACTGCTTGAATAACCGGTTGTTAACACTAAATATGTAACAATGGCCGAAAGGCTGGCTTAACGACAGGATACGCTTACAAACCATGTGGAAATGGCTCTTCGGACCTCCGCTTCCGCCCGGCGCCCCGGCGCCGGAATTCACCATGCCCGATAACCTGGGCGCGGAGGTAAGCTCGTCGTCGCTGCGCGGGAAATATTTCGTGCTGATTTTCTATCCCTGCGACAGTTCGCCGACCTGTATCAAACAGATGTGCGAGTTCCGCGACCGCTGGGGGTTCATGATCGAGCACGGCGTCGAGGTTTTCGGCGTCAACCCGATGAGCGAAAAAAGCCACGAAGTTTTCCGGGACGATTACGACCTGCCGTTCCGCCTGCTGGTGGACAAGGGGCAGAAGGTTGCAGAGGCATATCTGGCCAAGGGGCTTATCGTGCGGCGCACCGTTTACCTTGTCGGCCCTGACGGAAAGATCGCGTTCAGCCGCCGCGGCCGTCCGTCGCCGCTGGAAATGCTCGAGCATATTCCCGGCGCTTTCGCCGAAACCGAAGAACACGCGGCCCAGCCTGCCTGATTACGGCTTCGGCTTCTTCCCGTTGAAAATCGATTTTTTCTTGTCGTGCTGGTGGCCCGGATTGTCGGGCACGTGGCCTTGCGGGTCTGTGTCGGGGAAAACCGCATGGGCGTATTTTTTCGCATCGAACGGCGTCCAGCTGCCCTCGGGCTGCGACAGCCGGTCGAGCACGGCGGAAAGGGCAAGCGGGTTGAAAACCATGCCGATATGGCTGCCGTCGACTTCGATGTTTTCGGTCTCTGGCGCGACGGGGTTCAGTGCTGCCTTCCAGTTCACGATGCCATCGCCTTTGGAATAGATGCTGGTGGTCGGCACCGGCGGCGGGGTGAGGCAGCGTTTTTCAAAGCCCGCGTCATCGAGCGGCGAGGAGCCGGGGTTCAGCAGGTCATAGGCCTTGCGCGCGGGCGATTTCGCGCCCTTGTCGGCGTCGTCGAGCATGCCGAAAGGCGAGCCCAGCGTGATGACACAGCGCACCATCTCGGGGAATTCGCGGGCGAGCTCGCGCGCGTAAACGCCGCCGAGGCTGTGGCCGATCAGCGAAACCTTTTTCTTGCCGTTCTTGCGGTAGACCTGCTTGAGGCGTTTTTTCAGCGCCTTGGCGGTTTTATCATCAAAGCCCATGTTGCGGCCGTTGTCCCAGCCATAGGTCTTGTAGCCTTTTTCCGTCACGCAGGCGCGCAGCTGCGTGGTGAAGCCGTTGTCGGACGACAGGAAGCCCGGCAGGAAAAGCACGGGGTGGCCGTCGCCGTCGGGCAGCTTGTCCTTGATCTTCGGCCACGACAGTTTCAATTTGGCGAAGTCGACCAGCGCGCGCGGCGGTTCCATCGCGGCGTCGAAGACTTCTTTTATCTTCTTTATTTTCGGTTTCGAAATGGCCGTGCCCTTTTCAATGCGCGGCGCCCGCCGTTTTGACGGAGGACGCCGAGAATCTGCTGTTGTCTGATAGGGGCAAGATTATCAAAAGCCCGCGGGCTTGCCAAATTTAAAAGGAGCGGCGATTACAGGGCTTTAGCGGCCTAGGAGCGGCAGGTCGGGCACCACGGGCGGCGTGGGGATATTCGGCACCTCGACCGGCGGCAAGTCAATGGTGGGTGCGCCGGGGATGTCGATGGGCGGCACATCGACTGTAGGGACTTCGACATTTGCAGCGGGCAGGCCGGCGATCGATGGCAGTGATACCTGCGGCCCGCCTTGGTGCTGGGCCAACAGTGGCAGGCCATCTGGGCCCGTCAGCAGCCCCAGTTCGACCGCGGGTATAAAGGCCTTTACCTCGGGGATGATGGTTTCGGCGGTAAAGAGGCCAGACGGGCTCACGATACCGAAGATAATCACGCGCTCGTTCGCGGACGGGAGTTTCGTGTCTTTCGCCATCTGGATAACGGTGCCGTCGGCCATGCGGATGCGGCCGTTGCTGCCCGCCGATTTCACGTAGCCCTGCAGCGAGAAGTATTTGACGCCAGAGCCGAAGAGGGAGCGGGGGCTTTGTTCCTGCGCGGCACGGCCTTTGGTGGTTTTCTCGATATGGCTGGCGACGATGGCGCCATCGGCACGGCGCAGGCCGCTGACCGCGACGTAATCGCCATCACGCAGGTCTTTCATCTGTCCGCGCGATTTGGCGCCCAACAGGACAAGGTCTTTCATCACATGGAATTCGCCGTGTTTCTGGTCGATGCGCGTGACGCGGCCGGAAACAATCTTGTCGATAGCGATGCGGCGCGCCCTGAAGTCGCCTTTGTTGTCTTTGTAGGCGCGCACCGCGACCATCTGGCCGATTTTTAGTGACTGCGCCGAGGCCTTGCCGCCCTCGTTATTGACGGGCGTCATTTTGGTGTATTCGATTTCCATGCCGTTGACGCAGATGGAGCCGAAGGCGGTGATACGGCCGTAAACGCCGATATCGCCGTCAATGCCCGTACCCCCCATGCCCTTGCGCTCGGTGAATTTCGCGCCGGTGCCGCCCATGCCGTTGCCATTGTGCAGACCTGTCCCGCCCATGCCGTTGCGGTCGATCCCCGTGCCGCCCATACCGTTTCCAGTCAGGCCGTTGCCGGTATTCTGCATGCCGAAGACGAAGCCGTCAGGCGTGCGGCATACGCCCTTGCCCGCAAATGCCGGCGACGCCGCAAGCAGCAGCGCGAAGACGACGGCAATGGCGGACAAGAAACGCATCAGGGTTATCCTTTATCCTCCGTATCGCTGTAGAAATAGGCGCCGAAGGTCATCCGGTATTGCGCGCCGGGCTTGCCTTGGTCCTTTTCGTGCAATTCATGCGCGCGGCGGTTCAGGCTGCGCAGCAGCTTCATGCCTTGCTCCCGCGACATTTTCTGCAGCGTCTCGACCGACTCCTCGGTGAGGTTGCTGTAGTAGACGGAACGGTCGAGGAAGGGAGGTTTGGCGCTGAGGACGTTTGTGACGGCGGCTTCCAGATGGTCTTCGCCGTTGCGGCCGAGGTAGTAAAGTTTCTCCGCCCAGCCTTCCTGCGGGATGAAGGCCTCGCTGTTCAGCCAGACGTTGTCAGTGATTTCGTCATAGCGCACGGTGTTCTGGCGCAGCATTTCATCGAGTATCGCGCGCGGGCGCACATCTTTCGACACGCTTTCGGCCAGCGCAGTGAAACTGAATTCGGGGTTCGCGTCGTTGGTATAGGGAAGGGGGGCGGGCTGCCCCTCGGCGCCCATGAACTGCGGGTTGCCAAGCCAGGTCGCGACAATCTCGGCGCTGATCGAGACGTTTTCAATCTCGCGCCCCGTGTCGGGCGCGTGGCCGCGATATTCGCGCACATCGCGGCGGTGCACGCCGGTCATGAGGCTGATCTGGCTGTCGGTCGGGCGGAAGCCGGCGGCGATCAGGCTTTCCTCTGCGGTGCTGACGTACATTTCTTTCATAAGGTCCGTGAATACCTGGAGCGGGATGTTCTTGCGAATGAACAACCGCACCATTGGTTTCATCAGCCGCCGCAAAGCCTGCAGCAGCAGATTATCGACCTCCGAATATGCCATCGCCGAATCCAGATTGTTTTGAAGCATGCCCATTCCTGTTTCAGATAAAATATATCATTAATTTTAAAAAAACGAGGGATTTTTTCGCAAAAATTTGACCTTATTCTTTGATTATAGGTCTAAATGCTTAATTAATTCTTATTGTATTTCAGTATTTTAGTAATTTTCGTACGTGAACATCCGTTCCCACAAGAAAAAGAATTGACGTGTGAAAATTTCCCATTTATAAATCCTTCTTAAGATTGTGTGAAAATATCCCACAATCCGGGACGGGTGCCTGACCTGAGCTGGCATCCGTCAAACCCCCTAACGGGCATAAGCCCGTAAATCAAAACGGGCGTCAGCCCGAACAACGAGGAGAAAACAAATGAAGAAGCAACTCGCATATACTCTCGCCCTGGGTGTGATCCTTGGCATGACGGCTCCGGCCTTTGCGACGGAAACGCCTGCTCCCGCACCCAAGCCCCTGCTGAGCGCCGGCGCTGCCGGTTCCTCCGCGTCTTCCGCGCATATCGCGGCGGGCGGCACCAGCCTGAACGCCGGCAACTCGACCGGTTTCAGCGGCGGTGCAATGGTTAACTCGCTTGCTGCGGGTAACCTTTCGGGCGCCGCTGCGGCGGGTGCAGCCTCCAACACCGGTATTGCGGCCTCGGGTCCGGTCGATTTCGGCCTCTCGAACGCAACCGCGGCGCAGGCTGTGGCCGTGCCGACGCTGCCCACGCTCCCTTCGGTGCCCGCTGTGACGGTGCCGGAAATTCCCTCGGCGGCGGTTGAAGCCGGCGCGGCTGCAAGCGCTGCTGCGCAGGCGGCTGCAGCAGCTTCGGCAGTCGTTCCGCCCCTGCCTCTACTTCCGTAAGGCTAGGGCGACAGGAAAACGGCGGGGTTCGTGCCCTCGGCCCCCGCCGTTTTCTTTTTTGCCTCCCGCCGTTTTCTTATTTTTGTTCCCTTGTTAAGAAAACTAAAAGCTATTGACGCAGGGCCTCCGATTGGGAAGGATGCAGCCATGAAAAAGATTTTGAACATTTGTTTGTTAATTGCGGCACTTTTCTGCGCCACACCGGCCTTTGCGGAGCCGGACCAGTGGACGATATCCACGGGCTATAACTACAGCTCGGGCGATTACGGCCAGACCGAAAGCACCAAGGTGCATTACGCGCCCGTCACGCTCAAATGGCGGCACGGCAAGTGGACGCTGAAGCTGATGGCGCCCTATATCAGCATCACGGGCCCCGGCGTCGTCGTCGGCGACGTGCCAGTCGGCGCGCCGCGCCCCGTGGGCACCGAAAGCGGCTTGGGCGACGTGACCGCCACCGTCGACTATATGCATACGCTGAACGCTAAAGGCACGACGCTGAACCTGACCGGCATCGTCAAGCTGCCGACCGCGGACGAAGACCGCCGCCTCGGCACCGGCCTCACCGATTTCACGGCGCAGGCTGGCGTTATCCAGCCGATCGGCAAATTCTTCGTCATGGGCAACGTCGGGCGCAAGTTCAACGGCTCGAACGCCAGCTTCCCGCTGGATGACGTGTGGAAGTTCACGGCGGGCGGCGGATATAATATTGACGACAAGACGTCAGTTGGCGCGCTGTTCGATTACCGCGAAAAGCAATCGGCGGCGGGCGACCCGATGGAGCTGGCGACGGCCTATGTCAGCCGCAAATTCGACGACGGCCTGAGCGTACAGCTCTACGCTTCGGCAGGGTTCACCGACGCCGCGCCGAATGGCGCCATCGGCATCCAGTTCAACAAGGAATTCAACCTGTTTTAAGTGCTAGTGCGTCGCGCCTTTGTTGGGCGGGGCGAAAAGCTGCGACATGCTGGACATGACGCTGTTCGCGGCATTCCAGACATCGGACAGTTTCTGGTTTTCTTGCGTTTCATTTTCGCCGGGAGATTCCGGCGGGCCGCCTTCGCCTTCAAGGCGCCCCAGTTCCTCCGTCGCCAGCGACAGGCGCTTGTGCAGCTCGTCCAGCCAGACGGGCCCCATCTCGAAAATACGCACGGCGAGCGCCATGCTTTCGGCGTTCAGTCGCATCCAGTTTTCAAGCGTTTCCAGCTGCTCGTGCAGGCCTTCGTGTTCCACCGTTTCGGCGTAGTTGGTGAGCAGCCGGTGGAATTCCTCGATGCCCGAATTGATCTCGCCGACTTTTTCGGTGAGGAATTCGGCATATTCCTTGCCCTGGTCCTTGGCATCGGGAAGGACGGTCGTACCGTTTTCTTTTTCAAGGTTCGGCATCTGGCACCTCTCTACTTTTTATAAATTTTTAGCGGTTTGTTGAGAACAGCCCGCGCAGTCGGCGCGAGGCTGTCCTGACTCAACCAATACGTGCTTCCAGTCAGGGGTTCCGCGTGCAAAGGTACATAGTTACCCGTCCCGCCACTTTATTATGAACCATTGGCAACTTTCGCCCATTGGGATGAAAGGAAAGGCGGAGGCTGCCATGAGCCGATCGAAAGAGATGCCTGAGAACGCGCAGAGCGACATCACCTTGTCGCTGGCGCAGCTGCAGCAGGAAATGAATTCCCTGTTCGCGCGCTGCTACAACAGCGCCCAAGCCTATATCGAGGAATGGGGCAGCAAACGTTTACCTTTGATTAACATTATCGACGGCGGCTCTGCCTTTTATGTAGAGGCTGCGCTGCCCGGCATGCCGCCCGGCAGCGTCAGCGCCGCTGTCGACGCGGGTATGCTGACGATAAAAAGCGAAGGGCTGGATGCGGGCGCGGCAGATGTGAAATACCTGCGCCGTGAAATGCAAACGGGCCCTTTTACGCGCTCGATCCTGCTGCCCGGCATTGTCGACAGCGCGCGAAGTTCAAGCGAATTCAGGGACGGGATGCTGACAGTCACCCTGCCCAAGAAACAAGGCGTGGCCCCGGCGCCGCAACGTTAAACCAGAGTAAACAGCGATGAGCGAGAGAGGTTGGCATGAAAACAGGAAAAGCGGCAAATATCACGCCGGACACAACACGGAATTCCAGCAGCCGGAAACTGTGGATAGTGGAGGTCGAGCATACGCGTGCCCATATCTACGAGCGGACGACGGAGGGCACCAGATGGATCGGGGATGCCTATCTGGATCATGGCCAACTGTGCATTGACACGCCTAGCCGCGAAGCGACGCACCCGCTGCCCGACCTGCCGAATTCGGCTATACGCAACAGCCGCCAGTTCCTGGCGGGTTTCGCCGACTGGCTGGACATGGCCGAAAGCCGCCGCGAATTCGACAAGGCCGTGCTGGTCGCGGCCGAACCGACCATGACAGACCTGCAGCCCGCGCTGAACAAGCGGCTGCAAAGATGTGTGAAACTGGCGTCCGACGAGATGCTGGTTAAAAACGAGAGCGAGGATAACCTCGCCCGCACGATGTGGCATTAGGCCATTAATAAACTGTAAACAGCAAGAGGGGGACACTATGCTGACAGAAATCAGACAGGAACTGGCGCGCGTGGCGCGCGGGCTTCGAAAGGACAAGGGGCCGATTATCATTGTCGAAGACGATACGGACGACCAGCTGCTGCTGTGGCGGGAGGTTAAATTCCTGCTGGGTGATGCGCCCGTGCAGACCTTTTCCAACGGCGTGCAGCTGATGGAATACCTCGACAAAGGCCGCGAGGCGGGCGAGAAGGCGTTTAAAAAGGAGCGTCCGCGCCTGATCCTGCTCGACCTCCATATGCCCAAGATGGACGGCTTCAAGACGCTGGATAAGCTGATGAAGGCAAAGGACGTGGCCGACATCCCGGTCGTGGTCGTTTCCGGCACGCGCAGCGACGATGACGTGACGGCCGCCCGCAACCATGGTGCCAAGGCCTTCCTGTCGAAGCCCTTCTCGCGCGGGGACTGGGTCTTCTTCTAATCCTTAACCACGAACAAAAAAGACCGCGGCGCGAAGGGGAGCCCTCGCGCCGCGGCTTTTTCCGGATGTACGGTAATGCTTAGTGCAGGTAGCGGGTCTGTTCAGCCATACGCTGCTGGAGGGCAGCTGCGCCGGCGGCGTCGATCATCTCGGGCGTATCAAGCAGATCCTGCAGGCTGCGGCGGGCGCGCGAGAGGCGCGAACGCACGGTACCCAGCGGGATGTCCAGCTGTTCGGACACGTCTTCGTAACGGCCGCCCTGGATGCAGACCAGGTTCAGGATCTCGCGGTGTTCGGGCGACAGTTTGCCCATGCATTCGCGGACCTTGGCGAAATCGACCACCATCTCATGCGAGGGCTGGATGGTCGCCTGCGAGATATAGGGCATGGGGTCGTACTGGCTTTCGAACTTCTTCTTGCGGCGGTACTGGCCGGCGAAGATGTTAAACATAATCTTCGAAGCCCAGCTGAAGAGGTTGGTGCCTTCGGTGTAATAATCTTCTTTTTCGATGGCGCGCAGCAGGGTCGACTGGAGAAGATCGTCCGCATCGCTCTGGTTTTTGGTCAGGCGGAGGGCGAATCTGTGGAGTTTGTCTTTTTCTGCCAGGAGCTCGGTGTGCGTGAACATGGGGTTCTCCTTGTTGTTTTTCATCGTATATCCCCAATGTAGGCCCCCCATGTGAGCCCCTAATGTCGGTCAAGTGACAACTTCGAAATAAATTGTCTTATTTTCGTGACAAAACGCTTGAATACGTGAATATTAGCTACAACTTTAAGTAATGTTTTAACATAATTAAAGGATCCGGCGTGCCTAAGGCCTCCGTGCTAGTCGTTGACGATGATTCTGACCTCCAGGCGCTGATGAGGCCCTATCTGGAGCAGCAGGGATTCCAGCTGTCTTTCGCCCGCAGCGGCGCAGAGCTGATGACGCACCTGTCCGAAGGCGGCGAACCCGATATCATCCTTCTCGACCTGATGCTGCCCGATAAAGACGGCCTGACGCTGCTGAAGGAAATCCACATCAAGAAATTCGTACCCGTCATAGTTGTAAGCGGCCGCGCCGACCTCACCGACAAAGTCGTAGGCCTCGAAATGGGTGCCGACGATTACCTGACGAAGCCTTTCGAGATGCATGAACTGGCCGCGCGCATCAAGGCTGTGCTGCGCCGCGTGGGCGCCGACAACAAGCCCGCGGCCGAGCAGACAGACACCAAGACCCCGCTTGAAAAAGCCTCGCGCATCGGCTTCAGCGGCTGGGTGCTGGACCGCCAGCAATACCAGCTGTTCGACGCGAAAAACGAACCCGCCTCGCTGACAAGCGGCGAATTCAAGCTGCTGGAGGCGCTGGTGCTGGCGCCCAACCGCGTGCTGACGCGCGAAAAGCTTTTCGACCTGACCCGTGAAGGGCAGTTCGACGTTTACGACCGCGTGATCGACACGCAGGTCGCCCGCATCCGCAAGAAACTGGACGACGACCCGCAGGAACCCGGCCTGATCAAGACCGTGCGCGGCGTCGGATACATGTTCTGCGGGGATCCCAAACCGCTGGATTAAGCGGCCTTTTCATTTATATCGTTAGTTCGGCTGGCCGCTTTGCAGCTGCGTCAGCGCGCGTTTCAGCACGGGGAAGTCGATGGGTTTCGTCATGTGCTCGTCGAAACCCGCTTCGCGCGCCATCTGGCGGTCCTTGTCGCGGCCATAGCCGGTGAGTGCGATGACGTAAATCGCGGCCAGCGCCGGGTCTTCGCGCAGTTTGCGGATAACCTGGTAGCCGTCGATGCCGGGCAGGCCGATATCGCAGAGGATGACATCGGGGTTGAAATCATGCGCGATGCTGATGCCTTCGGGGCCGGTGCCCGCGATGCGCACCTCGTGGCCCTCGCGCGCCAGCATCATCTTGGTGGTTTCGGCGGCGTCATAGCTGTCCTCGATAATCAGGATGCGGCGCTTGATATCGTGGCCGCCGTTTACGGCAGCGCTGATGACGGGGGTGTTGTCTTCCTTCGCGAAAGTGGCGGGCAGCTTCAGGAAGAATTGCGAGCCCTTGCCGAGGCCGTCGCTTTCCGCGCCGACGAGGCCGTCGTGCAGCTTGGCGAGGCCCTTGACCAGCGCAAGGCCGAGGCCGAGGCCGCCGCGCGTGCGGTCGAGCCCCTGATCGGCCTGGTGGAAGGATTCAAATACGTGGGGCAGGGTGGTTGAATCGATGCCGATGCCCGTGTCTTTCACTTTAAGCAGGGCGCGACCACTGTCGTCCTCGGTCAACGAAACATGCACCTCGCCGCCGCGGTTGGTGAATTTATGCGCGTTGTGCAGCAGGTTGCCGATCATCTGGGCAAGGCGCGTGGGGTCGCCCTGCACCCAGACGGGGGCGGAGGGTAAATCTGTGGTAAGCTTGAGGCCCGCGTCATCGAATATACTGCGGTAGTCCTCCGCCGTCTGATGGGCAATACGGGCAAGGTCGCATTTTTCCTTACGCAGCAGGATCTTGCCGTTGGCAAGGCGCGTAGAATCGAGCAGGTCGTCGACCAGGCGCGTCATATGCGTGATCTGCCGGTCGATAACGGATTGCAGTTTCGCGCTTTCGGTGTCGCTAGCGTCTTTTTGCAGCAGGTGGATAGCGTTGCGGATGGGGCCGAGTGGGTTGCGCAGCTCGTGCGCAAGCATGCCCAGGAAGGCGTCCTTGCGGCGGTCTGCCTCCTCGGCGGCCTTGCGGCGCGCGTGTTCCTCGGCTTGCAATGCCGCCTGCTGGCGCATCTGGTACAGTTCTATGAAAACCCTGACCTTGGCCTTCAGCACTTCCGGCATCACGGGGGTGAGCAGGTAGTCGACGGCGCCCGAAGCATAGCCCTGCGCCGCATGCACATCGTCGACAAACGCGGTCAGGAAGATGATCGGCGTGCGCGAGGATTTGCGGCGTTTGCGGATAAGCGATGCGGTTTCGAAGCCATCCATGCCCGGCATGTTGACGTCGAGCAGGATGACGGCGAAATCGTGCTGCAGCACCATTTTCAGCGCTTCCTGGCCGCTGTTGGCGCAGACGATGTTCTGGCCGAGTTCTTCCAGCACGGTGCGGTAGACCAGCATTTTTTCTGGCAGGTCGTCGACCAGCAGGATATCGACGCGGCGCGCCTCGTACGACGGGAAATCGTCGTCCTGATGCGGGGGCGGGGTCTCGGTTTTTTCGGCTTTGTCGGCCATGGTTGAAAAGTCCCGGTTCCCTTAGCGTTGCAGCCAGGCGCGCAATACGGCCATCATCTGTGCCGTGTCGACGGGCTTGGACAGGTAATCCCAGGCGCCGGCCGCGATGCACTTCTCGCGGTCGCCTTTCATGGCTTTCGCGGTGACGGCGACGATGGGCAGGTTCTTGAATTTGCCAAGCTTGCGGATCTCGCGGATGGTCTGCATGCCGTCCATTTCGGGCATCATGATGTCCATCAGCACGATATCGATGTCTTCCTCGCGCTGTAGCAGGGCGATGGCGTCGCGGCCGTTGTCGGCCGAGACGATGTTCATGCCGTGTTCTTCCAGCACGCTGGTCAGCGCGAAAATGTTGCGGGCGTCGTCGTCAACGATCATGGCTTTCTTGCCCACCACGATCGCATTCGACTGGTTCTGGCTGCTGATGCGGTTTCGCAGCGCTTCCGGCACGCCCGCAAGGTTGCGGTGCAGGGCGAGCGAGGCGGCGTCCAGCAATACCTCGGGCGTGCTGATGCGGCGCACGGGGTAGAACTCGGCCAATTTCTTCCAGGCGGTCGCCTCGGGGTCGCTGTCGCCATAGATGATAATCGGCATGCTGGCGAGGATGAAGGGCGCTTCCGCCGTGTTTTTGCTTTCGGCCAGCGCAACCAGTTTCTCGGCAAAGTCGGTTGCGGCGGGGTGGAGGATCAGGCATTGCGCCTTGCCGTCCTTGATTTCCTTCAGCGCTGCCTTGTCGTTCTTTGGTACGATGACGTCGATATCGTCGGCATCGAGGTCCTTGGCGATTTTCTCGCGCACTTCTTTTTCAGGCTCCAGCACCAGCACGGCTTTCCGCTCGGTCTTGAGGAAGCCGGTGACGGCCTTCAGCGAGGCATCCAGCACGTCGCCGCTCTGGATAGGCTTGGCGATGAAGGCGAGCGCGCCGGAGGCCAACGCCTGGCCCTTGGCCTCGTCGGTTGAAATGACGCAGACGGGGATATGGCGGGTGGCCATGTCGTTTTTCAGGCGTTCCAGCACGCGCCAGCCCTGCATGTCGGGCAGGTGGATGTCGAGCAGGATCGCGTCGGGCATATAATCCGGCGTCATCACCAGCGCTGCCGCGCCGAACGACGTCACCAGCGCCTTGTAGCCGTTCTCGTGCGCCTTATCCATCAGGAAGCGGGCGAAGCCGAGGTCGTTCTCGATAATGAGCAATACACTGTCATCGGGCTGGATATCATGGCGGTCGTCGCCGGCCTCGTTAACCAGCAAGCCTGCTTCCGGCTCTGCCTGTTCGGGCAGGTCGTTCGCGGGTTCGGGCTGGCGCGATTTGACGGGCGATTCAAGGCGTGGCGTGGGCGCCTGCTGCTCGATCGTGACGGTCTTGCGGCTGCGCACGCCGGCATAGGATGTCGGCAGGTAAAGGGTGAAGGTCGAACCTTGACCCAAGCGCGAGACAAGGCGGATTTCACCGCCCAGCAGCTTGGACAGCTCTCGCGAGATGGCAAGGCCGAGGCCCGTACCGCCGTATTTACGCGAGGTGGAACCGTCGGCCTGCTGGAAGGCCTCGAAGATGATCGCCTGCTTGTCCGCCGCGATGCCGATACCGGTATCGGTGACGGAGAAGGCGAGGACTTCCTGCGCGCGGTTGAGTTCTTCGTTGTCTGGGCTCCAGCCGGCCTGCACGGGTTCCACCGCCAGCGTGACCTGGCCGTGGTGCGTGAACTTGAAGGCGTTCGAGAGCAGGTTCTTGATGATCTGCTGCAGGCGCTTGCTGTCGGTGAACAGTGTTTTCGGCAGGCGTGGGTCGAAACGCATGAGGAAGTTGACGTTCTTCTGCTCGGCAACGTGCGTGAAGGTACGCGCCACATAGCCCTTGAGGTCCTCGAAGCGCAGGTCGGAGGTTTCCACCACGACCGTACCGGATTCGATCTTGGAAAGGTCGAGAATGTCGTTAATCAGCATCAGCAGGTCGTTACCCGACGAGTGGATGGTTTTCGCGAAGTCTGTCTGTTTCGCGGTCAGGTTGCCCTCGGGGTTTTTCGTCAGCTGGTCGGACAAGATGAGCAGGGAGTTCAGGGGCGTACGCAATTCGTGCGACATGTTGGCCAAGAATTCCGACTTGTATTTGGAGGTAAGCGCAAGCTGTTTCGCTTTGTCCTCGAGTTCCTGACGGGCCTGTTCCACCTCGGAGTTCTTGCGTTCCACCTCCTGGTTCTGCTGGGCGAGCAGGTGGGCTTTTTCCTGCAGTTCCTGGTTGGTGTTCTGGAGTTCCTGCTGGCGGGTCTGGAGCTGTTGGGCAAGGGACTGCGACTGGGTCAGAAGGTCTTCGGTACGCATGTTTGCTTCGATGGTGTGCAACACGATACCGATGGATTCAGCAAGCTGGTCCAGCAGCGCAAGGTGCGAAGGGTTGAAGCCCTGGAACGACGCAAGCTCGAGCACGCCCTTGACCTGGCCTTCGAAGATCAGCGGCAGGACTAGGACGGAGCGGGGCGCCGCTTCGCCCAGCGCGGAAGAAATGCGGATATAGGTGTCGGGCAGGTTGTCGAGGACGATCTTGCGTTTCTCGATCGCGCACTGGCCGATGATGCCGGCGCCAAGCTCGATCTGCTTGCCGATGTTGGCTTCGCCTTCCGACGCGAAGGAGGCGAGGAGGGTGAGCTTGGACGAGCGGTCCTTGGTGTCGAGCAGGTAGAATTCCGCCTGCTGCGCCGAAACCACGGGGCAGAGCTCGGACAGAATGGTGCGGCCGACGTTCGTCAAGTCGCGCTGGCCCTGCAGCATGCGGGAGAACTTGGCAAGGTTGGTTTTCAGCCAGTCCTGCTCGGTGTTCTTCAGCGTCGTATCGCGCAGGTTCCTGATCATCTCGTTGATGGTGTCTTTCAGCACGGCGACCTCGCCCTGCGCCTCGACGGCGATGGAACGGGTCAAGTCCCCCTGCGTCACGGCGGTCGCCACCTTCGCGATAGCACGGACCTGGGTGGTGAGGTTTGCGGCCAGCTGGTTCACGTTTTCCGTGAGCGCTTTCCACGTACCGGCGGCGCCCGGCACCTTCGCCTGGCCGCCCAGTTTACCTTCGAAGCCCACCTCGCGCGCAGATCAGGACAGCGTATAGTAGGAAATCGCTATAGATAACATGATTGAGAGAATGATTT
>CAZNRN010000009.1:6286-124152 GCA_964575605.1 uncultured Micavibrio sp. | reverse complement strand
TTTGCGGCCCTTCTCGCGTTTTCGGCCGCCCTGCCGGCCTTTGCAGCCACCGACAGCTCGGTTATTGCCATCGTCAACGGCAAGAAAATCGAGCGCAAGGACGTGGAAAAAGCGGCCCAGAAACTCCAGACCCAGGTGCCGCAAAGCGACGCCCGCGCGCTCTTCCCCATGGCGGTGGAGCAGCTGATCAACCAGCAGATTATCGACGACGCCGCCGTGCAGGAAAACATCAAGGACACCCCGGATTTCAAGAAACGCCTCGCCGCGCTGAACGAGGAAATCGACGCGCAAAAAGCAGCCCTGCCGGTCGAAATCGCGCGCCAGATGTACGTTGAAAAACGCATCAAGGAAAAAGTCACCGACAAGGTCCTCAAGGAAGAATACAACAAGTTCCGCCTTGAGAACGAAGGCAAGGTCGAGCTGAACGCCAAGCACATCATCGTGCAGACGAAGGAAGAAGCCGAGCAGATCATCAAGGAACTCAACGACGGCGGCAAGTTCGACGTGCTGGCCAAGCAGCGTTCCTCCGGCGCGACCGCCGATGCCGGCGGCGACCTCGGCTGGTTCCTGCGCGAACAGATGATCCCCGAATTCAGCGACGCCGCCTTTAAGCTGAAGAAAGGCGAATGGTCGAAAGAGCCGGTGAAGACCAAATTCGGCTGGCATGTCATTTACGTTAACGACCGCCGCACCCGCGAAGTGCCGACCTTCGAGCAGATCAAGGAAGCCATCCGTAACAAGATGATGCAGGAATCCGTCGCCGACGTGATCAAGAACCTGCGCGTCAAGGCCAAGGTCGAGATGTTTGACGACAAAGGCCGTCCGCTCAACTTCCCCGCGCCAGTCCCCAAAGACGCCAAGCAGGCGAAGGACGAAGCGCAGTAATAACGCACCAAATACCGAAAAGGGCGGCTCCGCCATGAGCCGCCCTTTTTTATTCATAAATTACCTGTAAATCACAGGCATCACAGTATGTTAAATCTCCGTTGACGCGCCTTCCGTTTCGGTTTACTGATTCACGCATGAGCATATTGAAAGTTTTTAACAAGGGGTCCACGGGCCCGCGCGAACTCGTACTCGATACGGAGTCTACCGGGCTCTTCGTCTCGGAAGGCCACCGCATGGTGGAGGTTGCGATTGTCGAGATGGTCAACCGCAAGCCCACGGGCCGCGAGTTCCATGTCCTGATCAACCCCGACCGTCACATCCCCGACGAAGTGGTGAAGATCCATCACATCGATGACGCCAAGGTGAAAGATGCGCCCAAATTTTCCGAAATCGCGAAAGAGCTGCGCGAGTTCATCGGCAACGATCCCGTGATCATCACCTGCCGCACGAAAGATAATTACACTCTCGACATCGCCCTGCTGAACCACGAGATGACCAAGGCCGGCCAGAGCGAAGTGCCCGAGAGCCAGTGGATCAACGTGCGTCGCTGGTCCGAAGCCATGTTCGGCGACAAGGCCGCAACGCTCGACAAGGTGCTCGACCGCTACGGCATCAGCCGCAAGGAGCGGGACGAGAACGGCCATGGCGCACTGCTCGATGCGCGCCTGCTGGCAGAGGCTTATCCGCGCCTGCTGAAGGACTACATGAACTTCAGCGAACCGCAGGCGAATGCTGCGGCAAAACCTGCAAACAAAACTCCAAAGGCCTGAAATGACGATGTGTTTTGACGCCGAGGCGGTGGACAAGCCCGCGCCGGCGAAAATCGTCTATGTTGTCGCCGTGGCGCTGGTCGACCGCGACGGTCGTGTGCTGCTCGCGCAGCGTCCGCCCGGTAAAAAGATGGCAGGACTATGGGAATTTCCGGGCGGCAAGATTGAGCAGGGCGAAACGCCCGAGGCCGCTCTGGTGCGCGAACTTCACGAGGAACTGGGCATAAATACGAAAACTTCCTGCCTCGCGCCTTTGACCTTTGCCTCGCATGCCTATGACGATTTCCACCTCTTCATGCCGGTTTTTGTTTGCCGTGTGTGGAAAGGCGTGGTTACATCGAAGGAAGGCCAAGCCTTCGCATGGGTTTATCCTAAAGACTTCAACCAATATCCCATGCCGCCGGCCGATGTTCCGCTGATACCCATCCTTCGCGACCTTCTTTAAGGCATGTACACAAAGGCCGTTGATCTAAAGGAATTTTACGATTCAGTGCGCGGGCGTGTCGTCCAGCGTATCCTGCGGCATCATTTGCGCAGCTGGTGGCCCAGCGTCGGCGGCCTGCGCATGCTGGGCTTCGGTTATGCGGTGCCTTACCTGAAGCCCTTCCTGGGGGAAGCCGAACGGGTGGTCGCCCTGATGCCTTCCCATCAGGGCGCCGTCTACTGGCCGCCCGAGGAGATGGGGCTGGTCAGCATGTGCCCCGAATACCAGCTGCCGATTGAGACGAATTCCATAGACCGGATGCTCGTCGTGCATGGGCTTCAAGGATATGAAAGCCTCGATGCGATTTTACGGGAAAGCTGGCGGGTGCTGTCGGGGCAGGGGCGGCTCATCCTTGTCGTGCCGAACCGGACGGGCATCTGGGCGCGGGTTGACTCAACACCCTTCGGCCATGGCACCCCTTACTCGCAAACCCAGATCAAGCACCACCTGAAAGAATACCAGTTCGTGCCGGAGAGGGCGGACCGGGCGCTCTTCGTCCCGCCGTCTTCCTCCCGCCTTCTTCTGGCAACGGCTCCCGCCTGGGAGAAAGTTGGCAACCGCTTCTTTAATGCCTTTGGGGGCCTGAATATTGTCGAAGCCTCCAAGCAGCTTTATGCAGGCACACTGGTGGGGGCAACGACGCAATCTGCACTTGTACGCGCCCGCGTTGCCACCCCGGGTCCTGCCGCGCGGGAAAAGCTTTAATCCTTTCCAAGCGATTGATTTAAAAACAAATAATCAAAATTTAACATATATACTCTATGATAGGAGCAACTTGAAAGGTTTTCAGGAGGCTTTTGCGTGTCGATAAGCCGGGGATTTAATGGCTCCGTGTCCGAGGTTCATCAAATGAACAAGGCCTCGGTCAAAGGCGATGTGGAAGCGATGCGCAGGCTGCTCGATGGCGGTGCAGACATCAACATGGATGTCGGGCCAGGCTTGCCACCCTTGATAATTGCTGTGCAGCAGGGTCACGAAGCCTTGCTACAGTTTTTGCTGGAACGTGGGGCGAACGTGAATGCGACGGCCAAAAATCTCGGCACTACAGCGCTGATGTATGCAGTCGAATGCGGTCACACGGAGCTGCTGCCTCATCTCCTCGCCCGCGAAGCCGACGTCAATCACCAAAGCAGGACCGGGGAAACCGCCCTGATGCTGGCTTGTACGGGTGGTGACCCTGACATTGTCAGGCTGTTGCTGAACCACGGAGCCGACCACACGATCGTAAGCAATGCGAATGTTACGGCCCAGTCATACGCGGATTATGCTGGCCACAAGCTCAACATTTCCGCGATGGCCGCCGAAGCGGAAGGCGTTCGCGCGGCGGCTCAGGAAACACTGCGCCAGCAGATGATCGCCGACATGGGCCAATCATGCCACGCAGGAGTGACCGATAAGGTCCGGATCAGTCGCCCCTTCCAGCTGAAAAAACCGGGAGATAAATAACTGCCGCCGGACACCCTTGAAAAGAAAGGCGGCATCCGGGGAATGGATGCCGCCAGTGGTGTGTAAGGGAAGAGAAACCGGGCTTACTTGGCTTCCGGCGGTTTGGTGTGCTGTTCCTGCGGGGCAGCGGCCAGTTTGCCGTCTTCGCCGACCGTGACGGTATGGGCTTTGCCGTCAGCGTCGGTGAATTTCGCTTCGTAGACGACCTTGTGGTTCACGGTGTCTTTTTCAACGTCGCTTACCTTCTGTTCGCCTGCTTCGGTCTTGATGGCGCTTTGCACCTTGGCGGGCAGCTTGTCCCAGGCGATCGTCTTGCCTTTGGCATAGGCGACGCCCGTGATGCCGGCGGTGAGCATGGCTGCCACCAGCAGGGTCTTGATAAAGTTTTTAGTCATGTTGAAGTCTCCTTCGTTTTTGTTGAATGCAACGGATGTTGCCCTTCGACTCTTGCGCCCGAATTTTGGCGAAATGAAGGGGCGTCTTGGTGATCGCGGCACAAGGGTGCCCCAGACGCAAAAAGTCTGAAGAATCTGCACCAAAGCGCCGTAATTTATGTGAAGGCTGCCCTATTTAACCGCTTATGGTTTCGTGGTAAATGATAGGCACACGCAAAAAAGGAAGCTTTTCACATGGCCCAGCCCGTTCCCAGACCCGGCATTCTCGAGATCAAGCCCTATATCGGCGGCGAGGGACGAGTCGACAGCGCGATGACGCTGACGCGCCTGGCCTCGAACGAAAACGCGCTCGGCTGTTCACCGTTGGCGCGCGAGGCATACCTGAAATGCGCGAACGACCTGTTCCGCTATCCCGACGGCGCCGCGGCTGACCTGCGCGGCGCGCTCGGCAAAACTTACGACATGGATCCCGAACGCATTATCTGCGGTTCGGGTTCGGAAGAGCTGATTTCGCTGCTCGTGCGCGCCTACGCGGGCCCGGGTGATGAAGTACTGTTTCCGCAGTACGGCTTCCTGATGTACCCGATCTGCTCGAAAGCCGTCGGCGCGACGCCGGTCGCGGCGCCCGAAAAAGATTTCCGCACCGATGTCGACGCGCTGTTGCGCGCCGTGACGCCCAAGACCAAGATGCTGCTGCTGGCCAACCCGAACAACCCGACGGGCAGCTATATCAACCGCGACGAGCTGCGTATGCTGTGCGAAAAGCTGCCGCCGCATGTGCTGGTGCTGCTGGATAGTGCCTATGCCGAATTCGTGCGCGAGAAAGATTACTCCGACGGCCGCGACATGGTCGATGCGCATCCCAACGTCGTGATGCTGCGCACCTTTTCAAAAATCTACGGCCTTGCCGCGCTGCGCCTCGGCTGGGGCTATTGCTCGCCGGAGGTGGCGGGTGTCGTCAACCGCGTGCGCGGCGCTTTCAACGTCAACGCGCCTGCGCAGGCCGCAGGCGTCGCGGCATTGAAAGATGGCGATTTCCTGAAGCGTACGCTCGACATGACCGACAAAGGCCGCAAACTCCTGACCGATGGTATCACCGCGTTGGGCTACCGCGTATTGCCCAGCGTGACCAATTTCCTGCTGGTCGAATTCGGCCCGAAGGCCGAACAAATCCGCCTGGCGCTCAAGGACAAGGGCATTTTCATCCGCCAGATGGGGGCGTATAATCTTCCCCAGCACCTGCGCGTGACCGTGGGGACGGATGACGACAACCGCCGTGTGCTCGAGGCGCTCAAACAACTGGGGTAAATCCGATGAACAACAAGCCGCTTGTGATCGTCATTGTGCTGATGCTGCTGGGCTTCGCCGCCTTCGGGGCGATTTATTACAAAAAACACCACGCAACCCCCGGCGTCGCCGGCACTGTTACACAACCTGCTGATACCCTTGCCGCCCAATCGACGCCCAACACGACCGCGTCGGGCCAGACCTACACCCCGCCGCCTGTCGCTGCGCAAAACCTTTCCGCCAGCCCCGTATTCTATCTGCAGCAGCAGATGAAGGGCCTGCAGAACGGCGTCACGGCCGCGCTTAACAAGCGCAAGATTACGCTGGCAGATTTCGAAAAGCTTTATTTCGGCGGCAGCGATGCGCCCGATCCGGCCTATGCGGTGTTCAACCCCGACGGCAAAATCGCCTTCAAGCCCGCCAACGGCAAGTGGATCGGCCAGGACCTGATCGACAAGATCGCGAAAGAAAAAGGCACCAAGCTTGTCTACAACCTGCGCCGCGTCAAGGACGCCAAGGGCGGCGTTACCGATATCCTTTATGCCATCATCCCGAATGTCGACGCCGCGAACTGCGGCATGGCGGCGGGCAACGAACAATATGCCTATGCCGGGGAATTCAAGGTTGCGAAGAACAATAACGTCATCGTCGAAGACCCCGCCGATATGCCTATCATGAAAATCGGTTGCATCATGGATTCAACGCACGCGCAAACCTGGGTCTACAGGCTCAAGCTGCGTACCATCACGGGTTCGCAGAAAATCTGGGGTTCCTACTAAGCTTTTTTAAGCGCCGGGCCGCCACCCTCGATAACCAGCTTGTCGCTGGCGGCTTCAAGCGTCTTTTCCAGCTGCTCCATCATCTGGAGCGGCGGCATGCCGGGCTCGATCGGTGGCAGGAATTCGAAAACCACCTTGCCTGAGCGCTTGATAAAAGCGTTCTTGCCCCAGAACAGGCCGGTGTTCAGCGCCAGCGGCACGATCGGCACCTCGAGGTCGCGGTAGATTTTGGCGATACCGGGCTTGTAGGGCTTCACATCACCGGGCTTCACGCGCGTACCCTGCGGGAAGATCAAAACGTTGCGGCCGTTCTTCACCGCCTCCGCGCAGCCCTGCGACATCGCGCGCATCGATTCCATGCCCTCGCCGCGGTTGATGGCGACAAGGCCCATGCTTTTCGGATAACGGCCCCAGAGCGGAATGTAGGTCAGCTCCTTCTTCAGCACCACGACCGGGAAATCCCAGTCGGCGGTAAAGGGAATTTTCAGCGTTTCATAGGCCGACTGGTGCTTTGCGGCGATGATGCACTGGCGGTCCTTCGGCAGGTTTTCCAGCCCGCGCACTTCCAGTTTCAAGTTCAGGATATTACGCTCGATAAAGGTGATGTAGCCGCCGTAATATTTGCTGATGATGGCCGTGCAGCGGCGGGGCGGCAGGAACAGCGCCCAGCTGAGCGCGAGGCTCCAGAATGTCGAGCCCAGCACATACATGATGTTGAAGAGGATCGAGCGAATGATATCTTCCGCCGTCGGCTTCACGGAAATATTTGTCGTCGTCGATTTCACGACAGTGTCCCCCAGACAAAAAAGGCGCTCCAGAGGCGCGTGACAAGGTATTTGGAATATTCGCGCAAGATAAGGTCGCGGTATTGCGGGTCGCGCCACCAGCCCTGCATGTCCAGCCCCTCGGGCGTGACGGGATAGGGGATGAGGGTCAGGTCGGGCCCATAGGCTTCGAAATTCAGCTTCGCGCGCGCCATGTGGTAATTGGCGGTGACGAGGTAGAAGGAGGTGTATTTCTGCTCCTTCAGCCATTTTACGGTTTCGCGCGCGTTACCCTGCGTGTCATCGGCCTCGAACCCTAGTTCGACGCAGCAATTAAGGTTGCTGGATTTCTTCAGCTTGTCGAGCAGTTGCTTCACCTCGACGCCGTGGTAGACCCCCGAAATAAACAGCTTCTTGCCGCGCTTCTTTTCCAGTAGCGCAAAGCCTTCGTCGAGCCGCTTGCTGCCGCCCGTCAGCACGACGATGGCGTCTGCGGGCATTTCGGCGGCCGGTGGAAGGTCTGTGATGATGGTGCGTGTAAACCACTGCAGCCCGGCCAGCCAGATTGCCGCCAGCAGCAGCAGGGCGAGCGAAAGTTTCGTGGGCTTGTTGATCTGGCGGAGCATGTTGATATCAGGCCAAGGTCAGGGAAGCTTCGCGAGTTCTTTCATCACCGTGCGCTGCGCGGTGAGATGCGCGATGATGGAACCAGCGAACAGCGGGCCCGTAACGAACAATACCCATTGAGCCGTGTTCAGGTTGAAGCGCGGCAGCAATGACAAATCGAGCGTGCGCGTAAAATAGCCGGCCGCCACCAGCAACAGCACCATGGCCAGCAGCCCCAATACCGAGCCCCGCAGCGAACCCTTCAGCGCATGCTGGCGGAACTGGCGGGCGATGTATTCATCGGACGCGCCAATCAGGTGCAGCGTTTCGACTTCTTTCGCATGCAGCGCCAGTTTCGCGCGCACGATCGATGCGACGGCCGCAGAGGCGATGAGAACAATCGCGCCGGTCAGCAGCAGCACGAACAACCGCACAGTTGCGGCCAGCGTCTTTACGTCGTCCAGTGTGCCGTCATGCGTATCGACGGAGGCCGCGGGCACCAGCGCCAGGATATCGGCCTGCAGCTTCGCGGCGTCTGCGCCGGGGTTCAGCTTGATGTCAATGATGGCGGGCAGGGGCAGGCCGTCTGGCACGTCTTCGCCCAGCCAGGGACGGATGAGTGTCTGGATTTCCGATTTCGACAGCGCATGGCCCTCTTTGACAGCGGGGTGCTGTTTGGTCAGCCACAAAACTTTCTGCACACCTTCTTCAAAGGCCTGCTGGTCTTTTTCGGGCGGCAGGCCGGTCGCTCCATCCGGCGCGGGCGCCTTGATTTCGATGGTGAGCGCGCCGGAAAGGCCGGTCACCCAGTTCTGCGTCATGGCGTTGAGGCCAAGGTTGACGGCCAGTGCCAGCGTAACGAAGAAAACCATCAGCCCCGTCACCCAGGTGACGATATGGGCGCCGACGCCTTCGTCGAGCGCGATGTCGTATTTGTATTTGCGCTGCAGGTGCTGCATCAGGCGGCCCTCACGCGCATGCGGGGGCCTTGCGTCAGCGTGCCGTCATCCAGGCGCAGCGACGGGTGGCGGAAACGCTGCACCAGTTCGTCGTCGTGCGTCGCGATCAGCACCGTAGTGCCGTGGCGGTTCAGTTCCTCGAACAGGTACATCAGTTTCGCACCGGCGTTGATGTCGACGTTTCCGGTGGGCTCATCCGCCACCAGCAGGCGCGGGCGGTTAATGACCGCGCGGGCGACGGCGATACGTTGCTGCTCGCCGCCCGACAGCGTCGGCGGGCGCGCGTCAACCTTGTCGCCAAGGCCGACCCATTCGAGCAGTTCGGATACGTTGCGCGAAATTTCTTTTTCCGACAGGCCTGCGGTGCGCAGCGGCAGCGCGACGTTGTCGAAAGCCGAGAGGTGGTCGAGCAGGCGGAAATCCTGGAAAACCACGCCGATCTGGCGGCGGATTTCCGGCAGCGCCTTGCGCGGCAGGGCGGAAATGTCGCGGCCGAAGAGCGTAACGATGCCGCGCGTCGGCTTCTGGCCGAGGTACAGCAGTTTCAGGAGCGAGGTTTTGCCGGCGCCCGAGGGGCCGGTCAGGAAATGGAAAGAGCCTTGCGGCAGTTCGAACGAGAGATCATGCAGGACTTCGGGCCCGGTACTGTAGCGCAAGCCGACGTTTGCAAATTTGATCAAGGACATTTAAGTCTTGTCTCCGCAGGCTGCGCATTGCCGTAAGGTATTTCTATAATACCAAGGCTGTCTGTCGCAAACCTCTCTATAAATTGACGTTCTCATGCTATCCTTATTCCCGGTGTTATGCCACAGCTAATTTTTATGCGATAATATGTTGGAAAATGGATAACGACGGCAAAATGCATATCGTTTGCGGCAAGTGCCAGACCGAATACCGGCTGGACCCGCAGATGCTGGGCGGCCCGCAGGGACGCGTCGTGCGCTGCCAGCAATGCCGCAATACCTGGCAGCAGGACCCGCCACCGGGTTTCGTTTTCGCCGAACCTCAGCCGCCTCAACCCCAGCCCGACTGGATGCGGGACGAGCCCGAAGAAGAGATTACCTTCGAACGCGTCGTGAAGGGCCAGTACACCATGCAGGACGACCTGCAGGTGATCCCCGAGGCCGTTGTGCCTGTCGCGCCCAAGAAGGAGGAGCTGCCGCCGCTTCTGCACAAGCCCTTCGGCATGGAGGCACAGGCCTTTGGTGCGTCGGTTTTCCTTGTGCTTTGCTTCATCACTTTAAGCGTACTGATGCTGGCCAAGCAGCCGCTGGTGGCGCAATACCCGTCGCTGATCGCGCTGTATGACAAGATGGGCGTGCATGTGGCCGTGCCGGGCGAAGGCCTCGGTTTTTCCGGCCTCAGTGCCGAAAACCGCGTCGCCGACGACGGCGCGCGCACGCTGGCGGTAGAAGCGAAGCTCGCCAACCTGACGCCGAAAGAACTGCCGTACCCCGCTATCCGCATTGCGGTAAAGGGCGCCTATGGAACTGTCCTCAAGGAATGGAAATTTGCGCCTGAAAAGGGCTCGACGCTGGGCGTAGGGGGGGCTGCGCCTGTTAAGATGCAATTCACCGACGCGCCGGCAGATGGCAAGACGGTTGAAATAAAGGTTGTTTACCCTTAAATTACAAGGGAAGAGGCATTTGACATGACGGCATCCGCCGACAAAAACGACGATACGAAATGGATACTGGTGGCCGACGACGAGCCCTCGGTGCGCCAGTTCGTCGAACGCGCCCTGAACTATGCGGGCTATGCCGTGACGGCGGTGCCCGACGGCAATGCGGCGCTCGATGCGCTGTCGAAACGCAAATACGACCTTCTGCTGACAGATATCGTGATGCCCGACCTCGACGGTATCGCGCTTGCGCTTAAAGTGTCGAAGGACTATCCCTCGACGCGCATCCTGATGATGTCCGGTTACGCGAACCAGCGCCAGCGCGCGCACAATCTCGATTTCCTCGCGCATGAAGTCATCTCCAAGCCCTTTACGCTGGAAGAAGTGACCAAGCGCATTTCGGCCGCGCTCGCGGCATGAGGCATCTTCCGCATCCCACAAAGGTTGCGGTCCTGAAGGGCGTCGCCTTCGCCATTGCAGCTTTTGCCACCTTGTTTGTTGCGGCCGTCGCGCAGGACCCTGCTTATCATGATTTCGCCGACAAACGTGCGTGGATGGGCATCCCCAACTTCGGCGATGTTGCAGGCAATATTTTCTTCGCTTTCGCCGGGATTGCCGGCTTGTGGGCAGTGAACAAACGCCGCGACAGCTTCACGATGCAGGGCGAAAAACTGATGTGGACGGTGTTCTTCATCGGCGCATTCTTCGTCTGTTTCGGCTCGGGCTATTACCACTGGGCGCCGTCGAACGAGACGCTGGTATGGGACCGGGCGCCGATGACCATCGCCTTCATGTCGTTATTTGCGCTGATGATCATGGAACGCGTCGATGCCAAGGCGGGTCTCAGGCTGTTCCCGTTGTTCCTGGTGGCGGGCGCGGCAAGTGTCTGGTACTGGCACCATACCGAAAGCATGGGGCAGGGGGATTTGCGCCCTTATGCTTACGTCCAGTTCTTCCCGATGATCGCCATCCTACTCATGCTATGGATGTTCCATCCGAAATACACCGAAACGCGCTGCCTCTTCCATACGCTCGGATGGTATGTGATAGCGAAAATCCTCGAGCATTTTGACGATCAGATTTTCGAGAACCTGCACGGCGTTGTCAGCGGGCATACGCTGAAGCATATCGCCGCCGCCATCGGTGTCTTTTGGCTGGTGAAGTATATCCTGAAACGCCAGCCCGCACCCGTTAACCAGAACTGATTTATTCGAACTGGTCGAGCAACCGGTCGATGTAATCGCGCTCGACCTTCGGACGCTGGTAATCGTTCGAGCGGTTGCGGAGCTCTTCCTGGATTTCCTGCACGCGGCGGCGTTCTTTTTCGTCGGGGATGCCGATGTCTTCCGTGCTGGTGGGGCCGTCGGTGCAGCGGCCGAAAGGATCAGTATGGTCGCAGTTGCCCGTCGGGGTTTCGCCGCCCTGACCGCTGCCGCCCGCGCCAAAGGTGAGCATCACATCGCGCATCGAATCCGCCAGCTGCTGCAATAGCGCGTCCTGCGCCGACTGCAGTTCGTCGAGCGCCTGTTTCTGCTGCGGGGCGGAGCCGCGCGTGTCGCCCTGCTGGAGCGAACCGTGCGATCCCTTCATCGACTGGTCGGCGTTCGAAAAGTTCTCGGGCACGTCTGGCATGCTGTTGGAAATATCCCTGACCACGTCGCCAAGCTGCTTGCGGATGGAGGCCTGTTCCTTCGCCGCGTCGCCGGAATTGCGGATGGGCCCGCTCTGCGCAGCCTTCTTGCCGCCTTCGCCATGGCCATCCTTGTCGCCGCCGCTGCCTTGCTGCGCCTGCTGCTTTCCTTCGTTGCCGCCCTGGCCTTCATTGGCCTGACGCTGCCCGTTCGGGCCCTGCTGCCGGTCTCCGGGCTCGTTGCCGGACATTTGCTGCTGGCCGTCGCCCTGCATCGCGCCCTGACGCTGGCCGCCGGGTTGCGTGCTTTGGCCTTGCAGGCCGCCCTGTTGTTGCCCCTGCTGGCTGCCGGATGCCTGTTGACCCCCTTGCTGTTGCCCACCCTGCTGCTGGCCGCCTTGTTGCTGTCCGCCTTGCTGCTGGCCGGACTGCTGTCCCTGTTGGCCACCTTGTTGCTGGCCGTTGTTTTGCCGGCCGCTGCCGGAATCCTGTTCCTGCTGCTGTTCTTGTTGCTGCTGCTGAGGCTTGTTTTCGGGTTTCAGGTGGTTGGTTTTGTCGAGCAGGTTTTGCTGGCGTTCGATCAGTTTCTGGAGGTTCTCGAGCGCCTCCATGGCTTTTTGCTGCTGCTGTTGCATCTGCTGCATGCGGTTCATGTCGGTATTGTCGACGGTTTTTTTCAGCAGGTCGGCCATCTTCTGCAGGCGCTCGCGCTCCGATCCTTGGGTCAGCTCGCGCATCTGTTCCATGAGCTTCTTCATGTCGATGCGCTCCATCAGCTTTTTGGCAAGCTCGGGCGAGATCGGCTTCATTTTATCGCCGTCTTTCATGCGCTGCTGCATTTCGCTGGCCAGCGTCGACATGTAATCGCGCATTTTCTGGGCCACTTCTTCCTGCAGCTTTTGCAGCTCTTCCTTGGAAAGGTCCTTGTCCTTCAGCGCTTCCTGCAGGCGCTGCAGCGCCTCCGACAATTCGCGCTTGGCAAACGACAGCCCACCGTCCTCCGCGCGCACGGCCAGGTCCCACAGCAATCCGATAACCGAGCTCACAGCCTCGGGCCCGCCGTCGTACATCAGACGCTTGATGGCGATATTGAGGCCGAGGTAGATGATGCGGTCGTCGCGGTAATGCTGCGGATAGATCGCGATATCGGCAAGGCCGCGCACGACAAGGCGCTGGGTCAGCGGGTTGTTGTACCATATAAGCCGCTTGCGCTCGTACACCAGGCGGCGCGCAACCGCGCTCTCGAACTTGCGCTCGGGCAGGTAGAATTCTTTGGGCGCTGAATCGGCGCTGTGCAACGCGGCGTCTTCTGCGGTCAGCGTTAGCGTGACTTTCGATCCCGCCCAGGGATGGCCGGTCAGGTCGGTGCTTTCAAGATGGTCTTCCTTGTCGGCGGCGGGCGGCTGCAGGTCAAAAACGACAGGCTGCGTGCCGAAAGTTTCGCGCAGCTGTTTACCGGGCGTGATGGTGCCGTAAACGGCAGTCACCCCGTAATCGTCCTTCGCCTTGTAATGGATTTTCAGCTCGCTGCGCTCGCCCGGTGTCGTATCGAGTATCGCAACTTCGGGCGGCGCGTCGGGCGTCACGGTCACGGGCCATTCGCCCAGCTTGCGGAACCAGCCCTGCTTGATTTTCAGCTGCCCTGAAGCCGTCAGCGGCATTTCGAGCGTAAAGCTTTTCACGGCCGCTTCGGTGAAGGTGGCGGGGGCAGAGTCGCCATAGGTCAGCTTCGGCGGGTCTACGTAACCCGACATGCGCACCTTCAGGACGCTGCCCTCTGGCACGCTGATCGCGCCTTTTTCGACTTCCGCGCCCGTTTGCGTGACAGCAAGGAAGACGGGGTTCAGGTTGGTGTATTCGGGCGGCGTGATCCAGGCGTCGAGCGCGGCGGGCTGTGCATGCACCCACTGGCGCACGTCGACGAACAAACCATTTCTAATGCGCGTCCATGCGTCTCCCTGCGCCACCACAAGGCCGACGACCAGCAGCAGCAGCGCCGCATGCCGCAGCGACCAGGGGTCGCGCGCGGCTGCGGTCGATTGCGGGCGGTAGGGCAGGGTGCGCCCGCGCAGCTTCAGCACGCGCTTCTGGTAGTTTTCCCACAGTTCTGAGGCAGCGGAACTCGTTCCCAGCACGGGTTTATCAAGCGCGGTTTCCAGCGGGCGGTGGCGCAGCCCGCTTTGCTTTTCGACGGCGCGGCGCACTTCGCGCGCGCGCGGCCAGCGGAACTTGTCGCCAAGGTGCAGCGCTGATAGTGCGAAAGCCGTGGTGAAGACAAACAGGAATACCGCATGCACCGTCGGTGGAAAGGCGCGCACCAATCCCAGCGACGCAATACCGCCATAGAAAAACAGCACGGTCAGCGCCGGCCAGAAACTGTTCCACATCCGCTCGGCCAGCAGCGCGATATAACTGAGTGCGAAAACCACGCCGTAGCGCAGGTTGGTAAAAGGGTTATAGGGCGTCAGGTCAGCCATTCAGGCACCCTGTCGTTGCGGATGATGTCATCCACGCTTTGTATCTTGCGCGCCAGCCCCGCCTTTTTGCCTTGCACGATCGCTTCGGCCGCCAGCGGGCGGGTGTTGTAATTCGACGACATCGCCGCGCCATAGGCGCCGCTGGTCATGATTGCCACAAGGTCGCCGTCTTTCAACGCGGGCAGTTTTTCATTCGTCAGGAATGTATCGCCCGTTTCGCAAACGGGCCCGACGACGTCATAAGTCGCGGTCGCGCGCGCTTCCTTGCAGGCCAGCACGGCGTGATAGGCGCCATAGAGCGAGGGGCGCAGCAAATCGTTCATCGCCGCATCGACAATCAGGAATTTCTTGGCCGTGCCGTGCTTGACGCTGACGACGCGGGACAGCAGCAGCCCCGCGTTGCCGACGATGGAACGCCCCGGTTCCAGCACCACATGCACCTTTAACGGGCCAATAACCTCGGCCACCATCCCTGCATAGGCGTCCATGTTGACGGGTGTTTCGTCCTTGTAGGTAATGCCGATGCCGCCGCCAAGGTCGACACGCGTGATATTGTGCCCTTGCTTGCGCAGCGTGTTCACAAGTGCGGCTACGCGCGTATAAGCCTTTCGGAAGGGCGAGATGTCGGTCAGCTGCGAGCCGATATGCACAGCAACGCCACAAGCCTCGACGCCCTTCAGCCGTTTCGCTTCGGCATAGAGGGCAGGGGCTAGGGCGATATCGATGCCGAATTTGTTTTCTTTCTTGCCGGTGGTGATCTTCGCATGTGTTTTCGCATCGACGTTCGGGTTGACGCGGATGGCGACGTTCACGGTCTTTTTGTATTTCTGCGCATAGCGCGAAATGATGGCAAGCTCGTGCCGCGATTCAACGTTGATCTGGAACAGCCCGCGCTTCACCGCTTCGGCCAGTTCGGCTTCGCTCTTGCCCACGCCGCTGAAAACGATTTTCGAGGAGGGGATGCCGGCCTTCAGCACCCGCGCCATTTCGCCGCCCGACACGATATCCGCGCCCGCGCCCAGGTTGCGCAGGTGGCGCAGCACGGCCTGGTTGCTGTTCGCCTTGCAGGCGTAGCAGATGGTAAAGCCGCCTTTGGGGAAGGCGCGCGTAAAGGCGTTTTTATAGGCGTTGAAGTTATCGGCAATTTGCTGCGAGGAATAGCAATAGAGCGGCGTGCCGAATTCCTCGGCCAGTTTGGCCAGCTCGACGCCTTCGATAAAAAGCCGCCCTTTTTTATAGCCGATATTGCCCATGGTATTAGCGTATCAGCCTTTCAGCCTGTGTTTGCGGGTCGTTCGCGGGGTCGGGATAGGTGCGCGGGAAATTGTCGTGCCCCTCGCCCTGCGGCGGGTCGACGTCCGGCGGTTTTACGCCGCAAGCCGTCAGCGTCAAAACCACGCATAATGAAAGCATTGCCAGTCTCATCACACCCCCGTTATTATCTTTCTAATATAGACCCTTCCTGATTATTTTGGAGTTAACGGTGGCGCGGGTAAAGCCATTATTATTGCTGGCATTATTTGCAGTCATGGCGTTGCTGGGATACCGCATCGCCGAAATGCCTGCCATGCCAGCGCCCATTTCTGGCAATAAGGAAAACAAAACGGCCGAAACCCTTGCCGAAGCTAGGTTTTTTGACAGCCATGGCAAGGAAACCGGCCTGGAAGCCTATCAGGGCAAGATTGTGCTGCTGAATCTTTGGGCAACATGGTGTACCCCCTGCATTGCCGAACTGCCTTCGCTGGAACGGTTGCAGGTGAAATATGAAAGCGAAGGGCTACAGGTCCTGCCCATCGCGCTTGACCGCAACAAGGACGCCGACGCCATTTCCGCCTTTTTGGAAAAAAACAAAATCACGCGTCTTTCAAGCTGGCTGGATACTAACCGCGTCGTCTCGGGCAAGCTGAATTACACAGGCGTGCCGACCAGCCTTCTGCTGGGGCGCGACGGCCGGCTCGTGAAGGTTTTCGAAGGGCCTTACATCTGGGATGAAGGCGAGGCGCTGGCGGCGGTCAAGGCTGCGCTTGCAACGAAATAAGCCAGCCACGGGTTTTTTCCAGCAGCGAAGCCGTGTCGCCTTCAATCAACAAAACCTTTTGCCGGTTCGTATCGCCCGACAGAAGTGACACCGATGATTTCGGCAGCTTCAGTTCTTTTGCCAGCAGCGCCACCAGCGCTTTATTGGCACGGCCGTCTTCGGGCGGCGCGGTGACGGAAGCTTTGACGGCTTTCCGGTTATCGGCAATCTCCATTACCCCGCCAATGGCGTCTTTTTTGGCGCCGGGAGTCAGGCGGATGGAAAGGGTAACGCCTTTACTGTGCGGGCGCAGCGGCATTTTGACCACCTGCTGCGGCGCGTTCGACCTTCACTTTCGTCGCGGCGCCCTGCTGGCGCGGGTCGACGAAATAAATCCATTCACCTTCAGGTGAAACGATATAGAGGGCAAGGCCGCCGCTGTATCCCGACATCATACGGATATCGCCCACGGCGGGCAGGGTGACGCTTACGCTGCCGCCTTCGGGCTTGAAGGGGTTCTTGACCGCAAGGCCATAGACCAGCAGCCCGAGGCACGAAAAAATCATCAGCGTCATCACGGTGACAAGGGCTTTGATGCCTGACATGCAAGTATCCTTCCTTTGGCCTTTATTTGCGCTATAGTCATAGCATGGAAAAGCTAAGCGTCCAAGCAGTGCAGGAAGACGACGGCCAGCGGCTCGACAAGGCGCTGGCACGCCTCTTGCCGCAATTCTCCCGCGCGCGCCTGCAACAGCTGATCGAGCAGGGGATGGTGACGGCGGCCGGCAAGCCCGTGAAGGCTTCGGCACGCATCAAGACCGGCGACAGTTTCGACGTGACGGTGCCAGAAGCCGTCGAGGCCGTGCCGCGCGCGCAGGAAATTCCGCTAGAAATTGCGTATGAAGACGAACATATGCTCGTCATCAACAAACCGCCCGGCCTGGTGGTGCATCCGGGCGCTGGCAACCACGACGGCACGCTGGTGAACGCGCTGCTGGGTTATTGCGGCGACCAGCTGTCGGGCATCGGTGGTGTGAAACGTCCCGGCATCGTCCATCGCCTCGACAAGGAAACATCAGGCCTGATGGCGGTTGCGAAAACCGACGCGGCGCACAAGGGGCTTTCCGAACAGCTTGCGACGCGCAAGCTGAAACGTGTTTACCACGCCATCGTCTGGGGTCAGCCGCGCCCGCGCGAAGGCCGCATCGAAGCGAATATCGGCCGCGCCTCCGGCAACCGCCAGAAAATGGCGGTGCAGGAAGAGGGCGCCGGCAAGGAAGCCGTGACCGATTACGAAGTGCTGGAAAACTACGGCCTTGTGTCGTCTCTTGTAGAATGCCGCCTTCAGACGGGACGCACCCACCAGATACGTGTGCATATGGCGCATATCCAGCACTGGCTGGTGGGCGACCCGGTTTATGGACGCAATGCTATTACGAAGTTCCTGAAACTGCACAAGGTTGACGAGAATACGGCGGAAGCGCTGCGCAATTTCCCGCGCCAGGCGCTGCATGCCGCCCAGCTTGAATTTATGCATCCGATACGCCATATTAAGGTGACCCTGAAAGCCGAGGAGCCGGACGATATGAAAACCCTGCTCGCGTTGCTCAGGAAAAGTTTTTCGAGGTAAGCAATGACTCCCGCAGAAGTTCCCCCTTCCGAAGCACCGACCGCCGTACAGGCCGCCGACGCCTCCCACATGGGCAAGGGCGAAGAGGTCAACCTTTCCGGTATGGATCCTAGCGGCCTGCGCCGCGTTTTCATCGGCCTCGGCTGGGAAGCGCCCAAGGAACTTGACGGTTTTCCGTTCGACGTCGACGCTTCCGCTTTCCTGCTGAACCGCGACGGCCGCGTGCGCCGCGACACCGATTTCGTTTTCTACAACAACCTCGATGCCGACGAAGGCTGCGTCAAGCACCGCGGCGACAATACCTCCGGCCTTGAATCAGGCGCGTCGGAAAACACCGACGCCGAGGTGATCGAGATCAACATGGAAAACGTGGGCTATGATGTCGAGAGGATCGCTTTCTCCGTCACCATTCACAACGCCGAGGAACGCCACCACAACTTCGGCATGATCAAGAACGCCTACATGCGCATCGTCAACATAGAGACGAAAACCGAACTCGCGCGCTTCGACCTTTCCGAAGACGCCTCGCACGACACCGCCATGATCTTCGGCGAGCTGTTCCGCGACGGCCTCGGCTGGAAATTCCGCGCTATCGGCCAGGGTTCCAACGGCGGCCTCTACAAAATCGCGCGCGACTACGGCGTCAACGTAGCACCTCCGTAACATTTCATTTCGTTCCAGCTTCCCGTGCGCACATTTAATTATATGCGCGACGCGGTTTTATGCCTTTTATCAGCGCTTTAACGGCGATTTAACCGGCTTTTGCTAAAATCGAAGGAATAGCAAAAAAACCGACTCCTGCAAAAGGGGCGGGTCAAATCGCACGATGAGGCAGTCATGTTGAGGTCATTTCTCGGCACGGGCATTTTATTGGCCCTGTCTTCTCCCGCAATCGCAGAAACTGTGATGGAATGCAATTACGTCGGCGGGCGCAGAGCCACTGTCGCCGTTCCACTCCAGCGTCCCGAACCGATTACCGCGGCCATCGAACCCGCGGGGCTCGATGGTATGCTGGCGCTCTCCGTCATCTATCCCGGCCTGGTCGTGCTGATGACGATGACGGCGTACTACTTCCTGCGCGTGCTGGAGCCGCAAACGGTACACGACCATCCGCGTTTCGTGCGCAGCGCCGTCGTGCTGTCTGGGCTTTGGCTCATCGGCTTCTTCCCCTTCCTGTCGTCGGCCTACGGCGGTTTCATGTTCTGTGTCACTGCAATATCCTGCACAGGCGCGTGGTTCCTGATGCGCTATTTCGGGCAACATCTGAAATTCATCGAGCGCGTCGTGGTTTTCTGGGCGTTCTTTTTCTTCTCGCTCTTCCTTGCCATCCTTGTGACGGGCCGCGGAGCGGAGGTGGCGCTGTTCTTCAACCAGCCCGTCGCGCAAATCGTCGGGCTGGCGGGAGAGGTAAGCCGTAACCTGGGGCCGCTGCTGCTCTTCTTGTTGAATATCTGGGTGGCTTTGCGGATTTTCAGGGTGATGGGCGTGAAAGTGCCGCGGCCCGGCAGCCCCGAGACCATCAAGCACCTCAAGGTCGTGGCGCTGGCCAGCGGTATCGTCATCCTCGATATCCTGATGATGGAAACGCGCTTTGCCCTCGTCGCGCTGCTGCCCCTGCTGCTCTGGGCGGCGCCCTCGGTTGCTTACTATGGCGTTTACCGCTTCGTCGCGGGCATGCCGGATAAAATCAGCAACCGCGTCAGCCCTGTGCTGTTTGTCGGGCTTGCCGGTTTTATGACGGTCCTGATCTGTATTGCGGCGGGTGCATCGGCAAAGGCGATGCTGCTCGCGGCATTGACGCTGGGGCTCCTCGGTTCCTGCGGCTATTGCCTGCCGCTGCTGTGGAAATCATCGCAGCATATCGTGGTCAAGGCTACCGTCACTGCGGCTGCTGCTGCCGCTTTCCTTTGCGGGTCGTGGATTGTCTTCTGGTGCGCGCAGCTGCCGCAGGAAATACTGGCGGCGTATTTAAGCGAGGTTCTGCTGCCCGCGCTGCTGGGCTGGAAGGGTGCGGCGCTTTTATTGCCGCCCTGTTTGTTCGCCGGTCATGCGCTGGTCTCCGACGATTATCCGCAGCGCGTGAAATATGCGCTCTCGGCGGCGGTGATCCTGCTGCTTTCGCTGGCCTATGCCGGCGCCTCGATGACGCTGCCCGTGCTGATATCGGGCAAGGTCACGCTCGCGCCTGCGAAAGTTGCAGCGCCTGCGCCTGCAGAGGAAAGCGGCGAGCCGCGCATCGAATGTAAAAAAGTGGACAGGTGATTGTGTTCAGCCCTGACTGGCAGGAGGCGGAAATGAGAGGCGTCATCTTCAATAGCATGATTTCAACGACCGTCACCATGCCGGCCATGATTGTGCTGGCGGGCATGGCCGCCTACTGGATTCACCGCCGCTTTTTCCCCGGCAGCGAAAGGCCCGATGCCTATGCTTTCCTGACGGCGCTGGTGCCCTTCGTGATCCTCGTCTATGGATGGCCTTCGGGTTACGTGTCGTCCAGCAAGACGACGGTCATCACCTGCTGCTATATCCTCTATTACCTTGTCGGCCTTTCGATTTACTGCGTGGCCAAGCAGGCGGAGGCGGAGGGGCGGGGACGGGTATTCAGGTTTTTCTTTGTCCTGCTGGGCGTCGTGGCCATGATCGCCTTGCTGCTGACGATAAAGGCCGCCGTGAGCCTGCTGGCCTTCCTCGGCACGATCACGCTGTTATGGGCCGCTGTCTATCTTGTGACCAAATCTATCGCCAGTCCCGTCTGGACATGGACGCCGCCCCCGAAATCCGCTGCGGAAACAGTCGACGCCCAAGCCCCCGCGCCGCCCGAGCCATCGCCTGTTCCGCCCGAAACCCCGTGGGGCCTGGAAAAATTTTTCCTGCGCGGCGCGATGATTATCGGCATGGCCTGGCTGTGCCTGAACGCCTATGCGCTCAACCCGCTCTATGTGCCGATTGTGCTGTTCTGGACAGGTTTTACAGGCATCATGCTGGCGAAACGGGAAACCGCAGTGCCTAGCCCCGCGCCTTCGCCACCTTCGCAGGAAACTGGTTGAGGTCGAGGTTCCACCGGCCGAAGCGGCATTCCGCCTGCCAGACGTCCTTATACTCCGCTGAAATATCCGCGTGCGAGAAAACGGTAAGCCGCAGGCTGGCGTGCTCGGGCGTCAGCGTGCTCATCCAGCTGTGGCGCAGCACGGGCGCCTGGCAAACCTCGCCATAGGTCGCGCTGATGCTGGCGGATTTATGCTCGCCCTCCACCTGTTCGTGGCTGTCGAGGTCCTTGTCGCGCAGGAAGCGCATGAAGCCCAGCGCCTTGCCGTCCTGCAACAGTTTATATTGATAGGTGCCGCTGTCTTCCACCACAGTGCCGGGGGCGAAGTGCCAGTACTGCTCGAAACTATGCGTGCCCTTGCCCAGCATCTGGTCGGCGACGACAAGGATTTTCTCCGCCTTCAGCCAGACCAGCACGCGGCGGTGCGTGACGCCGATCGCGCCGTAGCAGTCGTGCTGCGCGTCGATGATGACGGCGTCATCCGTTTCATCGGCCGAGGTATTGCCGGGTTTTGTCTGCCCCATCCAGTCGAAATTGCGTAAGGGTTCGGACTGGTTGACGCGGTCGACGGTCACGGTGTTGTGCGCCGCTGTCGCGCGCAATGCGTTGCGTAGCCCGTCTGCATCGCTGAATTTATAGGTGCCCGCGTCCGACAATACCGGCTTGCCGTCCAGCCAGAGCAGGATATTCAGCAGGTCCGCATGGTTGTGCCCCGAATGCGGGAAGGGGTCGGGGTTGTTTTTCAGCAGCATGTAATCGCCGCCGTCCCGCACGACATGGATGCGGGCGCTATTGAACGATGACAGCACAGGGCGATAAAGCGGCAGCTCGGCGATCAGCCTGAATTCCTCCGCGCCGTTTTCGCCTAGCAGCAAATGCGCATAAAGCCCGTAAACCTGCCCCGCTGCCGCCTTGAAGTCGGGACGGTCATAAAGGACGGCGGCGACAGCAAAGACGCCCTGCAGCCGTTCGGCAATCGTGAACGGCGCGGGCATCACGCGGCCGTCGTCGGAATCGTTGATGGGCGGCAACCCGCCATCCGGCGTCACGGCAAGATGCAGCGCCGTCACCATCTTTTCCAGTATCGCATAGGCCTTGGACGGTACGGGTTTCTTGCGGCGCCTCGTTTCCGTGAACAGCAGCAGCAGGAATTCCACGGCCTGCAGGTGGTAACCGTAGGAGCACTCGAAATGCATGCCGTCCGGATACACCTGCGCATCCAGCGACGGCCACAGCACGGCCAGCGCACGCCTTTCCCACGCGGCACTGTCGCTGAATTCGGGATAGCACAGCGCCATCCATGCCAGCGCGACTGCTTCGGCCAGCAAATGGTTGTTGCTGGATTTTTTCTCGGTATAGGAAAGGTATTCAGCGATATGGCGGCCCTGGCTGAGAATATTGCGGTGCAGGCGCTCCTGCGTCAGCTCGTCATAGGCCGGGCACCCGTTGAGCAGCCTGTCCGCCAGTATCCACGACACGCAGCGCAGCCCGATGTCGGCGCCGGAAATATAATTCACGCCCGTCTCGGGCGTGTTCTGGTCGCACCAGCTGTTCAGGAAACGCACGACGGCCTGCGCGTATTTCGCCTCGCCCGTCTTCACCCATGCCAGCGCCAGCGTGACAAAAAACTGGTGCCGGTTCATTTCCCAGCAGGGCTTGATATCGCCAAGATGCTTGATTTCAGCGAAGGGAATTTCCGACCAGTGCCCGCGCGGCCAGGGCCCCCCGGGGCCCAGGCTATGGTGCCAGTCCACGCCCTCGTGAAACTGGAACGACGCGCCAAGGAATGAAAACTTCTGCGCCGCCGCGTCATTGGCCGCCGCAACTATGTTGTCGGGGATCATGTCTGCGGGCACGGATTTCCACGCCGCCGTCTTCGCCGCATGTTCTTCCAGAAATTCATGTGCGGTGTCAAAGCGCCCCGGCACGAAAGATTTGATGAATTCCGCCGAGGTCATTTCATGCGCGGGCAGCCGGTGTCGGAACGACCCCATGGCCGCCGTCACGGCATGCAAAATGCGCGAGGTCAGGTCTGCCTTCTCGCCCAGCTGGATTTCTTTATAAAGTTTCTGAAAGCCTCTCATAATGCCGTTAATCTATCACAACGGCGGCCATGGGGGAGGGGTGATGCTTTTGACATAACGCTATAAGCGCAGCTTATGGAGAGCGATAAGTTCCGCTGTCTTGACAAATTTCCCCGGTAACCCCATTTAAATGAGTACCAGTTTCAAACGGGTTTAACCATCAACGCTTACGAGAAAGGCTAATAACATGCTGACAATCGGTCAAAAATTCCCTGAATTCAAACTGACGGGCGTTGTCTCGTCCGACCAGAAAACCGCCTTCAAGGAAATCACCAACGCCACCTACAAAGGCAAATGGCTCGTGGTCTTCGCATGGCCGAAAGATTTCACCTTCGTCTGCCCCACCGAAATCGCGGGCTTCGGCAAGCTGAACAAAGATTTCACTGATCGCGACGCGCAGGTCCTCGGCCTCTCGACCGACAGCGACTACGTGCACCTCGCATGGCGCCAGAACCACAAAGACCTGAACAACCTGCCCTTCCCGATGCTCTCCGACATCAAGCGCGAACTCTCGCTCTCGCTGGGCATCCTGAACGACGCAGCAGGCGTCTGCAACCGCGCGACCTTCATCGTCGACCCGAACGGCATCATCCGCCACGTGTCGGTCAACGACCTGAAAGTCGGCCGCAACATCAACGAGGTGCTCCGCATCCTCGACGCACTGCAGACCGACGAACTCTGCCAGTGCAACTGGAACAAGGGCGAAGACACCCTCTCCAAGCCGAAAGCCGCTTAAGCTTTCAGCTGCGATAAAATTCGCTTCGGCCCGGTTGCAAAACCGGGCCGAAGCTTTTTCAGGGTTTTTTGGTTTTCGGTTTGGGCGGTTTTGGCGGCTGGGGCGAAATGCGCACGGCTTCTTTTAACTGGGCGGGTGTCATCAGTTTTTTCAGTTTCTGGAGCCGTCCCTTCGCCTCGGAGGAGCTGTCCTGGTCATAGCCCCGAAACGCAGCTGTGCTGTACCATTTATAGGCCTGAATGTAATCGCGCTTCACGCCCTTGCCCTGCGCATAACATTCGCCCAGCGCCAGCTGCGCGGGGCCCCAGCCTTTCTGTGCCGACTGGCGGTATAGCTCGACGGCTTTCGCAAGGTTCCTTGGCGTGCCTTCGCCTTTTTCATGCGCCTCGGCCAAAAAGAAAATCGCGGCCATGTTGCCGCTCTTCGCGGCGCGGCCCATCCATTTGAAGGATTCGGCGTAATTGCGTTTGGCGCCGATGCCGTCATGGTACATCTCGGCGACATCTGCCTGCGCCAGCACCTCGCCCTTTTCGGCGCGCGCCAGCAGGGCGGGGGCCTTGTAATGCGCCACGCAGACGCCGAAGGCATAGACAAAGAACATCAGGCCAAAGAGTGCCGCGGGCGCGCCCCAGAACGGGTGGCGTATCGGGTCGACATCGACAGGCGCCTCGCGCGGGTCGCGCGGCCCGATGCATAACAGGTAGAAAAACGAGATGACGCAGAACCCCAGCGACAGGAACCATAGCACCAGCAGCAGCGGCAATATCGCGGGCTGCCCCAGCAATTTGGGCTGCAGCCCCTGCGGAATTTCATCCAGCACCGCGACGCAGAAGGTCAGCGCCAGCGGCAGGCCGAAGCCGATATGCGCCAGCACATCGTCGCCGCCTTTCTTGCGGATATCGTTCGCGCGCGCCGCGCCAAAACCGCTGGCCAGCAATACCGGCGGGGCAAGGCAAAGCAGGTACAGCAGCAATGCGCCCGTGCCGAAAGCGGCCAGCAGGTAATCCGACAGCGCCTTGCCGATCAGAAGGGCGATCGGCGCCAGCCAGAAGAGGCGCCACCAGAATCCGCTGCGCGTCAGGCGTTCGGGGAAGAGAATATTCAGCACGAAAGGAGGCTCCGGACAGGGGCAGGGCTTGCACGCCCTTCAAGCCCCAAGAATACCATTGCACCGCAGTGTTGCGGCGCAGAAAAACATAGTCCTGCCCTGTCATCTAATGAAATCGGCTTATGTAAACAAAAAGGCGCTTTTTAATGGCGCGGGGGCGGGGGGTGCTTTAACTATTTGTCCACGCCTAGAGGCGTAGAATTGATATACGCCTTCGGCGTAAAACAATGACTGATAACCCTCCCCAACGCAGGTGTTGCACATGTCGAAATCCCCCCAAAAAGACCGCCTCATCCAGAACGCGCTGATCGCCTCGCGCGACGGCAAGGGAGTCGCGAAGGAGAAGCAGCTGCTGCACGAATTCCTGGGCGCGTTTTACCAGCAGGTGCCCGCCGACGATTTGACGGGATGGAAGGCCGAAGACCTCTCCCGCGTCGCGGGTTCGATGATGGACTGGGGCATGGACCGCGCGACAGGCACCGCAAAGGTGCGCGCCTTCAACCCCGAACTGAAACGCGATGGCTGGCATATCCCGCATACCGTCGTTCAGATCGTCAATGACGATATGCCCTTTATTATCGACAGCATTTCATCTGACCTGACGGCGCAGGGGCTTGGCATCGAGGTGCTCTTCCACCCCATTTTGTCCGTTACGCGCGAAGGCGCGAAGCTGCGCTCGGTATCGCCCGGCAAGGGAGAAGGCAAGCTGGTTGAAAGCTATGTCTACATCCAGCTGGAACAGATGCTGACCTCGGATGCCTGCCGCAAGCTGGTGTCCTCGCTCGAAAGCACCTTCGCCGACGTGCGCGCCGCGACGACCGACTGGCGCAAGATGCTGGCCAAGATGGATACTGTGCTGGAAATCAACGAAGGCTATTCGCGCACGCATGACAAGCATGACCTGCACGAAGGCCATGAATTCCTGAATTACCTGAAATCGAACAACTTCACGCTGCTGGGTTACCGCGAATTCCGCTTCGACAGCAAGGGCAAGTCGGAAGTGGTCAAGGGCAGTGACCTTGGCGTGTTGAAAAACAGCAATCATAACCTGCATTTCGGCCAGGGCGCGGACAGCCCTGAGGTCGCCGCGCTGAAACGCGCGCGCTGGCCGGTGATGGTCTCGAAACTGGTCGGCCATAATTCAACCGTGCACCGCCGCGTGCCGATGGACGCGATCAGCGTCAAGGCGATTGATAAAGACGGCAACCTTGTCGGCATGCACCTGTTTGTCGGCCTGTTCACCTCGTCGACCTACTCCTGCCGCACCTCTGAAATCCCGATGGTACGCCAGAAGGTGACCGAGGTGATCGAGCGCGCGGGCTTTACCCGCGGCACGCACGATTTCAAGGCGCTCGAGCATATCCTCGAGAAAATGCCGCGCGACGAGCTGTTCCAGGTGACTTCCGAAGAGCTTTACACGCTGGCGCTCGGCATCCTGCGCCTGCAGATCAAGCAAAGGGTTGCGCTCTTCTCGCACCTCGACCCCATGTCGCAGCACATGTCGTGCCTCATCTACGTGCCGCGCGACCGCTATAACACAAAATTCCGCATGCAGGCGGGCCGCATCCTCGAAAACGGGCTCAAGGGCCGCGTGTCGAACTGGTTCGTGACGTTGGACGACAGCCTTCTGGCGCGCGTGCTTTTCACTGTGCAGGTCGACAAGGGGGTGGCCGACTACGACCACGCCACCCTCGAAACGCAGCTGATCGAAATGTCCCGCGAATGGGACGAGCGCCTGAAAAAAGTGCTGATCGACGTGTATGGCAAGATCAAGGGCGCGGAGCTGGCCTTTACCTACGGCCGCGCCTTCCCCTCGTCCTACCATGAATCCATCCAGATCGAGAACGCGGTGCACGACATCCGCCAGCTTGAAGCCATGGCGCTCAACGCGGCGAAGGACGATATCCAGGTCGAATTCTACCGCCTGAACAACGCGCCCAAGGGCGAATTCCGCCTGAAAGTCTACCACGAGGCGAAACCCGTGCCGCTGTCGGACATCTTGCCGGTGCTGGAGAACATGGGCCTGAAATCCGCCTCCGAAATGCCCTATGAAGTGAAGCCGCACGGCTACGAGGGTGCTATCTGGATACATGACTTCGTTCTGAAAGGCGCCGAGGACATCGACCTCGAGCGCGTCAAGCAAAGCTTCGAAGAAACCTTCGTGCAAGTGTGGAAAGGCCGCGCGGAGAGCGACGGGCTCAACCAGCTTGTCCTGCGCGCCAACCTGACGTGGCGCGAGGTGATGATTTTGCGCGCCTATAGCGGCTATATGCGCCAGGCACGCCTGCCCTATTCGCGCAGCTATATCGAGCAGACGCTGAACGCCTACCCCCAAATCGCACGCGAGCTGGTGGAAATGTTCAAGCTGATGCACGACCCCAAGGGCGCGGGCAAGACGGTCGAAAAAGCGCGCCTTGCGGGCGAGCGCATCCTCGAGATGCTGCAGCAGGTGCAGAAACTCGACCACGACCGCATCCTGCGCGCCTACAAGACCCTGATCGAAAAAACGCTGCGCACCAGCTATTTCCAGGTTGATGCCGAAGGCAACCCGAAAACCAACCTCGCCTTCAAGCTCGACAGCAAGAACATCCTTGAACTGCCGCTGCCGCGCCCCTTCGTCGAAATCTACGTTTATTCGACGCGCGTCGAGGCCATCCACCTGCGCGGCGGCGAAATCGCCCGCGGCGGGATCCGCTGGTCCGACCGCCACGAAGACTTCCGCACCGAAGTGCTGAGCCTCATGAAGGCGCAGCAGGTGAAAAACACCGTCATCGTGCCCGTGGGTGCGAAGGGCGGCTTCATCGTGAAACAGCCGCCCAAAACCGGCGGGCGCGAGGCCTACCAGGCCGAGGGCATCGAATGCTATAAAATCTTCGTGCAGGCCATGCTCGACCTTACCGACAACAACGTGAAGGGCAAGCAGGTGCGCCCGAAAGACGTCGTCTGCCACGACGGCTTCGACCCCTATCTCGTCGTCGCGGCCGACAAGGGCACGGCGACGTTCTCGAACATCGCGAACGGCCTGTCGGTCGCCGCGAACTTCTGGCTGGGCGACGCTTTCGCCTCCGGCGGCTCGACCGGTTACGACCACAAGGGCATCGCCATCACCGCCCGCGGCGGCTGGGAATGCGTCAAGCGCCACTTCCGCGAAATGGGCAAGGACATCCAGAAAGAGCCGTTTACGCTGGTGGGCGTAGGCGACATGGCGGGCGACGTTTTCGGCAACGCCATGCTGCTGTCCAAGCAGATGAAGCTGCTGGGCGCCTTCAACCACGTGCATATCTTCTGCGACCCGAACCCCGACATCGCCGAAAGCTTCAAGGAACGCGAGCGCATGTTCAAGGCGAAAGCGGGCTGGGACGGCTACGACAAGTCGAAAATCTCGACGGGCGGCGGCGTTTTCGACCGCTCGGCGAAAACCATCAAGCTGTCGTCGCAGATTAAAAAGGCATTTGACATCGACCATGACAACGTGACCCCGGACGAACTGATCCGCGCCATCATGAAGGCCAACGTCGACCTGATTTGGCTGGGCGGCATCGGCACCTTCGTCAAATCCTCGAAGCAAAGCCATGCCGACGCCGACGACCGCACCAACGACAACCTGCGCGTCGACGCCATCGACCTGCGCGCCAAGGTTATCGGCGAGGGCGCGAACCTCGGCACTACCCAATACTCGCGCGTCGAATATGCGCGCAAGGGCGGCCGCATCAACACCGACTTCATCGACAACTCGGGCGGCGTCGATTGCTCCGACCACGAGGTCAACATCAAAATCCTGCTCTCCGACGTCGTCGGCAGGGGCAAGCTTTCGATGGAGGCGCGCAACAAGCTGATCGCCGACCTGACGGATGAAGTCTCGGAACTGGTGCTGCGCGACAACTACCAGCAGTCGCAGTCGCTCTCGTTGCAATTGATGCTGTCGAAGGAACACCTCGGCCTGCATGCGGACCTTATCCGCCATCTCGAGAAAACCGGGCAGATCAAGCGCACGCTGGAAGGCCTGCCGGACGACGAGACGCTCAACCGCCTCTCGAAAGAGCGCCTCGGCCTCACCCGTCCCGAGCTTTGCATCCTCACATCCTGGGCGAAGATCGACCTTTATAACGACCTGCTGAAATCGGAAGTGCCCGATGACCCGCTGATGGAAGGCCTGCTGTTCGACTACTTCCCGAAAGCGCTGCATAAATACAAGGAAGAAATCAAAAACCACAAACTGCGCCGCGAAATCATCGCAACGCAGCTGGTGAACACCGTCGTCAACCGTATGGGCGCGAGTTTCGTGCCGTCCCGCATGTCGAAAACCGGCGCCTCGGCGGCCGAAGTCGTCAAGGCCTTCATCATCGTCATGGAAGCCTACGGCCTGCCGCAGATGTGGAAGGATATCGAGGCGCTGGATAACAAGGTGCCCGCGATGGTGCAGCTCGACGCGCTGGCCGAGATTTTCAGCGCGGCGAAACGCACGATTACCTGGTACCTGCGCTTCGGCGGCGGCAACCTCGACGTCGCGGCAGAACTTGAAGCCTTCAAGCCCGGCATCGACCTGCTGAAAAAATCCATCGCCCAGATGGCGACGGAAGAAATGAAGGAAGAAGTCACCGAAAGCCAGAAAATGCTGACCACCGCAGGCATGCCTGCGCCTCTCGCAGCTGATGTCTCGGCGCTGCGCCTGCTGGCTTCGGCTTCCGACATCATCAGCATCGCGCGCCGCACGGGCGGCGACCTGAAGGCCATCGCTGCCGCCTACTTCCATGTGGGCGAACGCCTCGGCCTCGACTGGCTGCGCGCAAGGGCGGGGGGCATCATGCCCGCCAACCCCTGGCAGGCACGCGTCAAGGGCGGCTTGATGGATGATTTCTTCATCCACCAGGCGTCACTGACTGCGGCCGTACTGGCAAGCGCCAAAAAAGGCGCCAAGATCGACAAGGCCCTGGTGGACAACTGGTTCGCCGGCCGTGCCGACCGTGCAGCGAAGGTGCAGCAGATTGTCGCCGAACTCCGCGCCCAGCCGCAGGTCGACCTCGACATGCTCGTGCTGGTCGCTCAGCGCATGGGTCAGCTGGTGCACCAGTCGAAGTAACTAAATACTGTCACCCCCGCCTTCGCGGGGATGACAATTCTTTATTCCTGGAGAGGTTTATGCTGCTTCGCCAGCAGGCTGTAAACCACAGGCACGACAAACAGGGTAAAGAACGTGCCAATCGCCATGCCGCCGATAATCACCCAGCCGATCTGCTGGCGGCTTTCCGCGCCGGCGCCGGTTGCCAGTGCAAGCGGAAGCGCACCCAGTACCATCGCACCCGTGGTCATTAAAATGGGGCGCAGGCGCAGTGCGGCTGCTTCCTTCACGGCGTCGATTTTCGACAGCCCGTGTTCTTCCTGCTGCTGGTTGGCGAATTCCACGATAAGGATACCGTGCTTGGTAATCAGGCCGATGAGCGTGACAAGCCCGATCTGGCTGTAGATATTCAGCGTGCCGCCGGTCAAATACAGCGCCAGCAGCGCGCCGGCAATCGACAGCGGCACCGACAGCATGATGATAAAGGGGCCGGTGAAACTTTCGAACTGCGCCGAGAGCACAAGGTAGATAAACGCCAGCGCCAGCACGAAGGTTAGCGCAAGGCTGGCGCCCGACTGCCTGAATTCGCGCGATTCACCGTTGTAATCGATGATGAAGCCGGGGCCTAAAACCTCTTTCGCGCGCTTTTCTGCATAGGTCAGGACCTCGCCCAGCGCATAACCGGGGGCAAGGCTGGCGGTGATATCGGCCGCGCGCAACTGGTTAAAGTGGTTGAGTTCGCGCGGCGCGACGGTTTCATCGACCGTCAGCAGGTTCGACAGCTTGATCATCTCGCCCGCGCCGTTTTTCACGTAAATGTCGGTCAGGTCCTGCGGGCGGGTGCGCAGCTTGTCTTCCACCTGCACGATGACGTCGTATTGCTCTCCGCGGTCCTTGTAACGGGTGACTTGCCTGCCGCCCAGCATGGTTTCCAGCGTGCGGCCAGTGGCGTCGATATTCGCGCCCACGGCGGCGGTCTTGTCGCGGTCGAGCTTCACGGACAGCTGGGGCTTGTTCATTTTCAGGTTGGTGTCGACGTCCTGCATGCCGGGGTAGGACTGGAAATCCTGCACCAGCGCTGTCACCGCCTTGTCGAGGTCGGCATAGGTACCGCTGGTCAGCATCACCATCTGCACAGGGCTGGAACGTGCCGACCCGCCCAGCGACGGCGGGTTGCGCGGGAAGGCGCTGATGCCGGCGGTCGCCTTCGCGATTTTGGGGGTCAGCTCCTTGGTGACATCCTGCTGCTTGCGCTTGCGCTCTTCCCAGGGTTTCAGACGGATAAAGGCGATCCCGTCCGACACGGTGGGGCTGCCCGCGACAACGAAGTATTTTTCGATTTCAGTAATGGGCGGGAAGAGGGGCTCGAGCTTCTGCATCCACTGCGACATATAACCGATGGTGGAGCCCTCGGGCGCGCTCGCACGCACCACGATGGTGCCCCGGTCCTCGATGGGCGCCAGTTCCGATTTGATGACCGTGAACAGCAGCGCATTTGCGCCCGCAACAGCCAGGCCGATAATGACGACCAGCCAGCGCAGCCGCAGCGCTGCGCCCAGCAACGCGCGGTAACCGCGCAGCACGGTGTCGAGGAAACCCTCGATAGCGTTATAAATGAAGTTATGTTTCTCGCTATGCGCCTTCAGCAGCTTCGAGCACATCATGGGGGTGAGCGTCAGCGCGACAAAACCCGAAATCACGACCGCGCCCGCCAGGGTGAGAGCGAATTCGATAAACAGCTTGCCCGTCTTGCCGGGCGAAAAGGCGATGGGCGCGTAAACGGCGGCCAGCGTGATCGTCATGGCGATGACGGCGAAGGCGATTTCCTTGCCGCCTTTCAGCGCGGCCTGCAGGGGTTTTTCCCCATGCTCGATATGGCGGAAGATGTTTTCCAGCACGACGATGGCATCGTCGACCACAAGGCCGATGGCCAGCACGAAGGCCAGAAGGGTGAGGGTATTGATGCTGTAGCCCAGCACATACATGGCGAAACACACCCCCACCAGCGAAATGGGGATGGTGACCAGCGGGATAAAGGTGGACCGCACCGAGCGCAGGAAGAAGAAAATAACGCAGAGCACCAGCACCACGGCCTCGCCGATGGTGTGGTAAACCGCCTGGATCGAGCGGTCGATAAAGACCGAGCTGTCATAGGCGATGGCGATTTTCATGCCCGCCGGCAGGCTCGCGGTGATATCGGGCAGCAGCTTCCGGATTTCCTGCGACACCGACAGGGGGTTGGCAGTCGACTGCTTGATCACGCCCAGCGCAATCGCGTTTTCGCCGTTGAAGCGCACCACGCGGCGTTCGTCCTCCGGCGCCTCCTCGGCATGGCCGACGTCGCGCAGGCGCACGAAGGTTGCGCCCTCCTTCTTTAAAATCAGGCTCTCGAAATCCTCGACACTGCGCAGGTCGGTTTCCGACAGCACCGTGAATTCGCGGCGGCTGCTTTCGATGCGCCCGGCGGGGATTTCGACGTTCTGGCTGCGCAGCGCGTCCTCGACTTCGGAGGGCGTGAGCCGCATAGCGGCAAGGCGCTGCGGGTCGAGCCAGAGGCGCATGGATTTGCGGCGCTCGCCCAGAATTTGGGCCTGCGCCACGCCCGCCACGTTCTGCAGCCTGTCCTGCACGTAGCGGTCGGCGTAATCGGTGATTTCCATGGCCGAATGGCGGTCGCTGGTGAAGGCAAGGTAGATCACGGGCTGCGCGTCGGCCTCCACCTTCGCCACCTCGGGGTCGTCCACTTCGTCGGGCAGGCGGCCGCGGGTGCGGGCGACACGGTCGCGCACGTCGTTGGCGGCATCGTCGGAATCGCGGGTCAATTTAAAACGCAGCGTAATCTGGCTGCGCTCGGCGCGGCTGATCGATGACATCACCTCGATGCCCTCGATGCCGGCGAGGCTGTCTTCCAGCGGCTTGGTCACCTGCGTCTCGATAATCTCGGCGCTGGCGCCCGTGTAACTGGTCGACACGGTGACGATGGGCTCGTCGATGTTCGGGTATTCGCGTACGGTCAGGCGCGTATAGGACACGACGCCCAGCAGGACGAGGAACAGGCTCATCACAGTGGCGAATACCGGCCGGCGGATGCAGAGTTCTGGCAGCGTCATTTTATTTTCCTGCCGCCGGTGCGGGGGCAGGGGATGCGGCCTGCTCGTCAATCGCGCCGCCGTCCTGCAGTTTCATGACGCCCGCCGTGATGACCTTTTCGCCCTCTTTCAGGCCCGACACGGCCTCGACCTCGCCCGCCTGGCGCGCGCCCAGCACAACCTTGCGCTTGGAGGCCTTGCCGTTTTGCGCGACGAAGACGTAGCTGTCGTTGCCGCTCGGGATGACGGCTTCCTCGGGGATCATCAGCACGCCAGCGCGCGTTGCCGTGTCGATGCTGATGCGCGCATACATCCCGGGGCGCAGGCGGCCGTCGTCGTTGGGGATGGTGGCGCGTGCGGTGAAGTTGCGGTTCTCGGGGTTGATGCGCGGGTCGACTGCGTATATCTCGCCCGCGAAGGTGTCGCCCGGGTAGCTGTCGACGCTGAAGGAAATTTTCTGTCCTGCTTTCACCGCGGCATAGTCTTTTTCAGGCGCGGTGAATTCAAGCTTCAGGGGGGCGATGGAGACGATGCTCGACAGTTCCTGTCCCGCCGCGGCGTAATCGCCGGGCGAGAACGAACGCAATCCGGCAATCCCGTCGAAGGGTGCTTTAATTGTCGCTTTTTGTAATAAAATTTCGGCATTGGCAACAGCCGCCTCGGCCGATTGCAGCTCGGCGCGGGAGGTATCCCACTGCTGGTTGGCTACGAAGCCCGATTTCTTCAGCTTGTCGTCGCGGCTGAAATTGGCGGTCGCCACATCCAGCGCCGCGCGCGCCTTGCGCAGGTCGGTCTCGATCAGGCTGGTGTCCATTTCGACCAATATGTCGCCTTTTTTGACGGGCTGGCCTTCCTCGAACAAAATGCGCTGCACCTGCCCCGCGATCTCCGCGTGGATAGAAGCGCTTTCGCCCGCCAGCAGCGAGCCCACCGCGCTGATCGCGAGCGTCAGCTCCTTCGCCGCTACGGGCGCGGTAACCACCACCTGCGGGCCTTTAGGACCCTTTCCGGAGGCCTCGGGCGCCGCCTTGGAATGCGTCCAGAACCAGTATCCGCCGCAGGCTAACAGCAGCAAAACGGCCAGAATGCCTATCGTGCGACCCATGCCGCGAACCCCTCATTATGGATAAAAGCCGTGATAAATCAGCAGCTTCACAAAGATAGACCGTATCCTCCAAAAATCAAAGGCCGGCCTTGGCCCCTATGTCACGGAGGAAATTGCGAAATCCTGCGATGTTACTTGTGCGCGGGAGAAGGCTTTAAGGCGCGTTCCAGCAGGTGCGGCGGGAGCGCGCGGTGCAGGGCCTGGATGCGTTCCACGATCTCGTCTTCCGACAGGCTGGCGGCCGCATCGAAAGCGGGTTTGGCGGTGGTGCTGGCGAGCGCGGAGGGCGCGGGGGTGATTTTGGCGCCGTCTTCGTCCTCCACCAGCTTGATGCCGGGTTCGGAGAATTCGTAGGTGGCGGTGCCCGCGCCGAAACGGCCGCCGTCGACGACCTTGATGCGGCTGCGCTGCTCGGCCACGCTTTTCATGATGCGGTCGATGGTATCGGTGGTGGATTCCATCGACGCCGCCTTGAAAGAGGCCGATAAATTCATGATACGCTCCTGCGCGTAATGCAGGTGGTACAGGTCCTTGCGCTTGCCTTCCACAACCTGCCCCGCGAAATTGACCTCGCGGATCACCTCGTCTCCCGCGCGTTTCGAGCGGTTGTATTCAAGCGTCAGGAGGCAGACGCCCACGCCAGCCAGGGCGATGGCAACGGTATAAAGGGTCTGGATGGACAGCGCCGCGAAAATAGCCGCCCACATGAAGCGCTTGCCCAGCGTGCGGGAGGTGCCGATCATCATCGCGCCGGTCGCGGTCTGGGGCGTTTCGGGCAGCTCTTTCTTCTTGGGCGGGCGTATCAGCGACCATATCGTCAGGGGTTCGGCACGGTAATGCCCTTCGCAGATCGTCGTGTGGAATTTCTCGTAACCCTTCCAGATCTTGCCGAAGAATTCTCCAGGTCCCTTCAAGATGAGCTCGCGTGTTGTTGATACGGTGGTGTGATAGTACCCTAGCAATCCAATAGGCTTTTGTCAAAAAGATGACATATAGTGGCAGCGCAAAAGGTTAATTTATAATTTAATTACAATATTGAGCCTTCCGAAGGCTATTAATTGACATAATACGGAAATTTAGACTATAGTCCTCGCACTGCGGGGCAAGGGCGGATAAGGCGTCGTTTCCCCCCGATCCAGGTTTTTAAAAGAAGGGATTTCAAGCGATGGCCGGTTTATCCAAGGAAGACGATTTCGCCCTCACCCTCGCGCTGATGATGCGCGACAAGAGCGAGACACCCGAATGGATGCAGCTTGCCCTCGATTTCGAGCTTATCGACGACTTCGCCCAGAAAAAAATGGGCCAGCAGGAAACCTTCAAGCACCTGGCCGAAGGCTCCAGTCCCAACGCGCGCAGCCGCCGTCAAGGCGAGGAAGGCTGGACGCCGCTGATGTACGAAGCCGACCGCGGCTATGGCCAGAGCCTGCGCATCCTTTTCACCTACAACCCCGACCCGAACCTGAAAAGCGATACGGGCGAAACCGCGCTGATGCTTGCTTGCCGCAAGGGCAACGACCAGGTATTCAAGGAACTGATCATCGAATTCGTGCTTGCCAATAAAACGCTCGACCTTAACGCTGTGAATAACGAAGGCAAGACCGCGTTGCTCATCGCGGCCGAAAACGGCAGCAGCGAATGCGTGAAGGGCCTGACGAACCACGGCGCCGACCTTGACGTGCGCGACAAGGACGGCCGCACCGCGCTGATCATCGCTGTGCAAGGCGGGCATACGGATTGTGTCGCTTCCCTGCTGAAAAGCGCGGCCAACCCGATGCTCAGGGATAACACCGAGAAAAGCGCGCTCGATTACGCGCGCGAAACCGGCCAAAAACAGGTTGCGGCAGCCCTGGAGGACAAAGGCCGGGAATTCATGGCCAGGATGGGCGAGGAAATTGACGACAAGCTCCTGACCGGCAAGCAGGTCAAAACAACAAAGCCTATCGCTTTCAAAAAATAACAAAGACGATTAGCGAAGAAACCAGGCCGGTGCGACGCGGCATGCGGCGGACTGCTGCTCAGGCACGGCGGGATTGTGCCTGGGCTGCGGCGACCGTGGCTGTCGCAGGGGCTGCGGGAGTTTTCAACCCCTGCACAAGATACTTTGCGTAGGTTTCGATCATGCTGTCGCTGCCGACATATGACTGCGCTTTCATCTCGCCGCTGATCCAGACGGGGTCGAGCCCGCGGTCTTTCATGTCCTGCCAGTGCGAGATCAATTTGAGTTCCTGCCGGCTGAGCGGGCTGTTGTCGCCCGTCGCGCCATGCTGCGCGGCGGTGTACATGCGGCCGTAAAGATCCTGCAGGTATTCGGACGGGAAGGCGCCGACGGGCGCGCGCAGGCCTGCTTCCAGCAGGTCGCCCACCAGCCCGCGCAGGTTGGCGCGGCCCGCGCCGCGGTGGATATAGTTGCCGATGCAATAATTCATGCGGTCCATTTCGGTGCGGCCGCTTTTCATGCCGTCCATTTGCTGCGCCATGAATTCGGTGATGACGGCATGATGCCGCTCGCCGGTCGTATAATAGCCGCCGTCCAGCCTGTTCGGCATCACAATAGGCTCGAAAACATCGGGGCCTGTCAGTTCGGACAGGAAGGGTTTGTAAGGGTTCGGCAGCCGGGGTTCGGGTTTTTGTGTCGATGCAATCGCGTCAAGGCCCGCGGCCGTGGGGGCATCGGGCAGGATTTTCAGCAATTGCGCCTTCACCTGCGACAGTATGGGCAGCGCCTTTTCCGCCACGGCCTGTCCGGCTTCGGAAAGCAGGACAGCGGGGTTCAGGTATTGCTTTCCGCGCAGGGTAATCGAGCCGGCGATGTCATCCGCGCTGCGGCTTTGCGAAAAGAGCCGTTCCGCGATGGCCTTTGCCTGGCGGGTTTTTTCGGGTTTCATATGGTCGGCGGTCGCATCGGGCATGACGCTTTTGGCGTATTCGGCGTATTTCACGTCATAGATTTCCAGCGTCGCGGTCTGCCTGAAATAAGCGGGGAATACTTTTGCGGCGAAGGCAGCCCAGTCGCCCTTTTTGGCGAGCGGCAGGGCAGCCTGCGCTTCTTCCGCCATTGGCTGGTTCTTGTGCCAGAAATTGCGGCAAAGCGCGGGCGTGCGGAACTGCTGTACGGGGCCGTCCGGCGATCCCAGCAGCATTTCCGCGGCCGCAATCGCCTCCGATACGCGGGCATTACCCTCGAGCGCGCGGTCCGCCATGCGGGCAGTTTTGGGCGTGTCGTTCGCGTTGTACGTCACGCCCTTGGACATATCTTCCATGTGCTGCAATTCGTGCTTCAGCGTCAGGGCGACTTCGGCGGGCGAACGCCCTTCGGCCAGCGGGATGACTTTCTGCCCGAAATCGCAAAGCCCGACCGCGCCTTGCTCCGCCACGCGCGAGGGGTCGAACAGGATGGTAAACTTGTTGTGCCGTGCAAGGTCGAGCAGCCGGCGGCCGTCATCTGTCTGCGAGAGCAGGAAAACCGCCTTGTCCAGGTATTCCTTGTTACGCTGCGCGCGGCATTCGTAATCGATCACGCCCTGCAGGTTGTGGAAACGGTCGGCCGATTGTTCCATTTTGAATTCCGGCTGGGTGCCGCCGTAAAGGTATTGCACCGCGGGGCGCGCCAGCATGTCGGTCGCGCGGGGCGGACGCGTCACAACCCTGTCGCCGTTTTCATCCACGATCAGCGACCAGGCGCCCGCCGGCACGGGCACGATGTCGAGCATGGGGCGGTTATATTCGTCGAGTGCGGGGGCAGACGGTTGCGCGGGCTGGCCGTTCGGCCGCCCCATAATGTTGAAAATGCGCGAAAAAATGCTCAACGAAGCCCGCCCTGACGCTAAGTACGCACAAAACCCATTATACCACAAGGCGGGAGGCGCAGCGCGGGGTTCCGGCTTTTGCAAGCAATTCCAGTGATTTCACGATACCCGGCGCCGGCAGCGGACAGCGAAAGCGTGCGAGGGAACTACGCCGCCTTGGGAAGCGGAGAAACCTTTGCGGCGCGTTTCTGCTCCACCTTTTCCAGCACTTCGCGCGGCAGCGATTCCTCGAGCGCGAGGAAGCGGTCGGCGATTTCGTCGTTGCTGGATTTTTTCGCATCCCACGAGGGCTTGAGGCTGCGCAGCGGCGTGACGTTCGAGGCTTCTTCTGCCGTGCGGTGCATCAGCAGGTGGTCGTTGACCAGCTTCAGCCCCGGCTCGGAGAATTCGTAAGACGCCGTGCCCGCGCCGTATTTGCCGCCGTCCAGCACCTGCACGCGCTTTGCCACGTCGGCGACGCCCTTCATGATGCGGTTGACGGTTTCGGAAGTTGATTCAGTGGAAGCAGGCAGGAAAGAACTGCCCAGGTTGATGATGCGCGACTGCGCCTGATGCAGCTTGCACAAATCCTTGCGCTTGCCCTGCACGCGCTGGCCGGCGAAGTTCACCTCGGTAATCACGTCCTCGCGCGCGCGGCGTGACTGCATGTATTCGGCGACGAACATGCCCGTGCCGACCACCGCAAGCCCCGCCGCGACCCAGGCCAGCGCCGTCATCGACAAAAGCGCGACGGCAGAGGCCCACAGCAGGCGCGTGCCGAACGACCTTCCGGTGTCCAGCATCGTTGCGCCCATGGCGACTTCAACGGTTTCGGGGATGTTTGATTTGTCGCGCCCCAATAACAGCGACAGCACGCTGGCGGGGCGGGCGCGATAATTGCCCTCGGCGATTGTCTGCATAAAGCTGTCATATCCCTGCCGGATACGGCTCAGCATAATGGCTTGGACCTCGTGTTGTTTCAGATGTCAAAAGCCTAGAATACTTTCATAATGCTCCGCAATAACATAATTTAAGTACCTGATTTTATTCAATACAGGCGCAAATTTTATTTCAAAAAAGGGACATTTTCACCCAAAGTTATACTTTCGGGAATCTGCGAGACCTGATACATTGCCGCCCTATCGAGAGGACAGGTGGCCGAGTGGTTGAAGGCGCTAGTCTCGAAAACTAATTGCCATAACTATAATCATCAAATTATCATTCTATATCAAATGGTTAAGTTTTTTAACTTTTCCATATTATACTTACACAAGTGTTCCACACTTTCCGTATCTTACACACTTTCTTACACACTCGCCGTGCAGGGAGGTTTCCAATGACTATCGAGACCCACACCATCTTGGACGGAAAAGTTCGCATCTATAAACGCGAGGAAAGCAGATTCTGGCAATGCTCCACCTATCTGGGAGGCCGTAACCATCGCGCCTCCACCAAGATGGAGACGCTAACTATGGCAAAGGAATACGCTAAGGAATGGTACATGACCACCTATGCCGTAACCAAACATAAATACCATAATCAAGCAACTTCCCGCCTGCTGACTGGGTTCGGGCTGGATCACATTACTCCCCAGCCCACACAGGCCGCAGCACCAGAGAAACCTCAAAAAAAATCAACCGCCCCTACTTTCAGAATGGCGGCTGAAAAATTCTTGGCTGAATATGACGTCATCACCAAAGGAGAGCGCAGCGAGGAATGGACGGCGCAACATAAAATGCGCGTCAATGTCCACCTTATGCCTTTCTTTGGCGACAAGCCCCTGACCGAGATTTCGGCGGGGCTTGTGCAGGAGTACCGGATTCACCGGACAACAAAAGGTCATAAAGATCGAAAGCCGGGGCGCAGCACCCTTCATCATGAAACTGTAACCCTCCGTCTGGTTCTTAAAACAGCACACCGCTATGGCTGGATTCAGCAGGTACCTGATATATCCCCACCCTATAAAACATCGGGAAAGGTGAAGCATCGCGGATGGTTCTCACCCGAAGAATACCAAATGCTATTTGAAGAAACACGCAAACGCTCTGAGAACCCTGCAACAGAAAAATACAACAGCGACCGCTATAAATATGTCTGGCAAGATTTGCACGATTACGTCTTATTCATGGCGAACACAGGGTTGCGGCCTGACGAGGCAGCACGCCTTGAATACAGGGATGTAACGGAGGTGGAAGACCAAGACTCAGGCGAACGCCTGCTTGAGATTGAAGTACGCGGCAAACGCGGCGTAGGTCATTGCAAAAGCATGAATGGGGCAATTTTCCCCTTCCAGCGTATGAAGGAACGGCATAAAGCAAAGCCGACAGACAAACTTTTCGGCAAGTCGCCCCGAGATGAATTGAACAAAGTCCTTACCCACCTGAAACTGAAAAAAGACCGGGATGGAAACGTCAGATCGGCATATAGCCTTCGCCACACCTACATCTGCCTTCGGCTTATGGAGGGGGCTGACATCTACCAGATTGCCAAAAACTGCCGTACCAGTGTCGAGATGATCGAGAAGTTTTATGCCGCGCACCTCAAAAACACGCTGGACGCGGCGGCGATTAACGTCAGGAAGCCTCGAAAAAAGCAGAAGAAAACCAAGGACTAAGATTAAACTTGAAGAATCGGGGTTTCCCGATTATAAAAAGCCCTGCCGTGCATTGCTGTATGGCAGAAACATGCTGTCCTAACTCGATTCTTCGACCATAGGACTTCTAGCTGGACAGGTGGCCGAGTGGTTGAAGGCACCGCTCTCGAAAAGCGGCAAGGGTGTAAGCCCTTCGTGAGTTCGAATCTCACCCTGTCCGCCATTTGCTCGATTACTACTGCTAATGGATTTGAAGAGAATATTGCGAGACATTAATAATGCTGTTTAATTTTTTAAAAAATAAAAAACCTTCTCAATTAGAGTTGCAGACTCGCGTTCACCGTGCGCTTTTTGACTGTGTTTGGGTATTTGCCAAGATCAAGGAAGAATATAATCAAGATACTTGGGTTAATTTAAATCTCTGGATTATCAAAGACACCTATGAGGTTAAAGCTATATTTAATCATGAGCCACAAGAAAATTTTACTCAGTTCGATCCAAATGAAACTCGAGAAATAGTAAAAGGATCGCTCAAGCCACCATATTCCAAGAAAACAATGCCCGCTGTTATCCGCACGGTTCAATTATCAGGTGGGGATGAATTGACTATGATGATGCTTAATCAAGCAGCCAACCAATTGTTGAAGTCCTCTGCCGCGAAAGACTCAAGTGAGTTGGTTTTAAAAACATTAGAAATGGCAACTTTCAATGTTTTTATGGGAGCACAGTTATTCGATTTTTGCGAATAATTTCCAAAGATTGGTTCTCATTAGACTGACCCCGCCGTTTCTTTGATTTAAATTTCAGTTCCTTATTTGGCATCATACCTAAATGAAAACGATACTTTATCACTCTTTTGAACATATCTGTTATCACGAAGCCGGACATGTGCTTGCCGCATTTAACGCTGGCGCACTAGTAGTGATTGCCGAAATTTTTGAACACGGCGTAAATGACTATTCAGGGCGCACTACCGCTAAATTTGATGAACATGCTCAAAGCATGATTATCGCAGCTGGGGGACTCGCTTCAGAGCTTTTTCTTTATGATAATGGCTTACTTCTTGGCGCGGGTGGCGATGCGCTGTCGCATGATGATTTCATGAAGGCGGCATTGCATAGCGCACGAGACGATATTGACAATTTTCTTAGCGCGTCGGCTGCTGGCACTGCAGATGACCGACCTTTCGGGACTGTCGGGGGGTTCATTCAGTTTGCTGAAATCCACCGAGACACTATTGACTTAGAATTGCTGGAAAAATTTGCGCAAGTCTTGATAGCCCAAAGAAAAATTGAATCCACTACTTTTGGTAAGATTGTGGCCAATCACAAACCCAACTGAAGAATAATGTCAAATGACCTCACATCGCTGGAATCTCAATACTGTACTTCGATCAAGGTGAAGGATGAAAGCTTGAGGAAGCTTTTGAACGAAGCCGCTCTGGATGATTGGAAATCTCCCGAACGCTTATTCGAGTATCTGACCGCCATCAAAGACGCACTTGGAAACCTGAATAACGATCTGAGTTTTGTCGCCACCCTTCTTGCGAAAAACTTTCTCGTAAGCCGCTTCAAGCTTGGTAATTATGATGCCGCGCTCAAACCGCAGGGCGCACCTGGCATCGACATTGAAATTACCTCGCAGGACGGCCTGAGCCTTGTAGGGGAGATCAAAACCACCAATCCCTACCAACCCGGCTTCGGAGCGGCGCAAAAAGCATCAATCCAGAAAGATATGCAACGGCTGAATGAAACTCCCGCCGATCATCGTTTTATGTTTGTCACCAACCATGATACTTTCAAAACCCTCTGTGGAAATTCATATAAAGAAAAATACCCCTCCGTCGTTATTGTCAATTTACTTACTCAGAAAACTTCCCAAGACTAATACGCCCGTACTTCGATCAAGCTATTCCAATCTGTCGTGAAATGGCGTGACTTGAGAGAGGACACGCCGACCCATTCACGTTTTACGCCTGACGCAGCATAAAACGCTGTCCTCTGTCCCCATTTTCTATTAAGCCTATCCAAAGCCTTCATCAATTCTGATTGCCTGACGGTATCCCTTGTGTCGAATAGGTCGAGGGTAGCCGCGCCCGTTTCGACCAAATCCGTCAGGATGACCCCGCATTTCATGTAGCGGTAGCCCGGCTTAAACATTTGCCGGAGCGACCAGAGAGCGTAATGCACCAATTCAGGAGTGAAATTGGTATGATGCGGCAACGCAAAGGACATTTGCGGCGCATAAAAGGGGTCTTTTATCTTATCCGTGGCATGAGGGCTTGTGTGCATAAACACCAGCATATGTTTTGCTTGCAGGTTTTCACGCCGCAGTTTCTCGCCTGCCCGCGAAACATAGGAAGCAAGAGCTTCCCGCAGCTCGGTAAAAGCGGTAATCCGCTTGCCGAAGCTGCGCGACACGGTAATGCCTTTCTTGGGATCGGCTTCAGGCTCAAGCTCAATACAAGAAATGCCGCGCAACTCCTGCGCGGTGCGCAAGCCCACCACGGACATATTTTTGCGCAGCCAAGTGTCCGGCAGCTGGGCGAACTTCAGCGCGGTATCAATGCCGCGCCCTTGCAGCATCTTGGAATATTGAGAGCCAATCCCCCAAATATTCCTGACTTCAAAATTGGCAAGGACAGGCAGCCAATCCGCAGGCGAAGATAGGACGCAAGAGCCGTTATATGCCGCGTTCTTCTTGGCGGTATGGTTGGCGAGTTTGGCGAGGGTTTTAGTGGGGGCGATACCGACGCTGACGGGAATACCCGTCCATTGGCGCACGGTAGCCCTGATATTCCCCGCAATGGCGGGGAGATCACTAAAACCCTTCAAGCCCAAAAACGCCTCGTCTATGGAGTAAACCTCCATATCGGGCGAAAACTGCGCCAGCGTATCCATGACGCGCCCCGACATATCGCCGTAAAGGGTATAGTTTGACGAGAATACGGCGACATTGTGCCGCGTCAGTATGTCCTTGATCTTGAAATATGGCCCGCCCATGTCAATGCCAAGTGCTTTGGCTTCTGCGCTGCGCGCAACGACGCAGCCATCGTTGTTTGACAGGACAACGATTGGCCTTTTACGCAGCTTGGGATTAAAAGCCCGTTCACAGGAGGCGTAGAAGTTATTGCAATCGACCAGCGCGAACATTACCGCGCTTGGTGGAGGATATGCGTGACCACCCCCCAAATCTCGAAATCCATATCTTCCGTGATTTCGATAGGCTTGAAGGCGGGATTTTCCGGCAGCAGCCGGAGGACGCCGCCCCTCTTGTAGAGCCTCTTGCAGACGTATTCGCCGTTCAGCACGGCGACGACGATTTTATTATGCGTGGCAAGTTCTGCCTTATCGACCACAAGAATGTCGCCATCATGCACATTAGCGTCGCGCATACTCTCACCCTGCACTCGCACGAAGAATGTTGCGGCAGGGTGTTTGACGAGATGCGCGTTAAGGTCGAGCTTGTTTTGCAAGTGATCGTCGGCAGGGGATGGAAACCCCGCCGAGATAAGAGAGGAATAAAACGGCAGCACCGCGTTAATCGGCGCAACTGGTGAGAAGAACACCAGTTTATCGCCGCTGATCTTGCGCGATGCTGTTGTGGTTCTAAGCGACATTGGGCGTTTCTTTTGCCATCTGGTCAATCGCGTAAATCACATCTTCCGCGCAATCGTAGAGATTGCCCGCGTAAGGGACTTTGCTTTTGAAACGGCGGCAGGCGATTTTCGCCACCGCCAGAGCGTCTTCCAATTCGCGCACATCGGATTTTTTCAGTTCTTTTTCTGCCATCAAATTTCTCCTGAAAACGGCGACCGGGGCGGTCGAGTCTAGGTCAGGATAACAGCAGAAATATGAACAGACAAGGAACAAATAGCAAACATATATAATACAAAGGCTTAGATTTGAAATCAAGTGCCATGTTAGCGCGTGTCCACAAGGTTATCCACAGGACAGCGTTACACCCCACCCTTGAGGGTGATTTTCAAACCCTCGCACATGATAAGGAGCGTATTGGATTTTTTGTCCACGCATAGATCAATAAATTCGGCCTTGGGGAGTTTCTGAAGCGTAACGGATAGCTGGAGGCCGTTAATGATGAAGGTTTCTCGAAAGCCGCATTTGACCTGAATGACTTGGCTTTGAAAGGGAGCGTCAACGACAAGGAAATTAGGGTGAAACTCAAGGATCGTGCGCCTTTCAATTTGCCCCCTCGCCCCCTTGGGCGCACGCTTCATTTTTGCTACGGCGGCAGCCTTGATAAACTCGGCCAAAGGAATTTTAACGGATTGCATGGATGCCTCGTCACGTTCTTAACCTTACCCTTGATTCCTGATGATAGTTTCTTTTCGGGAAATAAGCGAGACAAAGGCGAAAGGTGCGATTTAGCACCTTTCGCCGTGAGCCTGCGTTAGAAACGCGGCCCGCGAGGCTTTAAAGCCCGTTTGCGCTGCATTGCGCGCCGGATGTTTTCGAGTGTCACCGTCGCCAGCGGGCAATCCGCCGCCGCCATATTGCGGCGGGCGAGATCGTTCAGTATCGCGTGAAACTTCTGGTGCAGCTCCGCTTCGCTCAAGTGGTCGAGTTCCGGCGTCGTGATGATATACGTCATGTTTCGCTCCTGTCTTGATGGCCGCGACCATCGCGGCTTTCATGAGGCAGACAGGTCAGCGCGTTCGGATGACCGCACTTGATGGAACGTAGTGGAGAAGCCCTTCAGGGCTTGCGGTCGCCAAAGACGAACCGATGCCAGGATGCAGAATAAGAAAGACGAGTAGCGGCCAGATAAGGCAGGAGTTAGAAACTGCGTAGAACAGCACCCTTTGACGCATTTTAGGAGCGATGAACAGTTGCAGCGTAAGGGGAACAAACAGTTTCATGGGCAGATGCAGGACGATAAGCCAGAACCAGCGGATTGATTAGACCGAAGGTGACTGACACGCTTTAGAAAACAGACAAGCGCAGGCCATGGCAAATGCGCTGCAAGCAGCGCACCGCGCTTTATTCGCAGGCTCACGAAGCCTCCTTTCGGAGTCTTCGCCCATGCGGGTTTCAATCGCTTTCGCAGTCATCAGAAATAAAAATCAAGTTTAGGGGTCTTAACCCCTCACGGCGCAAGGGTCTTCGATGAACGGCGCAGGCCGTATCCCCATGCTTCCGCGCAAGTGCTTGTGCAGCATGGGTGATACCCCTCGGCCTGCGCCGCCCTTGCGCCGCACACCCCGCTCGCGCTCGCCGCTTGGCGTTCGGGTTTCATGCGAAACCCGTAAATCCAAGAAGGAAGCAGAAAATGAAAACACAAATGAAATGGAATGGCCTACCCATCGAAATCAGCGCAGAGCCGAACAAGTTTCTTTCCCGCATCGAGGGGGAGGAATTTACCAGCCTGAAAGTGACCAGCCCCGCAACCGCAAAGCCTCTTATAAACGATGCCTTTGCCGCTTCCCTTATCGCGCAAGCAGGGGGAGCAGCGAACTTTGTTGATGTGATGCTTTCCGCAGAACAACGCGCAGCGTGAGGGGGAAGCCATGCAAGAACAACCTTTAAAGAACCCCGAGTTTTGGAAGCGGAAGATTGGCGACGACTTCAACTACAACGCCGCCGATTTCAACACTTGGCTGATTAAAACTTTCGATAAGGAGCAAATGACATGAACGACCGCAAAGACGTTTACACACGAGTTACAGAGCGCATTGTTGCAGACTTGGAAAAGGGAGTCCGCAGCTGGATGAAGCCTTGGAACGCAGGGCATACGGCGGGAAAAATCACCCGCCCCCTGCGGCACAACGGCACGCCGTATCAGGGTATCAATATCCTGATGCTGTGGGGCGAAGCCTTGGACAAGGGTTATTCAGCGCCTATCTGGATGACGTTTAAACAGGCGCAGGAATTGGGCGCGCATGTTCGCAAGGGGCAACAAGGTTCTCTTGTGGTCTATGCCAACAAGATAACCCGCACCGAAACAGGCGAAAGCGGCGAGGAAATCGAGAAGCAGATTCCCTTTATGAAGGGCTACAGTGTTTTTAATGTGGAGCAAATCGAGGGGTTGCCAGCGCACTACTACGGCAGGCCTGAAAACCCGCTGCCTTTGGCTGAACGCCTTGACTATGCCGAAAGGTTTATCGTCAATACAAGCGTAACCATTCAGCACGGCGGGAACAGCGCCTATTACTCACCCGCGAAAGACCTTGTGCAAATGCCGCCCTTCGAGGCTTTCAAGGACAGGGAAAGTTACTATGCAACGATTTTGCATGAACTGACCCACTGGACGAGCCACAAGAGCCGCCTAGACCGCAGCTTTAACGCCAAACGCTTTGGCGATAATGGCTACGCAAGGGAGGAACTGGTAGCGGAACTTGGTGCGGCCTTCCTGTCGGCAGACCTCGGCATTACGCCGGAAATCAGGGAAGACCATGCGGCATATTTGACGCATTGGTTGAAGGCCTTGCAGGAAGATAAACGCGCCATATTCAGCGCGGCAGCCCACGCACAACGGGCAGCCGACTTCCTGCAAAGTTTGCAGAAAGAAAGGGCGGTGGCGGCATAAGCCGCCCCCGCCGGAGGCTAAAAATCGCGCCGCAGCCTTTGGGCTGCGGCGCACTAGCTTTGATGGAAAAGCTAGGGTATAAGGAAATATGAATTTTAAAGAAAAAATTGATAAAAAAGTTGTCGCTGGCGCGGTGGTTGGAAGTGCCTCCGGCGGTGTCATAGGCTCGTCTATCGGCATCGTGGGATTAGGAACGGCGGTTGCCGGGACATTGCCCTTGGCAATCGTCGGCGGTGCAATCGGTATTTTGGGCGTACTCGCCTACCGGGGCATTAAGAAGAAATAGGTACTGTTGCTATGAGATTATTGGGCATCGTATTTTCGTTACTGCTGCTGGCGACGACACCCGCACTTGCCGCGACTTTGTCGGGCAAGGTGGTGTCCGTCGCGGATGGCGATACTATCACCATCCTGACCCCCGAAAAGGAACAAGTAAAAATCCGGCTTGTCGAGATTGACGCGCCGGAAAAGGATCAACCCTACGGGCAGAACTCGAAAAAGGCGCTTTCGGACTTGGTATTCGGCAAGGATGTGACTGTCGAGTGGGACAAGACCGACAAATACAAGCGCACCTTGGGGCGCGTATTTGTCGGTGATACTGACGTAAACTTGCAGCAAGTAAAACAAGGTGCTGCATGGGCTTACACGCAGTATCTGACGGACGACCGAATTAAGCAGGCCGAAACGGAAGCCCGCAACGCCAAAGCAGGTCTTTGGGCATTGCAGGCTGACCAAATTATGCCGCCTTGGGAATGGCGGCATGGCGGAAAAAGGTAACGGACGATGAGAAAGCATAGGGGCGATAACTGGAATCACCGCCGCTTTCCTCAACATGGAGGCCAGTACCGCCGCAGGAATTGGTTTTACCGCGCCTTGCGGGGGAACAGGGGCTTGTTACTGCCGCTTGTTATCCTTGGCGCATTGGCAATAGGGCAGAAATACAAGGGTCACAGCTTTACGGGTGGAAGTAGCACAGGCGGCGCAGTCGAACGAAGTCAAAGCTTCACATGCGCTGGCAAGCAATATTGCAGCCAAATGACAAGCTGCGATGAAGCCATGTTCTATGTGGAATCTTGTGGCGTAAACACTATGGATGGCGATGGGGATGGCGTACCTTGTGAAAGAGGCGTATGCGGCAGGTAAGACATAGAGAAGGGCTGCGAAAATGGATGTGAATTGTACTTTGATTCCAGTCAAAATAATTCGCGCATCTTGCTCGGGCGGAAAACCCTACGAAGCGGAGGGAGAATTATCAATTCGAAAGGATAAGGATACGATCCATGTTGCCCTGACTAAAGGTGGAGCGACTGGCTTCGAAAGACTTTCATTTCCCCTTAACCGGATTGAGGTTTTTGAATGGTGTGCTTGTTTAGGCCGAAAAGATGAATACGATAAAGTGGTCGTTCCAAAAGAAGAGATGGAACGAGCCTATCGTGAATCTGGGATTATTTAAGAATGCTGGGACAAATAGAAGCAGCGATAATCTCTGTAATTGCAGGGGCGATAGCGTTTTGGGTGTGGGTCTTTTTTTTCGTTAAGGATAACGAGGAAGACAAGGCTAGAAAATTACTTCAAAAGCAAAAGCAGCAATCAAGCGGCGAAGGCTGGAAGCCCAACTATCACCTCTTGTTAAGCGTTTTTCCGGGGTTACTATTCGCAGTTCCGATTTACATGGGGCTGTACTTCTTAGGTGCGATTGAAAAAGCCTCTTATAGTAAGCAAAGCACTTACTGTGATGGCGATTGCCAATCAAGAAAAGATGGCGAATTGTGGGATAACTCGCGCCGATAGCTAGCGAGGCTGCGAAAGCAGCGCGGCGCGTACATCCTCCTCACTCCAATGCAGCCTTTCAGGATTGCCCCGGAGAAGCGTTGACCGCTTCTTGGTAATCGTCGTGCCGACTTTGTGCGGCCTCAGGTCAGAACCGACGATGTTTTCGATGACGGCAGCCTTCAGCACCGTCAGCTTTACAAACTCGCCCTCGACGCTAGCGATTTGCGCGACAACCTTCTGCTTGCCCCACGGCCTGCTTTTACGTTTCTTGAACTTGTTAGGCGACCATATCGCCTCTACCCATTCCACAACATCGGACTCCACAAATTCGCCCTTTGCCTGTTCCCATGTCATGCGTCACCTATCGTTTCGGGTTAAAACTGATCTTGGTAGCGGAAGAAAGTTTGACCGTGGCCGGCGTCGCGCTGCGCGCACCGCCGCCACCGGAAGGGCGCAAGCCCGCCCGCGCCATCATTTCCTTGACCTCAAGGACGTTCTGCCGCAAGGCAGGAACGGCGATTTTGGGGTCTATCGGAGGACGGCGGGAAACGAGGCTTTCATTTTCCGGCGAGTAAAGGACGCGCTGAATCAGCTGCGCCGTATCGCGCCGCAGGACAACCTTCTGGACATATTCGCGCTCATCCAACTGTCTTTCCGGTGGCGGCATCATGACGCTAATTTTCCATTGGGGAAGCCCGTTCAGGGCGTAACTCATATTGGTAATCAGGCTGTAGAATTGGCGGTTGGCTTCCTGCTGCTGTCTTTCGGCTTCGACCTTCATCTGGATTTCGGCATATCGCCGGACGTACTCGTTAAATTCAGCCTGCTTTACCTGATACTCGCGGGATTTTTCCTGTAGCCGCTGTTCTTCTGACTTGGTTTCAACGGCCTTGAGTTGCAGGTTTTCGAGGGTCTTTTCTATGAGCCTGCGTATCCTGCCGCGCATTTCATCCGAGATAAGGTTACTTTCGAGGGAGGCTTGCAGCAGCGTCAAGTCGCCGGAGAGCAGCGCAAGTTTTGTTTCTACTTGCGCCAGTTGAGCCGCAGGCGGCAGTTTCTCGACCGTGGCAACGCTATCCGCTTTTGCCACGGCAGGCGGCAGGGCTTCAGCGGCGGCAGGAGTGTACTTGGCGAGTTCCTGCCGCAGGAAATCAGCCGGAAGCAGGCTGATTTTGCCCTCAACGAGGGCAAGTTGAGCCGCAAGCGGCAGTTTTCCCGCTGCCGCTTGCGCGGCACGCTGCGGCGGTTCTGTTGCCGTGCTGACATATCTTGCGATTTCCTGCCGCAGCCGGAACACCTCAACGCGGTGTTCCTCGCGGTAAAACAGGACTGATTTTTGCAAGCCCTGCCGCTCCGACAAGTGGGAGCGTATCATGGCATGAAGTTCCTTGCGGTCACGCGCAAGCCCTGCCTTGGCTTCGGCTTCGTTCAGCGTTTTTATCTTCTGGTAGTCGCCTGTGATGCGCTGCCATATCCCCGCCACGCCGCTATAAAGCCGCTGCGATCTTTGGCGGGTTTCCTGCACCCAGCGTATTTGCTGGGCTGCAATAAGGTCTTGCCGTTCCTTCCGCTGGCTCACGACGAGGGAGCGAAGCTCCTGCACCAGCGGAGTCCGCTTTTCCGCGCCCTGCGTCTTGGCTTCCGCAATAAACCTGTTCAGGTTTTCAGTCATGCGGGAAGCCAGGAACGCTTTTGCCTTGCCAATATCGGGCAGGCTTTCAGGTGCGCCGAGGCGGGCTTTTAAATCCCGCGTGCCAATATCAATCCAGCGGGAGAGAGAAAACACGCCGCCTTTAATGCCAACTGCGACGAAACCGCGTTGATCGCCACGCGCCAGCAGGAAGCCGTTTTCCTGTAGCGCACGGGCAAAGGTTTCCTTGGAGTCCGACTGTTCCCAAGCCGCCTTGAACATCATCTTGAGGGCTTGGGGGTCTTCCGCCAGCCGGACGGCTTGGCGGTATTCCTGCCGCGTCATGTTCAGGGGGCTTTTATCGGCCTTGCGCATAAAGCCCTTCGGTAGTTTCCAGCCATGCTTGATAAACAGCATGGCAGAGATTTCCATGAGCTTCCGTTTCCAGTGAGCGAGGTTGACGGCGACCAGCTTTTCGCTGTCAATCCGCGACCAGACCGCGTGGCAATGCCGCCGTCCGTTTTTCTCATGGAAAACGATGATACGGGGCTGGTCAATCAGCCCCATTTTCTTCTCGATTTCCTCGATAGCCGCCTCAAAGTCCTCCACCGTAACGTCAGCCGTTTCGGGAGGACTAAGACTGACCGAAAACAGGAACTGTTTGCACCTCGTTCCCCGGCTCATGGCATAGGCTTCCCGCAGGGCTTCGGCCAAGTCTTCGGAGACAAATCCACGGATTTCATGGACGGTAATATGCTCGTTCTGGTCGCCATTCAGGAGGTGGGCGGCAAGCTCCGCAGACCGCCCGCGCTGGCTGGCATAAAGGATCATGCGCCATCCCCATCAGGAGGGGGCTGGCCGCTCCGGTCGTCCGGAGGCAGCCCGAGGGCGTTAACCAATTCATGACGCATGTCCTTAACGGCGGCGCAGGCTTCCAGAATGGCCTTTTCGGTTTCAGGGGTGACAGGAAGGGAGCCGCTATGTACGGCCTTGGCAATCTGATTAAGGTTTGAGCCAAGGCGGGAGCGGCCTAAAGCCCCCAGTACCTTGGTTAACGCCTGCTCATCCTGAACAGGCCGCCGGAAGGTTCTTTTAAGCGGGGCGGGGTTCTCAAACAGCCGCGACCGGACATATTCCGCTACTGGCATGGGGGCGGCATCCTCGCCCAGCTTGCGGCGTTGCGCCTTCGTCAGGCGCATGGAAAAGGGGGTCGTATAATCGTTGTTTTCGTCCATCAAGAACTCCACCCAAAAAGGGGGCAGTTTCTGTCATGGAAGGGGTAAAAAAGGGTCAAAAGTGTTCACAGCATACTCGCGTATGCAGCCGGAAATGGCCGAAAATATGTCGAGTCTTTTACCGCACTTCTCTACCTTGAATCCTACCAAGCGTTCGTTAACCGCGATTTAAAACATCGTCATGGATGCAGCGCAGCAATGGCGTAAAATGATTGACGCATGAACATCAACCAGCTATAGCCTTTGGTTAATTAAGCGCGTGAATCCCTTGCGGGATTTTCGCCGCCGCCGAAGACCTAAAGCGAAGCTTTAAGGACGAGCAATAAAATTCTAAAAAATATTTGAAATCATTACTGCCGCCCCAATCGGCGGCAGGCAGGGCAAGATGTGTACGGTGCTTCGCTAAACTGCCGTTTATCGTATCCCCGTACCTATCTTGGCAAGGGTGGGAAATGCCGCAGCGTACCCGCCGCCTGTTTTCCCTCCCGTTGCATCCCTCCCTGTAGTCGCCGATCGCTGGCGCGTCGGCGGTGCATGATCGCTAGGGCGAATGACGCTGGATAATGCACCTGATGGTGCATCATCCAGCCTCGCCCTGGCATCATGCCTTTGGCACTCCCGCACCACGCACCGCGACAGCCCCGCAGGGCGTGTTATCGCTGGGGTTGCTCCCGTGCCAGCAGCAGCACGACCGATGGGCCGCGCTGCCTAGTTTTGGCTTGCCAGCCATGCACCGTTATGGCCGATGCAATGCGCCCATTGGGGAAGCCTTCAAGCTGCCCCCAAACCCGCCATGACCGCAGGGAGACTTTGGCTCTCCCTTCTGGCTACCCATCAACCAGACTTGGAGGCTGCCCCCTCCACCTGCCCGAACCTCCTGCTTTGTATATCCGATGGTTGCATGAATTTTTATTAATTATTCATGCAATATTATATCCATTAAGATACAGTTCAAATTGGAGGATTGCTGATGTCAGCGTTAGAGAAGTTTGCAAGTCGCCTGCGCCCCGGACAGGTATATCGGCGTTCCGACCTAGAAAAATGGTCAAACGCTGTTGACCGCCATTTGCAGCAATTAGTGTCCGAAGGCAAACTGACGAAGCTGGCCGCAGGGTTATACTATGTCCCCAAACAAACCGCCTTTGGGGAAGCCCCTGCCGAAGATACAGAACTGGTGCAGGCTTTCCTGAAAGACCATAGATTTCTACTGATCTCGCCCAATGCCTATAATGCCTTGGGCCTTGGCACGACCCAGCTTTATAACGAAACCGTGGTGTATAACCACAAACGGCATGGCCGCTTCAAGCTGGGAGGCCGGTTCTTTGAGTTCCGCATGAAGCCCCATTTCCCATTAAAGCCTAGCCGCGAATTCCTGCTAGTTGACCTCGTTAATAACTTGACGCGCCTAGCAGAGGACAGGGAAAAAGTGCTGTCCCGCGCCAAGGAGCAGGCCGTGCAAATGGACAGGAAGCTACTGCGGCAATCGGTGGACACCTACGGCGGCGCGCGCGCCAAGAAGTTGTTTTCCAGCGTCCTCGGGTAGCGTAAAGGAAGCTAAATCGCTTTATGAATGGCCGCAATTAACACTCATTTAGCCTTGCCGCTTGAGGCTTCAATCTCCGATCTAAAACGCCAGTCATATCCATAGGCTTTTTTGCGATACCCACCATTCGTACAGGGCTTTCGCAAACAAACTGAACCTACTGATGAAACGCAATTCGTATTTTTGGCTTTGCCAGTTTCTACAAGCCACCTTGCAGCCGCTTGCTGGCTTGGAAATGTTTTCAAAACTTCCCCTGTCTGTAAATCAATCATGCAAATTTCTTTACTTAATTTCGCTGCTGCCGCTTTAGCTCTAATCTGAGCATTTGCTCTTGCGTGCTCGGGATTTTTATCTCTCCATTCTTTCAGTGATGCCTTGCGTTTTTCTTTGGCTTCCTCACTGTTACGCGACTTTATAAACTTTTCCTGCCAAGCTTTATGCTTTTCCGGGTTGTTCAACTCCCACTTTTTAAGACTAGCTCTTCGTTTCTCCTGGCACGCGGTTGTTTTTATTGCTTCGTGGCATTTTCTTCTGGCATCGGCATATTCGTCGGGGTTTTCCTCTTTCCATTTTATAATTCGTTTACGGGACATCTCGCGGTATTTTTCCGCGCTCATGACCTCTTTTATTCGTTGACTGCGTGACCTAAGCGCTGCTGTTTCACCTGATCGAAAAGCTTTCTTAGATGCTTCAAGCATTGGCTTAAACTGCTCAGGATGCTTTTTCATGTATTGGCGTTTTTTTTCGCTTGTTTCAGCAATAGAGGGATGCTTGGTTGTTCCGCCTCCGCCAGAGACAAGATTAAGACATTTTTCATCTGCTAAAATGTCTTTATCGACAATAGATGCTTCTAGCAGTTCTGTTTCTTCAGCGGTTTCACATACAGCGATAAAATAACGGACAAACTGGTCTTTATATTTTTTGAATTTATTTGCAAATTTTAATCCTGATCCTTGATAGCGCTTTAATTCAGACCATTTAGGACGGTTAGATTTACCGATATAATATTCACCGGTTTCCCAGTTTATTTGGATATAGACAACCCGATAATAACCATCCTTTTTATTCCGCATGCGAACAAGTTCGCTTGGGGTTAAAACATCAAACCATCGGTCCTTAATTGCAATGCGTTCTCTATTAAAACCCCATCTTGCTAAAATACGTTTTGGATCATAAAAGAGTGGATTGTCATCCATAGACAATTCTATTGGATTAAACTCCTTCCAAATTTTAATGTTTTCATTAATTGTTATAAGCATGAATCAAAAATTTCTTTACGTCCCTGTGGCGGCGTCCTTCTCAGTATCGTCGCATTCCGCTGCCGCGGCTGCTTGTTGGTAGACGAACCCGAATTGATGTTTGTAGCCCATCACTTCAAGTGAGTCGGCGGCGTCCCGAAGACTGACTTTGCTAAAAAAGGGGATGTCTTTTTCTAAATTTTCACCCACGACGCAGGCGAAAACCACCGTGTAGTCTGAAGGGGTGAATGGGTCGGGAACGGGGGTGTTTTGACAGCCATACGTGAAGAGATGTTGCCGGAACTTCTGTCGCGCCTCATCGTCCTTTCTCAAGGCGGTTGCGCTGAATACACCTTGGCGCAGCAGATGGCTGATCGAGGATGAAGACTTCCCCATTTTGACGTGAATAAACCTTTTATTCCTCGTGTCGTAAACGTCGCAGATTTCGTTTTTGTCTTTGCAGAAATGTTTGTCCTTCGCAGACGGATGGCCGAGGTCGAAAAGGTAGATGCCTTGTCCAGTCGTGCAAACATGGGCGTTGTAGTCTGACTCCTTTGCGAGAGCCGACGACATATCAGGCAGATTGATTGCGGTGGCGGTGGCCCGCGTAAAGAATTGGCAAACTTGCGCGTGGAAATCGGTATCAATTTTATACCATGTTCCGTCGGAAAGAACATACTTGCCGCCGCTCTTTTCAGTTTCCCACAAGATACAACGGTTTAGCGGCCACCCAAACCGCTTTTCATTTTCAGGCGTAAGCAAATGGACTTTGCAAGATTTAATCAGCGCATCTTTGTCCAGATTTTGTAGGTATTGCGCCCCCAAATCTGCCACTACGTCCGCCATCGTGGGGAACTGATAGCAGGCCTTTTTTCTTTTGTTGTTGCCCGTAAAGATGAACCCTTCGTAGGCATGAAGGTCATCAACGAACTCAGGCGGAGCAATTTGCATGTTTTCGAGGTTGTTGCCTTTAATTGCCGCGATTAAGTCGGTGTAGAGCGCGTCAATCAGGATGGGGTCGCCGATAATCGCCATATTGTCAATCCACGGATAATGATCTTTATACGTGGTTTCCGCCGAATACCGCAAAAGCGTGCGGCAAACGAGCTTGAGTTCATCGGAATTATCAACACCGCGAGAAAGACGAACGCTGTCCTTGCCTTCGATCTTATCTCCAAGCGCATGGTCTTTGGGCAGCTTGCCCACGACACCGCGCAAAATATCCTTTTCCTTGTTGATGCCAAATTCTTCGGGCGCGGAGTTCTTGACCGCTTGCTTTTTTGTTTTCTGCGAGTTTGACTCTGGCGTGGTCAAGTCCAGCTGGCGAAGTTCGTTTTTCGGGATGCAGTTGATGGCTACTTTAAGGCCGAAGTTATATTCGATTTTTGCCATGTCAATGAGGTGAGACCCCATGCCCAGAGTAATGGCGAAAAACCGATTTTCGACTTTGAGGACCACGACAGCATAAGCAGAAGCGTTTTTGAATTTTCTGGCATCCACAGTGAAATGGTGCGTAACGAAAGGCAGCCACTTGGGATCGTGAAAGGTGCTGTCTTTGTAATAAAGCAGAAGATCGCCGTTGACAGCTTTGGTCAGCTTATCCGCTTCTTTGAAGATGGCGTCAGCGTCTGCAACGTCGGCTTTCATCAGATAGACTGTGGGTTTGATGGTGCGCGCCATTTTTCAAAATTCTTTCGTTATTTTCTGAATGGTTTTTAATAGCATAAAGCACCCCTTTATTCAACATAAGACAAGGAGAAATCAACTTTTGGTTTCAATAATATACTTCCATCAGCCCCAAGATTCCGCTACGTTTATCCGTTCATTTTTAACCATTTATAGGGCAGCTATTCTGGCAAATATGTCAGCCGCAGGCTGTGACGTTGATGACAGGGCAAACGGCAGAACGGGTTGACCCCGACAAAGCAGGGCAAGCTATCACAGCTTACCATGCGAAATACTTTGCCCATGAACTGACCAAGCGTTGCGCGTCTGATAACGTGGAAAAGTTAATCGGCGCCTTGTCCGACATTCGGGCGACCGTTGACCTGAACCCCCACCAGATAGAAGCCGCCCTTTTCGCCTTTAGCTCCCCCCTGTCTAAAGGGGCTATCCTCGCGGATGAAGTCGGGCTTGGCAAAACCATCGAGGCGGGGCTGCTGCTTGCCCAAAAATGGGCAGAGGGGCAGCGGAAGCTTCTGGTGATAGTGCCGTCAAACCTGCGCCAGCAATGGTCGCAAGAAATGGCAGACAAGTTTTACCTGCCCTCGGTCATTCTTGAAACGCGGACTTTCAACGAGGAAATCCGCAAGGGCAACCTTAACCCGTTTGACCAGAAAAACGCCCTTGTCATCTGCTCATACCAGTTTGCCAAGAAGCAAGAACCGTACATCAAAAGCACCAAGTGGAATTTGATCGTCATAGACGAGGCTCATCGCCTGAGAAACGTCTATAAGCCGACGAATAAAATCGCCAATATCCTGAAACAAGCGACCGCCCCTTTCCAAAAGGTGCTGCTGACCGCCACCCCACTACAAAACTCCCTGCTGGAGCTTTACGGTCTTGTTAGTCTGGTGGACGAATATACATTTGGCGACCTCAAAAGTTTCAAGGCGCAATTTGCACGGCTGACAGGAGACTCCGATTTCACTGACTTGAAGGAACGCCTTAAGCCCGTTTGCAAAAGAACGCTGCGGAAACAGGTCTTGCAGTATATCCGTTATACCGAGCGTCATGCACTTGTGCAGGAATTTACCCCGTCTGAAGAAGAACAGAGGCTTTACAATCTGGTGACGGGATACTTGCAGCGTCCTACGCTTTACGCCCTGCCGTCTGCACAGCGGACGCTGATGACACTTATATTGAGGAAGTTGTTGGCCTCGTCAACATACGCCATTTCAGACACCCTTTTGGGGCTTGCCCAAAAACTTGACGGCATTGCCGCCAAGTCAGAAACGGCAAACGAGCTGCCCGAAAACTTAGGCGAAAACTTCGAGGAAATCGGAGAGCTACAGGACGAATGGGGGGAGGATGACGACGAAGACGGCGGTGACGGAGAAAAGAAGCACGATAAAATCCTCACGCCCGAACAAATCAAGGAACTGAGGGAAGAGCAGAAAACCCTGCGAGAGTTTCACGAACTGGCAAAATCCATCGCCAAGAATTCCAAAGGGGAAGTTTTGCTGACAGCATTGCGGCGCGGATTTGAACGCGCCCGCGAAGCGCAGGAGCAACATGGCGTTACCATGTTCCAGCAAAAGGCGATTATCTTTACTGAATCCCGCAGGACGCAGGAATACCTTTTCAACATTTTAGAAAAAACCGAATTTGGCGGTAAGGTCGTCCTGTTCAACGGCTCGAATACCGACCCTAAATCGCAGGAAATATACCAGCGTTGGGCAGAACGCCATAAAGGTACAGACCGTATTTCAGGTTCACCGACGGCAGATAAGCGGGCAGCACTTGTTGAATATTTCAGGGATGAAGCTGCAATCATGATTGCGACCGAGGCGGCAGCCGAAGGTATCAACCTCCAATTCTGCAACATGGTCGTGAACTACGACTTGCCGTGGAATCCGCAGCGGATTGAACAGAGGATTGGCCGTTGCCATCGTTACGGGCAGAAGTATGACGTAGTGGTTGTGAATTTCCTGAACAAATCCAATGCAGCCGATTTGCGCGTCTATCAACTGCTCGATGAAAAATTCAGGCTTTTTGACGGTGTATTCGGCGCAAGTGACGAAGTGCTTGGTTCTATCGAGTCCGGCGTGGACTTCGAGAAGCGAATTGCGGCGATCCTACAACAATGCCGTAGCCCCGAACAGATAAGCCAGGAATTTGACCAACTCCAGAAAGAGCTGGAGGAAACGATTGACGATACACGGCGGGACGCGCGGGAAAAACTCCTGAACAATTTTGACCAAGAGGTTATCGAGAAAGTCCGTATAGAGAGCGCGAACCACCTTGACCGTTACGAAGAACGCCTTTGGAAATTGACCCGCTTTGCCCTGAATGATTATGCGCGGTTCGACACCAATGAAATGTTCTTTGTACTAGAACGCAGCCCCTTCCCGCAGGAAACTATCCACCCCGGCCCCTATAGCATGGGCAAGAAGGCTGAAGATTCCAATACTTACCGTGTCGGGCATCCCTTGGCGCAAAGGCTGATTGCCCAATCGAAGACAAAGCCTTTGAACACAGCGCATATCGTGTTCCGCTATACAGGAACAGGCAAGAAAATTTCTGTTTTAGACAATCTTGTTGGAAAAACAGGATGGCTTGTATGCAGGCAACAAACCATTCAGTCCTTTGAAACGGAAGACCATATATTGCTAGCAGCCGTTACCTCAGATGGATCAGAGCTAGATATTGCTCAAAGCCGCAGACTATTTGATCTGAATGGTGAAGTCGCGCCGGAGAAGCCCGCGCCCGCCGAAGTGGAAAAGGCTATCAAGGGCATGCTGCATAAACAGCTTATGGACGCTATCGAAGTCCAGACCACGAGAAACTCCAAATGGTTTGAACATGAAATGCACAAGCTCGACAAATGGGCGGAGGACAAGCGCGTAGGCTTAAAAGTCAGCCTTGCCGAACTGGACGACCAGATTAAGGAAGTCAAAAAACAAGTCAGGCTCACGGGAAACTTGCCCGACAAGCTGAAATTGCAACGCGAGATTCAACAGTTGCAAAAAAAACGTGACGAAGAATGGCGACAGTACGACGCTGCCGCAAAAGAAATCCTGAGTGAAACAGAAAAACTGATGGATACAATAGAGGCAAGGCTGCTCCAAAAGGTCGAAAGCCAAGACCTTATGGCGATCAGCTTTGAGGTGAAATGACAAAGGAGCATGACCAAATGGCAAAGCCAATGCAAAAGCCCAATAAAGGCGTAGAGCCAGAAAAAATGCCGTTGGTATCAATGGATGTTGCAGCAGAGAAATTAGAACGGCTGAAGTCACTATTTCCTGAAGCCTTTAAAGAAGGCAATGTCGATTTCGACCAGCTAAAGCGCTCACTTGGTGAGTGGGTAGATGCAGGGAAAGAGCGTTTTGGCTTAAACTGGCCGGGTAAGGCCGACTGTATGAAGATTATCCAACAGCCCTCTGTTGCTACGCTCAGGCCATTGAGGGATGAATCCATTGCTTTTGATACAACTGGAAATATCTATATCGAAGGTGACAATCTTGAAGTCCTGAAATTGCTTCAAAAATCATACTTCGGAAAAGTAAAAATGATTTATATCGATCCTCCCTATAACACTGGAAAGGAGTTCATTTACCCCGACAAGTATCAAGAAGGACTAAACACCTATTTGGCTTACACAGGGCAAATTGACGATGAAGGGAAGAAGTTTTCTACAAACTCGGACACCAGCGGGCGTTATCACTCTAACTGGCTCACAATGATGTATCCGCGCTTGTATTTAGCGCGAAACTTGCTTGATGAAACAGGCTATATCTGTATTTCAATTGGCGAAGATGAAGTTGCTAACCTTCGCGAATTAGGCAATGAAGTGTTTGGAGAAGAAAACTTTATTAACTGTGTTAGCGTGTTTTCCAAAGTCTCGGCTGGGGCATCCGGCGGCGGCGAAGATAAGCGCTTAAAAAAGAATGTCGAGTATATCCTAATCTTTGCCAAAAATTTGGAGAGCATGAATGATGTCTCTCACATGTATTCTACACGCCCATTGATTAGTGTTATCGAAGAAATGCGTAATGCTGGCGAGAGCTGGAAATACACAAGCATTCTGATAGATAAAGGCAAACGAACATTTTTCAAAGAGATTAAAGATGGCGATGGCAATCCTATTCAAATCTTCAAATGCGCTGGCGTAAAGCGCTCCACTATCAAACAGGTGATGAAGAATGAAGGATTGAGCGAGAAGGCGGCATACGATAAATACTTTGAATCCATCTTTTCTGATACTAATGCTCAAACCAGCATCCGCACAAGAGTCATGGATGCAGTTGGCAATCTGGCTGATGAAGAAATGCTGGAAGTTGAGTACACCCCGCGCACCGGCAAAGATAAAGGGAAAAAGGTAGTTCACGGCTACGTTAGCAATACCGTGCGACGGGTTATTTGGCTGTCTGATGTTTCCGAGCGTGGCAACGGCGAAATTCTCAAGCGCGATAAAGTCGGTACGCTTTGGGACGACTTTGATTATAACAATCTCGGAAAGGAAGGCGGCGTCCCCTTCCCCAATGGTAAAAAACCAATAAAGTTAATTCAAAGATGCTTGCAAATTTCTAAAGAAACAGATGGCATCGTACTCGACTTCTTTGGCGGTTCCGCGTCAACAGGACATGCCGTTCTCCAACAAAATATCGAAGATAACGGCAGCAGGAAATTTATTCTAGTCCAGCTGCCTGAAAATATCGACCCTTCCGATGACTCTCAGGAAGCCGTGTTAGAATTTTGCAAAGAAAATAAGGTGAAGCCTGTTATATCTGCTTTAGGTCGAGAGCGTTTATCAAGGGTCATTAAAGGATTAGAAAGCGCGCCCGATTTACTATCTAACAAAAAATTTATCGACGGCCTTGGCTTTCGCTCCTATGCGCTTTCCAGTTCCAACTTCAAGGTTTGGGATGGAAGTCCCGATGGAGTAGAGATGCAACTTGCTTTGCATGTTGATCACATCGCGCCCAAAAGCTCTCAAGAGGACATTCTCTATGAACTGTTGATGAAAGCGGGCTTCCCACTTACGACGAGAGTCGAGAAAGTAAAACTGGCTGGAAAACAAATCTTTTCAATAGAAGAAGGGGCTTTACTTATTTGCCTAGAAAATGAAATTACGGATGAACTCATAGACGCCCTTGTTGATGCGAATCCGGTTCAAGTGATTTGTCTCGACGCCGCATTTAAAGGCAACGACCAGTTAAAAACCAACGCCGTACAAACCTTTAAGTCGCGCGCTCAATCCAAAGAACAAGAAATCGTATTTAGAACGGTGTAATTTTGAAACTAAAATTTGACCCTTCGTTAGAGTATCAGCAGGACGCGATAAGGGCAGTCGTGGATATTTTCGACGGCCAGCCCATAGCTCAATCCACTTTCGAGATTAGCGAAACAAGCGGACAAGTTGGGATGAAGCTGGAAAACCAGAGCGTCGGAAACAATCTGGTGCTTTCCGATGATGCGCTGCTGGCAAACATTCATAAGGTACAAGAGCGCAACGGTATAGTGAAAGTCGCTTCTACAGTTGACGAGCTTCAAAACTTTGATCAAGCCGAAAGTATAGGTAGCCCTCTTTTCTTTGGACGTAACTTTTCTATCGAAATGGAAACCGGAACTGGAAAAACATACGTTTATTTACGAACTATTTTCGAATTGAACAAAAACTATGGGTTCAAAAAGTTCATTATCGTTGTCCCATCTGTTCCCATTAGAGAGGGCGTCCTGAAAAGTATTGAAATGACTAAGGAGCATTTCAAGACGCTTTACAATAACATTCCATTTGACTCCTTTGTTTATGATTCAAGCAAGTTGGGGAAAGTTCGACAATTCGCTGGTGGAAACCAGCTACAGATCATGATTGTTAACATTCAATCGTTCCAGCGTGACGACAATATTATGCGCCGCGAGTCAGATAAAATGTCAGGGCGTGCTCCGATCGAGTTTATCAGGGATACAAACCCCGTAGTCATCATCGACGAGCCTCAAAGCGTAGAGGGCGAAGCGTCACGCGCAGCCTTGTCGCAACTTAACGCCTGTTGCACCCTGCGTTACTCTGCAACCCACCGAACCCCGTATAACCTTCTCTACAAGCTAGACCCCGTTGAGGCTTACGACTTGCGCCTTGTTAAGCGCATCGAAGTCGCTTCAGTCCGTTCTGAGGACTCATTCAACGATGCCTATGTGAAATTGATTGACACGAATAACAGCAACGGCATTAAGGCAAAGATTGAAATTCACAAGGAAGGCGATAATGGCCCGAAGCCTACCAAACTTACCGTTAAGCAGGGCGACCAACTGTATGTCAAATCTGGCGAGCGCGAGGCCTATAAGGACGGTTTTATCGTCAGAAACATTGATTGCACCCCCGGAGAGGAATACATCGAGTTTAACAACGGCACGTTCCTTAAAAAAGGTCAGAGCATGGGTGGCCTTGGCGAAGAATTGCTCAAGGCACAGGTTTTTGAAACTGTTGAACAGCATTTCAAGAAGGAGCGGGTTTACAAGAGCAAGGGCATTAAAGTCCTTTCCCTGTTCTTCGTAGATCAGGTAAAAAACTATCGTATTTACAATGACGATGGCACAACTGGCCTTGGTAAAATCGGACTGTGGTTTGAGGAAGCGTACAAGCAGATTTCAGAACGCCCGATTTATAAAGGCGTTGTGCCCTATACTGCCGCCCAAGTGCATAACGGCTATTTTTCTCAAGATAAGAGCGGAAAAGCCAAGGACACCCGAGGCGATACCAAGGACGACGAGGATACATACAGCCTCATTATGAGGGATAAAGAACAGCTGCTAGACCCCAACGAGCCGCTGCGGTTTATTTTCAGCCATACCGCGCTACGCGAGGGCTGGGATAACCCCAACGTCTTCCAAATCTGCACCTTGCGCGAAGTCGGCTCCGAAACAGAGCGTCGGCAGCAAATCGGACGTGGCTTGCGACTTCCAGTCAACGACAAGGGCGACAGGGTTTTTGACGACAACATAAACCGCCTGACCGTCATCGCCAGCGAGAAATATGAAGATTTTGCCGCTTCTTTGCAGACGGAATACGAGAAGGACTTTGGAATTAAATTCGGCGTGGTAGAGAAAATCGCCTTCTCCAGGATTCTCAGGGAAGATGCTAAGGGCGAAGATAAGCCAATAGGCCAAGATTTATCGGCAAAGGTTTGGAATAGCCTTGTGAAAGCTGGCTATATCAATGCCTCGGGCGAAATTCAGCCTTCCTTCAACCCTAAAGACCCCAAATTCAAGCTGAATGTTCCTGACGAGTACGCCGATCTAAAGGCGGCAATCGTAGACGAGATGAAACGCTATATGTTCAAGAACAGGATAGCCAACGCTAAAGACAGAAAGCAGGTCAAGTTTAACAAGGAAGTCCATCTTAGCGACGACTTCAAGCTGCTTTGGGAAAAGATTAAGCAGCGTACCCGTTATCGCGTCGCCTTCGACACAGATAAGCTGATTGAGAAGGCGGTAAAGCGCCTAAAGGAAATGGAGAAAATCAATCCGATAAAAATCTCCATCAAGAAAGTTGATATTCGCGTTTCTGAAGCGGGTGTTGAGGCGGATAACGAGCTTGATAACCGCAGCACCGAGCTTGCGCCAGTCAACGTACTGCCGGATATTCTTGCCTTCCTACAGAAGGAGACGGAACTTACCCGTCATACACTTGTCGAAATTCTTAAAAAGTCAGGACGCCTAGCAGATTTCAAAATCAATCCACAGCACTTTATGGCTCTTGTTGCCAGAGAAGTCTCCAGAGCTTTACATGAACTCATGCTGGAGGGCATCAAATATCAGAAGGTGAATAACCAGTATTGGGAAATGAGCCTCTTTGAGCCGCAGCAGGAAAACGATCTGATGCGTTATCTTATGAACCTCTATCCAGTCCAAAACCAGAATAAATCGCTCTATGACTCGATTGAATATGAGTCCGAAGTTGAGCGTCAGTTCGCACAGGACTTGGATACCAATGAAAACGTCAAGCTATTCGTTAAACTGCCGCGTTGGTTCAAAATTGATACGCCCATCGGCACTTATAATCCTGACTGGGCTTTTGTCACGGAGCGCGAAGAAAAGCTATATTTCGTCAGGGAAACCAAAAGTACCCTTGACGACGAGGAACGCAGGACAAAAGAAAACCAGAAAATCAAATGCGGCAAGAAGCACTTTGATACACTGGAAGTCGATTTTGAAGTGGTTACAAAATTATCGGATGTTAAGTTTTAGCGCTTACATAAAAGTGGAGCATAAATGAAAATATCTACGATCTTAGATAAGATTGACGAAAACCAACTTTACGTACCAGCCTTTCAGCGCGAATATGTTTGGAAACGTGAAGATGCAAAAAAATTGCTCGACTCTCTTATAAAAGAGTATCCCACAGGAACTATGCTTACTTGGGAGACAAGCAGCCCGCCTGAGTTAAAGGGAAAGCATGTTTACAATGAAAAACAAGGTGCAGTCAGAATTCTGTTAGATGGTCAGCAGCGTATTACAACTTTGTACATGCTAATTAAGGGCGATATACCCCCTTATTATACCGAGCCAGAAATCACAGTAAACACTCGTGGGCTTTACGTGAATGTTGAAACTCTGGAACTTGAATATCACTCGCCTGCAAAAATGAAGAAAGAACCACGCTGGCAGAATATCACCGATATCTTTCAAAAGAAGATACGCGCAAAAGATATTGTGCGCCAAATGGAAGAGAACGGAGAAACAGTAAGTCGGGAGTTTGATGATCTGATAGATGACAACATGCTAAAAATTCAAAGCATTGTTGATCGAGAGTTTCCCGAACAGACAATTCCTGTGAGAGCAAACATCAGGGAGGCAATCGATATATTCTATAAAGTCAATGCTAGCGGAGTTTCATTAACTGAAGCAGAGCTTGCCTTAGCGCAAATTTCCGGTTACTGGCCTCAAGCCCGAGATGTTTTCAAGGCTAAATTGGCGGAGCTTGAAAAAGTCGGATTTGTCTTCAGGTTAGACTTTATCGTATTTGTTCTACTTGGGTGCATGTACCACCTTGGCTCTGATATGACCAAGCTCCATGCCCCCGAGAATAATGACAAAATCCGAGATGTGTGGAAACGTCTTGAGAGCCAGGTCTTGGATTACGTGGTTAATATCATGAGGTCACACGCCTATGTTGACCACACAGATGAAATTAACTCGCCCTTTGCGCTAATCCCCATGATCGTATTCTGCTTTGATAAACAGAATAAGCATCCATCGGATAGTGAAATACGGAAGATGGTAAAATGGTTTTACTATTCCCAAATCCGTGGCAGGTATGTCAGCCAGCTCCACGCAAGGCTCGATCAGGATTTAAGGATTGTGAATGAATCGACAAGCCCTTTTGACGAATTGCTTGGGGTTATCTCTGAGGATAGACGCTTAGAGATTTCACCCGATGAATTTATTGGGCGTGATGTCAGGCATCCATTATTTGGACTTATGAAGTGGTATTTCAAAAGCGTTGATGCTGTTTGTTTTACGACAGGACTAACTCTACGCAAGAATATGGGGAAAAAATATCAGCTAGAACGCGACCACATTTTCCCCTTCAGTCTTCTGAAGGACAGAGGATACGGCAAGGATAACAGAATTAAATATTCGCTAGCTCAAGAATTAACCAATAGAGCAATTTTGACACAAATCGCTAACCGCACAAAATCGGCAGAAGACCCATATAATTATCTCATGTCAGTTAAGGGTGCTTATCCAAGAGCTATGCCCTTACAATGTATTCCGCCAGATGAAACTCTTTGGAAATTAGATAAATATGAGGACTTTTTAGCAGCGAGGCGAAAAATCTTAGCCGAGGAACTGAATCAGTTTCTTGAAAATATCACCGAAACGGAAGTGACTTCTCTGCCATTAACCACCGAAGAATTAATAGCAGAGGGAGAAAACGACGTATTAGAGTTTAAGGCTCAACTTCGTTGGGATCACAAACAAGGTGTACTGAACAAAAAACTTGAAGAAGTTATTTTGAAATCTGTTGCCGCTTTCGCTAATAAGCAGGGGGGAACATTACTTATTGGTGTAAAAGATGATGGTTCTATCCTCGGACTGGAACACGAATATTCGACACTAGAGAATGGGGATAAGGATAAGTTTGAACTTCACTTGAATAATCTCTTCAGACAAGCCTTCGGCGTGACGTTTGTAACCAGCAGAATTAAAGTAAGGTTTCCTACCGTCAATGGAGTGGAAATTTGTCAAGTCGAGGTTTCCCCGGCCAGCCAACTTATCACGCTTAAAATGACTGATAAGAATGGCCAACTTGTCGAAAAAGTATTTGTCAGGAGTGGGAACGCCTCACAAGAGCTTCCGTTGAGTGAGGTTCAGGCTTATATCAAAGAAAGATTTTAATTCGCAGCACATGAAAAAGAATAATTCTAAAGTTTTGTTAATGTTGCTCGCCGTGGTCTGCGCGGCGGGTTCAATTTATTATTACCTCCCCTACATGACGTTAGATAATTTAACACAGTCATTTATCCAAAAAGATAAAGCCAAGTTCAATGCGAATGTAGATTTTGAAGCACTTAAGCCCAACATCGAGAACGAATTTCGTAACTTGTATAAGAGAAAGCTAGGTTTTCAGAGCTATGAAGTGGCTGAAACAGTATCCAAAAAGATTTCTGAAACATTCGTAAACTCGACTGATTTCTTTAATTCTAAATTATTCCAAATCTTACGAATCCGTATGGAGCAAATTAAAACCTCAGTTAGATATGTCCGCAGCGATCAAGTTGAAGTTAAATTTACTGATAAGAATCGCGCCTTTGAATATCCCGACTGGATACTCTGCAAGAAGGGTTTTTCTTCTTGGTCTTTATGCGAAATCTCGTTGCAAGATAACTATTTGGACTCTCAGGATTGGGATTTGATGAAGCCTATTTTTGACACGCCCAAAAAAATGGAGCGTATCAAGGGTGGGGGTGAGGACGTTCCAACAGGAGAGGATGGGCTAGGTAAACGGATATTACAGTCTGAGGCGCACCTGATAGTGCCAGATAGTGACGCTTTTAGTTTTATTGAGTTTCAGAACCTTATTCGAAAGGCTTACTCCCTTTCTAGCCTGAAAACCGATACGACAGATAAATCAAATCCAACCATACTAGCGGATGAGTCAGACGGAATTTTCAAGTACAACCCGAAATCTGGTTTTGGAACTGGCGGGAATTTCTATCTACTCTTCGACCGTCTAAAAGGTGACGGTAAGTCTTTCCCTGATTGCCACGCCTGCGGAGGCGACCTGTCCTTGGTGGTATCGACTATCAACGAGTCAGGAATAACGATCATAAAGAAGTTCGACCATATTTATTCGGAAGGCGTTTGGGGTGACTCGGGAGCAATAGTTCCTGTGGTTTTTGCCGACGATAAGATTGGCTTTTTAGTATATGGGTCAAGCATGTGGCAAGGCGAAGTAGGCGAATGGTCACATGCTTTCGTAATTGAGCCAGATTCAGTAACGGAACGGAAAATTAGTTACGGCATTCCAAAGCCAGTTGGCAAAAAGTAATCTTCATGAAAAAAATCAGACCAGCTTTTGTTGCTATCGCGGTACTCTCCCTAATTGCATTACTCCCCCTGCCATACGGCTACTATATGTTTCTTCGCATAGCCGTTTCTTTAGGTAGCGGCGCAGCCATTTACTATGGTTTCAAACAAGAGAAAGTCCCGCCCTGGGCTTGGGCTTCTATTGCGACGGCTATTTTGTTTAACCCGATAATACCCATCCATCTAACGAGAGAAATATGGATGATCTTCAACATAGCCAGCGCGGCTTTGTTTGGGTTCATTGCTTACAAGATCAAGGATTAGGGATGAAAGTCATCAAGGCTCTATTCCGTATCTCTGCTTTCCGTCGAAAGACTCTCCAAATACTGAGGGAGATCTATAAGAATGATTTTGAGAAAAATGGTTTTGGCGCATACGAGAAAAGTTTTAAGGCTTTAACTTTCAATATCTGTGCTGAGGGCGGCAATGAATATGATGCCGCTGCATGTTTTATCCTAGATTCATTTTCGCAGCTTGCTCAAGTTACAAAGTTGATGGCCTCGGCCATGAAATTGCCAAATGCAGGAGTACAAAGCCCGAAACTTAATCCGGCTGCTTTTGAGCAGCAAAGGGAAGTATTCGACATTTGTGTAAAGAATTTAAACCGCTGTTCACTTGTTTCGCGAGTTTTAACAGCACTAGAAAACACTTCCCGCGACTATGGGATGGAAGACAGTTACAACCGGAATAAAATTGGAGGCTTAGTTTGAGAATTTTTATAATTGTATTGATTGTTGCCACTGTTATCGGAGGATTTGCTGGTGGCGAAATAATGGATAAAACATTTTCAATACTCGGCGCAGCCATTGGCGGAGTAGGAACTGCCGCCGTCTTACTTGGGTTGGGCGCATACTTCGATTCCCAAGATAAAAAAAAAGGCACGCCTGAGCTTACTCCTGAAATTAAGGGCGTTTTCGACAGAATGATAACGGGCAAGGAAAATCCGACGCAAACGGAAATTAACGAAGCTAAGAAGAAACTACGCAATGCAAAAATGTAGTCTTGGCGGTGCATCGGATTGCGAATAAACCCAATATTTCTTTAAGGAAAACTCCGAAACTCAATACGTTGACTAGGCATTGGCCTGTGGATAAGTGGGCAAGCAAGCCCGCAAAAGTTCTGGTGGCAGTTGCTATCAATTTGAATAGGACATCTTTTTTATATCTGCTACATTAGTACATGGTTTGTTCTTGAGTGCGCTTGGAGATTCTCGTTATGGCTCTTGGCTTAAAAAAAGTAGATGGGCCTTTTATTGAGCCAGTAAACCCGCTGATTGAATTAGGCGCGTATGAATCTCTCTGGTTGGAGGATAAAGCTTCCTTCGCCACTATTGCAAAGAAGTTTAAAGACAATCCCGAGTCCCTGCCTTCTGACTTTGTACCTGCCAAAGAAGCTGAAAAGCGATTTCACGAGGTATTGGAATACTTCCGAAAAACATCGGTAGAGTCCTTTGGTATTAGGATCAATCACGCCGGAGACTATCCTAAAACATTACGGGATGCAGACCACCCTGTTGAACTATTGTATTACAGCGGTGCGTGGGAACTAGCCGAGCAGAAATCTGTTGCCGTAGTGGGCAGCCGAAAACCTAGTGAGGAAGGCATTAAACGTGCCGAAAGAACGGCTAGGGAGGCGGTTTCAAACGGCTTTGCCGTCGTGTCAGGACTGGCGGAAGGCATTGACCGGGCGGCGCATTCATCAGCAATTGCCGAAAAAGGCGTTACTATTGCCGTTATAGGTACGCCATTAGGTGAACAATATCCTAAGTCAAATGCCGATCTGCAAGCCAAGATTGCTCATAGTTATCTTCTCATATCACAAGTACCCGTATTAAGGTATTTGCGCCAGACTTGGCGCGTAAATAGGTTCTTCTTCCCTGAGCGGAATAAGACAATGAGCGCATTAACACGCGCTACGATCATTGTTGAAGCCGGGGAAACGTCGGGGACGCTCACTCAGGCACAGGCCGCCCTTAAACAAGGCCGAAAACTATTCATCCTCAATTCATGCTTCGAGCGCAAAGACCTAACTTGGCCTGCCAAGTTTGAGAAGCGCGGAGCGATTAGAGTCCGCAAATCTGAAGATATTTGGGACAATCTGAAATGACCTCCCCTCGTCTATCAACATTCGCCCATGAGATTATGGGGGACGCCCATGCACATTTGGAGGCCACGGACGAATGTTACTTCATTTGGGAGTACACCAGAGGGCAGCGATACGATTATAGCGAGGCGAACCAGCTCATAACGAACCTGAAAATAAGACCTTCTGAAATTCGGGCAAACCCGCAGAGGGCAAGATACAAGCAAGCCGCGATTAACAAATGCGCGCAGGTTATCGCCGATAACATCGTCAATGTGGACGGAGTCGTTTTTGTGCCAGTACCCTCATCGAGGGTAAGCACCGACCCGGATTATGATGACCGCATGGCCGCCATCCTCCGGCGCGTCAACGAGATTAAGAGAATTGATGCGCGCGAGCTTGTTGTTCAGACCGCGAATACCCGCAGGTCGCACGAAGCCGGAGCAGATCGGCTTCGACAAAGTGAATTACTGGACGTTTGGCAAATTGATGAAAGCTTAACCGACCCGCCACCGCATACGATAGTAGTGGTCGATGATATGTTGACGGCAGGAACTCATTTCAAGGCCATGCAGCGTCTGCTACAACAACGATTTCCAGACGCTAAAGTGGACGGCCTCTTCATTACGCGCCGTATTTTTGCCAACACGGATGAAACTCAGGACTTCTGAGTTTTCCGATATTAAGCATGTTTTTAAGGACGGTTTAAAATGCCGGGAGTATATGTACTTGAGGCCGATAATAAGCTTGCGATTAAGTATCTCGGCGATTTTCACAGCTATAAGCAGCATAAGGATATGGGTGGCACGAGTGCCAACTACGATAAGTACAGCAAGAGAATTTTTGACTTTAAGGAGAATAGCCAGAAGGTAGTGGAGGCATTTGCAGCCATCATTGACCCGCTGCTGGCGTCTGATTTCTCAGTTTGCGTTGTACCGTCCCATGAAGCGATGAAGACGACAGGCCCACTTTACAACCTTGCCCGAATCTTATGCGCCAAGAATAACAGGGTAAACGCCACTGGCTGTTTAGTTAGGAATAAGACTATCCAAAAGCTTTCTCATGGTGGAAACCGCGATATTTCAACTCACCTCAATAGTATCATTCCGATGCAGACTACCTTGATTAGCGGGAAAAGGGTTCTTTTACTGGATGATGTATCGACCACCGGAAATTCTTTAACAGCTTGCAGGACGATCCTTGTAAGAGCTGGAGCAGCTGGGGTGTGGTCTTTAGCGCTTGCACAGACTGTCTAATCGGAATGACTAGTTTTTTAAACTAGTAAGGGCAAAAATCGAGAAAAAATGGCTTGCAAACTTACACACTTTCTTACACACTCTGACTAGGACAGAAAAAAGGTAAACAATCTCAATAGGATATTAGCCCATGCTAGTCTCGAAAACTAGTATAGGTGTAAGCCTATCGAGGGTTCGAATCCCTCCCTGTCCGCCATTTCTTATTGTATTTTCAGCGTTATTTTTCAGGGGCTTTTGCTGTCGCTCGTTGCAAAACCTAGTGCGTGCAATTAGGGGCTATAATTTAGCCGGATAGTGATTACACACTGCCTACACACTTTTAGAGTCCGAAATGACGACCATATTTGGTGCTGCATTAACCTGGTGTATCATAGAAAATTGATGGCGCTATCTCTTTAACGATGTAATGGATTTAATCGGCAGCGGTTGATCTGCTATATATTTGATTCCCCAAATTTTCTCGTTCTCAGCAAGGGATTGCATTGTTGCAGAAAAACATTCCTTATATTTCTGGGGATAAAGAGACTCTAGCTTGTGGCAAACAATTTCAAGCGTCTTTCGTATAAATAAATCATGACCTGTTGGTTGTCTCGATGAAACAACCGTTTTTTGGGAACGATCGAAGTCGTCTTCAATGACTGCTGTCACTTGATTTTCCGTGAACTGGAGAGAAAGAGCGCGGAATTTTTCAATTAATCCCTTCTGTAGGTCAGAATGCCATTCCTCACGCGACTGCTCACTCAAATCTTCGAACCCGTCAGGAATTCGCAAACCGACTCTCTGCGGATCATAAACTTTGATCGGCTCCTCTAATGGCCACAGAAGTTTTATTTCATCCTTGAAGCTTTCCAAAAATGTACAAACTTCCCCGAAGCCAAACTCATAATCAAAATCACATCGGGAGGTTAAGTCCTCGGCTGTAAGCGCTGTTTCAACCAAAAGAGGGACACCCGCGAGTTCTTGCATCAGGACGCTACCCCTCGCATGCCCCTCAGAGAAGTTTCTGCTTTGAGAGAGGTAAACCCCCGGATTTTGAAAGGGGCTGCGAATGGAAAATTCTTTTACCAGGCCGCCTTTCTTGAAGAATGAAGATTGCGTGTTATCTCCCTCTCCGCTGGAGGTCCCGTGCCAAAAGGTATAGATTTTATCTTCTTTCATAGAGTGTATTTTATCAAAAGGGCTTTAATATTATGTTAACCTTATGACAGACACGCCGTTAGCCTCACTATTGTTAAAAATGCGGGATAGATTAGAAGCGGCGAGAGAGTAGCAAACTAGCGAACTCAAACACAGTTTTGGCAATAACAAAACGTCCGCCATCGGAAGATGGCGGACGTTTTGCTTGAAGTCTATTCGAAAATCAGGCGGCCAGTTTTTCGCCTGCTTGTTGTTGTACCGACAGTGCCTCGAGACAGCTGCGGACGCGCTTCCAGATTTGCAGCTGCGCATCGGTGATGTCGAGGCCTTCGACGCTGTCCGTGTCGCGGTACACGACGGTCGTGCGACCGAAGAGGTGAGCGCGGGAAGCGTTGAAGCGTTCTTTCCACGCTTTCCACAGGCCGTTCTTGTAAGCCGTCACGGCGACGAGTCCGCAGCCGCAGTTCATTGCGAAGTGGACGCGCGCGCCCATCTGCTTTTCGCAGAAGTCGGAAGCGTTCTTCCACATATCGCTGCCGAGCGCCGAATTCTCGAACCAATCAACGATCTGGTCCATGACGGGGAGTTTCACGACGTTCTTGCTGCCATTCGTTTCAACCGCCGTAAAGGGGACATAGCGCATGCCGCGATCATCGGCGGGTGTATGCATCATCGCGCCGACGAGGGCGAGGTCGGTCGTCAGCGGCTTCGCCCCGTCCTGCGACATGGCGTCCAGCAGGCCTTTGAAATCGACGCCGGAAAAATGTTCGGACATTACTGCGCAGTCAGCTTGGGTTGCGGGACGTTCCCACTCGTGACCTTTTGTATCGACACACATGATCTTATCCACTCCTCTTGGGTTTATTGTTGTCTGACGCCATATTAAATGAAGGGAAGTGCGGATAACAAACATAAAATCATGCGTTGAAATGACAAAAATCAAGAAAGTTGTTTTCTAGCTCAAGCGCAAATAATTTCCGTAAACAGGCCCTATGGAAACCGCCTTTTCCGACTCAGACGCACATGTTATAAGCGGCACCGGAAAGTGAGTGCCTATGCGCTTGATTGCGCCACAATCAAAAATGTTCGGCTTCGCCTGCTGGCTTGTGCTGGCCGCCACGTTTTTGCGCGGTCTCGTGCCTGCCGGCTATATGCCGGACATGGAAGCAAGCCGCGCCGGCAAGCTTTTCCCCATCACCATCTGCTCGGGCGCGACGGGCGAGGCGACGATCTATCTTCCCGCAAGCCAGATTCCCGGTATGGGCGACGACGGGCAATCGCAAGCTCCGAAAGATCATGGGCACGAAAAAGCGCCTTGCGCTTTTGCCGCATCCCTTGCCGTGGGAAAGCCCGAGTTTGACGTCAGCCTGCCTGCTGCAAGCCTTGTCTGGAGAAGCGTTTTCACTCCGCTCTCATTCAGGCTTGCGTCGTCTATATACACAAGAGCTTACTTTTCCCAAGGCCCTCCCACTCTCCGGTCCTGACATCCGAGAGACTATTTCCTGAAAAATTAAAGAGGTATATGCCGTGGGAACACCAATGGAAAAGGCCGCGCCTGCGCCTGACGCAGCGCATTGCAATGACAACAACTGCACAATCGATAATGCCCCAAAGACCGGAAACAAGGGCGCGTTGAAATCGATTTTCAAGAGGTGCGCCACTTGCGCAGGCAGCGGTGCGGGCGGCCTGCTCGCAGGGCATGCGGGCTGCGTTATCACGCCACTTGTGATCGCTGCCGCTGGCATGACGACAGCGACTGCCGGAATGTCTATACTTGCCGTTGCTTTCGGCGCAGCGGCCACGGCCGGAGGCCTTTATCTCTGGCACAGGCTAAGGGGCAAGCAGGCTGGAAAATGGGAGAAGCGCATCGTCGTCGGCAGCGCCCTGGCGGGCTTGGCATTTTCATCGGCCTTCAATCTTGCCAGCCATCACCAGCATCATCATGGCATGCACATGCAAAATCCGGCACCCTTCACGGAAGTTTATTGCGGCAGCCCGCCGCCCGCTCGGCAGGTGCCGGATAGCGCTGCCGTCAAACCTCCGGTCTTGCCTGCCCACCATTGATAGTGAAAGACGGGACATGTTCAGAAAAACACGGGAAGAAGACCCGCTTGAAAAAGCGCTTGAAGAGTTTCAGCGCCTTGAGAAGGCATTGAATGAAGCTGCTGACGTCGCTGCGCGCTATAGCCACGCGTCCGAATTGCGGGGCGATATCGAGCGCTTCATGAAAAAACTGGAAACAGCCCATGGCAGCGAGGAAGACAAACGCGTCGTCCGTACTATTTTCGGCATCGCGGTTTCGGTGCCGCTTGGTGTCGGCGCTGCCGCGCTGATGGGAACCCCTTTTGGCGTTCTTTTGATCGCGCCCGCAGCGATGGGGATTTCGGCTTATTCTTCCTACCGGCACCGCGTCCGGCAGGAAGAATTTGCGGAAAGGCTAGTCCGGTTTGGCGGAAGAATCTGCGAGATACGCGACAATGCGTCGCAGGAAATGTCCAGGCTGGCGCAGGAGCGCATACCGGAACTTGTCGCCTCGCCCGAAGCGCAAAAGCTGGCCGAGAAGTTTCCCGAGCTTAAGACGGCTTTCGCGCAGCACGCAATACGGAATGCACAGCCCGATCAGCCTGCGCAACGCCCACCACGCAATCGCGGTTTCGATCTATAAAAGATAAAAAGGAGAACAAGAATGGAAAAGACATGCTGCGGCGCCAAGAAAGCCGCATCTCAAAAATCAATGACCGAGAAGATTGTGCAATATCGGCCCATCATCGTGATAACGGGTGTTGCTGCTTTCGCGGCGGCAGCGTTGGCGGTCAGCGCCACAATGCCTTTCATGCGAGGCATGATGGGAATTTTCCTGCTTCTACTTGCTACGCTGAAGCTTTTTAACTGGAATGGTTTTGCCGACAGCTTTGCGGGTTACGATATCCTCGCGCGGCACGCTCGCGGCTATGCGCTGGCCTATCCGCTGATCGAGTTGTCCCTGGCATGGTTCTACCTGACTGGCTTTCAGCCCATCGCGACGAATACCGTTATGCTGGCTATAATGTGCATCGGCAGTATCGGCGTCGTGCGCGTGATCCAGACGGGCGAGGTCCGCAAATGCGCCTGTGTTGGCAGCGGTTTCGACCTTCCGGTCGGGCGCGTGACGCTAGCCGAGAATACGGTCATGGGTGCGATGGCTCTGATGGCGCTTCTGCCTTAGATGGGCAGCAGTCCTTGAGCGAAAAAAGCTGGCTTGATTTCTTACCACTCAGAGAAAGACAGAAAAAGGTCGTTGCCATGCTAGTCTCGAAAACTAGTGCAGGGGTAAGCCTGTCGAGGGTTCGAATCCCAGCTTGGTCCGCCACCCTACGCTGTTGCGTTCGGGTGGCAGGCCACAAAAGGTGGAATGACACTTCCGAAGAATTTATAGTTGTAGGTAGACATAGGCTGAAGACCGCCCGTGATCGGTTATTTCATGAAATATTTTTTGATATACATCGAAAATTGGCCAGCAATGGTTTCTGGGTTGGAGTCTTTTGAAAGGAAAGCCAAATCGATTTTTCCCGGATTGGGAAGATTTCTGGAGTGATGTAAAATCCTGAGGTCTTCGTCGGCCATTTCAGTAGGCAAGATTGAAACACCTAAGCCTTGTTTCACAGCTGCAATACGGCCCGACAGGCTGTGAAGGGTGATAATAGCACGCCAATCTTTTTTGGCTTTCTCTAAAATATCGATTGTTCTTCTGCGGTAGACGCAGGGATCCGGAGATAATATGAGAGGGATTTCTGCTTTTTCATTTAAGGCGGCATTTGTGCCCTTCATCCATGAAAGCTGCTCCGTCATGATCACCGTGCCTTGTTCCTGCGTGCGCGCGCCCCTCTTGAAAATAACGACGTCAAAGCCGCCCTTCTCGTAATTATCGAGCAGATCATCCGTTAAACCGCATGTTACCTCCAGCATCACATTGGGGTGTGCACGGCTAAAAATAGAAAGAATACCGGGCAAGTGTGTCGTTGTCAGTGCCTCTGGCGCACCAAGCCGCAAAGTTCCCGACACCGCCGCATCCCTTATCCGCAGGAGAGCCTCGTCATTAAGGTCCAGCATCTTACGTGCTGAAGCCATCAGCGTTTCCCCGTAGGGCGTTAGTTTCACCTTTCGTGTTGTTCTTTCGAAAAGGGGTTTATCGAGTATTTCTTCGAGACGTTTGATCTGCTGGCTTACCGCAGCCTGCGTCCGCCCCACTTTGGCGCCCGCAGCATGAAAACCGCCGCTTTCATTTACAGCGATGAAACTTCTCAGCAAATCGAGATCAAGGTTTTGCGACATGAAGGGCGTCCTGCGGTTTAATTAATAAACTATACTTATTAATATCATAAATTTAATTAGTTTATCAAATAAATGAGACCGCGCTAGAATGAAGGTATAAGCAAAGGAGAAAAACATGAAAGATCCTCTGAACGTTGGAGAACTGTCACGCCGCAGGCCCTTGCTAAAGGTAAGCCATAAAACCTCGGTGAGCGAAGCGATAGAGATGATGGTCAAGAACAGGATGACGGCCATCTGCGTCATGCGCCGCGAGCAGCTCGTCGGCATATTTACGATGAGCGACGTGATGAAAAGGGTGCTCGGCTTCAAGGTAACCTCTATCTGGCGCCGGCATGAAAGGCGCAAAATCAAGGACGTGGCCATCGCGGAGATTATGACAGACGACCCGGTCACAGTGCCCTCAACCACAGCACTGCATGATGCCCTTGTGATCATGAAAGAACAAAAGGTGCGTCACCTGCCGGTGCTGGCGGATGGAGAGCTTGTCGGTGTACTGACTCTTACAGATCTCGCCGGTGCTCTTGGCGGCAAGAAAAAGCAGAAGAAGAAGAAAGCATCCACGCCGCAGCATGAAAGGCTCGATAGCATGTACAGGCGTAATCTCCTGCTTGCACCTGCCCGTATCAGGTAATTGGCGTACCATGGCTATAGTGCGATGTCCCCGGTGCGAGGTCGTCATGACCCCGCATTCCAGGGCAGGGGTTATTGTAGACCTTTGCCTGAAATGCAGGGGTGTCTGGCTTGATCCGGGCGAGATTGATCTGCTGCTTATTGATAGTGGCAGGAGAGAGATGACCCCCTCTCTCCTGCCAGCGACTGGCAGGAAAGGTCTCTTGTCGCCGGGCGCAAGCGAACAAGCTTACTGGCGTATGCTTTCTGATCACGATTAGGGAGAAGTGCTGTGACTATGGTAATCTCGTGTCCCGTATGCAAGTATCCGATGAAAGAAGTCCCCTTGAAAAGGGTGATGATCGACATATGTACGCGATGCAAAGGCGTTTGGCTTGATCCCGGGGAGCTGGAACTCGCCTTGAACGCGAACGCAGGTAAAGGAAAATGATGGAACTGCTGCTTGATCCGCAAGTCTGGATGGCCTTTGCCACCCTGACAGCCCTCGAACTTGTCTTAGGCATAGATAATATAGTGTTTATTTCCATCCTTGCAGACAAGCTTCCTGCCCACCAGCGTGAGCGGGCGAGGAAAATCGGCCTATTCGCGGCCATGTTCATGAGAATAGGATTGCTCTTCCTGCTGTCGTGGATGATCGGCCTGACGAAACCCTTGTTTTCTATCGTCGGGAATGAAATTTCGGGGCGCGACGTGATTTTGATTGCTGGCGGACTTTTCCTGTTGTGGAAGAGCACTAAAGAAATACATCAGCTGCTGGAGGGAGAGGCGGGTCATTCGTCAAGCGCCGTAAAATCGACATTCGCAGCAGTCGTGCTTCAGATATTGCTGATTGATACTGTGTTCTCTATAGACTCGATCATCACGGCGGTGGGCATGGCGGAACATATAGAAGTTATGGTTGCCGCGGTCATCGCATCTGTCGCGCTGATGATGCTCTGCGCTAAAAGAATAGGCGATTTCGTCTCCGCACACCCGTCAATCAAGATGCTCGCACTGGCGTTTTTACTCGTGATCGGGATACTTCTGGTTGGACAGGGCTTTGATCAGGAACTGCCGAAAAAGTATGTCTATTTTGCGATGGCCTTTTCTCTGGCGGTGGAGCTGATGAATATCAGGATGCGCAAAGCCAAGGTAAAGCCAGTGGAATTGCGCTCGGAGTACAAATCCGAATAGATTTTTCCAAACAAACACTCAAAATCGAAAGCCGTTGCTGCTTCTTTTTTGAGGCAACTAAAATTTAATATATAAAATAGACTCACTAATAAGCAAAACTGGATAGCTCGTATAATCAAATTTATGATACAATAAACTCAGTATACAGCATCCTCTAAAAGCAATAAGAGCGCTACGAAACTGACCTTTTGAGTTTTAAGAGTCATTTAAAAAGCTTATGAACAAAATAAAAACGGCAAAGCGCATGATTTGGATTTTAATCGGTATTGTTATTTTGTGCGCAGTATTGTGGGGGCCGGTTGTGAGCAATGTTGAACAAGCTCAATACAAAATCATTGAAAGCCACGGCAAGATCGAGATCAGGGATTATACTCCCATGATTGTTGCTGAGACCACAGTTGCCGGCGATAGAGAGGAAGCTATAAATCAGGGATTTCGTGTGATTGCAGACTATATCTTCGGAAACAATCAGGCGTCTCAGAATGTCGCCATGACATCTCCGGTCATCCAGAAGCCTAGTGAAAAAATTGCAATGACAGCCCCGGTTATTCAGCAGCCTAATGGCAATTTATGGACCGTAAGCTTTGTAATGCCGTCAAGTTACTCGATGAAGGCCCTTCCAAAGCCTAACAATCAAGCTGTTAGCTTGAGGGAGCTACCGGAAAGACGATTTGCTGTTATCCGCTTTTCTGGTTTTGCTGACCGGGGGACCCTTCTAAAAAAAACAGAAGAACTTAAATTATTTGTGAGTTCGAAAAAACTTACCTTTGCCTCAGAACCTGCCTATGCATTCTTTAATCCCCCGTGGACACTGCCATTTTTACGGCGCAATGAGGTGATGTTGGAACTTGCGAGATAGTCCAAAAAAACCAGTCTTGATTTCTTACACATTTCCTTACTCACTCGCGGCGAGGATCTAAAATTATCAATTTGAATCAATAAAACAGCTGCCGCCATGCTAGTCTCGAAAACTAGTATAGGTGTAAGCCTATCGAGGGTTCGAATCCCTGCCTGTCCACCATCAAGTCTTTCTCCGCGTTTTAGCGATCTAATCCGTCCCTATTGTTGGGCTGCTTTGGTTGTCCGAACTATTCGGCGGTTGTGGTTGTGCCGGTTGCTGGTGGTCGTTCGCCATCGAAGTGAATTCCTCTTTGGGCGAAGAGGGCGTCGCGGCGGGAATGACGCCCGTTTCATTGGCGTGTTCGTGAATGCCGCAGATTACTTTGGCTTTGGCTTAATGTGATGTACTCAAGGCTTACGCACTTCCGGGGTGGCCACGACGGTGGAAACCTGTTTGGGCGCCTCGACTTTAGTTTCTTTCGTTGTGCCGTGCTTGAAGCTGGGGAGCAGGCTGTGGAGTTTAGCGATTGCGCCGACGGAAGGCGCCGCGGCAGGAGCGGCTGTAACAGACGCGCCGGCTGCTTTCAAAGCGGAGGTTGCGGCAGATGCCTGGCCGTCTGACCAGCGCTCGACACCAAACGACAATACGCTAACGACGAGTGCGGCTTTCATCACAAACATTGCGGCGGGAAGGACCGCAGGGGCGATGAGCGCCGCGGCGCCGGCCGCTACAAAAATGCCCATTGCTCCTAGAGTTACCTTGTTTGCGCGATCTGCCGCTTTACGGTGCCATGCGCCGTGCTCCTTTGTGCGCGGCAGCTGCCCGTTGGATGAAGCTTCTGCTTTCGCAGCCGCCACGCCCCGCGCGATACCCGCGGTGCGCAACAGTTCAAGCGCGCTCAAAAAACCGAAGGCTAAAGCAAAGGTCGAGGCGAGGCCCGAAGTCACGGCACCCGCCGCGATACATAGCCCGAACATTCCCGCTTGTAATGCCATGTTTTTTCTGTTGCCGGATTGCTGCGCCGACAGGCTATCTGCAAGCTTCTGCATAGGGTTCATTTCGAATTACCTTTGTGTTGTGTGAATGCCCGAAGTTAAAAACGATTGTTTATGATTGTATAAATTGCGGAGTTGGCGGCCATTATGGCAAGCTGCCCTGTGCCATGTCTGTGATCCAGATCACAACTTCCCAGAGCGTGATGCTATATTTGTGAAGGAAATTGTTTTTTAATCCTTACATATAGAAACGCATCATGAATTCGAAAGTCGTTTTCCCGCTGTTGGAGCCATTGCCGGAACAGGAACGGCATCGCGTACTGGCAAAAATGCCGGTACAAAAGTTCACGGACGAACAGGTGATCTATGAACGCGGGGGGGAATGTACCGATGCGTTTTTTATCTTCGAGGGAAAAGTAAAGTTCTGTACCTTCAGCCCCGAAGGCAAGATGGCATACTTCTGGAGCCGCGGCCCCGGCGAGTTATTCGGTTTTTACTCCGCCATTACGGGTCTTCCCCAGACCATCACAGCCGTCTCTGTCGGGCGCTCTGCTGTGGGGTGCATGGCAAGTGCTGACTTCATGGAGCTCATCCTCGGCCACCGCGCGCTCTCCGAGTATATGTTGAAACTCGTTACACATATGTTGCGCGCTGAATCGAACCGGATATCACACCTGGTCACGATGGAGGCACCGTTGCGGGTCGTATCGGAAATCCTCGACTATGCAGCCATCAGCGGCAATCTGGTCATCAACACGCCGGGGCGGGTCGAGCTGGCTGCGCGCCTTGGCATGACGCGCGAAACCCTGGCACGGCATCTGTCGGCGCTTGCGAAAAAAGGGCTCATCGCGATCGAAAAAGACCAGATCCACATACTCGACATACAGCAGCTGTCAGAGATGATTTAGGCTGGGTGCCTAAAGCGGGGCGGCGTGTTTAAAACGTATCCGCGACGCCAATAATTCCCTTGTTTATCAATAGTTAGAATTAGCAATTGCCATAATATTCCCTAATCGGTATAATATATACACGCCGCTTCAAGGGGGGAATGCAAGCGCATGTCTGTAAAGATCGACGATGCCTATTACGCAGAGACGGCAAAGAAGGTGCAGTCATCTCCCGTCGACGGGTTCAGCGCGCTGGTGGCGCAGCACAAGGCGGATATTCTGGCCGCGCCTTTCAGGGAGCCTGCGGAAGAAATATTCAAGAAAAACCTGAACTGGCTTGCCCAGCAGGTCGTGACGCAGCCGGGCACCACCAAATTCAAGGAGCCCGCCGACATTACCGACGACGATGTCCGCAAGCTTGAAATCCTCAAGGCCGAATACGGCTTTGATTATTTGCAGGATATACGCATCGAGTGGACGACGACCAAGAATAACCGTAGGCTGCCCTACAAGGAACCTTTCCTTATGTACCTGGCAAGCGGGAAAGGCGACCTGACGGATTACCAGACGGGCATCATCACGAAGCTTATCGACGACTGCAATGCCGCGGGCAAGCCCTGGTCGCTGGGCATCAATTACTGCGCGCGGTCGGGCAGGGGCACCAACCACAACGACAAGAAGAATATCTTCCACGTGCTGCTGGAGGGCGAGCTGACGCCCAACAAAAAGAAAATCGCCGACCTTATCCCGGACGAAGTGGTCAAGGAAATTTACCAGGTCTACGCCTTTACGCGCAAATGGCGCGGTTCTTACGGCAACGATGAATACAAGGATTACGAGACCTACCGGCACTCCCTGCATTCGGCCGTGGCCTCCGGCCGCATCGAAAACGTCGAATATGCCCTCTCTCGCGGCGAGAAGCAGACGGCAGTCTATAACAATACCGGCAGCACGGCTTTCGCCGACGCAGTGGCACGTAACAAAGAGCCTGCTTATCATGCTATCGCTCTGCGCCTGCTTGAAGACGCCCTGGCGCAGCAGGACGGCGCAAAGATATTGAACGACGGCAGCCGCTGGGACGAAGACAACAGCCTGAGCCCTATCCAGCAGCTGGCGCGCAGGGGCGACATCGCTTTTACGCTGGCTATCGCGCGGGCGACAGCTGGCGCGCCGGAAATGGCCATCGAGTCCTTTACCTATGCCGAAGATGTGACGCCGCGCGGCAGCCATACGGTTGGCGCAGCGGCGGAGGCCGCCAAAACGGAATTCGCGATCAAGCCGCTCTCCGGCCAGGACAATCCTTTCCTCTACATCCATCAGGCTGTTTTCAACATTAACCCCAGCGGCGCGTTTTATGGCGCAAGCCAGGATATCTACGGCAATGCGATAAAGCACCTTGTCGACAAAGGCGTGCTGAACGAGGAGCAGATACCGCAAGATTCACTGACCGACCAGCGCTCGCTGAACTTCATCTTTTCGTTGCGCGCGGCGGCCGATGCCGAAAAACGGCGCAACCCCGATTTCCTCGAAAAAAACGCCGACTTCACCGAAGGTTTTACCGAAGAGGTGCGCAAGGCAAGCGCCCTGACGAACAACTTCCGCGTGATTTATGACGCGGAGCGCCCCGAAGAAACGAGCACCCGGGCCTATGACGACGCGGGCCTGTCGACCGGCGCAAAGATCGCCGTCAAGACGCTGAAGCTGAAGAAACCCTCGGCCTGATAATACTCCCCGAAATTGATGGAACCGGAGCCGGCATTGCGGCATTGGCTAACGGTAAAGCTGTCATTGGGAGGTTGAACCAGAATGGCCTCCATCCGCAAACTCGCCTGCGGGCTGAAACTCAAGTACAAGAACGGTACGCAGGCCGAAGCGATACAGGGCACTGATTTCACACTCGATCATGGTGGGGCGCGCGCGCGTTTCGGTTTCCAGGTCGGCAATAACCTCAAATCCTGGAACAGAGGGCTTGCCTGTTATAAGGAGGCGATGGAGTTCATCGGCCTGCATGCGCTGCTGGAAAGCATAGAAATCAACGAACGGCAGGTCATTAATGCCCTCGGATACGTCGCGCCGGGTGTTATCTGGCAGATCGAAATCACGCTCCGGCCGGGGCTGGCCTTCATCTATGCGGCGGGGGTAAAGCTAGGCGCGAAAGAGGCTATCTTCACCATAGAACGCTTGGTCGAGGGCAGCGCGGGCCGTTAATCGGTGGGCGTTTCCGCCTGCCGCGAAGCGGGCGGTGCCAGCGCCTCGGCTGCGGAAATGGGCCCGATCTCGATGGCTTTTTTCAGCGCGCCGACAATTTTTCCCTCGCCGTCGCGGATGGGTGTGGCGGAAAGTTTCACCTTCAAAAAGCTGCCGTCCTTGCGGCGGCGCACCGTTTCGCGGACCTCGAGGTAATCTTCCTGCTTGAGCTTGTCGAGAAGCTCGTATTCCTCGTCCTGGTAGTCGAAGGGGATTATGATACTGATATGCTTGCCAATGGCTTCGTCGGGGGAATAGCCGAAAATCTTTTCGGCGCCGGAATCCCAGCTGGTGATTTTGCCTTCCAGCCCCTTGGAAATAAATGCGGTCTGCCCGATCGTATCCACGCGGTTTTCCTGCTGTTCTTGTTCGTAGAAGTATATAGAGCGGGGTGACGACATGCGCGCTATTTTTTTTCAGGCGTTCAACATATGGGTGTAGTTCGGGCGAGGCTATGCCCCGCCTTGTATGCTATCAACGTAGTTGCTCCTTATGTTGTTCCCGTAAAATTGAAAGAAAACGCTGAATTATACAAATTTATTAAATATCAATGGATTAGTCTGAACATAGGGCGGGATTTATGTTTGACATAATATTACAATCTTTGATATTATCCCGCCATGTTCAAATGGCTGTCCGATAAATTCAGGAAGAACGCACAAGCCCCCGCAGCGCCCTTAACCCCGGTGGCAGCAGGCATGCCGGCTTCGCACGTGCCGGTCGCGCCGCCGGAACAGGCTCAGCTTCCATCCGACCTTATGCGCGGCCTGATGTGTTTCGGCTTCGACGATTTCTTCACGCGCGAACAGGCGGGGGAGCCCCACCAGCTGCAGGCCGAGAGCATGAAGCGCGACAATTACCTGCACAGGTTTTTCACTGCGGCGCATGACATCATCCGCTATGCGCATATCGAACCGCGCTATGACTCGCATATAGAAACGCACGAACTGACGGCGCTGAAGCCCGAGGTGGCGGATTTCCTCGCCACACAGCCGAAAGACACTGCCGAGGCCTTCGAAACGCTGTTCCACTATTGCCGCAAATACCTGAAAAGCGTTCATGACATGCCGTTGAGTGCCAACGGGCAGGGCAAGACCATCAGTGTCGCCCAAAACGGCATTACAAATGCCGAAGCCGCCGAACTTCAGGCAGCGCTGGATAAAATCTGGCAGGCCGTGCCGGATGTCAGCCCCTATGTCGTCGAGGGCATGGAATACGTGATGGAAGGCGCGACAACGGTTGCGGCGTCTTTCAAGGGGTATCGCTGGACGGATTGCGACCGCCGTTCAGATGCGGGCATCGCGGGCAAGCTTGGGGAAGCGATCGCGCAAGGCTATGCCGTGCCGAAAGAAGATGCGGCGATTGCCGCACAGACGGCGGCAAACATGGCCGCGTTGAAACCGCATGCGCAGGATATCGCCGAAAAACAGCTGGCCTGGTGCCTGAGCCGCACGGTCGATACGGGCGACAACTGGGATGCTTTCGGGAACAGCCGCACCTTGGCGCAGGATATCCTCGGCAAGCTCGCCGCAGGCACGACGGTGCCCGATATGGCGCAGGCCATCCGCAACGGCGCCTATGGCAAGCCGAAAGACGACAAGGACGCCGACAGCCGCAAACGCAACGCGGAAGCCATGTCGGCGGTCGCGGATTACCTTGACCTTGCGCAACAGGTGAATTCCGGCGCATGGTTCGATGCGCAGCAGAGCCGCCTGCAGGACCTTGCCGAACAGGCAGCCCTGACGCCCGCCCAGCGCGCCGCCAGAAAAGCCGCAGCCGAGAAAGCAGAGCGCGTACGTTTGGGTGAGGAAGCGGCCAGGGGCGCTATCGTCCTGAATTCTAGCGTCAGCGTGAAACCGCCCTTGCAGTTCAAACACGCACCCAAGGCCTGACATGCTTTTGTGGGAAGTCATGATCGAGGTGATCGAGGAATTCGCCAAGGCCGGCAAGGATATCGGCAAGGACCTTATCAACACCGCGAAGGACGCGGTATCGCCGCCCAAGAAAACCGATGCGCCGCCTGCGCCTTCCAACACCGGGCTTATTATCGCCTGCGCCGCTATCTTTCTTTTTATCCTGCTGGGCTTCCTGCTCCCCCACCTGAAAACGGCGACCGTGCCGAGGCCGCCGCAGCATCCGCAGGCCGAAAAACCCTTAAAGTAACTGCGCTTTTCCAGAACCCGCCTGTATTGCAATTATATGGGCAGTTGATACTATTCATCACTTCAATCTTAACGGCTCTTACTAAGACGACTTGAATGCGCTGTCTGCGGGTTTGATGGGGGTGTGCCTGTCAATAAACGTTTGGGGTTCAGGGGATGAGCACTGCCAGCGACACAAGCCAGAAAAAGCCCGGCCCGGATTCCGAGCCCGAGCGTAAATACGGCTGGAAAGAACAGGCCAAATTCCTGAAAGCATTCTGGGACGCGCCCAGCGAAAAGGCCAAGGCGCGCTGGATGCTGGCCGGCATCGTCGGCCTGACTGTCGCGGAAATCGCGCTGACCGCAGGCGTGGGCTTTGGCTTCAAACTTGCGCTTGATGCGCTGGTCGCCAAGAACGCCGTGGGCTTCGCGCTGAGCGGCGCGGGCGTGATGGGCGGCATCGTCGGACAGTCGCTGGCAGGCAACGGCCGCGAATACATGCAATTGAACCTCAGCCAGAACTGGCGCGGCTGGCTCACCAAGCAGTTCAGCGACGCATGGCTTGGCGGCAAGTCGTACCTGCGCCTGCAGCACAGCAAGAAATACACGCAGAACCCCGACCAGCGTATCGCCGAAACCATCGGCAACGTGACGGGCACCACACTATCACTGGGCCTTGGCCTGATGCGTTCTGTCGTCGGCGTCGCGGTCTTTTCGGTGATGCTCTGGCATATCGCGCCGGTGATGCTGGCGGCAGCCGTCGGTTGCGCGGTGGTTGCGCATGGTGCGACGCACTGGGCAGGCGGCTCGATGCGCAAGATCTGGCGCAGCCTGATGGATACCGAAGCCAAGTTCCGCCACGCGCTGACTCGCGTGCGCGACAACGCCAAGCCGATCGCGCTGGGCGGCCTCGAAAATGTCGAGAAAAAAGTGCTGAAGGAGGAATTCAACACGCTCGATGAAAAACGCCGCGAATTTTATAAATTCAACTGGCGCATGGGCATGGTGGGCTCGCTCAACTGGAGCACGGCCTCGGTCGTGCCCATTGCGCTCTCCGCGCCTAAATTCTTTGCGGGCGCGGCGACGCTGGGCAGCCTCGAACTGACACGCCAGGCCTATGGACAGTTCTATCAGGCGATTAGCTGGTTCCCGCAGGGCTACACGCAGATTGCAGGCTGGCAGGCCAACGTCGGACAGCTGATGGATTTCCAGCGTGACCTCGAGGAAAACAAGAGCGACATTACTTCGCGCAAAGCGGCCGAACCGAAACCGGCGCCTGCCGTTCCTGCCCCCAAAGTACCGGTGGGGCCGAAGCCGTGAAAAATTTCCTCTCGAAGATATTCAACCGCAAATCGGAAAAACAGCAGGCGCCGGAAATCAAAAAGGTCAGCCCGCATAACATCCAGATTTACGAGGAACCGGCCAGCGACACCGTTACCTTCAAAGACCTCGTGTTGCTGGGTGTCGACGGTTCGGTGATGATTAACTACGGCGACCTGTCGCTGTCACCCGGCGACCGCATGATGCTGACGGGGCCCGCGGGCTGCGGCAAATCGGCGGGGCTTGCCGCCATGCGCAACGCTTGGCTGCTGGGCGGCAGCGGCGAAATTTCCGTACCGCCGGAGGTGCGTTTCGTCGCACAGGAGGAATATTTCCCCGACCGCACATTGCGCGGCATCGTCTGCGCGCCGGACGACGAAAACGACTTTACCGACGCGCAGGTGGCGCAGGCGCTGACCGACGCGGGCCTTGCCCAGTTCATCCCCGACATGAACGATGTCACCAAGCGCGGCGAATACTGGAAAAACACCATGTCAGGCGGGCAGAAAAACAAACTGTCCTTCGCAGGCGTCTTTTTGCATGCCGACAAGGTCAAGGTGCTGGTGGTCGACGAAATAACCGCCGCGCTGGACGCGAAGTCGGAAGTCGAGCTTTACCCCAAAATGCTGGAGCGCATGAAGCACGGCATCGTCATTACCGTCGCGCACCATTCGTCGCTGGGGCCGCTTCATAACGTCTTCGGCGTTGTGTCGGACCACAAGGTAAGCTATACACGGACGCCAGCCCCGCAACCCCAGCCCGCCGCGCCGAAACCACCCGCCCCATGACTGACATAAAAGACGTATATATCAACAGCCTCGGCATCTTCATGCCGGGCGAACCCGTCCAGTCTGCGGATATAGAGGAATATATCGGCTGTGTCGGCGGCAAGCCCTCGCGCTACAAGGCGCTGGTGCTGCGCCAGAACCGCATCCGCACCCGCCATTACGCGCTCGACCGTGCGGGCAACCAGCTGTTTTCGAACGCGCAGATGGCCGCGCGCGCCGTGCATTCCGCGCTGGAAAATTCCGAGGTCAGCGCATCGGACATTACTTACCTTGCCGCCGCCACGACCATCGGCGACGTGCTGGTGCCGGGCATCGCCTCGCACGTCCATGCCGAAACGGGCTTCAAGCCGATCGAGATTGCCAGCTTCCAGAGCGTCTGCGCCTCGTCCCTGATGGCGATCAAGAGCGCATGGCTGCAGGTCAGGGCGGGGGAACATGCCTGCGCCGCCGCCTGCGGCAGCGAATTCTCCAGCCGCTATTTCCGCCCCGGCTTTTACGAGGGCACGGCGGCCGTCAACGAAAACGGCTCGTTATCGATGAACGCCGATTTCCTGCGCTTCACGCTGTCAGACGGCGCGGGTGCGATGATACTGGAAAACAAGCCCAATAACCGCCGCCTGTCGCTGCTTATCAAGTGGATCGATATACGCTCCTACGCCGACCGTTTCCCCACCTGCATGCTGGCGGGCGGGGCATGGCAGGGGCAGCAGCTGCGCCACTGGGCCGAATTCAACAGCCCGGCGGAGGCCGCGCGGGCGGGCGCCTTGATGCTGGTGCAGGATTTCGACGTGATGAAGAAAATGATCCCGCTCTGGATCGCGCATTACCTCGACCTCGTCGACGCCCGGAAAGTTTCGCCAAACGACGTGGCTTGGCTGTGCAGCCATTATTCCGCGCACTCGCTGCGTGAAGAGGCGATTACGCTGCTGAAGAAAACCGATGCGATGATCGCCGAGGAAAAATGGTTCAGCAACCTTGCCACCCGCGGCAATACGGGCGCTGCCTCCATCTTCGTGCTGCTGGAAGAGCTGTGCCGCGAAGTGAAGCTTGAAAAAGGGATGCAAATCCTTTGCCAGGTGCCCGAAAGCGGTCGCGCCATGAGCGGGTTTATGATGCTGGAGGTCGCATGAGCGAAATGTCTAAAGCCGAAGTGCTGCGCGCCCTGGTGCGCGTCTGGAGCGATTTTTCAACCGCGCTCGACACCGTGCCGCTGATCGCCAAGCTGCAGCGTGGCGCCTTCCGTGCCGAAGATTACCGTCTTTTGCTGCTTGGCCAGCGCCAGCAGGTTATCGAAGGCTCCCGCTGGATTGCGCGGGCGGCATCGGGCGTCGATGAAAAATTCCTCGACCTGCGCTCCATGTATCTGCGCCACGCCGTGGCCGAGCACCGCGATTACCAGATGCTGGAAAACGACTACGTCTCCGCGGGCGGCAAGGCCGAAGACATCCGCACGGCCGAGAAAAATATCGGCACCGAGGCGCTGCATGGATACATGTTCCACAAATCCAGCCAGCCGAACCCTTTTAGCTTGCTTGGCGCGATGTTCATCATCGAGGGCCTCGGTCAGCACAAGGCCAGCGAATGGGGCCGTGCCATCCGCGACCAGCTGAAGCTGGAGGACAAACAGGTCAGCTTCCTGCTCTACCACGCCGCCAACGACGAAGGGCATATGGAGCAGTTCGACGAAGCGCTCGGCTCCGGCATCCTCGACATCCCGGGCATGGGGCGCGATATCGTGAAGACGGCCAAGGTCGTCGCGCGGCTTTACCGTTTGCAGCTGGAGGAGGCGGGCAATACATGACAGCCGAACCGCAACCCATCGTCATCCCCGGGCACGACCCGCTGAACCCCGACCCGTGGCATGCGCTGCTGCTGGATACCAGCCTGTTCATGCAGGACGCGCCGCGCGCGGCGCTGATGCGCAACAACGCGCTGTGGTGCCGCCGTTTCTTCCTGCCCGTGCTGCGGCCGCTGGCGAGGCTTTCGATTGCGCTGGTACAGCTGGTGCGCATCCTTATCCCCAATAAACTGACCTCGTCGAAGGGCCTGCACGGCATGATCTGCTGGGGTATGCGCAATTTCGTCGACAAGGATGCGAATTACCTGATCTGCCGCCATTTCCGCATCGGCAGCCAGATTTTACGCTTCCTGAACGACAACATCGCGGGCGGCGCGCTGCCCTCGCACCCGCTGCTGCCCAAAAGTATCGAGGACCTGCGCCCCAATGTTTTCGTGCAGCACGATATCAATATCTACAACTTCATCATCGCGATGAACGCCTATATCCGCGCGCGCGGCAAGAATATAGAGCCCATGCCGCTCGATAAAATTAACTTTTCGGCGATCGAGGAGGTTGACCAGAACCTGCCCGATATGCCGGACAGCTGGCACAACGTGCTCGACCTGCAATCCGCCATCGAATTCTATACCCCGATGTTTGGCGTCTTCCTTTCCGACAATGATTTCTGGCGCGCCAGCAACTCGCTGCAGCTTGACGAGACCATTGCTATTTACACCGCGCGGCTGTTCAACCGCGAGGTAATCCTCAGCCTCGTCAACAACCACCACCCGATGGTGCCGATGTCGACCTTCGAGGCGGGCTTCCGCCTGATGCTGCACGGCCTCGACGCCGAAAACCTCTATGGCTTCATCTGCCATATGAAGGCCGAGGCGGAGCGCGGCGTGAAGATACCGGCGCAGGTCTGATTCCCAGATTTCCTATAAAATCCATGATATTAAAGGATTTTTTTAACCTTGATTTCGGGGCAGCCATACGTGATGATATGCGCGGAACAAACCAAGGGGGTTTTACTATGAAAGCAGTTAACGGTATCGTCGTCGCCTCGCTCGTTGCGCTCTTGTTCGCAGTCGCGGGCTGCACCACGCCGGTTACGGTCCTCAAGAACAATAAAACCGGTGACGTGGTCACCTGCGGCGGCGAAACCTCGGGCTCGCTCGCGGGCGGTGCGATCGGCTACAACATGCAGAAGTCCAAGGCAGACAAATGCGTTGGCGTGCACAAGGCCAAAGGCTACCACGTCGTCAAGTAAGACGGCTGCCGCCTTTGATGAATTGATTTAGAAGGCGGCAATGGCTTTTTCCATCGGCAACATCGCAATCGAAGACCCTGTCTTCCTGGCGCCCATGACGGGCGTGACGGATGTGCCCATGCGCCGCATGGTCAAGAAATTCGGCGCGGGGCTGGTGTTCTCGGAAATGATCGCCAGCCGCTGCATGATGGAGAACATCCGCACCAATTACCGCGTGTCTGAATCCTACGCCGGCGAATTCCCGATGGCGGTGCAGCTCGCCGGCTGCGAACCCGATGTAATGGCGGAGGCCGCGCGCATCAACGCCGGCCGCGGCGCCGCGCTGATCGACATCAATTTCGGCTGCCCCGTAAAAAAAGTCGTCAACCGGCTTGCGGGCTCGGCGCTGATGCGCGAAGAAAAACTGGCGGGCGAGATCATGGAGGCCACGGCCAGGGCCGTCGACGTGCCCGTGACCGTCAAAATGCGCCTCGGCTGGGACCACGCCAGCATCAACGCGCCCAAGCTTGCCAAAATCGCCGAGGACGTCGGCATCAAAATGATTACCGTCCACGGCCGCACACGCTGCCAGCTGTACAAGGGCGCGGCCGACTGGTCGGCGGTGCGCGCGGTGAAGGATGCGGTGAAAATTCCGGTCGTCGTGAACGGCGATATTTTCACGCCCGAAGACGCCAAACGCGCGCTCGACATGTCGGGCGCGGATGGCGTGATGGTGGGCCGCGGCAGTTTCGGCCGCCCCTGGGTGGTCAGCCGTATCATGGATTATTTCCGCAGCGGCAAATCGCTGGGCGAGCCCGATGCACGCACCATCGGCGATGCGCTGCTGGAACATTACGACCTGATGATCGGTTATTACGGCAGCCGCGTCGGTGTGCCGTCGTCGCGCAAGCATATCGCCTGGTATGTAAAGAATTTGCCGGGGAACGAGGAAATGCGCGCCGACGTCAACCGCATGGACAAGGCGGAGGACGTCACCGCGCGCCTGCAACACTACTTCATCCAGCTGACAGAGGGAGCAATATCATGAGCGGACAATTTTCCGACAACACCGGCGAAAGCCGTTTCGAATACACGGTCGACGGCCATACCGCCTATGCCGATTACCGCCGCGAGGGCAAAAAGCTTTTCATCGACTTCGTCTTCTCGCCCGAAGAACTGCGCGGCACCGGCGCCGCCGGCACGCTGATGAAGCATATCGTCCAGGCGGCGGGCAAAGAAGGCGCGGAGATCGTGCCCATCTGCGGCTATGCCGTGTCATGGATGCGCAAGAACCAGAAGCAGCCGCCTGCGCCCTAACGGCGTTCAGAAACCTCTCCTTGCCAGCGCCGCCCCCGTTTGCCATGATAGCGGGGTCAGGGAGAAGCCATGAAAGTCCTCGTCGTCGACGATAACCCGAAAATCCGCAACATGCTCGACACCCTTCTTGAAAAGGAAGGCTTCACCGTCGAAAACGCGGGCGGGGGCAGGGAAGGGCTGTCGCAATATGCGGCGTTCAATCCCGACATCATCTGCCTCGATGTGCTGATGGACGATATGTCCGGCATCGACGTCTGCCGCGAAATCCGCAAGACGGACAAGAACGTCGCCATCCTCATCGTCACCTCCCGCACCGGCGAGGCTGACATGGTGAAGGCGATGGAGGCTGGCGCGAACGACTACATCACCAAGCCCTTCGATTTCGCCGACATCACCGCGCGCGTGAAATACCTGGCCAAGCAAATCACCGCCATCCGCGAACCCGCCAAGGCCTCCGAAAGCTTTGCCTTCAACGAAGTCACGGTGTTTCCGGGGCAGCTTCGCGCCGAACGCGACGGGCATAGCGTAGATTTATCCTTCCGCGAAATTGCTTTCCTGCGCCTGTTCCTTGCGCGTCGCGGCCATGTAGTGACGCCAGCCGAACTGAAGCCGCTCTGCTGGTCCGGCCACCCGAGCGGCGAGGACAAGGCGGTGCAATGGCATATCGCCCAGCTGCGCGCCAAGATCGAGGCAGATGCGGAAACCCCGCAGCTCATCGTCACGCAGGGCGACGGCGGTTATCTTTTCAAGTAATTATTGGACGTCGGGGATGCCAGCGTTTTTCAGGCGTAGCGGGCGCATGGTGCGCTTCGGCAGGCGTTCCTTGAAGCGCTCACAAATGTCCTGCACTTCGCGCTTCAGCGTCACGGGCTGGTAATTCTTCTCGAGGAAGCCGGGATCCATGCCGTAAACGTCGAACACCGTGACGCGCTGGCCGGCTTTGCCCGTGGTGAAAAGCGCTTGTTCGGCGGTCTGTTTGCCGGCGCGGATATTGTCTAGCGCCTGTGCCACTTGCGGTACATGGTCCTGCCGCAGTGCCAGCATACCCCCCTTGCCGACCATATACGTGCCCCACATTACCGGTAGCGTCATGTCGTGCTTGACGGGCAGGCAGAGGCGGAAGGCATCGGAGTTGGGCTTGTAGATAAAGGCATGGTTGCCGTTCTCGTCGACCTCGTCCGTCGCCGTGTAATCGTTTTCAAAAGCCTTCTTGCGCGATGTCCAGAGGCCGGGGGCCTTGAAATCATGCGCGTTGATCTGCTGTTCGCCAGCGATGCGGCCGAAATACTGGTTGCCGATTTCCTTCAGGCCCAGCGTACGCACATAGGTGTTCGGCCATTGTTTCAGGTCCATCACCAGGTAAAGCTTCTCGACGGCGATGCGCTCCTCGCCCTCGATCATTTTCTTTTTCACCAGCTGTTCGGTGCCGAGCACGATATCGGAAAGTTCATAGGCGGCCACGCGCGCATCCTTGCCATAGGCCTTGCCTTCGCCCAGCAGTTTTTCGAGCAGCAGGCGGTAATCCTCCGCATCCATCACGGGCGGGGGCGGGGCCTTGTCGTTGAAACTGTCGCGGGCGTTGTCCTGCATAATGCCGTTTAATATAAAGGATTTAACATATTATGTCAAATAAATTGCGGGAGCTTTCAGGGCTCCCGCAATTCACAATTATCTTTTATTTTCAGTTACTTGCCTTTAGCGCCCGGGGCGTGTTTGCCGATCAGGCAGGGGCCGGGACGCTTGGGCTTGAAGGCCGCCTGCGTTTCCTGCGTCGATGCTTTCAGGGTCACGGGGTTGTAGTTGTTTTCAAGGAACTTGGGTTCCATGCCGTAGACGTCGAATTTTGCGACGGTCTGGCCTTTGTCGTTTTTCGCATAGAGCGCGTCTTCGATCGTGGCTTTGCCCTTGGCGATGGAATCAAGCGCTTCGGCCAATGCGGAGATGTCGCGCTCGCGGATGGCCAGCGTGCCGCCGGCCTCGACCTTGAAGGTGCCCCACTGCACGGGGATCACGACAGTGTCGTTGGTTTGCAGCGTGACGCGGTAAGCCTCGGGGTTCGGCTTGAAGACGCTGTCGGTGCGCGACGGGTTCGCCTTCACGTAGTCGAATTCGAAAGCGCCCTGCTTGTTGGTCCAGAGGCCGGGGCCCTTGAAATCGGGGTCTTCCAGTTCGCGCTCGCCGATCGTCTTGCCGCCCCAGTTCTTGGCGATGTCTTTAATGACGAGGCCGCGCTGCAGTTCCTGCGGGTACTGATTGAGGTCCATGATGACGTAGAGCTTCTCGACCTTCACGATTTTGTCGGTTTCTGTCAGTCCGGTCTTGGTTTCGGTGACGATGTGCAGGTCGGGCAGCAGGAAACCTGCAACGTTTTCTGTCTTGCCGTAGCCCTTGCCGCGCGCCAGCAGGCTGCGCAGGGTGGCGGCGTAAATTTCAGGCTCCATCAGTTCGGGGGCCTTGGCTTTGTCGTCGAATTTTTTGTTGAGATCGGTCATCGTACACATCCTCGGTTTTTTGTTTTTTGAAAAGGTATTTGATTTATCGTACCGAGGAATAGCACGGTGAAAATAATATGTCAAATCAAACCGGAAAATGATGTAATTTCAGGTCTTTATATCGCGAATATCGCCGCCATGGCGCGCGTGATATCGGGGTAGCGGAAGACATAGCCGCTGTCGATCGCGCGGCGCGGCAAAACGCGCTGGCCGTTCAGCATCACTTCATCCGCCATCTGCCCGAACACCAGCCGCAGCACGAAACCCGGCAGCGGCAGGAAATGCGGGCGGCGCATCGCGCTTGCCATGGCCTTGGCGAATTCGGCATTGGTGACGGGTGAGGGCGCGGTCGCGTTGATGGCGCCCGAAATATGCGTTGTTTTCATGATGTGCAGGATAAGTCCGATCACATCGTCACGATGCACCCAGGAAAACCACTGCCGCCCATGGCTGATGGGCCCGCCCATAAAGAAATCGAAGGGGAACAGCAGTTCCGACAGCGTGCCGCCGTCTTTTTCCAGTACGATGCCGAGGCGCAGGCGGACGGTGCGGATGCCGAGGCTTTCGGCTTCCTGCGCCAGCGCCTCCCACTTCTCGCAAAGCTGTCTGGCGAAATCGCCGCCCTTTTGTTTCGAGGGGTGTGAGGCCTCTATATAACTGTCGGTGTCGTTCACGCCGTACAGCCCGATGGCGGAGCCCGAGATGAACACTTCCGGTTTCTTTTCCGCGCGGCGCAGGAAATCCAGCAGCGCCTGTGTGGTGCCAAGCCGGCTTCGCATCATTTTATCCAGTGCGCGCGGCGTCCAGCGTTGCGCCAGCGGCTCACCCGCCAGGTTGATGACGGCATCGAACACATCGTCATCGCGCAGGCGGTTGATATCGTCGACCAGCTCGACGCGGCCTTCGAATTTGTCGAGCGCTTTTGAAATATCGCGCGTCAGCACCGTGACGCGGCAGTTGGAGGCGATAAGCGAACGGCAGAGCGCGCGGCCGATAAATCCCGTACCGCCTGTCACCAGCACGCGTCTTCCGGCAAGGCTTCCATCCTCCAATACAGCCACCTGCGCCGCCGCCATGCGCCTTAAGCGCAGCGCGCGCAAATAATCGCGGAAGAACCACAGCAGCACGCCAAAGGCATAAATGGCCATGACCCACGACAGCCACCCGTAGTTCACGAAATGGAATCCTGCGGGTTGTTCCATCCACTTGATGAACTGCGGGATGAACAGCCCCAGCACCGCACCGTAGTTGATGGCCAGCAGCGTATGCGTCACGCGCTCGGTCGCGGGGAGGCGGCGGGTTTTATCCTCGATGACGAAATCTGTCAATGTGATGGTGACTTCGGCCAGAAGTATCGCTGCGAAAACCCAGGCCCATGCGCCATGCCATTCAACCCAGCCGAAGGTGAGGAAGGCGATGCTGTAAAGCCCGTTGCGCAACCCGTGCAGCCACATTTCTTCGGCGGCCGCGGGCTTCCACGTCAGCTTTTCGGTCATTTCGTGGTGATAGACCAGATCGAAGACGCCCATGATGCCCTGAATGGCCAGCAGCCATAAAATCAGTTCCATGCCCGTTCTCCTTTACACCTGCCAGAAAACGCCTTCCTGGAAAAACGTCTCTCCCAGCTGCGCATGCACCATGGAAATGGTGTACATGAATTCGCCGCCGCCAAGGTCGGTATGGATGACATGCGTGGCACCCGGCGCCAGCCAGTGGGGCAGGGGGATGCGAAAGCCCATCACGTCCCAGAAATAACGGTAACTGCGGAAATGGATGCAGCCGTCTTCGGCTGTCACGTTCAATTTCATGCCGAAACCGCCGCCGACGCATTCCAGCATCTCGCCCATCGCGCTTTCGCGCTTTTCGGAGGTGACGGCGAAAGTTTTGCGGCCGGGATAAAAATAACTGCGCGTCCATTGCACGCCGCCCGTTGCGCTCTTGCGCAGGGCCACTTCCATCGGCACATTTTCGCCGGCGAAGGGCGACAGCGGGTTGCCGACGGGCATCGTCACCCAGGCAAACAGCCAGCCCATGAAGGAGCGGCGGATGGTGCGCATCGTGCCTTTATAGATGATGGTCTCGCCCGGCTGCGGTTCGCGCGCGAAGCGTTCCTGCGTTGCGGGCGGCAGGTTGTGCCAGCCCTCGCCAAGCTGCCGCCGTAATGTGCTGGGCGGGAAGGCCTCGCTTCCTATGGTGCTGGATTTGCTGACTGTTCTTGCCTGCATCAGGTATGCCCCTTGAAAACCGGGATGGCAGATGCTATATTTAGATAAGTAGCTAACTCTATCTTCCCACAGGGTAGATATTTAGTCAATAGGCTAAACAAAAGAAGCGAAATGTTCACCGAAAAGATATTTGAAGCATTGTCTTCCCCCGTCAGGCGCAAGATTCTTGCGTACCTTTCCGCCACCAGCCTTACCGCCGGTGAAATCGCGGAACGATTCGATATTACAAAACCATCGCTGTCCAAACACCTCAGCATCCTCGAAAACGCGAATTTAGTGACGAGCGAACGCAAGGGCCAGTTCATCCACTACAGTCTCGTGCCGGACAGCCTGGTCAATACGCTGAACGGTTACGTGAACGAGGTCTGCCCCTTTGGCCGCCCGCTGAAAAACGAAAGCCGCAAGATCGCCGCTGCGAAAGCAAAAGACAAAAAAGAATAAAGCCCCTGATTAAATTCGGGCGCGGCTTATTTCATACAGCATGATGCCGGTGGATACGGCGAGGTTGAGCGATTCCGCGCCGCCCGCCATGGGAATTTTCACCAGCGTGCCACAGGCCTTCGCGGCCTCCTCCGACAGGCCGTTCGCCTCGCTGCCCATCAGTAAAATATGGGGCAGGGGGTATTTGGCGGCGCGGTAATCCGTATCGGTGCGCAGGTGCGTGCCGGTGATACCGCCCGTCCAGCCCTTGCGCCAGCTGATGAAATCTTTCAGCGGCGCCGCCGCGATTTTTACGCGCGCGAAGGAACCCATCGAGCCGCGCACGGCCTCGGGCGACCAGGCATCGCAGCATTCGCCCAGCAGAATGACACCTTCCGCCTTCACCGCATCGGTGGTGCGGATAATGGTGCCGAGATTGCCGGGGTCGCGGATGCCTTCGAGCGCCACCCACAATCCTGCCTTCACATCGTCCAGTTTCTCCACCTTCGGGCGGAAAGCGCCAATCAGCGGCTGAGTGTTGTCGCGTCCCGTAATGCGGGAAAGCAGCTCATCCGTCATCTCGTAACTTTCGCGCGCCTTAATGCCGACGGCATCCTTCGCCGCGCGCGGGCTGAAGGCCAGCACCTCGAGCGCAAAGCCGCCTGCCAGCGCGTCCTTCACATGCCTTAGTCCTTCGACTATGAAGAGCTGCTCCTCGTCCCGGTACTTTTTGCCCGACAGCGATTTCAACCGCTTGACGGCGGGATTCGCGGGGCTGGAGATGGTTTTGGGCGTTTCAGGCATATTTGACCGTGCTTTCAATGCATTACACCATGGAAAAGGCGGGGTAATCAATGTTCTGTTCTTCCAAATTGCCTTTGTTTATGCCATAACCTGTGCCCTGAAAGGCCGTTAAATGCTCAGCATCAACAACCTGACATACCGGGTGGGCGTCCGCACACTCATCGAAGATTCCAGCGTCAACGTGATGGACGGGTGGAAAGTCGGCCTCGTGGGCGCAAACGGCACGGGCAAATCGACGCTGTTTAAATTAATCGCGGGCGAGCTGCATGCCGACAACGGCACCATTTCGCTCTCCCAGCGCCAGCGCTTCGGCATGGTGCGTCAGGATATCCCCGAAACCGATACGCCGCTGATCGATATCGTCTTGAGCGCGCACGAGGAAATGGCCGCGCTGCAAAAAGCGACCGAGACCGAGGAAGACCCGAACAAGCTGGGCGATATCTACAACCGCCTGATCGAGCTCGACGCCTATGCCGCGCCCTCGAAAGTTGCGCGCTTGCTGACGGGCCTCGGGTTCAAGGAACACCAGCTGAGGGAGCCGTTCTCGTCCTTCTCCGGCGGCTGGCGCATGCGCGTGGCGCTGGCGGCGGCGCTGTTTGTCGAGCCCGATTTCCTGCTGCTCGACGAACCCACCAACCACCTCGACCTCGAAGCCATCATGTGGCTGGAAACCTATCTGTCGAATTACCCGCATACGCTGATGATCATCTCGCACGACCGCGAGCTCCTCAACAAATGCACCGACCATATCATCCATATCGATAACAAGCGCCTCGTGCCCTATACCGGCAACTACGACACGTTCGAACGCGAACGCGCGGCCAAGCAGGGCCTGCAGCAGAAGATGTTCGAAAAGCAGCAGGCGCAGCGCGCGCATATGCAGGCCTTCGTCGACCGTTTCCGGGCCTCCGCCGCCAAGGCCGCGCAGGCGCAGAGCCGCATCAAGGCGCTCGAGCGCATGGACCTGATCGACGAGGTGCTGGCCGAGCGCGCCGTGCGCTTCAAGTTCCCCTCGCCGGAAAAACTCTCGCCGCCGCTGATCGCTATCCGCCATGTCGACGTGGGCTATGCCGAAGGCAAGCCGATCGTGCGGAAAATCCACGAAAACATCGATACCGATGACAGGATTGCCTTGCTGGGCGCCAACGGCAACGGCAAATCGACGATGATGAAGCTGATCGCCGGAAAACTTTCTCCGATGACGGGCGAGCTGGTGCGCTCGGGCAAGCTGCGCATCGGCTACTTCTCCCAGCACCAGACGGACGAGCTGGATGTGGAAAGCACGCCCTACCAGGAAATGGCGCGCCTGACGAAACAGAAAACCGGCGACTACAAGGAACATATCGTCCGCGCCAAGCTGGGCGCCTTCGGCTTCTCGAAAGAACTGGCCGACAATAAAATCAAATCCCTGTCGGGCGGCGAGAAAGCCCGCTTGCTGTTTGCCTTCATGAGCTTCGACGAGCCGCACCTGCTGTTGCTCGACGAGCCCACCAACCACCTCGACATGGAAGCGCGCGAAGCGCTGGTTCAGGCCCTGAACGGGTACGAGGGCGCCGTCGTTATCGTGTCGCACGATCCTATCATGGTCGAGCGCGTGGCGGACAGGCTCTGGCTGGTCAAGGACGGCGCCTGCCAGAACTTCAACGGCGACCTCGACGATTACCGCGCCTTCATCCTGCAATCGCGCCGCGACGAAAAGCGCGAGGAGAAGGAACGCCGCGCGAAAGAGGCAGAGTCGCAGGCGCAGCTGGCAGATGAAGCCGCCGCCGCACCGAAAATGTCCGCCAGCACCATGGCGCGCAAGGCGCAGGAGGCGGAGAAAGAAATCGCCAAACTGACCAAGGAAAAAGACAAGCTCGAAGCCGAAATGGCGAAACCGGATGTCTATTCCGTGCCTGCCAAAATAAAAACTGCCAAAGACGCCTATGCGAAAGTCGTCCGCCAGCTGGAGGAGCAGGAAACCCTCTGGCTCGAAATGCAGGACGGGCGCGAGAAAGCGGCGAACTGATGAAAACCGTTGCTATCATCGGCGGCGGGCCCGCCGGTTTGATGGCGGCGGAAATTCTCGCAGGCGCGGGCAGCATCGTTACCGTTTACGAGAAAAAACCCTCGCTTGGCCGCAAATTTTTGATGGCGGGCAGGGGCGGGCTGAACCTGACGCATTCCGAACCGCTCGATGTTTTTCTAGACAGATACGGCAAGGCCAAACGCTGGCTGGAGCCCGCCATTCGCGCCTTCACCCCGGATGATTTGCGCAAATGGTGCGAGGGATTGGGCGAGGAAACCTTTATCGGTTCCTCCGGCCGCGTCTTCCCCAAAAGCATGAAAGCCTCGCCGCTGCTGCGCGCGTGGCAGGCGCGGTTGCAGAAGCTGGGCGTTACCTTTAATTTCAACCGCACATGGCTGGGCTGGGAAGGCGATGCGCTGGTTTTCACCAACGCGCATGGCGCGAAAGAAACCGCGAAGCCCGATATGACCTTGCTGGCGGTGGGCGGCGCGTCGTGGCCCAAACTGGGGTCGGGCGGCGAATGGGTGAAGTACCTTGCCGAGAAAGGCGTGTCCATTTCGCCCTTTATCCCCGCCAACTGCGGCTTCACCGTCGCTTGGTCGGAAATCTTCAAAACAAAATATGCGGGCCAGCCGCTGAAACCTTTAGCCCTGACGTTCGGCGGCCAAACAGTGCAGGGCGAGGCGATGCTGTCCGAAAAAGGCATCGAGGGCGGCGCGGTCTACGCGCTGTCATCCAAACTTCGCGACCATATCGCGCAGCACGGTCCTGCGATTCTCAATATCGACCTGAAGCCGAATGTGCCGCTGGAGGAGGTTGCCAAAAACCTCTCAGCCCCGCGCCGTGGCCTCACGCTCTCGAATTTCCTGCGGCGCGAAGCGGGGCTCTCGCCCGCCGCTATCGCCCTGCTGCAGGAAAACCGCGCCGCGCAAACGATGGATGCGGCGCAGCTGGCCGCGCTGGTCAAATCCTACCCGCTTAAACTGGAAGCGCCCTTCGGTATCGACCGCGCGATTTCATCGGGAGGGGGCATCGTGCAGGGCGAGGTCGACGGTGGTTTCATGCTCAAAAAACTGCCCGGCGTCTATGTCGCGGGGGAGATGCTCGACTGGGAAGCCCCAACCGGCGGTTATTTATTGCAGGCCACCTTCAGCACCGCCGTCGCCGCTGCAAAGGCCATGATTGACAAGGCCTGACGTGCCAGAGATGATAAAGCCTGTTTTAACGAAAGGCTTTTCCATGCGTATCCTGTTATTCCTCGCCCTGTTCCTGTTCGCATCACAAGACGTACATGCCTGCCGTTATCAGGCGCGCCCCTTTGAAGAATCCCTGAAATCCGCCGCCGTCTCCTTTATCGGCACGGTGACAACGGTTGAAAACCGCCTTGCGGTGATCAAGGTTGAAAAGGCGATCAAGGGCGTGAAAGACGGCGAGACGCTGGATGTCGAGATTGGCGAAAGCAGTTGCGCCATCCGCTTCGCGGCGGGCCAGCGCTGGATTTACCTTGGCGATTCAGCGCCCAGCGGCTCGCTGCTGCTGATGGATGAAAACGGCGATACCGTCGGCGATAACCTCAAGCTGGTGCAAACACTCGTGCCGGGCATTGCAGATGACAGTCCCGAAGTTGTTGGCGGCACGCTGGAGCCTTCCTGCGCCCCGTGGGACGGCGCGGCATTTGCCATTAGGCTGGATAACGGCGTGGGCGCCACGGTTTTCGACCACATCAAGCCGCTGGAAGATACGGGCAGGAATGCCCCCGCCGTCTTTCAAGCTGATGAAAGGTCGGAGCGCGGCCACGGCCGCATCGTGCAATGCCCGCGCTTGAAAGACGGCAAGCCGTCAGACCAGCCCTGCCAGTCGGTCAAGGGCATGATTTTCATGGGCGGCGTGGACGCTGAATACGCGCGCGGACGCCTCCTGATCGAGGAAGGCGAACATCACAGCCAGCACGTCTTCAAGGTGAAGCGCGTCCACAAGCAGGTGTTCTGCGGGTAAAGCTTAGTTCTGCGTTTCAAGCCATTTGATGATGGCGGCGCGGTCTTCGGCCTTTTTCATGCCTGCATAGGTCATCTTGGTGCCGGGCACGGTTTTCTTCGGGCTCCAGAGGAAACTGTTGAGGGCGTTGTAATCCCACTTTTCGCCTGCTTTCGCCTTCATCGCATCGGAATACGCAAAGTCTTCCTTGTGCGCATGCTTGCTGCCGACGATGCCGTTCAGGTTCGGGCCGATCTTGTTGGCGCCGCCCTTGTCGAAGGTGTGGCACGACGCGCAGACGCTCGAGAGTTTCTGGCCTTTCGCGACATCAGCGGTTTTCAGCAGTTCGTCGATCGATTCAGGGCCGGTTTCCGCAGCGACGGCGGGATGGCCGCCCACTTCTTCGGCCACTTCGACTTTATACGCCTGCTCCGCGGGAATGTGCGGATGGTAGGCCACATGCGACGTGAAGCCCGCGAGCATTGCGATGATGCCGGCGACAAGAAGGGAAGCGAAAACTTTGTTGAATTCCATGTTCATGGCAGTAGCCCTTTTTATTATTCTTTTCTTGCGTTCAATTTAGTCCTATTTAGCCTTCGAATCCAGCAGTTTGCGTTCGGCCACGATGGGCTCGACGGGCTGGAAATCGATATCCCAGGGGAAGTAGATCCAGGTGTCCTGGCTCACCCATGTGACATAAGTATCCACCAGCGGCTCGCCCGCGGGTTTGGCATAAACGGTCGCCAGGTGTGCTTTGGGAAGCTGTTGGCGGATGATTTTCGCGGTGCCGCCCGTATCGACCAGGTCGTCGATGACCAGCCAGCCGTCGCCGTCGCCCACCAGCTCCTTGTTGATGTCTTTCAGTATTTTAGCCTGGCGCTGCTGCTTGTCGTCATAACTGGAAATGCAGACCGTATCGACCAGCTTGATGTCCAGTTCGCGCGCCAAAAGGCCTGCGGGGATCATGCCGCCGCGGGTAATGCCGATGATGCCTTTCCATTCCACTTTCTTTTCGACAAGGCGCCATGCCAGCGCTTTGCAGTCGCGGTGGAACTGGTCCCAGGAAACAAGGAAACGCTTGGGGGAGGTTGCGGAATCGGCCACGGGAAAACTCCTGAATTTTACGGCCTCAATATATACCTCGGCAGGGGGTGGGTAAACGGGGCAGGGCAGGATGCCGGCGAAATTTCGCTATAGTTAACGGCGCATGGTTTGATATAAAAGTTCATGCTGCCCGCCAGTGCCATCATTATGTCTATTCAAGCATGCTAGCCAACCAATGGTTTATGCCCGCCATGACCGCCCTGTTCATCTGGGGCATCACGGCGTTTTTGCCAAAACTGGTGCTGAAACGCCTGAAACCGTTTCACATGATCGTCTACAGCTCGACGTTTTTCATGGCGACGGCTTTTGTTGTGCAGCTGTTCTATCTCGACCAAGGCGGGTTGCAGTTCGAACTGCACGGCGCGCTGCTGGCCATGGCGACGGGCTGCTGCGGCGCCTTCGGCCAGATATTCTATCTGCAGGCGCTGAAGAACGGCTCGGTCACCTATGTGTCGATGATCTCGTCGCTCTATCCGCTGATCGCGACGCTGCTGGCCTTTGTTTTCCTGCATGACCCGATCACGATACGTCAGGGCGTGGGCGTTCTGCTGGGGTTATCGTCTATCATCTTGCTGGTCGTGGCCAATGACAGCAAAGAGTAAGGACAGAAAAAAGAACCTCTGGCTGCCGCCCGCTATCGCGGCGCTGTTCATCTGGGGCTTCTGGGCGTTTTTGCCGAAGCTTGCGCTGCAATCGCTCGACCCGCATAGCGTGATTTTTTATGAGTCCTTCGGCAACATGCTGGTGGCGCTGCCTATCGCCGTGCATTTGAAATTCAAGCTGCAGAAAGACAGCAAGGCGATATCGGTGCTGGCGGGCTCCGCCGTACTGACGGTGCTGGCCATCCTCGCCTATTTCTATGCGCTGAAATCGGGCCCCGTTGCCGTCATCGTGACGCTGACCGCGCTCTATCCGGTTATCGCCGTGATACTGGCGCGCATCGTGCTGAAGGAGCGCCTTAACAAGGTACAGATGGCAGCCGTGCTGATGGCGGTGTCCGCCATGCTGATGCTGGCGGGTTAGGCCGCTTTCTCGCCCGCTTTTTCACCCGCCGTATCCCAGGCCGGCGCCCAGGCGGGGCTGATCAGGCGGCCGTCGGGTTTCGCGAGCGCGTGGATTTTCTGCATTTCCTCGTCTTCCAGCAGGAAGTCGAAAATGTCTATGTTGCGGCGCATGTGTTCGTCGCTGCCGGCTTTCGGGATGGCGGCGACGTTTTCCTGCTGCACCAGCCAGCGCAGCGCGACCTGGCCCGGCGTCTTGTTGTACTTGCGGCCCAGTTCCTGCAGCAGCGGCGCATCGGTAACCTTGCCACGGGCGAGCGGGGAATAGGCGGTCAGGAACATGCCCTTCGCCTTCATGTAGCCCAGCACGGGTTTCTGCGACAGGAAGGGATGGTATTCGACCTGGTTGGTCGCGATATCTGCGCCGATGGTTTCCACCACCTCGCGCATCTGCGCGACGGTGAAGTTCGACACGCCGATCAGCTTCGCCTTGCCGGACTTCTGCACTTCCTGCAGCCCGCGCAGCTGTTCCTCGAAGGGCACGTCGGTGAGCGGCCAGTGGATCAGCAGCAAGTCGACGTAATCGACCTTCAGCTTCTTCAGGCTCTCGTCGGCCGAAGACTGCAGCGTGCCGTAGCGCAGGTTGGTGTTCCAGATTTTGGTGGTCAGGAAAATCTCGGAACGCGCGATGCCGCTGCCCGCGATTGCCTCGCCAACCTCGGCTTCGTTCTCGTAAATCTGTGCCGTATCGATATGGCGGTAGCCAAGCTCGATCGCTTTCGACACGCCGCCGGCGCATTCCTTGCCGCGCAGTTGCCAGGTGCCGTAGCCGAGGGCGGGGATTTTGAAATCCTTGTGGGTAATGTGGATCATGGTGAAGCTCCCTTTAATCCGTTAAAACCGATGCGCCACGATATAAGGCGTAAATCCCCGCCGGCAAGTACCAAAATGAAGCCATTACAATAGGTTACATATTCCGGCAGCCCGTGACGGTTACAGGGAAAACAGTTGACTTGGCGCTTCGGTTCCGGGTATATATGGAAATTATGAAAGGGTACCATGTCCGGCAATCTGCACAAGGATTTTTTTACAGCTGTGACCCGCGGGGATACCGCGGCTGTTAAAGGCATCGTGAAAGACCATCCCGAAGCCATCGGCTGGCGCTACAACGACAACGGCCTCGAACAGCCGGTGCTGATGAACGCCTATGACACGCCGATGCTGAAACTCCTGCTGGAGCTGGGCGCCGACCCCGATGCCACCGACCGCACGGGCAAAACACGCCTGGTCGAATGCGGCGATGGCGCCGAAAACGCCGCGCTGCTGCTGGAGTACGGCGCCGACATCAACAAACCCACGCCGCAGGGCCTGACGCCGCTGATGCGCGCGGCCTTCAACAAATGCGACCGCGTGCTGCAGGTGCTGGTGGAGCGCGGGGCCGACCCGTCGCTGAAAAACAAAGACGGCAAAACGGCGGAGGATATCGCGCGCGAACGCCATTTCCCCGACGTCGCCGATATGCTGCAGGCCTATGCCGTCAGCCGTGCGAAGCCCATCAGCCTGATGCGCCCGCTGAAACTCCGCAAATAGCGCCTGAAAACAAGGCTTTCCCTTATTTACCGCCCGTTCAGCTTTTTCAGCTACCATGCAAGGTGGGGAGCTATCGCATGAGCGAGTTGCAGTTCAGGGGCAAGAAGATAACCGACAGGGAGCGCAAGCTTCTCGAGAATATCTTCGGCGAGAAAATCGACGACCTGAACCTGTGCCAGGCCATCCTGCTGGCCGCCATGCTGCCCGAAAACACGCTGGCGCGGGGCGCCATCACGCGCGCCCTGACGCAGAAGAAATGCGATGTCGGCGACGGCGCGCGCGCCGCCCGCGCGCTTATCAAAAAGGTGCGCAAGCGCGACGGCTATGCCCTGACGCGCAAGGAGAAGCTGAAACGCGCCGGCGACGCCACGAAACGGCTCGGCCGCACGCTGGTCGAGCGGCGCAGTGAAGTCGGGCATGAAGTGAAGAAAGTGCTGATGCTCTGGCTGGCGATTATCTGGAACCGCTCTGGTCAGTGATATGTGCTTCCGGGTTTTGCAACAGCGCCAGGCCTTCGGAGGTGAGCTCATACTGGCCATGGCCCGTCTTGCGCGCATAGCCCATATCGACAAGGCTGTCGGCATCAGTCCAGTTCAGGAATGTGGTTGCCTGCCCCCTGTGCAGCTTTTCGAGGGCTTCGAGAGCAATTTTCTGCCGGTCCGTTAACTTTTCCACTGCGTATCTCCGTATTCCCTGGGAAGCCTGCGGTCGCGTGGATGACGGGAGGCTTCGTTAATAGCCTTTGAATATGGAACTTATTCAAAGGCTAACAGGCACGAGTGCCTGACTCCTAATATAGGCACTCAACCTTACGGGAGGCTGACTGTACATAAATATTACAAACGTGATTGTCCCGTCCCCCAAGGGGAGAGGGAACGACGCAAGAATTAATGCGCTTCCGCCCAGTTCATGCCCCAGCCGGCATCGACCAGCAGGGGTACGCCGAGGCCGGGGCCTGCGCTTTCCATGACGTGCTTGACCAGTTTCAGCGTCGCCTCTTTCTCGGCCACGGGCACTTCGAAAAGCAATTCGTCATGCACTTGTAGCAGCATGCGCGCGCCGAGTTTTGCGTCCTTCAGCGCGGGGGCAAGGGCAATCATGGCGCGTTTCATGATGTCGGCGGCGGTGCCCTGCAGGGGCGCGTTGATGGCCTGCCGCTCGGCAAAGCCGCGCATCGCGGGGTTCTTGTCGTTGATGCCGCGCAGGTAGACTTTGCGGCCGTAATAGGTTTTCACGAAGCCATGCGCGCGCGCATATTCCTTTTGCGCGTCCATGTAGGTTTTCAGCTCGGGGAAGCGCGCCATGTATTGCTTGATGTAATTCGCGGCTTCGCCCTGGGGGATGCCCAGCTGTTTCGCGAGGCCGAAGCCCGAGATGCCGTAGATAATGCCGAAGTTGATGGCCTTGGCGTTGCGGCGGATATCGGGCGTCATCTGCTCGAGCGGTACGCCGAAAACCTGGCTGGCCGTCGCCGCGTGAATGTCGATGCCGTCGTGGAAGGCTTGTTTCAGCGCTTTCACATCGGCCAGTTCCGCCGCAAGGCGCAATTCGACCTGTGAATAGTCGACGGATAAAAATTCATAGCCGTCTTCGGGGATAAAGGCCGCGCGGATTTTCCGCCCGTCCTCGGTCTTGATCGGGATATTCTGCAGGTTGGGGTCGCTGGATGCGAGACGCCCCGTATTCGCGCCCGTCATATGATATGACGTATGCACACGCCCCGTGCGGGGGTTGATGCTTTCGGGCAGGGTGTCTGCATAGGTGCTTTTCAGCTTCGACAATCCGCGCCATTCAAGAATTTTGGCGACGACCGGATGGTCGGACAATTCTTCCAGCACATCCGCACCGGTCGACCATGCGCCGGTTTTCGTCTTGCTGCCGCCCGGCAAGCCCATCTGGCCGAACAGCACGTCGCCCAGCTGCTTGGGGGAGCCGATGTTAAAGCTATGGCCGGTAATCTTGTGGATGTCGGTTTCAAGCTCGACGATTTTCTTCGCAAAATCGTTCGACAGTTTGCGCAGCACGTTCGTATCCACCTTCACGCCGGTGAATTCCATTTCGGCGATGATGGGCACAAGGGGGCGCTCGACCGTTTCATAGAGCGTCGCCATGCCTTCCTGCGGCAGGCGGGGCTTGAGGATGAATTCGAACTGGCGCGTGACGTCGGCGTCTTCCGCCGCATAACCCAGCGCCTTGTCCAGCGGGACGAGGTCGAAGGTCACCTGGTTCTTGCCGCTGCCGGTGACCTCGTTATAGGCGATGGTCTTGTGGTTCAGCAGCAGTTCGGACAATTCATCCATGCCGTGGCCGTGCAGCGCGCCATCCAGCACGAAAGACATCAGCATCGTGTCGTCGATGGGGGCGACGGTGATGCCGTACTGCATGAACATCTGCATGTCGTATTTGATGTTATGGCCGATTTTCAGCACGCCCGGGTCTTCCAGCAGCGGTTTCAGCATGTCCATCGCCTTGACGACGGAAATCTGTTTGAGTTCCGGCGCATCGGCCTTTTTCTCGGCCATGGTGAAATCAAAGCTTTCGGAATAGCCCTTGGGGTCGCGGTGCTGCAGCGGGATGTAGCAGCCGTTGCCCTTGGCGGTCGACATCGAAATGCCCACCAGCTTCGCCTTGGAGGGCGTCAGGTCCGTCGTTTCGGTGTCGATGGCGACGGTACCGGCGTCAAGCGCCATGTCGATCCAGCGTTTCAGCGCCGCTTCGTCCTGTATCAGCTCGTATCCGCGTTCCTGCTTCGGCTCCGCGCCCGTGGTGGCGGGCATGCCGCTCAGCACGATGGGCGATACGTCGTTGGCGACGGGCGCGCCGAACTGTTTTTCCATGCGCGCCAGCACAGTACGGAAGCCCTGCGTTTGCAGGAAGGCGAAAAGCTTGCCTTTGTCCGGCACGCGGATTTTCAAATCATCGATGCCGACGGCGACATTCACATGATGGTCGAGCGCGACCAGTTTCTTCGACACGCGCGCGGCCTCGGCATTCATCGTCAGCGCTTCGCGGCGCTTGGGCTGCTTGATTTCGCCGGCACGTGCCAGCAGGGTTTCAAGGTCGCCGTATTCGTTGATCAGCTGCGCTGCGGTCTTGACGCCGATGCCGGGCACGCCCGGCACATTGTCGACGCTATCGCCCGCCAGCGCCTGCACGTCCACCACCTTGTGCGGCGGCACGCCGAATTTTTCCAGCACTTCGGCCTCGCCGATGTCCTTGTACTTCATCGGGTCGATCATGCGCACGCCGGGGCGGATCAGCTGCATCAGGTCTTTATCGGATGAAACAATCGCGACGGGGCGGCCCTGTTCATGCGCAAGGCGGGCATAGGTGGCGATAAGGTCGTCGGCTTCAAACCCTTCCATTTCGATGGCGGGGATGGAGAAAGCCTCGGTCGCCTCGCGGATGATGCTGAACTGCGGCTTCAGGTCGTCGGGCGGGTCTTCGCGGTTGGCCTTGTATTCGGCGTAAATCTCGTTGCGGAAGTTCTTGCGCTTGGCGTCGAAGATGACGGCAATCGAGGGCACATGCATTTCGGTGATCAGCTTCACCAGCATATTCGTGAACCCCAGTACGGCGTTGACCGGCGTGCCGTCGGGGCGCGACAGCGGCGGCAGGGCGTGATAGGCGCGGAAAATAAAGCCGGAGCCGTCGATCAGGAATAGCTCGTTGTCACGGTCTTGCTGTGCCATGGGCGCCGCCCTTTTCAATACATATGTGCTGAACTTCATGATGGAAAATATGCCGCCGAATCGTATGCCGAGTCCAGCCTTATAACGTTGACATAAGGGCTTGCGGTGTATAATTTTTGATGTGTTAACGGGGGAAAAATGCAAGGCATCAGCGCGACAGACCAACCGGGTGCGGCCTTCGACTGGGGCCGCGTGTCGCCCGACTACGCCAAATACCGCATCGGCCAGCCCGACAGCTTTTTCGAACTCATGCGCGCGTTCAAGGTCGGCCTGCCCGGCCAGACCATGCTCGACCTCGGCACCGGCACCGGCGTCATGGCCATGCGCTATGCGCACCGCGGCGCGACCGTGACGGGCATCGATATTTCCCCCGGCCAGATTGCCGAGGCGAAGAAGCAGGCCGCCGACATGCGCCTCGACATCGACTTCCGCATCGGCGTCGCCGAACGCCTGACCTTCGACAAGGGCGCTTTCGATGTTGTCACCGCCAACCAGTGCTGGCTTTACTTCCAGTTCGACGCTGCCGTGCGGCAGGTGCTGTGGGTGCTGAAACCGGGCGGTTTGCTTGTGACCTCGCATTGCTCGTGGCTGCCGCAGGTCGACCCCATCGCGCAGGCGACGGAAGACATGATCCGCATCCACAATCCCGACTGGACGGGCCACAGCTGGAACGGCAACGTCACGCCGATGCCCGAATGGGCGGAAGGCCAGTTCCGCCTGCGCGGTTTCTTCTGCTATGACGAGCCCATCCCTTACACGCGGGAAAGCTGGTGCGGCCGCATCCGCGCCTGCCGCGCCATCGGGCCTTCGCTGGGCCCCGAACAGTTGAAGGGTTTCGATTCAGCGCTGATGCAGATGCTGACCCAGACCGCACCGGAAAAATTCACCGTGCTGCACCGGATTGATGCGCATATCCTCGAGCCGCTTTAGAAATCAGAACGGCAGCGCAAGCTGGTCGGATTTCCCCAAGCCCCACAAAGCCGCCAGCGCGATGATGTTGATGGCGAGGTAGAATTTCAGCGCCAGATTCTTTTCCTTGAACATCGCCAGGTATTTGAAAACGATCACCAGCGCGACGATAGGGAACAGCCAGTGGTAACCCACGCCCGGATAAAAACGGTTCACGCCGCCGATCAGCGCGAACAATAAAATCAGCCCGCAGGCAGCCAGCAATACAGGAATCGTAAAGGAGCCGAGGCGGGAGCGGTATTCCTCCAGCGTCACCAGCGCGATGAAGTTGATGATCGACACGAACAGCACCATCGACAGCACTACCTGTGGCGACCACCAGTCGACGCGGAACTGCGTGAAGTAAATGGTAAGCGCAAGCGAGGGCAGCGAAATGCCAAGGCTGACGACATATGACTTCACCAGCTCGGCGCTGGAAAGGTCGCGCATGGGTTCGGGCGGGGGTGTTTTGTCGTCGGGAGCCATATTTTAACCCTATAATATTGCAGCATTAAATCAAGGTGGTGGGATTTTCATTTGACATAATACATAAAGCTTCATATAGTGCTGCGAACTGGTTTTAAACAATAAAAATCCCCAAAGAGGTGTGTTCATGAAAAAAGGTCTTTTGAAAGCAGCGGCCGTGGTGGCCTTTGCCGCAGGTTTAACCGGCTGCTCCGACGCCCCCAAGGCGACCAAAGCGCTGGACGACGCGGGCTATACCAACATCCAGATCGAAGGCGCCGGTTTCTACGGCTGTGGCGAGGATGATGATTTCACGACGAAATTCAAGGCGACCAACCCCAACGGCAAACCGGTCGAAGGCGTCGTCTGCTCCAGCTGGGGCCCCTTCGCCAAGGGCGCGACTATTCGTACGCGTTAATCCAGGTTAACGACAGAATATTTCAAAAGGGGATTACCTTGTTGACGTAATCCCCTTTCGCCGTTATTTCATGGTAAAATAAGGAAATGACGACGGAGATTTTGATTGGCTACTTCATGGAGATCACGCCTCGGCGCCTTTGCGCGCAGTTTCGCCATCGCGGCATGGCTGCCCGATCCCGCTTCCTCCGACGCTGCCGCGCACTACTATGAAGACGCCTCGCCGCCGCGCGAAAAAGGCCTCGGCCTCCAGCCCACCAAATATGACGGCCACGATACCGCCTTCCGCGGCGACAGCTGGTAATCCCTTACTTCAGAACGGCAAAACGAACCTGTCCGAATAGGCAAGGTTCCACAAGAGTGCCAGCGCGACCGCGTTGAAGGCGAGCGTCGCTTTCAGCGCCGTGTTGCGCTCCATGTACAGCGCGACCGCGAAGCTGGCCAGCATCACGAGCACGGCGGGGTAAAGCCAGCCATAACCGATATCCGCGACGAAACGGTTGATGCCATAGGTCAGCGTGAACAGTAACACCATGCCGGGCGCCAGCAGCAGCATGGGCAGTGTCAGGTCGCCCAGTTTTCTACGGAACGGTTCGAGGCCGACGGCGGCGATGAAATCGCCCGCGCCGATAACCACCAGCGCCATCGTCCAGACGCCCGGCATCGACCAGTCTCCGCGCCTGTCCATCAGGTCGAAGACGGCGATCAGCGTGGGCAGCGCAAGCGCGCTGGCGATGGTCAGGTGGCGGATATATTCCTTCGACAGCGCGGCGCCTTCCCGGCGCGCGCCGCCATGCTGGCGGTTTGTAGAGGTCGATAACATGTGGGGTAGCCCTTCAAGTGTACGATTCCAGACTAGCAGAATCATTTAAAGGGACGCTTAATTATGCGTGGGATTTCAATGACATTTAGATAGTATTTTAGCGAAATTGAAGTGATGCCTAATTCAGCGCTGTCATGCGGCGTACAAGACGCGCCAGTTGGGGATCGGCAAGGTCGTTAAACAGGCTGCGCAGCGATGTCAGGTAATCCGCCGCTTCCTCGCCCAGCTGCAGCGCCAGCGCGTTGCGCGATTTATCATTGTTTTGGTTGATTATACCCATGGCACGGCCCTTTTCAGGCTAAATGTTCCAGAGGAAAACCTGCTCCTGCGGCTTTCCTGTGCCCGCGGCTTTTAAAAAAACTCTATCCGCTAATCCCCTGGCCGGTGTTCTTGTTCCGTAATCCGGCGGCATCCGCCGCAAGGCACTCACAGACCTCGTCATCGGTGACTTCGGGGAAAGCTTCGTACCACTGGCCGACGCCGTAGAAGGGCTCGGGTGTGGCAAGGCAAATCACGTCGTCGGCGTCCTTGCGTATTTCTTCGCAGCTGGCGAGCGCGCCCACGGGTGCGGCGGCGATTATTTTGCCCGCATGCGCGGCGCGCAGCGAAGCGATTGCAGCGCGCATCGTCGCACCTGTCGCAAGCCCGTCGTCGACGACAATCACAGTCTTGGCGGCTACGTCAGGGGCAGGCCTGCCATCGCGGTATAGCTCGTTACGCCTTGCAATCTCGGCGCGTTCGGCAGCCGTCACAGCCTCGATGGCCGCTGAATCGAGTTTATAGTGGAAGATGATTTCTTCGTTCCGCACCATGACGTCATTGCCCGCGATAGCGCCGAAGGCCAGTTCTTCATGCCCCGGCACGCCCAGCTTGCGCACCAGCCATATATCCATCGGCAGGCCGAGAGCATCCGCGATTTCACGTGCGACGGGCACGCCGCCGCGCGGCAGGGCAAGCAGAAGGGTATCGGTTTTCCCGCGATAGGCGGCAAGCGCCTCCGCCAGCGCTTTTCCGGCTGCCGTCCGGTCGGTGAATTTTTTAAACGCCGTGGCCATGGTCTTTTCCCCTGTATTTTTCGAACCAGCGCGCGGCCAGTTCCGCCACCTGGTCAAGCGTGCCGCGTTCCTCGAACAGATGCGTCGCGCCGTCCACAATCTCCATGCTGGCGGGAGCGACAAGGTGGGAGAGGGCGTCTTCGTTGAGCAGGATGACGCCGGTATCGAGGCTGCCGACAATCAGCAGTGTCGGCGCCATGACATTGCCAAGATATTCGCCTGCCAAATCAGGCCGCCCGCCGCGCGACACCACGGCCCTGACGCGCCCCGGCTGTTTCGCAGCAGCAATCAAGGCGGCGCCCGCGCCCGTGCTGGCGCCGAACAACCCGATACCGAGGTTTTTGGTGCTGTCATTCAGCGCAAGCCAGCCGATGATGCTGCCAAGGCGCCCCGCCAGCAGCGAAATGTCGAACCGCAAACGGCGCGTCATGTTGTCGGCGAGTTCTTCGTCCTCGGTCAGCAAATCGGCCATCAATGTCGCAAAGCCGCGGCGGTTCAGAATTTCCGCGACATAGCGGTTGCGCGGGCTGTGCCTTCCGCTGCCGCTGCCGTGCGCAAAGACGATGATGGCCTGCGCGTTTTCAGGAATGGCGAGGTCGGCGTCCAGCACCATGCCGCCCGCGGGAATACGCACGGCGGTTACTTTTGCGGTCGATTTTGTCTTGTGCTCCATAAGCATCATGACACCCCATCGCGGCTTTACGCCGCGCCTGTTACCTCTTAACACCAATCAACAGGCGGCCGAGGGGTTCCGAGATGCGAAAGGCTCACATATTGTCCGGGATTTCCGGCTCGACCAGGTTCTTGAGGTTGACGAGCGATTCCTGCCAGCCCAGGTAGCAGGCGGCGGCGGGAATGGCGTCGGGGATGCCTTCCTGCGTGATATTCAATTCCGTGCCCACGACGGTTTCGGTAAAGGTGACTGTCACGTGCATTTCGCCGGGCAGGCCCGCATCGTCGAATTTGTCGGTGTAGCGTAGTTTTTTACCGGGCACGAGTTCGTGATAGGTGCCGCCGAAGGCCTGCGCCTTGCCGGTCGTGAAATTGGTGAAGGACATATGATAGCTGCCGCCGACTTTCACATCTGCATGCTGCACCGTGCAGTAAAAGCCGTTGGGCGGCAGCCACTTCGCCATGGCGCCCGGTTCGGTAAAGGCGCGGTAAACTTTTTCGGGCTTCGCGATAAGCACGCGGTGCAACTTAACAGTGTTCGGCATGGCATTTCTCCTCTGCTCGGCAGCCAACGATACAACAGACCAAAAGTGCCGGAAAAAAGAAAGCGCAATTATCCTGCATTTTAGGAAAACCGGAACTATCCCGCCCGCATGCTGTTGGCAATTCAGCAGAGGGCTTCAGCATAAGGGAGATTTGACATGGCCATCCATACACCCGACACGCCGCGCAGGCCCCGCCATTTCGGCCAGTATGTCGCGCCGCCCGAAACACCCACGCCCGCGCCCCTGAAAACCGAAGACGATTTCCGCGCCGAGGATATCCATACCATCCTCGTCAACCGCGTGGCGCTGGGCGCCGTTGCCGCCGGCGTCTTTGTCGCGCTGACCGTGCATCTGATTTTAAACATGCTGGGCCTTGGCCTTGGCGTTCTGGCGGTTTCCGATGTGCCGGTGACGGCCGATACCGTCAGGCAGTTCTCGTGGACTGCGGCGCTCTGGGGCGCTGCGTCAGGCATCCTTGCGGCCTTTGCGGGCGGCATCGCCGCGGGCCGCATGTGCGGCGATCCGAAAGACGGCACGGCCATCTGGCACGGGCTGGTCGCCTGGGCGGCCTCCGTCGTCGTGATCGCGGGGCTGGCACTGGGCGGCGCGGGGGTTATTGCCAGCGGCAGCTTCGGTACGCTCGCCAGCCTTGCGCAACCCAAAGACACGCTGCTTTCCAGCCTCGACCAGCTTGCGCTGGGCAAAGGCGCACCTGTAGCGGCTGCAAATCCGCCATCGCTGCCGGTGACGACGGCGAATGCGGCGCTGCCCTATGCGGGCGCTGTCGACCCTGCGGGCGCGACAGGCACCATCCGCTCCAACCCCGATGGCTCCACCAATATCGACATGATTGCCACGCCTACGCCTACGCCCGCGATTGCAGCCAATGACATCATTCCCACGCTGCGCGGCACAGAAGCGGCAGACATTGCAGCCGTCGAACCCGCCGCAGGCGAAACAGTTGCGCCTTCAGTACATCAGGGCATGACGGCGCTGGCCAAGGCATCGCTGGTGGGCGCGATCGCCCTCATCCTCGGCGCGATTGCCGCGGCCTTCGGCGGTGCGCTGGGTTCTGTCGAACCTGTCGTCACCAATCCTGCCATCCGTAAATATTTTCACTAACCCACACCTCGCTGCACACACACCTTAAAGGGGCCGGTTTTAAACCGGCCCTTTTTTGGCGTTCCGGGAGCCCAAAAATTCGTCTCTTCGCAAGTGATTGATTTCATGCACGGAATTTTTGCGCGGGTGAGGGGTGTGTTTTGCTTTAAATAACTGAATTCATTGCATACACGGAATCGCTGCGTTCACGGCGACGTATCCACACACGGTTTTTCAGGTTCGCAAGGCCATTAGAGGCCCTGTTTGAACCGAATTTCACCTTCGCCCATTGGAAATAAAGGAGATTTCTTGCCGGAGGCGCAGAATGACAAGGTTCATGGATAAAGTGGTGATTGTCACCGGCGCGGGCTCGGGCATCGGCGCTGGCGCGGCGCGGCGGTTTCTGGGTGAAGGGGCCTGCGTTGTCCTCGTCTCCCGCCACGAACGCGAGCTTAAACGCACCGCGCAGGGCTTCGATGAAAACAAATACCTTATCTTCAAGGCCGACGTGTCGGATGAAAAGCAGGTGCAGAAAATGGTCGATGCCGCCATCAGGCGTTTCCGCCGCATCGACGTGCTGGTGAACAACGCGGGCATCGCCGTGATGGGAAAAATTTCCGAACTTTCCGCGCGCGACTGGCGCAAGCAGATGGCGACCAATATCGACGGCGTGTTCTACTGCACCAAGGCCTGCATGCCGCACCTGATCGCCTCGCAGGGCTGCATTATCATGACGTCGTCGGTTTCCGGCCTCGGCGGTGACGAGGGCATGGCGGCCTATAACACGACAAAGGGCGCGATCACCAACCTGACACGTTCGCTGGCCATCGACCACGGCCCCGACGGCGTGCGCGTGAATGCCGTCAACCCCAGCCTGACCGTGACCGACCTGACGAAGGACATGGTGAAGGACAAGAAAACCGTCACCGCCTTCCGCAAGCGTACGCCACTCGGCGGCCCCGCCACGCCGCAGGACATCGCAGGCGCCATTGCCTTCCTCGCCAGCGACGACGCGCTTTACATCACGGGCGTGAATTTACCCGTCGATGGCGGCGTTTCGGCCTCGAACGGGCAGCCTATTTATTTTGAATAATTCCCATAAACACATCCTGCGTCTTTCTTCATAACTTTTTAATCCTCGTCACGCAGTATATAAGCGCCAGTATTTTTAAACGGCACAGCTGCATATTTTAATGTGCGAGGGAAGATGGCGACAATCAACGGCACGACGCTTGGCGACACGCTCACCGGTACCTCCAGCAGCGATACCATCGACGGACGCGCGGGCGCGGACACGCTGATCGGGCTCGCGGGGAATGATGTGTACATTTTCGACACCCTCGCCGACCTCGCGGTCGAACTGGCCGCAGCCGGGCAGGATACCATCCGCCTCAAGCTTAACAACACCACCAACATCGCGATGTCTGTCGACCTGTCGCAGGCCGCCTTCAACAACATCGAGGATTTCACGTTCCTGGGCACGGGCCTCTGGAACGCGACGGGCAGCGCGGTTGCCAATACCCTGACCGGCAACGCCTCCGCCAACCGCCTTGACGGCGGCGCGGGCGCGGACAAGATGATCGGCGGGGCGGGCGACGATACATTTATCGTCGATAACGTAGGCGACATCGTCAGCGACACCAGCGGCAACGACAGGGTGGAATCCTCCGTCAGCTTTACGCTTGCAACCGGCATCGAAAGCCTGGTGCTGACGGGTTCGGCGGTTTCCGGTACCGGCGGCAACGGCACGAATACGCTGACCGGCAACGCCTTGGCGAATAGGCTGGATGGCGGCTCGGGCGTCGATACGATGGCGGGCGGGCAGGGCGATGACACGTATATTGTCAACAGCACGCAGGACGTGGTGCAGGAACAGTCCGGCCAGGGCACCGATACCGTTTTTGCGGGGGCAAGCTATACGCTCTCGGCGGAAGTCGAAAACCTGGTGCTGACCGGCACAGGCGCCATGCAGGGCAAGGGCAATGCCGCAGCGAACACGATCACCGGCAATAGCGGCGCGAACAAGCTGGACGGCGGCGCCGGCGCAGACCTGCTGCAGGGCGGCGCGGGCAAGGATACATATGTCGTGGACGACGCGGGCGACGTTGTCGTCGAATCATCTGTTGTGGCAAGCGAAACAGACACGGTCTTGTCCTCGGTCGATTTCACGCTCGGCGCGAACCTTGAAAACCTGTCGCTGACGGCGCCCGGCTACACCGGCACGGGCAACAGCCTTGGCAACACCATGACCGGCAGCGATGGCGCCGATACCCTGTCGGGCCTCGGCGGCAACGACCGTATTTCGGGCGGCGACGGTAACGATATGCTGGACGGCGGCGCGGGCAACGACACGCTGCAGGGCGGCGACGGGGACGACAGCATCGTGCTGGATTTGCGCACGGGGCTTTTCACGGGCGGCATCCGCCAGGAAAGCGATGTGCTGGACGGCGACAACGGCGCCGATACGCTGGTCATCCGCCTCAGCTACGACCAGAGCTTCGATACGGGCATCATGAATGCCGTGGCGGCGGTGCAGGGCTTCATCGGTTCGGGCAGCGCGCGCAGTTTCATCAGCGCCCCGCTCGGCGTCAAGCTGTCTTCGTTTTCCGCGGTGCAGGTCATCATTGATCCCGCGCCCAATACGGCGCCCTCCGATATCGCGCTCGACAACGCCGCTGTGGGTGAAAACACCGCCGGCGCCGTCGTGGGCAACCTTTCCGTATCCGACCCCGATTCAGGCGACACGCATACCTTCAGCGTCGATGATGTGCGGTTCGAGGTGGTGGCGGGGCAGCTGAA
>CAZNRN010000009.1:0-6186 GCA_964575605.1 uncultured Micavibrio sp. | reverse complement strand
GTGGTGGCGGGGCAGCTGAAGCTGAAGGCGGGAATTTCGCTCGACTTCGAATCAGAAACCAGCGTGCCGCTGCAGGTGACCTCGACCGATGCCGGCGCGTTGTCCGTGACCGCGAACTTCACGGTCACCGTGAACAACGCGAACGAGGCGCCGACCGACATCACGCTCGACAACGCTGATATCGACGAAGGGCAGGCGGGTGGCGTCATCGGCAACATCGCCGTCGCCGATCCCGATTCCGGCAGTTCTTTTTCCTACACGGTCGACGACGCGCGCTTCGAAGTGGCCGGCGGCCAGCTCAAGCTGAAGGCAGGGCAGGCGCTCAACGCAAGCGTCGCGGCCAGCGTCAGCCTGAACGTTACGGCGACGGACAACGGCGGCCTGGCCGTTACCAAGGGGTTTACGGTCACGGTCAACGACATACCCGGCGCCCTGCTGTTTTCCCCGGGTGCGGATACGGCGGATTTCAACAGCCTCGTGCCCGGATTTTACAACGCATCGACGTTTTACAGCGCGCTTGACGGCAACGACACCGTGACGCTGCCGGATACGGCGGCCGCCACGGCGCTGGGTTACAGCGCCACAAATATATTCGATGCGGGCGACGGCGACGATATCGTCACCGGCGGCGGGCTTGGCGACACGATCCACGGCGGGCTGGGTGTCGATACGCTCTTCGGCAACGATGGCAACGACACGCTGGATGGCGGCGCGGGCGCCGACACGATGCGCGGCGGGGCGGGCGACGACCTTATCATCTGGGATAATACGGCGGATAACATCGGCGGCGGCGACGGCACCGACACCGTGATAGCCTATTGGTCGCTGACGCTGACGGCGGATACCGAAAACCTCGTGCTGACGGGCCCGAATGCATCAAGCGGAGTCGGCAACGCGCAGGTGAACGTCATCACCGGCAACGCCAACCACAACTTCCTCGACGGCCTGGGCGGCAACGACACGATGTATGGCGGCAGCGGCGACGACGAATTCGCCGTCAACAGCGGGTTCGACATCGTCGACGGCGGCAGCGGCGGCGACACCATCCGCGCCGCGGCCAGCTATGACCTGGCGGCATCGTCGCAGGGCGTCGAGATACTCGAGCTTTTCGGCATCGAAGCGCCGACCGACGGCTACGGTGACGCGGGCGACAACATCATTTTCGGCAACGATTCCGTCAATACAATCGACGGGCGCGCCGGGCAGGACACACTCTGGGGCAACAACGGCAACGATGTCTTCGTTTTCCGCGCGGGCAGCGGGCAGGACCTGCTGATCGAGGGCGGCACGGGCACAGATACGGTATTCTTCGAGGCATCGGTCAGCATGGGCTCGGCCACCTACGCGCGGCTCGGCGACGACTTGTTCGTTACCTACGGCGGCGTCGGCGATACACTTAAAATCGCTGGTTTCTTCAACAACCAGAGCTCGACGATCGAGCAGTTTTCCTTCAACGGCACGTTGCAGACGGCGGCGGCTGTCCGCACGCTCATCGGCGGCATCAGCCTGACGACTGGCGCAGATACCTACGCGGGCACTACCGGCGACGACCATATCTTCGGCCTTGCTGGCGACGATACGCTGACAGGCGGCGACGGCAACGACACGCTTGACGGCGATACCGGCAAGGATACGCTCTATGGCGGTGAAGGCAACGACGTGCTCGCCTGCGACCTTGGCGTCGGCGACCTGATGGACGGCGGCAACGGTGATGACTGGCTGATCGTGGGCAAATCGGGTGCGAGCGGCATCACGCTGATAGGAGGCGCAGGTAACGACGTGCTGGTGCAGGGCGGCGGCAACCAATATTTGATCGGCGGCAGCGGCGACGATACCTATATCCTGAACAGCGGCGGCGGCGGCCTCACCGAACTTGCAGGCGGCGGCAACGACACGGTGGAATTCGGCGCGGTGCTGCAATCGAACGCCGACCTCACGGGCGACAATTATACCCTGGGCCCGCAGGAACTGGAAAACCTGCGGCTGACCGGCGTCTATGCCATCAACGGGAGCGGCAACAGCCTCGACAACCACATTGACGGCAACAAGGCCAACAACAGCCTGGCCGGCATGGCGGGCAACGACACTATTTCCGGCGGCGGGGGCGACGACACGCTGGCCGGCGGCACGGGTGCGGATATTTTCGTCTACAAGGACGCGACGTCGCACGACGATACATTCCTCGTCACCGATTTTTCCGCCGCCGAGGGCGACAAGCTGGATATCCGCGACGTGCTGGCGGGTTATGATTCCGGCACGATGGACCTTGCCGATTTCGTGCAGGTGGCTGTATCGGGCAGCGACACGCTGATCACCATCGACGCCGACGGGGCGGGCAGCGGGGCGTCGCTGCTGGCGGTTACGCTGGCAGGCACGACGGGGCTTGGCGATGCAGACGCGATGGTTGCGGCAGGCCGGTTGCTGGTGGAGTAAGACAGCGTCATCAAAAAACGACCCGAGCCTTCACGATCCCGTGATATGCGGCCAGCCCGTCCGCGGGCGCAAGCATACGTGCGCCTTCGTCGACCCCGCCAACGCCCCAGTGGTCAATTTCGACAATACATCCCCGCAGGGCGTCAGCTTTTCCGCCGACTGCATGATCGCGCTGATCGAGAAAACGGTGGTCGATGCGCGCCGCAATGGTTGCCCCCGTGTGCGCGGCTTCGGCGAAATGCACCGGGCGCTCTCCGGTTTGCCGGGCACCGACGAACTGCTGCAATATGAATCGCGCGTCAACGATGTCTGGGACGAATACCAGGACCCGCTGGTCTGCGTTTACGACATCAGCAAGTTTTCGGCGCGTGTGCAAGGTGCGCCTGTGCTAGTCCGCCGCCCGCCAGGCATTTGCAACCCAGCGTTGACGATTTTTTAAACATTATCCGTCATCATACCCCCTGTTTCCGTTTTTCAATTACATGGGGTTATGTCATGACAACCGCAGCCGAACTGATTTCTGCCGCCGAAGCCGCCAACTGGAATTCCTTCAATTCGCTCATCCTCTCCGCCACCCCCGCCGACATCGCGGCGATTGGCAGTGACTGGCCGACTGTAATGACCGCCATTGGCACGGGCATCATCAACGAACCGACGCCCAGCGGCTATGCAGGCTTCACCGCGAAAATGGCTAACTTCTTCGCCGTCGCGACCCCTTACCTGACGGCGGATGGCGTTGTAAGCGTGATAGCGCATATCGAGCAATATGCCCCGGCCTATATGGTCGAACATTTCTCCAGCGAAGTAAGGGCGATTATCGATGCCGTACCCCAAGCACTGGCTGATGCAGCGTCCCCTGCCGCGCTGAATGAACTGATGGTATTCACGACCTATTATGAAGGTGTGCCCGAAGTAACACCGGCAGAACTAAAAAACACTTTCGCTTCCGTGTTGGATAAATTCGGCGAGAATATCAGCGTGGATAACATCCTGCGAAGCGCCTCCCAAATCGCCTATGGCAGCAGTTTCCGTGATCTGGACAACCTTCCGACCGTGCGTCTTTTGCTGGAGTTCCAGCCGTCAAATGTCAGCGAGGCGAATGTTTTCGAGCTTAACGGCCTTCTTAACAACATCGCGTTTAACTCTGTAAACCTGCATGTCACCGAGGCCGAACTTAGCAACACCTTTAAAGCACTGGTAGATACTTACGGCACTTACACAAACGTATCGGATATCCTGCAGGTGGCGTCCAATATCGCCGGCAACGGGGTTTCGTTCCAGATCGACCATCTTGCTTCCGTACGCACACTGCTGGAAGCGGAGCCTGCGAACAAGGGTTCGGTGAACCCTTTCGAGTTACGGAGCGTGTTGGACAGCATTTCGCGGAACTCGACTAACCCCGCGGTGACAGCCGCAGAACTGAAATCCACGCTCGCTGTTTACCTGGACCAGTACGGCGCCCTGACCGGCGTCGAGGCAATCCTCAGCAACGTAAGTGCGATTGCAAACGGTGATACATTCAGCAATACCGATCACCTGTCTTCGGTGCGCCTCCTGCTGGCGGCCGAGCCTGCCGACAAGGCTTCGGCTGCAGGTTCCTTCGACCTTGAGGTCATCCTGCAAATCCTCTCTTCCTTCGCGGGCGGATTTAATACAGAAGTTACGGCGGCGGAGCTTAACAGCACCTTTGCGGTCTTCGTCAGCCATTACGGGGCACTGACAAACGCATCTGGCATCCTCGCTGCTGTCGGCGGCATCGGATACGGCGACCAGTTCAGCTCAGGCAACCACATGGATTCGGTGCGTACGCTGCTTTCTTCCGCAACCTATGATGCGGGCGAGTCTGCATATTTCAGTGCGGCAAATGCATTGCAGGGTCTAAACAGCAATAACACCAACGCGGGTATCCCCGAGCATGAGCTTGCACTGACGCTGGCCAAGCTTGTCGACGTTTACGGTTATGCCATAGATGCACTCAGTCTGGCTAACGCTATTAACAGCGATGCTATGGCGGGTGCCTTCGAAGCGGCGGGTGCCATCGTCAACCACCTCGATGCAAGCCAGTTCGCGGCCGTCGCTTCAGAAGCAAATGCGGGTGGCACGGTGACGTTGCTCACCACGGGTAACGATACTTTCAGCGGCGCAAGCTCCACCAGCCTTGCGGTCTTCGGCGGGGCGGGGAAGGATGTTATCGACTTCTCCGGCAATCCCTCGACCGATGCGCGCTACCTCGACGGCGGCGCGGGAGCGGATACGCTCACCGGTGGCCTCGGCGACGACTTGCTGTCGGGAGGCGCCGGCACCGACAGGCTGACGGGCGGGGCGGGCGCGGATATTTTCCGCTTCGACCGCACGGGCGGTGACCACGTCACCGATTTCAGCGCAGGGCAGGGTGACAAGATCGACCTGCACCATGTGCTGGATGACGCGGCGGCGCTCTCTATCGGCGATTACGTGTCGCTGGCCGAAGTGAGCGGCAATACCGTCGTTTCCATCGACAAGGACGGCGCGGGCACGGCGCATGGCTTCACGCAGGTGGCGGTGCTGGACGGCGTCACGGGGCTTGATCTCAACACGCTCTTCGCCAACGGCCAGATTATCGTATAAGAATGGTTGAACGAAAAATCCCCGCCCTGTTCAAGGGGCGGGGATTTTTTATCGTTCCGGCTTACTTGCGCAGCGGGTCGCAGTAGCGCGGATCGTCGCGGTCGCGTCCGCCGAGGGCGGCGGCGACGGCGGCGATAAACGCGCCGACCAGCAGAGAGAGCGCGGTGATGAGCGAGAAGGTAGCCGAGGCCTTGCGGGCTTTCTCGGCCGTTTCCTTCGCTTCCGCCTTCGCGGCCTGCAGCTGCGTCACGGCGCTGTCGACGCGCGTGGCGGCCTCCTCCGGCGAGATGGCGGCATTGGCCGCCACAAGGCGGGCCAGGTACTCGCGGTCTGCCTGCGGGAATTCATCTTCCATCAGGCCGTGGCGGATAATGCCCGTCACTTCGCGGTGCGTGTTTTCGACGGGGCCGCCGGTCACAGGCGCCGTATTGCGTAGCAGCGCATCGACGTTATAGGACAGCAGGTCGAAACCGGGCGCATCGGGACCGGGTTTGCCGGGCACCGCAGGGCCTTCTTTCGCCATCGCAGCACCGCCGCCGGCAGCACCCGCCGCTGCAACAGCCGTCGCCGCCTTGCCACCCGCGCCCAAGAGGGCCGTGGTGGCCGAGGCCAGCAGCGCCGCGGTAAACAGCGTCGCAACCGTCCAGGCGAGGAAGCCGTGCGCGGTGTCGCGGAAGAACACTTCGTCATTGCCGTTGACAGGCGTGCGGCTGCGCAGGCGGCCTGCGATATAACCGCCAAGGCCGGCCGAGAACCACTGCATCGCGACCATCCATGCCGCCATCTTGCCGGTGAAGGACGCGATCGACTCGCGGTCGCCCGAGAAGGGGTTGAAGGACGCAAGCCCGATGCCCGAGCCCAGCGAGAGCAGGATCAGCGACAAAGCCGCCGCAGCCGCAGCGCCGCCCAGGATAGCGCCCCAGGAAACCGCGCAGTTGTGGTGATGACCGGGGTGGTGGACATCAGCCGGAACGGGGGAAGTTGAAACCGTGTTTTCCATGACCATCCCCCCTTAACGCCAGAACAGCGCAAGCAGCAGAATGATCGGCAGGGGGATGCCCAGAAGCCAGAGAAGTAAACCGCGACCGAAACCCATGTGAAGCCTCCATTGGTTGATGGGATAAAAATATCAACACAGCCAATGCA
>CAZNRN010000008.1:0-135987 GCA_964575605.1 uncultured Micavibrio sp. | reverse complement strand
TCGGCATCGGCTTCTCGCAGCATGCCGGCATGGTGATCGTCGCCGACGGCACGCCGGAAGCCGGGCGGCGTCTGCAGCGCGTGCTGACCAACGACCCCGGCACCGGCGTCATGCGCCATGCGGATGCGGGGTATGGAGAAGCGGTCGAGTGCGCGAAGGAAAAGGGGCTTAAGCTGCCGATGGTGGAGTGAAGATGCGCCATTTTTTCACTTTGTGTTTTGTCGCTGTACTTCTCGCGGGTTGCATGCCTTATTTGGGATATCCCGTGGGCAAAGTGCGTTATAAAGTGACAATGGAAGTGATGACACCCGAGGGTCTTAGGACGGGTTACTCCGTGAATGAATTTTCGGCTTCCGGCAGGCCGCCAATGTTGGGAGAGCAGCAAACAGCACATTATAAGCCCATCCATACAGAGGCTGTGGCTGTAGACCTTGGTCAGCGCGGCTTTATTTTTATGCTGGCTGGCGTTAACCCTTATTATCTCGTGTTTAATGCTATTCCCCCGCAATGCACGGAGGGCTATGCCAGCAAATGCGGGGCTGGCTTCTACGCGACACTTCCCGCAGGCAGCGGCGGCATCCTTGATCCGGATGACTATCCACAGCTGGTACATTTCAAAAATATGAAAGATTACAGGTCGGTTGAAATCGTTTCCAAGTATGCCGACAAGCCCATGCCTGACGCGCATGGCGGTTTTGCCCGCAGTTTTGAGGATGTTTTCGGGAAGGGTGTGTATATACATGCCATCAGAGTTGAAATTACAAAAGAACCGTTGACCCATAAAATCGACGCGGTGTTGCCTGCGTATCCCCCAAGGCGGCCGCTCATGACCATGCGTGACCGTGCCGAGTTCCCCTACTATCTGGAGAGGTCGAGTTTTACCAGTACGTTTGATTGAGTTTCCCGGAGGGCGGGTTTCACCAAATGCGCCACCCCGCCGAAGGGCGGGGTCCGGTACGCGGCGCAGCCGCGTTTTTACGGCAGCCTTTAAGGCGGCCTTGCAGGCCGCACCGGATGCCGCCCTTCGGCGGCATGGCGGGAGGGGAGTGGGGTTTGGATAAACAGTATTTCGTTTATATTTTGGCCAAGGACAGAAACGGGACGTTCTATATCGGCTTCACCGAAAATCTTGTGAAGCGGGTGAAAGAACATAAGGATGAACTGGCGGATGGGTTTACCAAGAAGTACGGCATCAAGACGCTTGTATATTACGAAGTCTGCGGCGATTACGAAGGGGCGCTATTTCGCGAGAAGCAGCTGAAGAAATGGCGGCGGGATTCAAAAGTAAAGTTGATTGAAGCAATGAATCCGAAATGGCGGGATTTGTACGACGATATTTGCCGCTAATGCCACCCCGCCGCATGCTTCGCACGGGGCGGCATGGCAAATTTAGAGGGCTGTTCCTTGATCAAGGCTGCGGCGGTTTGGCGCAGCGGTTGGTGCCGGCGATGACCATGCGGTGGATGGGTTGCAGGTCGCATTCTTTGAGCGCCTTCATTTCTTCGGCGGCTTTTTCCAGCTGGTCGACATGGGCGTATAAAAAATCCACGGCGGCGTTTTCATTGGCGCCTTTTTTGCGGTAGTGGCGCAGGTAGGAGCCGGTGGCGCCCGCGCTGGTGCCCTGGAAGCCGGGGGTGAGCAGCGTCAGCAGGCCGTTCATCGCATCCGTCTGGCCGGGGTAGGAGATGCGGTCGGTGGGCCAGCCTTTGCCTTTCAGGTTTTCTAAAAACACGGCGGTGAAGCTCCAGGTCTGCACATCGTCCTTCGGTGCGTTGCCGAGGTATTGCAGGTGGATTGAATTAATCTCGGGGATCGAGAACGCCGAGGCGAGGGATTTTTCGGTCTCATACACGCTGCTCATCGCGGCGAAAATGCGCGCGTCTTCGGCGGCGGTTTTGCTTTTGGGCGTGAGGGCGTTCCAGAGTTTCGCGAGCATCCGGGGTCTTCCTTAAAATGGCTGAATTCAATGGGCGGATATTAACTTTGGCATTGTCATAATGCAAGGAGTTTTTAGACGGGCATTTGGCGCGCTGCGGTATGCCATATTAATGACTGTTTTCAACGCCCTAACACTTGTGAAAAGCCTGCCCGCCGCTTACCCTGAAAGGATAGGGTTTTAGGGAGAGCCGCCATGAAGGGCCTTGTTATCAAGCCGGGGGAAATGACGCTGTCGATGCTGCGCACGGTGTCGAAGCATCATATTCCCATTTCGCTCGACCCTGCGGCCTACAAGAAAATCGACGCGTCGAAAAAACTGGTCGACAACCTGATCGCCGACGGCAAGCCGATTTACAGCATCAACACCGGCTTCGGCGAACTGGCCAAGGTGAAAATCGCTCCCGCGCAGTACGATAAGCTGCAGCGTAACATTGTCCTTTCACATGCCACGGGCGTCGGCAAATTCCTCGACGACGATATCGTGCGCCTTATCCTGCTGCTGAAAATCAACGCGCTGGCGCAAGGCTATTCGGGCGTGCGCCGCGAAGTCGTCGATTTCCTCATCACGCTTTACAATAACGAGGTCTATCCCTGCCTGCCCGAAAAAGGCTCGGTCGGCGCCTCGGGCGACCTTGCGCCGCTCGCACACCTCTCGCTGCCCATTATCGGCGCGGGGCAGGTGCGCGTGCACGGCATGCTCTGTGAATCGCGCGTCGAGCTGAAGAAAATCGGCCTGAAGACGCTGCAGCTGCACCCGAAAGAGGGCCTGGCGCTGCTGAACGGCACGCAGGTGTCCACTGCATTGGCCTTGCGCGGGCTGTTCCGCGCCGAGGAATGCTTCGCTGGCGCGGTCGTCTCGGGCGCGATGTCGGTCGATGCCTTCAAGGGCTCGACCACGCCGTTTGATCCCGAAATCCACGCGGCGCGCCGGCAAAAAGGCCAGATCGACGTCGCGAAAGTTTATTTGAACCTGCTGAAAGGCTCGGAAATCCGCGACAGCCACAAGGGCGACCACGACGTGCGCGTGCAGGACCCTTATTCCATCCGCTGCATGCCGCAGGTGATGGGCGCCTGCCTCGACCATATCCGCTTCGCCGCCGATATCTTCCACCGCGAGGTCAATGCGGTGACCGACAATCCGCTGGTGCTGCTCGAGACCGGCGAGATCAAATCCGGCGGCAACTTCCACGCGGAGCCCATCGCCATGGCGGCGGACAGCCTCGCGCTCGCGATTGCAGAAATCGGCTCTATGTCCGAGCGCCGCATTGCCATGCTCATCGACCACAAGATTTCCGGCCTGCCGCCGTTTTTGGTGAAGGACGCGGGCGTGAACTCGGGCTTCATGATCGCGCATGTGACCGCGGCGGCGCTGGCGTCGGAGAACAAGCTGCTCTCGCACCCGGCCTCGGTCGACAGCATCCCGACCTCCGCCAACCAGGAAGACCACGTGTCGATGGCGACCTATGCGGCGCGCAGGTTGAACGAAATGGGCTCCAACACCGCGAACATCATCGGCATCGAACTGCTGGCGGCGGCGCAGGGCATCGAATTCCATTTCCCGCACAAGACGTCCAAGCCCTTGCAGGACGCGATACGCCTCTTGCGCGAACACGTCAGCCATTACGAGGAAGACCACTACTTCGCGCCGGATATCAGGATTGCGACAAGGCTTGTCGAGGGCGCGACGTTCCTGCCCTTCGTCGGCCGCAGCCTTTTGCCCTCCCTTATCATGTAAGCCATGCAGCGACGCCGTTTGATTGCCGGCGACGCGCCGCTCCTCATCTCCATCCCGCACATGGGCAGCTATGTGCCGCCCGACGTCAAGCGCCGCCTGACGCCCGAAGGGCTGCTGCTGGCCGACACCGACTGGCATGTCGATAAACTGTACTGGTTCGCGCAAGAGATGGGCTGCTCGATGCTGATGGCGACGCATTCGCGTTATGTAGTCGATTTGAACCGTCCGCAGGACGACGGCCATTTATACCCGGGCCAGGTGAAGACGGGGCTCTGCCCGCTCGAAACCTTCGACGGCGCGCCGATATATAATGAAGGCGACGAGCCCGATGAAATCGAAAAGGTCAACCGCATCGCGTCATACTGGCTGCCCTACCACGAGGTGCTGCAGGAAGAAATCGCGCGGCTGAAGGCGAAACACGGCTATGCCATTTTATACGACGCGCATTCGATCAAGACCGAAGTGCCAAGGCTGTTCGAAGGCCAGCTGTGGGATTTGAACCTTGGTTCCGCGCATGACAAGAGCTGCAGCCCCGCGATGTCGCAGGCGGCGCTGAAGGCGGCGGAGGGTGGCGATTATTCGGCTGTCCTGAACGGACGCTTTGTCGGCGGCCATATCACGCGCCACTACGGGCGGCCCGATGAACACGTCCACGCCATCCAGATGGAACTGACGTGGAAAAACTATATGGATGAAACGCCGCCCTTCCTCTACCGCCCCGAAAAGGCGGAAAAGCTGCAGGCACAGCTGAAAAAGGTGATTGCGGCGCTGCTGGACTGGGGCCGGTCCGCTTACTGAACAACGGGTGGTTGCAGCTCGAACCAGATTTTCTGGAGCGGGCCGCCATCCGGGATCTGCACCGTCAATATCTCGTATTTCCTGCCCGATGCATCCATCGGCTCGGTCTTATCGACGTCGAGGCCCGACAGGTGCTGCACCACGGCCACCGCCTCGTCATGGTCGGCGACGCGGTATGACGTGTCCATCGACTTGCCGTCCATGCCCTTGTTGATGCAGGCGACAAGGCGCTTCACGGCCTCTTCCTCGTCCAGTATGCGGATGTAGTGGATGCCCTTTCCGACATCTGGCAGGGGGGCGTCTTTCTTCATCTTTACCATCTGCTTGTGGAAATTATAGAGGTCGATGGCATAGATATGCGTCACGGGCGTGCCCGCGTTTTCGCGCATGAACTGCTCATAGGCGGCGACGGCTTCCGAGCTTTTTTCCTTCATCAGGCGGCTGGCGACAGCGCCCATAGCCTTTTTCACGCTATCCTTGTTGGCGGTGTAGAAAGAGGTGCTGTAGTAGTTGTCGCGGATCTTGCACCACGAGGCCCCCTGCGCGTCGCGCTGTGCGCCGTCGACGAGGGCGAGGTAGGTTTGGTCGCGCTCCATATCGGCAAGGGCGGGCGAGGAGAGCAGGACGAGCAAGGCGATCAGCAGGTAGCGCATTTTTTTTCTTCTTACTTGTTGTCGACGATGATGTCGGAATTGAACCAGATGCTGCCGGTTTTACCGTTGTCCTTGTTGCGCCAGTTGGCGACGTCATAGGTATGGCCGCCCTCGGCCACGCGGCGCACGCCCGCCAGCTGGTAGCCGAAATAGGTTTCGACGATAAGGTTGATTTCCGTCGGCATCATGACGACGAAGGCCTTTTCCTTCGACTTTCCGTCGTTCTTCGCGATGATGGTTTCCGATATCGCGTCGAGTGCGGCCTGTTCCTGCCCGATGTCGATGAAGGCGGCCCCCGCGCCCGCGAGCTTGACGGCCAGCACATGCGACTGGAAGTTGCCGTACTGCTGTTTCAAGAGCTCGTCGAAAGCGGCGATATCGCCCTGCGTGTTGGTTTTCATCGCCTTGCGCCCTGCCGTCTCCATCCGCGACCAGAGCGCGGGGCCGGCCTGCCGGAAATAGGTAGACTGGATGTATAGGATGCGAAGGCTGTCCCATTTTGCGCCCGTCGGGTCGCGCATCGCTTTTTTCGCCATGTCGAGGTACTGGCTGTCGAGTTTCGCAAGTTCTTCCTTCACGGCGGCGGCCTTTGCAGCCTGTTCGAATTCATCGGCAGGCTGCGCAAAGGCTGGCGCCGCCAGCAGGCAGAGCATTACGAAAGACAACAACAGGTTATGCATGCCGGTACCTTATGAATATTAAAAAGAATCCTGCCCAAATTTTACGGTGCAGGGGGCTTTTGTGTCTACCTCTTATTCCGGATCGAAACTGTGCCAGTCGCCGCCCATGATAAGGGCATGGCAGGGCGCATGGCCGATGTAATATGACAGCTCCCGCGGGTGGCGGACGTTCCAGAGCGCGATATCGGCGGCCTTGCCCTTTTCCAGCGTGCCGCAGACGTCCTGATAGCCCAGCGCCTTCGCGGCATTGACCGTCATGCCCTGCAAAGCTTCCTCGGGCGTCAGGCGGAAGAGGGTGCAGGCCATGTTCAGCATCAATACGGGCGATAACACGGGCGAGGTGCCGGGGTTGTGGTCGGTCGCGATCGCCATCGGCACGTTATATTTGCGGAAGAGGTCAATCGGCGGGAGGTTCTTTTCCCGCAGGAAATAATAAGCCCCCGGCAGCAGCACCGCCACCATCCCGGCCTTTGCCATGGCGGCCACGCCTGCCTCGTCGATATGCTCAAGGTGGTCGGCCGACAGCGCGCCGAATTCCGCCGCCAGCGCCGCGCCGTTCATGTTCGACAGCTGCTCGGCATGCAGCTTGACGGGCAGCCCCAGTTTCTTCGCGGCCTCGAACACGCGGCGCGTCTGTTCAATGGTAAAGCCGATTTTTTCGCAATAGGCGTCGACGGCGTCGATCAAGCCTTCATTAGAAAAGGCCGGCATCATTTCCTCGCAGACCAGCGAGATATAATCGTCCGCGCGGCCTTTGAATTCCGCGGGTATCGCATGCGCGCCCAAAAACGTGCGCTGGATGCGCAGGCCGGTTTCGTCGCGGAGGCGCGTCGCGGCCTTCAGCATCTTGCGTTCGCCATCCACGCCCAAACCGTAACCCGATTTTATTTCCAGCGTTGAAACCCCGCCATGGAACAGCGCGCGCAGCCGCTCCGCCGCCGCATCGACCAGCGTGTCCTCCGTCGCTTCGCGCGTTTTGGCTGTGGTGAAGGCGATGCCGCCGCCGGCTTTGGCAATCTCTTCGTAGGAAACGCCCTGCAACCGTTTTTCGAATTCCGCCGCGCGGTCGCCCGCATAGACAAGATGCGTGTGGCAGTCGATAAGCCCCGGCGTGGCCAAACGTCCCTCGCCATCGATCACGTAATCGGCCAAATCATCGGCCGCGCCGGGCAGGCGGTCCATGCCGCCGATCCATTCGATTTTGCCCTCGCGGATGCCGATAGCGGCGTTATCGATAATGTCGTAACCGTTTTGTAAGGTAGCCACGGTCAGATTTTTCCAGAGCGTATCGAACATAGCTGTTTGCCTTTTGGCGTATCGGTTATATCTTGAAGATAAAGGTAGAGGCATAGCCCTGAAATGACAACGCTTTTCGCGCCAACCGCATTGCTGCCCGATGGCTGGGCCGACAACGTCCTGATCGTCATCGACAAGGACGGCTGGATCGTCGGCGTCGACAGCTTCAAGACCGCAGCGCCCTCGGCCGAGGCCGAAATCGTCACCGGCCCGCTTATCCCCGGCATGTCGAACATCCACAGCCACGCCTTCCAGCGTGCCATGGCCGGCATGGCGGAACGCGCAAGCGGCAAGAAGGATACGTTCTGGAGCTGGCGCGACACCATGTACCGTTTCCTCGACTTCATCGAGCCGGACGACATGGAGGCGCTGGCCGCGCAGGTGTTTGTCGAGATGCTGAAGGCCGGATATACATCCGTCGGCGAATTCCATTACGTCCACCACGACCGTAACGGCCAGCCGTATAACGACCGCGCCGTCATGTCGCGGCAGGTCATCAACGGCGCGCTGGAAACCGGCATCGCCATCACGCACATGCCCGCGCTCTACGCCTATGGCGGCTTTGGCGAGAAAATTCCCGCCGAGGGGCAGAAACGCTTCCTCAACACCGTGCCGCAATTGATACGCATGATCGAGGAACTGCACGGCGAATTCCGCTCGGTGCCGCAGGTGACGCTCGGCCTCGCGCATCACTCGCTCCGTGCCGTATCACCCGCGATGCTGGCCGAGGGCACGCGCGCCTTCCGCAGCCTGCTGCCCGACGGCCCCATCCATATCCACGCCGCCGAACAGATGGGCGAGGTGGAGGGATGTTTGGAATGGTCGAAAAAACGCCCCGTCGAATGGCTGCTCGACCACGGTATCGATGAAAAATGGTGCGTTGTGCACGCAACGCATATCACCGACGCCGAAATTCTGGGGCTGGCGAAATCCGGCGCGGTCGCAGGGCTGTGCCCGACGACCGAAGCCAACCTTGGCGATGGCATCTTCCCGCTGGTGAAATATTTCAACGAGGGCGGGGCGTTTGCGATTGGCTCCGACAGCCATATCAGCGTGTCGCCGTGGGAAGAACTGCGCTGGCTGGAATACGTTCAGCGCCTGATATACCGCGAACGCACGCTGATCAAGGACCACGAAATCCCCTCGACCGGCGCCACGCTGTTCGACCGCGCGCTGAAGGGCGGCGCGCAGGCGCTGGGGAGAAAAGCTGGAAAAATCGAAATCGGCCACCGCGCCGATTTCCTCGTCATCGACCCCGAACCTGCCTATATGACCGGCAAGCTGCGCGACCATATTCTCGACGCCGCCATCTTCGCCAGCAGCAACAGCCCCGTCCGCGACGTCATGGCGGGCGGCAGGTGGGTGGTGAAAAACCGCCACCACAAGCGCGAAGAAGTGGTGCTGGAGAAGTTCCGCAAGGTGATGGAGAAGGTGAAGTAGGGAGAATTTACAGGTGCTTAAATGACTAAATTTAAAAAAGCCGCTTTGTTTTTCTTCTCAGTATTTTTTCTACTATTCTTATTTTTCACCACGGCGTATGCCGACCAGTTTCAGGACGCTAAGGCAGCACTCGACAGGAAAGATTTTCAAACTGCCATAGAGTTGTTTCGTCACCTCGCAGATAATGGAGTTGTAAAAGCTCAGACGAAGCTCGGCAGCCTTTATGCTAACGGCGATGGTGTAAAACGAGATGATGCGCAAGCTTTCAAGTACCTCAACTTGGCGGCTCAGCAGGGCGACGCATCAGCGCAGCGTGCCGTTGGAGTATTTTATTTACAGGGCGTGGGATGCACACAAAACTATGGTGAAGCTAGAAAGTGGTTGAGCAAAGCTGCGCAACAGAACTTCTGGCAGGCACAAGCAAATCTAGGGACTATTTATAATGAAGGCTTGGGTTTAAAACGCGATCCCGTAGAGGCATATTATTGGTACAGTAAGGCTTTCGAGTTAAGTATGGATAAAAGCTTAGTAATAGAGAAATCCCAGCTGAAGAAAGAACTAACTTCCCAGCAAAGAGATACTGTCAAACAGCGTATGTTACGAGAAAAGTCCGCAAACAAGCTCGAGTAAAAATTGTTCTGTGACCACCCCGCCGAAGGGCGGGGTCTGGTAGCGTGTCTACGCGTCATATGAATCGCCTTTGTTGTTTGTTACGCCTATGAGGGAGACACGAGACGCGCGGACGCGCTGCCGGATGCCGCCCATGCATGCACTGCATGCTTCGCATGGGGCGGCATGGTAAGTGGGTTGAGGTTGGTTTTTAGACATTCAAAAATTCGCCTGTCTGTAACCCTTTGAAATTGCTTCCCGATTTCAGACACGTTTTCCACCCCTCAAAACCCCTAACCCCCTGAATTTCCTGCATTCACGACTCGCCCTCACGCACGGGAAGGTATCAGGGCAGGGGTGGAGGCCTTCGCGAAGGCATTAGGGCGTTTTTTCGGGTTTTGGGGGCTTTTTAAAACAGCGCCCGCCGGAATCCGTTCGGGACTTCCGGCGGGCGCGCTTTTATCAGTCGGTTTTATTTGCCCGCGGCGCGGAAGCGTATCTCGCCGTTATTGATGAAACAGGTTTTGGTGAACAGCGAGAGGTCGAGCGGATTGGGCAGGCGCACGTCCTCCATATCGGGGAAAGGTTTTTCGGCCGCGTCGTAATCGCGTGTGATTTGCGAGATGAAGACGAAGATTATTCCCCGCGCCGCCGCGAAATCCCTTAACCGTTTCACCTGCTCCGCCAGTGGCGGGTTGTCGCGTTTCTGGTCGAGCAGCTGCAGGTAATCGATCACGGCCAGTGTGCCGCGGGGCGCCTGCGCCAGTTTTTCCATGATATGCGCCGCGTTGATGCCGTCGGCGTTATCGAGCGTGAAAAAACTGTCGAAGCGCGCAGGTGTTTCGCCGATGGCGCCGAACAGCGCCGCGATATCCTTTGCCGTATATTCCAGCGTGAAGAAGAAAGCGCGTTGCTGCGCCTTCATTGCCTCCACGGCCAGCTCGAGGCTGAAGCGCGTTTTTCCCTGCCCGGGGCGCGCGCCGACCAGCACCATGTCGCCCGGCTGCAGCCGCGCGTAGAATTTCGATGCGGGTTTTGCTTCGGCGGCTGTGGCGGCCAGCAGGCTCCAGCCTCCATAGCCTTCTTCGGACGCGATGCGGTCGAGCGCGGCATGCAGCGGAATGCCGCTGTCGCGTGCGATTTGCTTTGCCTTGCGTTTCAGGTGATGGACGGGTGCGGAAAGTGTCATGGCTTCAGAACTCCTGTTAAACGGGCTTACGCCGCAATCCCTCCTTATGCCTTGTCGCCCGAACAGTTGTTCGATGAACCTTGATATGCCCCGCACGAAAAATGCTTCCCCGTCGGAGGGGGGAGGCGCGGGCCGCGCCTTGGGGTTATCCTAGCGCGATTGTCAGCGCTAAACGAAGAACTTCTTCCCGCATCCGATGCGATTATGTAAAAATTATTGCCGGTATACAGCGCGCCGCCTTTTCCCTAAACTCACCGCACCCACACATTCAAACGGAGAATCGGAAGATGAAAATCGTCCTCAAGCGCGATGCGGAAGATGAAGCGGGCGGCAAGTCGCTGGACCTCGCCGAAGCGATCAAGGAATTTTATCGCGACTTCCCCGAGCATAAAAAAGACGTATTCATTTTAAACCACCAGAAATTCGCGACGGGCAAGGAAGCCGTGGCCGATATCGCCCCCGCGCTCGACGCCGTGAAGGCCGAAAACCCGGCGGCGAAACTGCCCTTCGCCAAGTCGATGGCCATGGGCATGTTCGAAGGCAAGCTGCCCTGCTCGGTCAACATCGGCGAAAGCATGATGAACAACAAGCCCGACAGCAAGATTTTCGCGCGCATCGTCATCCCCGCGGGCGACGAATTTTCGGCGAAACTGATGAAATCGATTTTCGTCTCGAACGACCCCGTGCCGAACGCGAATTTCCCCGTGATGGACGACAAATACAACAACACCGAAATGTGGCACCGCTACGTGCTCGACCATGAACTGGGGCACGCGGTGACGCAGCTGAACACCGACAAGCAGGCGATGAAAGTGTCGAGCCTCGGCAACCGCGCGGAATGCGAGGCCGATGCCTATGCGATGATCCGCCATTATCAAAGGTATGGCGCCGACAGCACCTTCCCCGAATACGTGGCCGAGCTGCGCAATATCAACGCCGTGCAGAAGGGCGACGTGGTGCACTGGACGACGCGCGCGGTCGACGAAGTGATCGAGCTGAACAGGCAGGGCAAGCTGGCCGACCTGACGCCGCAGCAGGCGCGCGATCTGTCGGTCGAAATCGCCAAACGCTGCCATTTGTCGGCAGATGCGGAGCACAACATGGGCGAGGCCTTCAAGTCCATCGTGATTTCGACGGCGCTGGCCTCGAAGAACAAAACCGGCGACGGCGAGCGCGTGATGAAATACCTCGAGCAGGTGGCCGAACTGGGCGCTGAAACCAACAGCCCCGGCGTGCTGGAAGTGTGCCGCCGCTATATGTCGACGATCGAAACTTTCATACCCGCCGGCCTGCCGCAGGAACGCGGCGAGGCCGCGCTGAAACTGCTCACCGCGAACATCACCGAAATGAACACGCGCGAGGAGCCGAAAACCGAACCCGTCATGGGCGGCCTCAAGCGCGCCTTCCGCGACGCCATCATCGACGCGCAAAGCGGCGTGAACGACAACAAACCCTCCGGCGATAATAAATTGCCGAAAGTGAAGAAGCCGAAAGGCCCGGGGTTCTGATCTAGCGCAGGTGCGTGCGGAACCACTGCATCAGGGTTTCCGCCACGAAAACCGCATCCTCGCGCCGGTTGTCGAACAGGTGCGTGGCCTGGTCGTCCAGCGTCACCAGCTCGGCGTCGCCGGTCGCGCGTTTGACGATTTCCTCGGCATTGGCGTAGCTGACGATGCTGTCGTGCGGCGCGTGGAAGACGAATAGTTTCTTGTCCAGCTTCGCGGTATCGCCCGGCACGTCCTGCGACATCATGTCGTCGATGAAGCTTTTCCTGAACGTCACCTTGTGGCCGATCACCATCAGCTCGACGTTGTCGCCGTTATAGGTCAGGTTGTTCTGGCGCTTGAATTTCTCCATCACGTACGAAGGGTCGCGGGGGGAACCCAGCGTGGCGACCGCCTGCAGTGACGGCACCTTCATCGCGGCGGGTATGGAGGCGGTGCCGCTGATGCTGTGGCCGACCAGCAGCTTGGGCGGCGCGAAGCTTTTGGCGACTTCCGCGCAGGCCGCGACGATATCGGCGACGCGGGTGGTGAAATTGGTCTCGGAAAACCGTCCCTCGCTCTCGCCGATGCCTGTGATGTCAAACCGCATCATGGCCGCGCCGTCTTCGGCCAGCGCGCGGCAGACCTTGTGCGCGCCGTGGCTCTCTTTCGGGCAGGTGAAGCAGGGGGCGAAGACGCCCCAGAACAGGGGCTCGTCGTTTTCGGGCATGTCGATCATCGCGGCAAGTTTTTGCCCGCGGCCGTTGTCGAAGCTATGCCTGATGCTTTTGCGCGCCATGGTGCCGCCAGTATAGACGGGCGTGAACGGCCGTTAAAGATGGTTTTTTATCAGTACGGCTTCTTCGAACCGCCGCCCTGGCGGGTGATGGACGGGCTGCCGGCGGAGGCTTCCTTGATGACTTCGGCCAGCGCCGCCTTTTGCTCCATGCCCTGTTTCAGCAGCTCCTTGTAGCGCAGCAGCACCTTGCGCTCGGAAGTTTCCAGGCTGGCGTAATAGGTGCGCTCGGTTTCCGCCATCCGCAGCTTGGCCGCGGCCAGCTTGGCGTCGCGTTCGCCCTGCTTGCGCGCCATGATCGATGCCCTCAGCTTTTCGACGCGCGCCAGCAGCGCGGCCTGCTGCTCGGGCGTCAGCTTGTTATAGGCGCGGCGCTTGGCGTCGTAGATTTTCTTGCGCTGCGCTGGGCTCATGGATTTTTCCTGGCCATAGACCTCTTCGATCCATTTGTCCTGCGCTTCGGGTCCCAGCTTTTCCAAGAGCGTCACATCGTCCTCGTCAAAGAACGCGCCGCGGTAGGCGGGCAGGCTGGTGGCGGTGCTGCCTTTCCATGTGTAACCGTCGGGGTCGCGCGCCTCGGGCGCTGCGAAGGCGGTGGATGACACGAAAACGCACAACGCCACCAACATGGCGGGGATTTTCAGGTCCATGGCATTACTCCCTTGAATATCCTGCACAAAAGCGGGGGCCGGGCCCCGCAGCTCTACTCTTATATAGACCATTATAAGCCATTGTCTTGCAAGGAGGGTTAACGGGCCCTGCCGGATATGAAAATTTTGGCTAAAAAGCGCAGGGTTTTCAAAGGCTGGCCGTAACAGTAGGCAGGAGCCGCAAAACCGTTTATTTTCAGGGGCGCTAAGTGGATATTGGGACACAAAATTACCCGGAACGGACGGCAATGCAGGAACAGGCTCCGCTGACACAGACGACGGACGAGGCGAAGGATGATTCCGTGCTTATGCGACGCATTGCGGAGGGGGACCAGCGGGCTTTCGAAAAGCTCATGCGCCGCCACCTTGCCCGCACCGCAAGGCTTGCGCAACGCATCCTGGGGGCGTCCCAGGCCGCCGAAGACGTGGCGCAGGAGGCCTTTATCCGCGTCTGGAAACACGCCGGCGACTGGGAAGAGGGCGGGGCGAAATTCACCACCTGGCTGTACCGCATCGTCGTTAACCTGTGCATCGATGAAAAGCGCAAAAAAACCTTTACCAGCATCGAGGCCGTGGCCGAACCGCTTGATAGCGCCGACAACGCCGAGCAGACTTTGCAGCGCGCCGAAAAGGCGGTCGAGGTCAGGAAGGCGCTCTCCGAACTGCCCGAGCGCCAGCGCGCGGCCTTCGTGCTTTGTTTTTACGAGGAATATTCCAACAAGGACGCCGCCGACATTCTGGGCGTCAGCGTCAAGGCGCTTGAATCATTGCTTGTGCGCTCGCGGCGGACACTCCGCGAGAGCCTGAAAGAGGAGAAAAAACCATGAGCCGGATCGAAGAATTCAGGGACGATGTCGACCTTTACAGCGCCGACCTGTCGCGCTGGCCCGAAGCCAAGGTCAAACCCGCGCTGGAGCTGATGCGCGACAACCCGGTTGCAAAGGCCTATTTCGACGACGCGCTGGCGCTGGACGGAAAACTCCGCGCCTATACGGCCAAACCGGTTAACGAAGACGCACTGGCGTCGCGCATCATGGCGGCGGTGCAAAAGGCGCCCGCCCCTGCTGCGCAGGCCTTTAAATTCCGCCCCGCCATGCTTTTCGCGCCGGGCGGCGGGCTGCTGGCGGCGGCCATTATCGGCTTCGTCATCGGCTTTTACCCGCAGGCGCAAAGCGATTTCCTGCTCGACCCCGCCTATTACGCGCAGGAGCAAGTGGATAACGCCGGTATGGACGCATCTGTCAGCGAGGAGGACATCTTCTGATGACACCGCAGAAAAAAACCATTTTGTTGCTGGGCTCCGCTCTTTTCCTGTCGCTCTCGGCCAACCTTTTCATGGGCGGGCTGATGCTGGGGCAGGGGTATCACCGCGGCGCGCAGGCGCCCGGCTGGCACGACAAATTCGATAAGGGCGATAAAGGCGACCGCGATGCCCGCCGCGAGGAATGGAAGAAGCGCGACGCCGCACTGCGCGAAAAACTGCCCGAAGCCGACCGCGCCATCGTCGAGGAACACATGAAGGCGATGCGCGAGAAGTTCAAAGGCCTGCGCGACGCCGCTGACGCGGCCGAGGACAAGGCCGATGCGGCGCGCGCGGCCGATCCCTTTGACCAAAAGGCCTATGAAACCGCCCTGCAGGAACAGGCCGCGGCCAAGGCCGCGCTGGTCGGCACGCTGAAATCGGCGCGCAAGGAGTTGATGGAAAAGCTGTCGCCCGAAGGCCAGAAAGTCATGAAGGAAATGGGCCCGCATTTCAAAGGCCGTGATGGCGGCCGCGAGGGCCGCGAAGGCGGCTGGCGCAAGCGTGATGGCGACAATGATCGTCGGGGCGACAATGACCGCCGCGGCGGCCGTTTCTTTGACCGCAATGACGACCGCCCGCGCGGCGACGGCCCGCCGCCTCCCCCGCCGGAAGAGGCCGACGGTGAACGCCCCGCACCCCCGCCGCCGGAGGGCGACGCACCTCATCCCGCGCCGGGTGACGAGCCGCCTGCGCCTTGACCATCCTTACCTCTCCCTTGGGAGAGGAAGGGGCCCGCACGGAGTGCGGGAAGGTGAGGGGTACTGGATGAAGTACGCTGAATTATAGGGTTTCCGGACACTGCAAAGTGCCCCTCACCCTCCCGCGCCTTGCGCGGGCCCCTCCCTCCCCCGAGGGGGAGGTGTCGAAGGCCACCCGCTTGATTTTAAAAGCGAAGCTGGTAAGGTTTGGCCATTCCCGCAGGGCAGCGATTCCGCGGGGCAACCTAACCGGAGCAAACCCCCGTGAACACCTTCAAGAAATTCATCCTCGCCGTTTCGCTTGTCGCCACCCTCGCCGCACCGCTCGCCGGCTGCAGCCGCACCTGGGACGGCGTCAAGGAAGACTGGCACAACGTGACCAGCGGCGACGGCGACGAGCGCACTGAAGCCGCCCCCGCACCCGCCACCAACAACGCGCAGGGCACCTCGGGCGACGGCTGGAACGTCGAAACCCCGAAAACCGAAGACGGCGCCCCCACCGTCAACCAGTAAGCAGGTCCTGTAATGAAAGCATACGTTATCTGCTTCCTGCTGGTCTGTGTCGCCGTGCTGCCGCTTGCAGCCTGTAACACCGTCGACGGCATCGGCCAGGATATGTCGGCCGCCGGCCGCAAGGTCTCCGGCGCGTCGCACTAAGCGTAACAGCCTGAAAGAAAACCCCCGCAGCCGGCACCGGCGCGGGGGTTTTTCTTTTGCTGCGTCTTAAGGGATTACGGCTTCCTGCGCGTACCCGCCACATTCGCCTGCGTCTTTGCCTCGCGCACAGGATAGGTGAAGGTATCGCCGCTGGAGAGCGGTTTTGCGGCAATCGCGAAATCCTTCTGCGGCTGCGGCATAGCGCGGTTTTCGCCTGGCTTGCCGGTCAGCTGGTCGAGCAGGTAGGGGCGCGACAGGTCGGTAATCGCCTGCGGCACCTTCACCTGCACGTCGGGCAGCGCGCCCAGCGTGTCTTTCAGGTTTTGCGTCCAGGCTTCCTTCACGGTCGCGGCGCGCGCGGCCTTCAGCGCGTCGTCCTCCAGCAGCGTCAGCAGTTCGCGGCTTTGCGCGCGGTCGAGGCTGATGTGGAATTTCTCGTGCGCGGCGATGATGTTGGTGCGCTCCTGCACTTCGCTGTATTGCAGCGACGTGGCATGGCCGAGGTTGACGACGTCGGCGGGGACTTCTTCGCGGCCCACGACATTCGCGCCGACGACGGTGAAGCCTTCCTCGCGCGAGAGTTTTTTCAGCGCGGCATAGGCTTCCTTCGCCTCGGCTTCCACCTTCAATATGTCGCCGCCGATAACGAAGAAGAATTCGCCCTTGTCGGCGTTGAAGTAAGCGTCGTCGATGCAGCTTTTGTGCGTGATGACATTGGCGACGCAGACGAGGTCGGGGTTTTTGCTCAAGCCGTCATAGATGCCCTTCGACAGGTCTTCGTCGGCGCTGATAAACCCGTGCTTGCGCGCGGGGCTGTTCTTGCGGCAGTTGAAGCCGGTTTCGCGGCCTTCGACATAGCTAAGGTAGCCCAGCGTGCCCATGTTGAAATGCATGTTTTTCAAGGAACCCTGGTCCGCCGCGCGTATTGCGCCGTCCTTGGCGATTTCCTTTTCGATCAGCTTCACGTCGGCTTTCGAGGCAAGGTCGACGGAATAGAAATACTGCCCGGGTGCTACGTTTTTCAGCAGTTCGTCAAAGTCGTTCGATTCACAGCGGAACTCCAGCTGCGCCTTGTCGTGGTTGAGCGAGATGATCGAGGCGTTGGAGGGGTTGAACAGCGTGCCGCCCAGATCAATCAGGCCGGGCCACGGCTTAACAGGCTTCAGCCCGTCGACCACGCGCACTTCGCCGTAACGGTCGACCAGCAGGTGCGTGCCGTCGGACAGCGGCTGCAGCAGCGTGACCGAGCGCAGGTTGACGCTCAGGGTGTTGCCGCGGCTGTCGGTTGCGTGCAGGAAATCGTCGCGCTTGTGCAGTTCTTTAAATGTGTCATCGGTGACGTTCAGGTCGCCGGTGCGGCCTTCCCAGGCCACCTTGCTGCGGTGGGGCGTGGTGAGGACCACGTCGAGCTTTTCGGGGCGGAAGAGGCCGTCGAATTCGTCCATGAAGCCGCCCTTGCGCTTGATATGCGAGAGGACTTCTTTCGCCATCTCGGGCGTCACGCTTTCCATCAGCGTATGGCCGGTGCCGCTGACCGTGTAGCGCAGCGCCTTGGTCTCGGCGTTGTACCAGATGTTGGATACGCGGTCCAAATTGGTCAGCAGTTTGTCGGCGGTCAGGCGCACGAAGGGGCCTGCGTAATTGTTTTCGATCGCGGCGAGCGCCGATTTCGCGCCCTTATCAAGGGCCTTGTTCGATGCCTCGAACAGGATGTTGGATTTGACGATGTTGGATTCCCACGGTTCCAGCAGCGCAGCCGTCCAGTTCAGCCTGGCGTCTTCGGGCAGGGGGGAGGTGTTGATTTTCTCCAGCCAGCCGCCCGGTTTGGTGATTTCAAGGCGCAGGTCGGCAAGTCCGCCGTTGACGAAGCTGTGGGCGACCAGTTTGCGCGCCGATTGAAGGGGGAAATCGCCGGGGTTCGCCATCACGTGCTTGTTGAAGAAGGCGAAGAAGTTCTGCGCATTGCCCGTGGCGGCGTTGGAATTCACGCGCAATTCGTTCAAGAGGCCCGCGTTCAGCGCGGTATCGGTCAGCACCGCCAGCTCGCGGCCGTTTTTGGCCGTGGAGGCGATTTCATCCAGCAGCGATTTGCCAGGATAGGCCAGGTGCCAGAGCGCCATGAAGGATTGCGCGTTGTTGCCCGAGCTGATGGCGGTGAGCGCGACGCCCATGGCCATGCCGTCCTTGTCGCGCGCGGCCTTGACCACATTGGCAAGGTTGTCGGGCTGCTGCGAGGGGTGGCTGTTGAGGCCTTCCAGCACGCGGCCCAGCGCGTCGCGCATCTTGTCGACGCCGCCCTTGAAGCGGGTGGCAAGCTCCTCGAAAACGGTTTTCTGCTGCGATTTGAGGTCGATCAGGTCGGACAGGTCTTCCTTGCCCGGCTGGCTGCGCAGTTTTTTCAGGGTGATCTCGAGCGCGCGGGGGTCGAGCGGGTCTTTGGCGGCGGTCGTTTCGCGCAGCACGCGCTGGAAAACGTCGCGCTTGGTCAAGGCGCCCGAGAGCTTGAACTCGGGTTCGAACTTCAGCGCCATTTCCAGCATGTCCAGCTGCTTGCGACGGTCCTTGACGTGGTTCAGCGCCAGTTCGGCGAAGCTTGCCGCGCCGAAATCTTTCAGCAGGAATTCCTTCATCTGCTTGGTCTCGTTGGTCTCGACCTTGGGGAAGAGCGTCGACATGTAGTTGGTGAAGGCGTCGATACGCTGTTCGTCGAGGAGGGACGCGGTCGCAGAATATGTAACTGCGCGGTCGCGGAGCGCCTGCGCCTTCACGTCGACGACGTCGGAATAATCCTTGCGCGCGAGGTCGATCACGACCTGCGGGTTCTGGTATTTTTCCATCAGCTTCGCCATCTCGGCGTCTGACTTCGGCTTGCCGTCTTCGGGCGCCAGCGTTTCGCCGACCCAGTCCATGAAGCTGTCGACGTAGTAATGGCGGTCGCTCTGCAGCGCGATCAGCTCGCCGCGCACAAGGCGCCAGTGGCGGCGCAGTTCGTCTTCGCGGCGCTGGATTTCGGCGTCGATCTCGGCCTGGCTCGGGCCTTTTTCGCCGTCTTCGGCCTTGGTGAACCAGCTGCCGGGTTTCCACCATTTTTTCTTTTCCGGCTCGGGCGGGGGCGCGACCGGTTTCGGCGGCGGGGCGACGACGAGGGGCTTGTCGTCATCCGCTTCCGGCAGTTTCATTTCGGGCAGGTCTTCGAGGATCTTGCCGGGCACGCCCAGCGTCAGTTTGTTGATTTCCGCCACGAACTTGCTGTTGGCGCCGAACGACGTCTCGCCCAGCCTGGCGAAATCCTGCATCGCGGCGACAAAGCCGGCGGCATCGCCGAAGCCGTTCAGGATTTTCAGCGCGGCGGTTTCGTCCTTGTTGTATTTCACTTCGCGCACCAGCTGGTGGTGGCCGGTGATGAGTGTCGCCTGGTTGCTGGCGAGCCAGAGGTTGATGGCGTCCGTATTGCGCTCGAGCGTGCCGAGGTAATCGCTCAGCTGGTCGCGCATCTTCGCCAGCGTATTCGGGTCCTTGGGCAGCTTGAATTCTGCTTTAGACGGGGATGCCTCGGCCATCGCATTCATCCTTAAGGAATAAGTTGTGTTTGAACGTCGCGACTATAGCAACTGGGCACCCCTTATGCAAATCATTTTCGGAAAATGAAAACGGGGGTTTTTGCCTGTTTTTGCAATAACTTGAGGTGGATTACATAATGCTAAAACGGGGTCTTGAACAGCTGTCCATGATTTGGCACAAGAGGGCATCAACAGGAGATTCTTATGCTCAGCGAATTCAAGCAGTTCATCATGCGCGGCAACGTTGTCGACCTCGCGGTCGGCGTTATCATCGGCGCGTCCTTCAGCAAGATCGTGACCTCGCTCGTCGACGACATTATCATGCCGCCGATCGCGCTTGTGATCGGCAAGGTGGATTTCTCCAGCTTCTTTATCCCGCTGTCGATCAGCGACAAGACCTACAACACGATCGCCGAAGCCAAGGCAGCCGGCGTCACGACGCTGAATGTCGGCCAGTTCGGCAACACGCTCTTCCAGTTCGCGCTGGTCGCCTTCGCCATCTTCTTCTTCGTGGTGAAGCCGCTCAACAAGCTGAAGAAAAAGGAAGAGGCCGCGCCCACCGTTACCCCGCCGCGCAACGAAGTGCTGCTGGAAGAAATCCGCGACCTGCTCAAGCAGAAATAATTTCATAAATCTACATACGGGTGTATCAACCTGTAGTTGTTAACGTTTCGCCTCTATACTCGCGTCTAGGTTGAGTATGGGGGAAACCATGACGTTAAAAGCCAAATTCATCACGCTAAGCGCGGTTGCAATCGCGGTCATCATATTGTCGGCGGTGGTGGGGCATATGTCCTACGCCAAGATCACCGCGTCATCCGAAGGCGCCGAGCGCGCGGCGCAGCTGATGCGCAACCACATGCACGCCGACATGATGCATGACGCGGTCAGGGGCAGCGTTTACCAGGCGTTGCACGCAGCCGCTCTACACGATGCGAAGCGCCATGCGGAGGCCCGCGCGGCCGTCGATAATTACGGCTACGAACTGGCGAAGGATATCGCGGAGAGCATCTCGCTTTCCGACAACGAGGCGCTGCGCCGCACCTTCGAGGGGCTGAAGGGCAATGTGGTGGACTATCGCCAGAAAGCGCTCGCCGCGGCGGACAGCGGCAGCCATGCCGATTTCGATGCGTCTTTCGAGGCGCTCGAGGGCAAGTTCGAGGGGGTGTCGGAGGAAATCGAGCTGCATATCCATTCCATCAACGAAGCCGAAAAAGCGGTGACCGACGAGATCGAGCAGCGCAGCCTGCTCAGCGCGCTTGTTACCGTGCTGATTGCCCTCTGCATCCCCGTTTTCGCCGCGCTGCAGGTTTTTCGCCCGCAGCAGAACATCATCGCGGCCATGAGCGCCATTTCAGACGGAAAACTGGAAACGCAGGTTCCCTACCTCGACCGTGCCGATGAAATCGGGGCGATGGCAAGGGCGCTCGCCGTCTTCCGCCAGAACGCCGCCGATAAAAACCATCTCGAGCAGGAAGCCGCCGCGCAAAAGAAAAAAAGCGAGGAAGACCGCCGCCGCGCCATGTTCGGCCTGGCCGACAGTTTCGAGGCGAATGTCAAAAGCGTCGCCGACACAGTCGCCAGCGCCGCCACCGAAATGGATGCGACATCGCGCGACGTGATGAAACGCGCGCAGGATTCGTCGGAACTGCTGGGAAAGCTGGTGACAGGCATTTCCGGTGCGTCGCAAAATGTGCAGACGGTCGCGGCTGCCGCAGCCGAGCTTTCGGCCTCCATCCGCGAGATCAGCCAGCAGGTCACGCATGGCTCTAGCATCATGACCGCCGCGGTGACCGAGGCGAAGCGCGCCAATGAAACCGCACTGGCCCTTACCGACGCCGCCGAGAAAATCGGCAGCGTGGTGGGCGTCATCAACGAAATCGCGGCGCAGATTAATTTACTGTCGCTCAACGCCACCATCGAGGCCGCGCGCGCGGGCGAAAGCGGCAAGGGTTTCGCTGTTGTGGCGTCGGAGGTTAAAAACCTCGCCGGGCAAACCACGGCCGCCACGCGCCAGATTGAAGAGCAGATCGGCCTTATCCAGCAGGCCGCGGGCAATACCGCGGGCGTCATTACCCAGATAGGAAATACCATCACCGAAATGAACCGCATCTCAGCCTCCATCGCAGCTGCGGTCGAGGAACAGGGCATGGCGACGCAGGAAATTGCGCGCAACGTGCAGCAGACGGCGGAAATAGCGCGGGGGATCGCGTCCAACGCCAACGACGTGAAACAATCGTCGACGGGGGCCTCTGCCGCCGTGTCGCAGATGATTGCGGCAGCGTCGGACCTCTCGCGGCAGTCGGAGAGCCTGCGCGGGCAGGTAAGCGGCTTTTTAAGGGATATCAAATCAGGCTAGCGCGCACCAGGATCAGGCGGCCGGGATTTTCAACGTCACCGGCCTGCCGATTTTAAGGGGAGCGTCGAGGACAGCCGCATTTTCAAGTTCCCGCTGCAGGCGCTCTTCCTCGTCGCGGGCGGCGCGCGCCTTTGCGCGCTCGCCATCCGCCTGCTGGCGTTTTTCCGTGTCGGCAACGCTGCGCTCGAAGGAGCGCCTGAAGCTCATCGACAGGTCGGTCTTGGCGCAGGATTCGTAAACGCCCTGCATGCGCTTGTCGTAAAAATTGCGCAGCGGCTTAATGTGCGTGAGCGCCCAGACGACCGGCGGCACGATACCGAATGACATCTTCACGTGTTTGTCCCTATAAAGCGCGATGCGGCCGGGCAGCAGTTCTTCAAGCTTGAGCGCGAATTTCAGGTGGATGCGGTCGCGCACCTCCAGGGCCTCGATGCCGCCCGCGGCTTCCGCCTTGGCCGCAAGGGCGTTGCGGGCGGCGACGATGTTATCGTAATCGGCGCGGCCGTCTTTCAGCATCTTCCTGAAATCCTTGATCGCGCTGAAGGGGCCGGGCGGGTGGGGTTTCATGAGGGCGCTTTCAGGGTCAGGGGCTTGCGCACCGTCATGGGCTTTTCAAGGATATTGGCGCGCGCGATTTCCTCGATAAACAGTTTTTCCAGCTTTTCGCGCATATCGCCCTCGGCCCAGCGCGTCACGACGCTCCGGTATTCGGCGAGCAGTTCTTTTTTGGCGGCGCGGCCTGCGGCAAAGCTGTCGGGTTTAACGCCCAGATAGGGCGGAAAGACGGCGCAGAGGAAACGGTCGACCAGTTTCGGCGAATTGGCGCGGCGCTGCAGGATATCGACTGCGAATTTCTTGCGGCGCCCGGGCAACTGCGCCTCGATGATATTGGCGGCGGCCAGCTGCACGCGCTCCTCGCCGCTCAGGGCTTCAATACCTTGCTCGTCATAACGCTGTTTCAGCTTGTCGCGGTTGTAGAGGATATCGCGGAACTGCGCCTCGATGCTGCGTTCGGGCTGTAAAATGCCCGCACCCGGCTCTATCAGATGTGCCAGCTGCCCGGGGTTGCTCATGGCGTTTTCAGCTTCAGCGGCTTGGCGACGCTGATGTCGCGCGCCGTGCCTGCCGCCACTTTGTCGTTGATCGCATGGCATTCTTTTTCCAGCTCGGCCAGGCGCTGTGCCTGCGCTGCGGTCAGCGCCTTGTGGTCGGCCGCGAGTTTTTCCTGTTCCGCCAGCAGGGCTGCGCGCGCGTCATAGGCAGCCATGCCCTTGTCAAAACTTTCCATCGCTTCTTTGCGCGCCGCGCGGATCACCATGGGGTCGCTGGTCTGCGGAAAGATGAAGCCGCCCGCTTTCCACCGCTTGAAGCGGTCTTTCAGCGCTGTCGATTTTTCGATGCGCTCCGCTTCCTCGGTGCCCTTAACAAAAATGAGCGCCTGGGCCAGGATGGCTGCTGCGCTGGCAAGGCCGATAAATATCTGTTCGCGGTCGGTAAGCGTTTGGCCGGCGACAGCCTTGTGCGTCAGGGCGACAGCTTCGTCCTGCATGGCTTCGTATCTCTGGTTTGTATCATCGGGGAAGCGGCTCATGCTTCCGGCTCCTTTGGTCGTGTAAATGACGGTCATCCAGCGGGCGTTTTTGCCAACGAGGCAGTATACGCCTGCGGGGAGGGGCGGTCAATATTTATGGGAAATGTTGAGGCTAAGGTATTGTAATATCTTTGTATTATTTGGCTTCAAACGCCCGGCTTCTGCTTGAATTTCAGCGGTTTTTTGACCGCGATGTCGGCGGCCAGCGGCAGGCCCGCTTCGCCCAGCTGTTCGATCTTGCGGCGTTCTTCCAGCAGGTGTTTGGCCAGTTTTTCCTCGGCCGCCTTGCGTTCGGCTGCGTCGGTGTATTGTTTTTCAAGCGCGGCGAAGCCGGACATGGCTTCGTCATAGGTGTCGAGCGCTTCCTGCTGTGCGCGGCGCAGGGCCTCTGCGCTGCCGGGCTTGATGAAGGTATAGAACGGGTTCACGACGCGCAGGAAACGGTCTTTCAGCCGCGTGGATTCCTTGCGCTCGCGCGAAATCTCGTAGGCCTTGGCCATGCGTTTCAGCGGCATGCCCATGACCGCCATGCCGCCGATGGTCAGCTGGTACAGCTCCTTGTCGCTCAGCGTATCCCTGCCCATGCGCTCGGTCAGGCGCCCCATATCGCGGGCGAGGGCTGCGAAACGTTCGGCGGTTTTGGCGGAGTCGTTTGTCATTATTGCGCGGCCGGGGCTTCGGGCGTTTCAGGCGTTTCGGTTTTCGGCTTGAAGAGGCGCGCGAAGAAGGCCTCCATCTCCGCCCATGATTTCTTGTCCGCATCGGCGTTGTAGGCGACGGGGATGTTGAAACGCTCGCCGATTTCGGTCGCCTTGGGGTTGGTGAAGGCGTGCAGCGCGTCGGGGTAGACGACGTTTTTATAGGTCACGCCCGCGGCGGTCATTTCCGATACGAAATTATTGCGCTCTTCCTCGCTCACCATTTTATCGGCGCCGCCGTTCAGGGCCAGCACCTGCGCCTTGACGCGCGCGGGCTCGGCGCGCTCGGGCGTGGAAAGCCCGGCGTGAAAGACCGCGACCCCTTTCAGGTCGAGCCCTTTGCGCGCCATTTCAAGCGCGACGGTGCCGCCAAAGCAGTAACCGACAGCGCCGGTGCGGGTTTTGTCGACGTGCGGCTGGGCGAGGAGCGTATTCAGGCCTGCTTCGGCACGCGCGACCATCATCTTGCGGTCGTCATAAAAAGGCTTCGACAGCGCGGTTGCTTCCTGCGGGTTGCTTGCCATTTTGTTGGTGCCGTACATATCGACGGCGAAGGCGGCATAGCCGAGGCCCGCCAGCTGGTCGGCGCGGCGGCGCGCGTAATCGTTATGGCCCCACCATTCGTGGATGACGATGACGCCGGGAAGGGGCACGGTGAAGGCGCTGTCGTAGACGTAGTAACCGGCCAGTTCGGTTTCGCCGTCCTTGTACTTGATTTCTTTCGCGACCAGTTCGGCACGCGCGGGCGCGGCGAGGAAGACGAGGGCGGCAAGGAGAAGGGCGAGTTTTTTCATAGGAAGACCTGTCGGTAAAGGGTTAGTACATCGAATGCTCGGGGCCTTTTTTGGTGCCCTTTTTCTTGCGGCCGCGCACGCGGGAAATAATGCCCTTGGCGCTATCGAGGGAGAGGTTCACGGTATGGTCGCTGAATTTCTTCATCACCGTACCGCCGATGGCCGCAAAGAACATGGCGACATAGGCGAAATAACCGCTGTCCAGCGTGTCCTGCTGCTCTTTCAGCGTTTTCAGCGCCTGCATGGCCTGGCTGTATTGCGACACCAGCTGGCCCTTGTCGCGCGCGTATTCGCTCTTCTGTTTTGTGGTGGTGGCGTTTTCGAACTGTTCTTCGGCCTCGTCGATCGTGTCCTTTATCTGCTCCATCGATTTTTCGAGGAAGGCGATGTCGCGCTCGATGCCTTTCAGTTCTTTCTTCGCCTTGGGGGCGGAACCCGGGAACATCCAGTACCAGACGCTTTTGAATACGCCGGGCGACGCCTGCTCCATCTCGGCCTCGATCACGGCTTCGCGGCAATTGGCGTCGTTGCGGCATTTCTTGTCCATGTCCTTGACGATGTCTTCCTCGTCGCGCACGGGGGCGTCGCCTTTTTTCTCGGCGACGATGCGCTCGATGCGCGGCTGGCGCTCGATGATGCGCTCGTTGACGCGGTCGATGCGGCGGTTATAGCTTTCGGCGGTTTTCTGCTGCAGCAGTTCCTGTTCCTTCTGCTGGTCCTTCTGTTCCTGTTCCTGGAACTTGCGCTGGATGCCCTGCGCGCAGCCCTGCTTCTTGTCGATGCCCGAGGCAACTGCGTTCAGCATGCCTTCGAGGCAGCCGGTGCTGGCGTTCTGGGCTTCGGGGCTTTCGGCGGCTTTTTTCGCCGCGGCCTTGGTCTTGGGAGAGAAGATGTTCGTGATGCCGTCGAAGACGCCGGCAGCGGCGGGGGCGGCGAGGCCGGCCGCGAGGATGGCAACAGTAATGAAAACGAGTACCCGGTTTTTGATGATCCCTGGCATGGGCAGCCTTCTTGAAATGATTCAATTATAGTTGGCATCTTTATCGTATATTTCATAATCACCGTCAAGGGATTCGGGCAGGAAACGGGTGCCTTGGGCGGCTTGAACCTCTGAGAAACCGCCCCCCGAAGGGGTCGTCCCTCTCATTATCAAGTTATGTAAAATATCATGCGATATTGCGTCCAAAAATACCGCGTGCTACCGCTATGGGAATTCATCTTTAGGGAAAAAACATGTTCGGCGGCAATCCGCAAAAACAGCGCGACCATGACCTGACCGAGGCCTGCAAGCGCGGCGACCTGGCGGAGGTCAAACGCCTTGTCGACGCGGGCGCGCATATCGAACAGAAAAACAACGGGCCGCTGTTTTACGCCGCGTACAACGGCCATGCGGCTTGCGTGAAATTTTTGCTGGCGCAGGGCGCGCCGGTCGACGGCTTGAACGAACGCCTCGCGACGCCCCTGATGGGCGCGGCCGAGCAGGGGCATCTCGAATGTGCGCGCCTGCTGTTCGAGGCCGGCGCCGACCGCGAGCTGCGCCACAAGGGCGGCGCGAACGCGATGGAATTTGCGCTGGTGCATGGCCATTACAAGATAGTGGCTTTGCTGGTCGCCGAAAAAGTCCCGCCGCATCCCGAAGGCCCCGAAGAAATCGTGCGTACCCGCCCCCTGCGCGACAAGACGCTGGAAGAAATTTACGACTTCAAGCTGCTGGAGCGCATTTCGATGGTGCGCGCATCGCCGACCGGCCCGGTCGAGGCCGTGACGCGGCAGGATTTCGACGATATCCGCGACCGCACGGCGCTGCGGCATGCCTTCAACGACTACGTCAAAAAAGGCGGCAGGCGCGCGGAGGCGGAAGTGTTCCCCGAAGTGCTGGTGAAATTCAAGCCGCGCGAGGGCGACGGCCCGCGCAAAAGGCTGTAACGCATGGGCATGGCGGAAGATAAAGAGCTTTGTGACGCCTGCGAGAACGGTGAAGGCCAGCGCGCCATCGACGCCGTCCGGCGCGGCGCGAATGTGAACGCCACCGGTGCCGGCGACCCGCCGCTGGTGCGCGCGGCCAACAAGGGCCATGCATTGATCGTCGAATGGCTGCTCGACAACGGCGCCGACCCCAATATCGTCAATACCAAGAAATCGACCCCGCTGATGTGCGCCGCCTTTCGCGGTAATGCGCAGGTTGTAGCGCTGCTGATGGAACGCGGCGCGGATACCAAGCGGGTGAACAACGACAACAAGACCGCGATGGCCTATGCGCGCGACCAGTCGCATGCCAACTGCATCCGCGCGCTGAAACGCCTGCCCGATGAGGTCAGCAACGTCTGGCAGGTCGACGACCGTTTCATGCAGGAAATTTACGACTTCAAACGCCTCGAGCGCGTGACCTTCGTGCGTAAATCCGAAGCCGGCGAGGTCGAGGCGCTGCAGCGCGAAGCCTTCAGCCAGCTGCCCGACCGCGGCGCGCTGCAAAAGGCCTTCGACGAACACCGCCGCCGCGGCGGCAAGCGCAGCGAGGAAGAGGTCTTCGACTGTGGCCTGGGCAAGCTGAAACTCGCCGCACCCGTGAAAGGACGCTGACCATGGATGATGAATTCAAGGCTGTGAAAGAAGAAATGGCCGCCTTGCGCGCCGCCTTCAATAAGGCGGATGCCGCGATGGACAGGGCGCTGGGCGTGCTCGAAAAACCTTACCTCGACGCCGCGCGCCGGGGCGATGTGTCCGCGCTGAAGGCGCAGCTGGAAAAAGGCGCAAGGCTGCTGGCCACCGACGACTGCGGCAATACCGCGCTGTTTTTCGCGGCGCAGTACGGCCACAAGGCCGCCGTCGAATTCCTGCTGGAAAAAGGCATCCCGCTCGAGGTCAAAAACCGCATCAATTCCACGCCCCTGATGGGCGCGGCCGGCCACGGCCATATGGATGTTGCTAAGTTGCTGGTCGAAAAAGGCGCCGACCCCTTCTACAAAAACGCCACCGGCATGTCCGCCTATGGCTATGCCCGCAGCGCCAAGCGTACCGAGATAATGGATTTCCTGCTCCCCGCGAAACCCCAACCGCAACCCGCAGCAGCGCCCGCGCCCGTAGAAGCGCCGCAGCCACAGCCGCCTGCGAAAAGAAAACGTTTCCTCGGGATTTTTTAAACCGCCAGCTTGCCGGTCAGGTCGTATTCGTCGGCTTCGGTGATTTTGACGTTGACGAGGTCGCCGGGGGCGAGTTTCAGGTTTTTGCTCATGATTTTCACGTTGCCGTCAATCTCGGGGGCGTCGGCGGATGAACGGCCGAGCGCACCTTCCTGGCCGACGCTGTCGATCAGCACGGGCAGGGTGCGGCCGATTTTCGCGGCGAGTTTCTTGGCCGAAATTTCCTGCTGCAGCGTCATAAAGCGGTGGTAGCGTTCTTCCATCACTTCGGGCGCGACGTGGGGCTCGATCTTGTTTGAATCGGCGCCCGTCACCGGTTCGTATTTGAAGCAGCCGACGCGCTCCAGCTCCGCCTCTTTCATGAACTGCAGCAGCAATTCGAAATCCGCGTCCGTTTCGCCGGGGAAGCCGACGATGAAGGTCGATCGGATGGTGAGGTCGGGGCACATCTTGCGCCAGCTTTTGATGCGCTCCAGCGTTTTTTCCTGGTGCGCGGGGCGGCGCATGTTTTTCAGCACCGCGGGCGAAGCATGCTGGAAGGGGATGTCGATATAGGGCAGGACCTTGCCCTCGTTCATCAACCCGAAAACCTCGTCCACATGCGGATAGGGATAGACGTAGTGCAAACGCACCCAGACGCCCAGCTCGCCCAGTTCCTTGCACAGGTCGATGAACTTCGTGCGCACCGTACGGTTTTTATACGGATAGGCCTGGTATTTGGTATCGATGCCGTAAGCGGAAGTATCCTGCGAGATCACAAGGATTTCCTTCACGCCCGCCTTCACAAGGCGTTCGGCTTCCGCCAGCACCTGAATAACAGGGCGAGAGACGAGGTCGCCGCGTAGCTTAGGGATAATGCAGAAGGTGCAACGGTTGTTGCAGCCCTCGGAAATCTTCAAATACGCATAATGGCGGGGCGTCAGCTTGATACCCTGCGGCGGGACGAGGTCGACGAAGGGGTCGTGCGGCGGGGGTGCTACCTTGTGCACTTCGCTGACCACGGCTTCGTACTGCTGCGGGCCGGTCACGGCCAGCACCTTGGGAAATTCCTTGGTAATCTGCTCGGGCTCGGCGCCCATGCAGCCCGTCACGATGACCTTGCCGTTGGCGCTCATCGCTTCGCCGATGGCCTCCAGCGATTCCTTCTTCGCGCTGTCGAGGAAGCCGCAGGTGTTTACGATCACCATGTCCGCGCCTGCGTAATCGGGGGAGAGCTGGTAACCTTCGGATCTCAGCTGCGTCAGAATCCGCTCCGTATCGACCAGCGCCTTGGGGCAGCCGAGCGACACGATGCCCACGGTCGGGGCTTCCTGTTCTTTGGTGTTCTTCTTTTTCTTCGGTGCGGTCGTCGTCATGCGCGCTTTCTTAACACTTGTTCCTGCAGCCGCGATAGGCGGAATAAGGGATTTGGAGCAGATTGTGTATCAAATATATAGAATTATGTAAAGAAAAATCACGGAGCAGGGTTATTTGGGCGGAACGGGCAGCCAGTATCTTTTCTGCATCATTCCAATGGCATAGGGGTGTGGGGTGATATCGATCAGCTCGCCGCCGTTTTTTTCCATGACGCGGGCTGAGGCCTCGTTATCGACGCGGCACGTGAGAAGCGCGCGTTCCAGCCCGAGGTTATCACGGCACCAGACAAGGCACTGGCGCAGCATTTCGGTCGCGTAACCCTTGCCCTGTTTCGACGGCCGCACGCCGTAACCGATATTTCCGCCCGATTTGAAAAGCTTGTCGTTGAGGCGGTGGCGGATGCCGGCGTCGCCGATAAACGTGTCTCCTTCCAGCAGCCAGACGGTGGTCGAGGGCACGCGCTCCACTTCCTCGCCCAGTTCGTCGATAAAGGTGGCGGGTTTGGGGCCGGTCAGTTCCGCGATAAAGGCGGCGGGGTCGGCAAGGATTTCCGCGATCTCGGCGTCGTCATGCACGGCGTCGGCGCCACAGCGATGGCCTTCCTTCAAGGCTTCGGCATAGCTGGCCACATAGGCAACAGCAGGGATGACAAGGCGGCAGTTTTTCACGTCAGCAATCCCTGCACGCGCGCGGTGACATCGGCGGCATCGGAATTATTCTGGATGAAGCTGCGCAGGGTGTTGCGGATATTGTCGTTCTGCGCGTCCAGCTTGCCCTCGACCGCTTCGGCCAGGTTCAGGTGGTTGATGATCACCAGCGCCTGCTGCGCGTTCAGCGGGGTGTCGCCGTCGGCCAGTTCGAAATAGCCTGTCAGCCAGACGCGGAATTCGGCGTTGGTCATCGCCGTATTAACACATTGCTTCAATGCGGCCGCCGCCCGGACGGTCGGGGCGGTGCGTGTTGCGCAGCTGTTCCTGGTTGCCGGGCACGTTCGGGTCGATCGCGTGGATGAAGAGGTCGTTCAGTTTCGTTTTCAGCTCGCGCGTGACGGTGGAGAGGAATTTGTCCGACTGGTCCTCGACCGTGACGGGGAACAGGACGCCCGCGGTGTAATCGGCGAAAGACTGCGCCTGCGCATTGCCATCGGGCTTGGACTGCTTGGCGCGTTCCAGCACCTTTTTCGCCTGCGCGTTGGTCAGCGCGCGGTCGTTGCCGTCGATTTCAAAATAGCCCTGCAGGTAATAGGCGAATTCGGTTGCTTTCATACTGGTCTCTCCATGGAATGTGTGGCGGGCAGTATATTACATAAATAATGGATTGCAAGCGTAAATTCAGGGGTATAGCTGGGGATGGTTGACCCTGCCGCCCGAATACTCTACATAATAACGCCATTGGCAGCAGGGACATGGCAACAAAACCTCAAGCAAAAACGCTCTCCCCCGACGATCCCCTCGCAGAGGTGATGGAGCGCTATGCCGTGGCCGTGACGGACGAGGTGATGGAGCTGGTGGACGCCACTGACCCCGCCGACCCTATTGCGAAGCAATACCTGCCCTCGGCCGAAGAGCTGAAAACAACGCCCGGCGAACTGGCCGACCCTATCGGCGACGACGCGCATTCGCCCGTCAAAGGCATCGTGCACCGCTATCCGGACCGCGTGCTGCTGAAACCCGTGCATGTCTGCGCCGTCTATTGCCGCTTCTGTTTCCGCCGCGAAAAAGTGGGACCGGGCAGCGAGATGCTGGGCCGCGAGGAATTGCAGAAGGCGCTGGCCTATATCCGCAACACGCCCACCATCTGGGAAGTGATTGTCACGGGCGGCGACCCGTTTGTGTTGTCGCCGCGGCGTCTGTCGGAAATCATGGTGGCGCTGAACGAAATGCAGCATGTGCAGGTGGTGCGTTACCACACGCGCGTGCCGGTGGCCGACCCCTCGCGCGTGACCGATGAACTGGTCGCGGCGCTGGCGTCCGATAAAGCCGTCTATGTCGTCTTCCACGCCAACCATCCGCGCGAACTGACCGACACGGTCAAGGCGGCGGCGCAGAAATTTATCGCGGCGGGCATACCGTTATTATCTCAATCCACGTTGCTGAAGGGCGTCAATAATGACGCGGGCGTGCTGGAACAGCTGTTCCGCGCCTTTACGGCGATGAAGGTAAAGCCCTATTACCTGCACCATCCCGATATGGCGCCGGGTACTTCGCACTTCCGCGTGACGCTGAAAGAGGGGCGCGCGCTGGTGTCTTCGCTGCTTGGCAGGCTGTCGGGCATCGCTCAGCCGCATTATATGCTGGATATCCCGGGCGGCCACGGCAAGGTGCCGGCAGGCGCCGCCCGCATCGCAGAAAACGGAGACGGTTACGACGTCACCGACTTCAACGGCGTGACGCATCCCTATAAGGACGAAGTTTAATCTTTTTCGTTGTCGTTGGCGGCCGGGCAGGCGTTGCGCGGCGTCGACAGCGGATAGGCCGTGACGATTTCGGTCAGGTCGCTGTTCAGCACGACGCGGATTTTCACGCCATGGTCGACTGTGTCTGCCACCACATTCCCGTTTTTCTGCCGCTGCCAGCCGAGGTTGTCGTTGGCGGCGATTGCCTTGACGGAGGCCACGATGTCTTTTTCGCTCCAGTCGGCGGGAAATTCGGATTTGCAGGGCCTGTTCACGCCATGCAGGTGCCCGCCGCCGTGGTCGTCGCCATAGAGGATATGGATGCGGCGGCTGTCGGGCAGGCGCGGCGCGGCTGCGGCGCGATAGCTGTCGACGCGGCCCGTGGGGTCGAGCGGGTTCAGCGTCGCCATTTCCTTCAGCGCGGCAGGCGCGCCAAAGACGATGATAAGGCCGATAATCAGCAATCGCTGAAAAAAGAATTTTCCGGCAGAACGGCGCTGGCGCATGGGGACCTCCACCGCCAGTTTACAGCAGTTCAGGCGGCACTGCCAAGTCTTGCGCCTTCGGCCGAAATCATGCCGGGGATATTCTGGTAGACGGCGACGACGGCCTGCTGGAACCTTGCGCGCCAGTCATCGCCCGATATCACGGCATAGGGCAGGCCGCGGCGGGTCAGCTCCGCCTTCCACCAGTCGAACATGGCAATACGGTCCTCCAGCTTCGGCATAAAGCGCAGTGCGTCATCGGCATAGTGTTTTTCGATGCCGCGGGGGTCGAGCAGCATGTAAAGGTCGTATTTCCGCGCCTCAGCCGCTTTTTCGATCCAGTGCGGGCATTGCCCAAAGAAATGCCGCGCCCAATAGGCGGTGGTGGCAAGCTCGGTGTCGCAGACCAGTAAACGGTTGGCTTGACGGGATAAAGATTCCTCCGACGCCACCTGCCCGCGCGCAATGGTCGAAAAATCGCGCAGCGTTGGTTTGGACACATCGAAGCCCGGGATGTTCGCCGCGTAATCGGTCAGCATGGCGCGGGCGTATTCGCCGACATGCACCGTGCCGAAATGCGCGGCCAGGTTTTTCGCCAGCATCGATTTGCCGGTCGATTCAGGGCCGACCACGGCGATGCGCTTCAGGAAATAGGGGCGCACGACGGGGTGCAGGTGTTCCCAATGCTGCAAGGGGTTGTCACGCATGGCGGTGCCCGATATCTGCACCAGGTCGCGCTTGACGTCGACGGGCACGAATTTGATATCCATGATTTTCGCGACGTTATAGCCGTAGGATTCCGACGCGAAAAGCGCGTCGAAGGTTTCGCCGGGGCAGTGCTTGTGGATACTGTCGCGCCATGTCTCGAAAAACGCGATGTCGCCGGGGCCCTTGGGCTCCTGCGGGATGTCGATGTAATGGTGCACGACGTTGCAGTCGGGGAACAGCTCCTTGATCCATTTGTAACGCTGCTCACCCGGGATGGGTTCGGTCGGCAGCGAGCAGACGAGGATGGTCAGCTTTCGGCATGATTTCCGGGCAAAGTTGAGAAAGTAGATATGCCCGTTGGTGGGCGGCATGAACTTGCCGAAGGCGAGGCCGTGCCCCACGAATTCGCTTTCGATGCCCTCGACGATTTCGGCGGTGCGTTCAAGCATGTTTTTCTCCTCTGACCTTCTCGACTTCGGCGCAGGCGTTTTTGAATTTATCGTCCCAGCTGCCCGACAGCTTTATATACCGCAGTCCGCGGGCGCGCAATTCGTCTTCGCAGCGGGCGAGAAAATTCGCGCGGTCTTCGGGCAGGTAGCGGTGGATATCGGCCACCCAGGGCGTATCGACATCCATCAGCAAATAAAGGTCATAGCGCGAGGCCTCGGCCGCGTCACGCACCCACTGCGGGCAGTCGCGGAACAGCCAGTCGCTCCAGATCGTGGTGGTGATCAGGTCGGTATCACAGAACAGCAGCGGTGCGGTTTTCGCAGCCGATTCCGCCTTTGCCTGTCCCGCCGCGATTTTCGGGATATCGTCATAGCCGATATCGCCGTCATTGGCCGCGATATGCTGCTTGGCGTATTCGGGCACGAAGGCCGCCTTGTAATGCCCCGCCAGCTTTTCCGCCAGCGTCGACTTGCCCGTCGACTCCGGCCCGAAAAGGCAGATTTTCACGCGCGGCGCGCCTTTCAGCGATTGCGCGGCATAAAGCGAAATCAGTTTTTCATCCGCAGGCGGGCAGGTGAAATCTAGGACGGCATCTGTATTGCGGGTATCAAAGATAACGCTGGTCGCCTGAAACAGGTCCATGGTGCGGTGGCGCGAAAATTCCGCGTCGCCGAAGATGCGGCAGAGCGACAGGGCGGCCGCGGTTTCTTCCATGCCCAGCGGCTTGTTGCGCATCATCTCCAGCCAGCGGGTTTTCGGCAGGGCGCGCAGGTTCAGCGGCTTCACCAGCTGCTCCAGCGTCACGCCCTTGCCTGCGATGTGGTAAACATCGGGCCTGCCGCCCAGGGAGAGGGAAACCAGCGCTTTTGCGGCGTAATCGAGCGGCGTGATATCGACCGAGAGGGTTTTCAACGCCTCTTCCGGCATAGCGCCCAGCTCGCGCGCGCCCTTGAAGAACAGCGCGAGGAAATCGGTGGCCGAAGCCGCGCCCGTTACTGTATCGCCGGTAATCAATCCCAACCTGTAATGCGATACAGGCACGGCCTCATGCGGCGCCTGCAATAGCATCCATTCCGCTGCGAATTTCGTCTGGGCATAGCCGCCGTAAACGGTGGTGACGTTTTCAAGGCGGTCGCTTTCCAGCAATGTGCCGGTGTTCTGGTCCGTCGCAACGAAAACCGACAGGGTCGAAGCGTAATGCAGCGATTTGCGTTTGCCCGTAGCGGCAAGGCGCAGCAGTTCGAGCGCCGCGCCCGTATTCGCCGCCCGCATATCGGCATAGGGCAGCACCATATTGACGCAGGCGGCGCAGTGGTAAATGGCGTCAATATTATCGGCAAGGCTTTGCCATGCGGCGGCGTCCAGTCCGCCGCATGGCTGCGTCAGGTCGCCGGTGACGGGCACTACGCGCGACCAGTCTGTCGCGGGCACGGCGAATTTCGCCGCCGCGTCGATCATGCGCTGCAACGCGCCGGCTGCATCGGGTGCGCGCACAAGGCAGTAAACGGTGGCCTTCGTCTGCGCCAGCAATTCACACAATACGCGCGAGCCGAGGAAACCCGTTGCGCCGGTCAGCAGGATATTTTCAAGTTTTGCAGGGGTAGCGGGGCGCTGCGCAGCCTTTTCCAGCAACTGAATGTCTTCTTTCGAAAAAGCAACGTCTTCTTTCAGCCATGCGGCGGAAAGTGCGCTGGCGTTCTGCCCCATATGTGCGGCCTGTGCCTCGATAGTCATGTGCCGCGCGATAAACTCTGGAGACAGCGGCAGCCCTTGCCGCTCGGATTCCATCGCCATGCGTATAATGCCCAGCGAATCCCCGCCCGCGGCGTAAAAGGCGTCGGTCACGCCAAAATCGCCGTGTTTCAATACGGCCTGCCAGATGGCGAAGAGCTTTTTTTCGGTCTCGGTACGGGGAACGATGCGCGCGCGATCGGTCTGCAGCGGCAGGGTTGCCAGTGCGGCATAATCGATTTTGTCGGTGACCGTCAATGGCAGGCGCGAAACGACCTCGAAATGCTGCGGCACCATATAGGCGGGCAAGCGTGCCGCCAGCCAGTCCGCCAAACCCGCTTTGGCGGATTTATCGGACAGCGCGACGAAGGCGACCAGCTGTTCGCCGCGTTTGATAACGGCCGCTTTCATCACCTGCGGATGGCTGCGCAGCTGTGCCTCGACCTCGTCCGGTTCCACCAACTGGCCGCGCAGCTTGAACTGGCGGTCGATGCGGCCGAGGAATTCAAGCCCCTGCGGCGTTTCGCGCACGCTGTCGCCCGTGCGGTAAAATCGCTTTCCGCCGCGTGTAATGAATTTTTCGGCAGTCAGCGCGGGCAGGTTGACATACCCGCGCGCCAGCATGCCGCCGCCTATTTGCAGCTCACCGTCGATAACGGCATACTCGACATCGGGCAGCGGGTTGCCGATCAGGGGCTTGTCCCAGGTTTGGGCGTCGCAGATATTCAGGCTGGTGCAGACGGTCGCCTCGGTCGGGCCATAGACGTTGACGACGCGGAATTTCCGGGCAAAGTCGCGCACCGTCGCGGGCGGGCAGGCCTCGCCGCCGATAATGATGGTTTCAAGGCTGTCGGGCATATCGGCAGGCTGCATCGATTTCAGCAGCGCGGGCGGCATGTCGATATGGGTGATGGCATGGGTGCGCATCACCTGCGGCAAGGGCCTGTCGCTGCCATCAATCACCAGCATCGCGCCGGCATAGAGCGCTACGCCGATATCCGACACCGAAGCGTCGAAATTGACCGAGAGGCAGAAGAGCGAGCGGCTTCCGGCCTTCATGCCGAAAGCTTTCGCCTGCGCCGAAAACAGGTTCATCAAGCCGCGGTGCTCGACCATCACGCCCTTGGGCCTGCCCGTCGAGCCCGATGTATAGATGATATAGGCAAGCGCACCGGCTTGCGCAGCGAAAGGCGCGGTAGAAGCTGTCTCTGCCGTTACGTCTTCACGGGAAATGAAATGCCTGATGCCCGCGTCGCCGATAATAAATTTGCGGCGTTCCTCCGGCAGCGATGGCGGCAGCGGGACAAAAGCCCCGCCCGCATGCCAGACAGCCAGCAGCGCGATGATGTATTCTGCCGATTTCTCCAGCGATAGCGCAACCGGGGTTTCGGACGTAACGCCCTGTGCCTTCAGCTTTTCACCCAGCGCGGCGGCGCGGCCGAGCATTTCGGCATAGCTGATCTCGCGGCCATTGTCGCGGATGGCGATGGCCGCGGAAGGCGCCATGTGCTGCCAGAGCGTTTTCATGCCGCCCTGCCCGGCGTGTAGTAATCCTTCAGCGCCTCGGGCTGCGAGCCGTTGTCGGCATTGGGCGCGCCCAAACCTGCCTTGTGGTCGCCCAGGTGCACGGCGCGGAAATCGAGGCTGTAACGCGTGATGCCGCTCGAATTTTTAACGGTTTGGTGGAGTTGCGCGGCCGAAAAGACGATCATATCGCCGGCACTGGCCGTGAAGGAAAAGGCGGCAGTGTCTTGCGGCTGTTCCAGCACGACGGGGTATTCCACCGCCGCGTCGCTTTTCGCGCCTTGCCAGCCGCGTTTTTCCATCCACGTCGCATAGCTGAAACCCTGCGATGTATTCGCCACCGGTCGGGTGAAGAGCGAGGGATAGAAGGTAAAGCTTTGCGCCGGCGTCACGTCATGCAGCGCCATCCAGAAATTCAGCTGTGCCTGAGGGTTGCCGTACCATGTATCGCGGTGGGCGGTATAGGCCAGTTCCGCGCCCTTGTTCAGGTGGCCGTTATTCATTACGCAGCGCAGGCGCAAGGCGTCGACGGCAAGCTCATCAGGCGTGAAACCCGCAGCCGCCAGCAGTTGCGACTGGATATCGCGGTAGCGCTGTTGCGACGCCAGCTCCGCGCGGGCAGCGGACATGGCGGGCTGCATATCAGCAAATGTATATCGTTCATGCGCGGTCCCGGGGGCGCCAAAATACGCGGCCATCGTCTCCATCACTTCCGCCGCCAACGTCGCCGAAAGCGTGGTGGCGGGTATGCGGAAGATGCCGCCCGCATAGACCGCGCGGCGGAAAGTTTCGTTATCTGCCTGCGGAAAGGGCAGCATCATGGCGCACTGCCGTTTTGCGCGATGGCGATGCAGCGCGGGCTGTTGACGGCCAGTGCCTCGCCCTTGACACTGCCATAGAAGCGGACGGCGGTGAAACCGGCCTGCTCCAGCAGGCTTTCGAGTTCCTGCTGCGTGTACAGCTTGACGCCGCCGCCGCGTTTTTCAACCTTCCTGCTATCCGCGCCTTCGTATTTCCAGTCCTTGACCAGCATGCGGCCGTCGATGCGGGTGTCGCAGGAGACGACGCAGCCGGGTTTTTCCGCGCGCCATGACGTCACGGGCCTGCCGCCCATCAGCGCAAGGCGTTCGGGCGTGTTCATGTAATCAAGCGCAAAGGACGCGCCGGGCTTCAGGCTGCGGCGCGCGGCTTTCAGCATTTTCAGGTTTTCGGCGTCGTCCTCGAAATAACCGAAACTGGTCCACCAGTTGATAGCGGCGTCGCAGGGCACGGGTGGGCAATAGAAAGCCGCGTCGGCCGCAGCGAAAGTGCAGGCGGCCTGCATCTTTACCGCCGCGTTTTTTGCCGTGTCGATGTAGGAAGGGATAAGGTCGACGCCAAAGGTGCGCAACCCCCGCTTCGCCAGCGCAAGGCTGAGCGTGCCAATGCCGCAGCACTGGTCGAAAACGGCGTCGCCGGTTCCAAGTTTCAGCTCACGCTGCAGGAAGGTGGTGATGGCCTGCAGCTCGTCTGGCGTGCGGGTTGCAAGGCAGTGTTCGGCGAAAAGGTCGTCGAAGAAATCTTCGCACCAGCTGGCTTTGGTTCTTTCCTGTGCGTCGGGGGTCATAATCCGAATTCCTGTTGCAGCATGTTAGCGGTCAGCATCGTCATCAGAACGGGCTCCATCGCGGCGCGCTCCGGCGCTGCCATGGCGGGCAGTCCGTGCAGGGCTGCCAGCGCTTTCTTGCGGTCGAAGAAAGGCAGTGCGGCGAAGCTCGCCGATTGCAGCGTATCGCCCACCAGTTCCATCAGTGCGGCATTGGCATGCGACGTCACGGGCGGCGCCATGAAGGGGTGTTTCTGGCGGCGGTAGATGGTATCGGTGATGTGGGGTTTTGCAGCTTCGCGCAGCACGTATTTTTCCACCATGCCTTTTATTTTCAGGCCCAGCGGCAGGCGGCGCGCGGTTTCGAACAGCTTGTGGTCGAGGAAGGGCAGGCGGCCTTCGACCGACTGCGCCATCTCCATCCCGTCGCCCAGCGTGCGCAGGATGTAATTGGCCAGCGCCGTCTTCGCCCATATCCACGACGACTGGTTCACGGGGTGGCGGCCTTTCAGCTGTTCGGCCACAGGCGTTGCCGCCATCAGTTCGGCATAGCTGTCGGTGCGCGTGAATTGCGCGGCGAAACCGTCCGAGAGCACGCCGGACATGCGGCTACCCAGCGAGGCCTTGGCCTCGAGGAAGGCGGGGGTATACCCCAGCGCCGCTTTCACGGCCTGCGTCGGTAGTTGGGCGCCAAGGGCGATTTGTACCCCGGCCGATGCGCCGTTGGTGGCGTAGATTTTCGCCATGGCTTTGGCGGCGACGTCGTTCGACGCCTCCGCGCGCAGCAGGTCCTGCCGCAGGTGCGGATAGCCGGCGAGGATTTCGTCAGAGCCTTCGCCCGTCAAGGCAACCTTGAACCCGGCGCGGCGGATGGCGCGGTTCAGCATGTATTTGCCGGCCAGGTGGCCGTTGATGGCGAGGCCTTCGCCGTAATAAACAGCGTCGGGCAGCTCGCGCACTAAATCCTCTTGCGTTACGTGGACCGCGTGCAGGCGCGCGCCGCGGGTCTTGGCCATTTCTTCGGCGATGGGCAGTTCGTCGTAGCCTTCATGCCCGAAGCTGACGGTGAAGGCATCCAGCTGCTTGCCCGTGATGCTGGCGGCCAGGCCGAGCACGCTTGCGCTGTCCAGCCCGCCCGACAGGTGGAAACAGACCGGCACATCGGCCATCAGCCGCAGGCGGATGGATTGTTCCAGTTCCGCTGCGAAGGCGTCGATGAGGTCTTTTTCGCTGCCTTTATCGGTTTGCGCTTCGGGCAGGAAATCAAGGTCCCAGTATTTAAAGGTTTCGGTGCGGCCGCCCTTGGCCACCAGCGCATGGCCGGGCTTCAGCTGGAAAATGTTTTTAAACAGCGTGCGGTCCTGCGGCGTGTATTGCAGCTGGGCGGCGTGGAAAAAGCTGTAATCGTCCCAGGCCGCGGGCGCGCCCATGGCAAACAGGGCTTTCGCCTCGGATGCCAGCAGTAACTGGCCGTTATATTGGGTATAGCACAGCGGCTTGATGCCAAAACGGTCGCGCGCGGCGAACAGCATCTGCTTGTCTTCGTCCCAGAGGATAAAGGCGAATTCGCCGCGCAGGTGTTCGAGGCAGGCTGTGCCGTATTCCTCGTACAGGTGCAGCGCAATCTCGCTGTCGGACTTTGTCTTGAAAACATGCCCGAGTGCTTCAAGGCCGCGGCGGATGTCGGCGTGACCGTAGAATTCGCCGTTAACGACGATGTGCTTGCGGCCGTCTTCGCTGGAAATCGGCTGGCTGCCGGTCGACAGGTCGACGATCGACAGGCGGCGGTGGCCGAGGGCAGCCGTTTTATTGGCGGCGATATAAAAACCCTCGCCGTCCGGGCCGCGGTGGACCAGCGCGTCGGTGCCGCGTTTCAGCTGTTCCATGCCTGCGGGGCGAGATGCCGAGACGATGCCGGTGATGCCGCACATGTTATTTCTCCGGGTTGAAGAAAACCTTGCGGGTTTCCAGCGTTTTTGAACGCTCGAACACTGTGGCGTAATCGCCAAGGCCGTATTCCTCGCCCAATAAATCATCCACTGCAATCAACCCCTCGGCCATCAAGCGGATCGCCTCGCCGAATTCGCCATAGTTGACGGCGGTGAAGGTGATTTCCTTGCGCACCGCCTCGGCAAAACAAATTCCAACGGGTTCATGCTTGCGGCTTTTCAGCACGATGCGGCCGCCGGGTTTCACGGCGGTCATCAATTCGCTCATGGTTTGATTGGCGGCCAGCGTTTCAACGGCAAAATCATAGCGCGATTCCTGCAGCACCGCCGTTTTCGGGTCGTGAATGGTGACGTTTTTGAAATCATAGGCGCGCATGATGCGCAATATCAGGTGGCTGAAGCGGTTGTTGCCGTAAATCACGCCGCGCTGCGATTTTTCGATGCCCGATTTCATCACCGACAGCGCGGCCGCCACAGGCTCGGCATAGGCGGCAAGGCGGTAGGACATGGTATCGGGAATTTTGTAGACGGCGGTCGCGGGCACGGCCACGCGCTCGGCAAAGGCGCCGTCAACGTCGATGCCCAGCATGGTGGTTCTCTGGCACTGGTCGGCGCGGCCCGCGTCGCAGCGCTCGCAGGCGAAACAGGGCAGCACGGGCATGGCCGTCACGCGGTCGCCTTGGGAAAAATCGGCATCGCTGCCTGCCTGCACCACGACGCCCGAAAATTCGTGGCCGAGGACAAGGGTTTCCTTGCAGGGGATGCGCCCCTCCGCCACGAAGACGTCGGTGCGGCAAAGCCCCGCCAGTTTCACCTCGATAATCACGTCGGTGTCAGCGGTGAGTAGCGGGGCGGGGATGTTTTGTACACCCAATGAATTTTTGTTTTTGACGATGGCGCGCATGTGATTTCTTCTTCTTGATTATGAATATCATCGGTAAGAGTATAATATATGCTCTTAGAGAGTATTATTTATAATCTTACAGAGTATAAGTCAATGATGATTTAACGGAGTTGTTAAAGCACTGAATTTAAAAAGAAAATCAAAACGAGCGATTTTCATAAAGTCTGACAGTAGGCGGAAACTTTGGAATCGTAGGGACGACTCGGGAAAAGACGGGGCGCGGGTAGAGGGGTCAGGGTTCCTGCACGAACACGACGACCGAGCGGGCGGGGATAGTGACTTTTGCCCCGTCGGCGATAGCTGTCTTGCCATCATCACCCGGCTGTGTGGTGTCGAGCGCCTTGACCCAGCCGCTGCCGCCCTTCAGTTCGGGAAGCTTGAATTCGGTCGAGGAGGCGGCGCTGTTGAACACCGCCATCAGTCGCCGGCCTTTGGGCTTGCCGGTGATGGCGCCTTCGTTAAGGAGCATGCCCAAACATTTATCGTCGCGCTTTTGCCAGTCGGCGTCGGTGCGGGGCTGGCCGTTGGTGGCGATCCATTGCAGGTCGGGGATGCCGTCGGCGCATTTTTCGCGGCCGTGCAGGAAATGGTCGGCGCAGAGGTATGAATGTTCGTCGCGGAATTCGGCGAGTTTTTTAACGAAAGCGGCGGTTTTTTTGCCCTCCGCCGTCGTTTCGTCCCATTCGACCCAGCCGGTGTTGTTGTCCTGGCAATAGGCGTTGTTGTTACCGCCCTGGCTGTTGCCGCGCTCGTCGCCCAGCAGCTGCATGGGCGTGCCCTGCGCCATGAACAGCGTCGCCAGCATGTTGCGTTTTTGCTGTTCGCGCAGCGCGATCACGGCGTGGTCGGTGGTCAGGCCTTCAGCCCCGTAATTTGCGCTGTAGTTTTCGCCGGTGCCGTCGCGGTTGTCCTCGCCGTTCGCCAGGTTGTGCTTGTGCGAATAGCTGACGACATCGTGCAGCGTAAAGCCGTCGTGGCAGGTGATGAAATTCACGCTGTCCTGGGGCACGCGGCCGCCGCGGTCGAATTCGGGGGCGGAACCCGCAAGGCGCGTCGCCAGCCAGCCGATGGTGTCGTAATCGCCGCGCCAGAACTTGCGCACGTCGTCGCGGAAACGGTCGTTCCATTCCGCCCAGCCCTTGGGGAAGTTGCCCAGCTGGTAGCCGCCGGGGCCGGGGTCCCAGGGCTCGGCGATTAATTTGATTTTCGACAATACGGGGTCGGCCTCGATTTCCTTGAAGAAAGGCGCGTCTTTCGAATAGCCGCTGGCGTTGCGCCCCAGCACGGGAGCGAGGTCGAAGCGGAAGCCGTCGATGCCGTATTCGATCACCCAATGGCGCAGGCTATCCAAAATCATCTTGCGCACAGCGGGGTTGTCGGCATCAAGCGTATTGCCGCAACCGGTGTCATTGACGTATTTGCGCTTGTCGCGGGGGTCGAGCCGGTAATAGCTGGCGTTGTCGATGCCGCGGAACAGCAGCGTCGGCCCCCGCTCGTCCCCTTCGCCCGCGTGGTTGAAGACGACATCCAGAATGATTTCTATGCCGTTTGCATGCAGCTTGTCGACCATGGCCTTGAATTCGGCGCGGGCGTTGTCCTTGTCCGCCGCATATTCAGGCTCTGGGGCGAAATAGCCGACGGTGTTATAGCCCCAGTAATTCTTCAGGCCCTTCTGCACGAGGAAGAGGTCGTTGAGCTTGGCATGCGCCGGCATCAGTTCGATGGTATTCGCCTTCAGCTCGTTCTTGACGTAGTCGATAAAGGCGTCTGAGGCGAGGCCGGCATAGGTGCCGCGTACTTCCTCCGGCACTTTTTCGTCCAGCATGGTCGCTCCGCGCACATGCATCTCGGCGATGCGCATATCGTTGCGTGCGATATTGGGTGCTGCGACGGTCGAGGCGGGCAGGGGCTCCGCCACGCGTGCCTTGACGGTGGCGGGCGCGCTGTCCTTGTGCGGGTTGGTCTGCTCTTCGGTCCAGTTGATCTGCCCGACGACTTCCGCGGCATAGGGGTCGAGCAGCAGTTTCTGCGGATTGAAACGGTGGCCGTTTTCGGGGTCATAGGGGCCGTGCACGCGGTAGCCGTAGACCTGCCCCGGTTTCAGCCCCGGCACATAGCCGTGCCAGACGTCGCCGGTGCGGGCGGGGAGCGTGATGCGCTCGATTTCTTTTTCGCCTTTATCGTCGAAAAGGCAGAGCTCGATTTTTTCGGCATGTTTTGAATAGATGGCAAAGTTTACCCCTTTGCCGTCATAGGATGCGCCCATGACGGCAGCAGTGCCGGACTCGGTCGGTGTGACGCGATTATCCATCGGCTCTGTGCCTTCGCTATTTTCAGGTTCTGTGTTTTTAATGGATTAAGCATAGCATGGCAACCCCGCGTCCGGGGGCTGTGGACGACAATTATAATATTATTACCGCGTGCCTGATTTTACGTGTTTTTCGGCGCTTCGACCTCGACCACCGTGCGCCGCAGCTGGGGCGAGAGGCAGGCGATGATGCCCGTCACGACCAAGGTGCCTATGCCGCCGAAGATGATCGAGGGCGCAAGGCCGAGCAGGCGCGCCGCCGTGCCCGATTCAAACGCCCCGATTTCATTCGATGAAATAATGAACATCGAACTGATGGAAGACACGCGCCCGCGCATGTGGTCGGGGGTCAGCAGCTGCATCAGCGTCGCGCGGATCGTCATGCTGACGCTGTCGAAAACGCCAGAGAGCGCAAGGCAGGCCATGGAAATCCACAAGGTTTCGGAGAGGCCGAAGCCCAGCATGCAAAAACCGAAGCCCGTCACGACCCAGAGCAGTTTGACGGCCGAAACTTTTTTCATCGGGTTCAGCGCAAGGTAGAGCGTGGTGAATATCGCCCCCATGGCGGGCGCGGCGCGGAGCGCGCCCAGCGCCTGCGGCCCCGCATGCAGGATTTGTTCCGCGACCGCAGGCAGCATCGCGACCGCGCCGCCAAACAGCACCGCGAACATGTCGAGCGCCATCATCGACAGCAGCACCTTGTGCTCCCAGATGAATTTCCAGCCGGCGGTGATGGATTTGACCGCGCTTTCTTTTTTCTCGCCGCGCGGATGGCTTCCGACCTTCAGCGCATTGACGGCGCCAAAGGCGCAGGTCAGCAGCGTTGCGGGCAGCAGCCATGCGCCATGCGCGCCGTAACCGCCATAGATAAGGCCGGCGGCGGCGGGCGCGATAATCGACGACGTCTGGAACCCGGTGCCAAGCCATGCGGCGGCGGCCGGCATTTCCTCCCGCTTCACCACCAGCGACAGTATGGTGAAGGACGCAGGGATGACGAAGGCGCGCGCAAGGCCCGACAGGAAGATGCCGAAATAAATCAGGTAGAGCAGCCAGCTTTTGTCGATGGGCGCATAGCCGCCCGCAAAGGCCGCGAGCGTAATGGTGTTGAGCGCAAGGATGCCGATAGCGGTGATGTATATTTTGCGCGGATTTCCAACATCCACAACATGGCCCGCGAAAAAGGCGCAGGAAATGGCGGGGATGGCCTCGGCCAGACCGGTCAGGCCCAGCATAAAGGCGTCGCCCGTGAGCGAATATATCTGCCAGCCGACGATCACCGATTGGGACTGCAGCGCCATTATGATGAACATGCGCGTCGCCAGCAGCATGCGGAAGTTACGTATCTTCAGCACGTTCAGGTCGAATTTGGTTTTGGCTTTTTTGGGGGCGGCGGTCATGCAGGTTCTTTATTATTGCCTGAGACCTTCTAACAGCCCGTCGCGAGTCGCGCCAAGGCTTAAGGTGTTTTTGGCGCGGATTTCGGGTCTTTCTGCGGTACTTTTGCGTGCGCATCCTGATAAATGCCGTCGAGCGCCGTCTGTCCCGCCGTTTTGCCCGCGACGGAGGTAAAGGTGCCGCCCATGAGAAACTTCAGGAAACCCGCCAGCGAGGCGTCGTTATCCTTGATATCCGGATTTTCGCGGTTCATCAGTGTCGTCTGGCGGCGCGAAAAGTCATAGGCCGTGGCGGCCGAAGGCGTCAGGTCCGCATCGCTCATCAGCGCGGCCATGACCAGCAGCCTATCATCCTTGCCAAGTCGCGCGAGTTCCTTCGGGCGCGCGGGGCGTTTTTCGATTTCTTTGTCTTCGAAAGTCTCGCCGTAAATTTCGCGCAGCAGGTTGTGCGGGCTGAAACCGCCGGCGTCTTTCGAAATATCGGTAACACGGATCATGACGCGCACATCTTCGATGTCGCGCGCCTTCATGCCCGCCAGCTGCATAAAGGGTTCGGCCGCGCCGATGGCCTTGTCTTCCAGGCGGTAACGCTGGTGGACGCCTGCCACGGTATTGTTGCCGCCGCTGTGCAACAGGTCGTGCGATGCGGCGGCCAGCAGGCATTTTGCCATGCTGTCGCTGTCCAGCAGTTCCGTGCCTTTGGCGCCAGATGCCGCCAGTTCGTTGTTCACCGTCAGCAGCCTTGCCATGCTGCAGGTGACTTCGCGGAAATGGCTGGTGTTGTGATAGGCATGGCCGGGGTCGACGTCGGCTGCGATGGCGGCCATCAGTGCGGCCTTGTATGCGGGCGCGTCTTCATCGATGCCCAGCGCCTGCGCGGCGACGGTCACCACCGCGGCGGTCGAGGGCGGGTCCTTGCGCCAGATATCGAAGAGCGCGGCCAGCGCATCGCCGGATGCGGGCGGCGTTGCGAAGAGGACGGCGCCTTCGCGTTTCACGCGTTCGACGTCGTCGTCAAAATTGGCGAGCGTTTTTTTTGCGGAGGACAACAGGTCCGGCTTGGCGATGCTGTTGGCGAAGTATGCATCATCCTGGTTTTTCAGAGCGTCGATGGCGGCGGCGAGGGCCTGTTTTGTCATAGACAGAAGCCTACGATTTCCAGAACCTCTTGGCCAGAGGGGAAATATACAGGTTATTCAAACGGATAGTTCGACCAGACCATTTCCACGCGGCTGTCGCGGGCGAGGCTGGCGGGGGTGACCAGCGGCTGGTCCATGATGATGGCGCGGCATTTATCCAGCGTCATGCCATCCTTGCGGCAGGGCGGATAGCTGGGCCAGCGCGCGGCGATAATCTTGTCCATCGCATAGGACTGGCCAAGCTCGCCGACTTTTTGCATTTCGCCGACCGTCACGCCCGTGCGCTTGAATGAATCGTAGACCAACTCGCTGCAATAAAACGCATCGTCGCCGGGCAGGAAGTAAATGTCATAGGGCTTGCCGTAGTGCTTGCGCGCGGCGGCAAGGGCGGCCTTGGCGTCAGCTTCCGTCAGGTCTTTGAGGCGCATGATGCTGACGCGCATGCCCGAGCCGCGCACCATCCAGTCCTGCAGCGGCGTTTCCTTGACCGGCCCCACGGCCTCCACCACCACCGCGCCGCGCTTTGTCAGGCGGATAAAGCCCATATGCGTATAGGGGCTGTGCGAGGCGAAGATAACCGCCCATGACTGCACGTCCATTGTCGTCTGGAAAACCATGTCGCCGTCCTTCAGCGGCGGCAGTTTTTTCGCGTCAGGAATGGTGAGGTAAAGATAGGCCACGCAGACAAGCAGCACGGCAAGGATGCCGCGCACCGTGTATTTCAGTTTCCTGCGGGGTTTCTTTTCTTCCACGGCTTAACGGCCGAAAGCGGCCTTCGGGCCCTGTGCGGCGGGACGGACGGCGGTGGGCGCCATGTCTTTCTTCACCTGTTTCACGGCCATATCGCCGACCGACAAAATTTCCACGCGGCCGGCCAGCTTGGGCTGCTGCGCCAGCAGTGCGGCCAGTTTCTCGGCGGCGCCGGGGATACTGTCGGTGATGACGATTTTATCGATGGCATTGTGCATGCCGTCGTATTTGGCCTCCAGCAGTTTTTCAAGCGCGTTGTTCGTGAGGATGCCATGCGTGGCGTAGCAGGTGACGGAACGGGCACCCTGCGCCTTTAGCATGGCGGCAGCGTTGTTCATGGTGGAACCGCCGTCGATCATGTCGTCGATGATTACGCAATCCTTGCCCGCCACATCGCCGTCGAAGGCGGTGATTTTTGTATTGTTCACGCCGGTATGCGTTTTCGAGATGCGGAACATGCAGTCGTCGTCCGCGCGGCCGAAGATGGCCCTGGCAAGCTCGCGGGCGCGTGTCTGCCCTTCGTCAGTCGCCTTGTCCGCGCCGTCGGGCGCGCCGATGCAGAGCTGGTCCGGGTCGCAACCGAAGCGCGCTTTGATGTCATCCGCGAACATCTTGGTGGTGGCGAGCGGAATAAAGCGGTCGCCGAAAACCTTGGTGTATTCCGCAATCGCGCCCTTGGAATGGGGCGTCATGGTGATGACCCCGTCGATACCCGACGCCTTCATCTGCTGCGCGAACAGCACGGCCGCGACCGATGTGAAGCGGTCCTTGAACGCGCGGTCCTGCCTCAAGCCCGCCGCGAAGGGGCAGATGGCGGTCACGTCGCCCGCGCCGAAATATTTCAGCGTATGCGCCATGAGCAGCATGTGCTGGAAGCTGTCGGCCACGGGCTCCGACGTCGATTGCAGCACATAGACCTTCGCGCCCTTCAGGCGCGCGAGGTTGTCGGCGTAAACTTTTTCCTCGCCCTTGTGCAGCTCGGCAAAGGGCTCGCCGCTGACAAATTTGCCGATGCTGGCGGTGATGACCTCGAACTGGCCACTTTCCTCGAGCGCCTTGCGCGTTTCCGGCGCCGTGTTGTTGCCGACGAGGAGCAGGGGCTTTAGCGCTTTGTTCATTATGTAAGCCTATTATATAGCGGGGTGAATCACTCTCGGCTGGCAATATACCATAATCAGATTGACTTGGTTATGAAAATCATATAGAGTCACCGAAAAAGAAGTAACTACCTGATTTAATTAAAAAAGAGTGGTGTGCAGATGGGTTTTATAGCTGATACATATGATGTCGATCAGACGACCCCGCTTTTGACGGACAAATACCATTTCACGACGGCCTACGGCTACTGGCTCGAAGGCCGCGCCGACAACCCCGCCACCTTTTATATGTTCGGCCGCAAGGAAGCTTTAGGCGGCGGCTACAGCATCGCGGGCGGCCTCGAAGGCCTCATCGATATCGTCAAGCGCTGGCAGGAACACGGCTTTACCGAAGACGACCTGAACTTCCTGCGTTCGCAAAAACGCCCCTCCGGCAAGCCGGTCTTTGCCGAGGCGTTTATCCAGTACCTTTCCGAAATGGAATTCAAGCTGAAGATCGAGGCGCAGCCCGAGGGCGGCGTCTTCTTCCCGCAGGAACCCGTGCTGCGCGTGTCGGGCCCGATCGCGCAGGTGAAGATGCTGGAATCCGTGGCGCTCGGCCTGATGAACGGCCACAGCGGCTACATGACGCAGGGCGCGCGTCAGTGCGACGCGGTCGAGGAAGAACTCGACAACGGCTCCCCCACGGGCGCCGCCAGCGCGCAGGGCATGCGCCGCGGCCCGGGCCTGGGCGCGATGCTTGAATCGTCGCGCTCTCTTGGCGCCGGCGGTTATAAATCAAGCTCGACCGGCACGGCCGCGAAAAACTTCGCGCAGCCCTTTGCCGGCACGATGGACCATGCCTGGGTGATGACGCACGGGCATGAAATCGCGGGTGTGACGCTGGCCGAAATGTTCAAGATGAACGACGAAGGCAAGATCCGCGAATTGCGCTGGGCGCTGAAGGAAGACGCCTTCCGCAGCTTCGCCTTCGCGCACCCCGAAAGCGGCATTTTGCTGGTCGATACCTACGACCCCATGAAAGGCCTTGAAAACGCAATCACGGTCATCAAGGAACTTCGCGCGCTGGGGCTGGGCGCGGGTTACGGCGTACGTTTCGACAGCGGCGATATCGTCGAATATTCGAAAATAGCGCTGCGACGCTTTGCCGAGGAAGGCTTTATCCCCGGCGTTACGCGCGAGCAGGCCGATAGGATGAGCGACGCGGAGCTGCTGAAAGTCTCCGATAAATGCACCGTCTTCTGCTCGGCCGCCGACGGCATCGACGAACACACGGCGCAGGAAATGCGCGCGAAAGGCGCCTTCTTCCGCAGCTGGGGGATCGGCACCGCGGGCTCCCACGTGGCGCCTCTCGGCCTCGTCTACAAGGCATCCAACGTTTATATGGATGTGCTGGAGCAGGGCGAAGAACCGAAGCAGGACAACATGACGCCGGTGATGAAGGTCGCGTCGAACGCGCCCGTGAAATCGTCGAACCCCGGCGTGATCAACTCGCGCCGCTTCTACACCGAAGACGGTAAACTCTCGCATGTCGTGATTTACGACGAAACCCTCGGCCTCGACCCGAAAGGCGAGATGGTCAACCTGCGCAACTTCAAGGACGTTAAAACGAACGACGGTAAACTGGTTGCAAAAGACAGCCTGATTCCCGTCTTCGACGAAGACGGCAAATATGTGATGTCCGACCTGCCGCAGAAAGAAACACATCCCGGCAGCGGCAAATTCACGACCGACCTTTCCGTGCTGGAAAAACGTATCAAGGACGGCCTGAACACCCTGCCCGAAAACGTGCGCAGGGTGCGCCGCCCGCGCGCTGAAGTGCTCAAGGAAAAACTGGTCGCGGCCTTTAACGCCGCATTTAAATCGGGCGATAAAAACCTCAATATCGATATCGCCGCGATGAACGCGTCGCTGCCGCCCGAGCAGGCGCACATCCCCGTCTACCTCGACCGCAAGCTCTTCGACCAGCGCGCGGCCTGCGAACAAAAACACCTCGGTCACGCCACGGGCGGGCAGGGGGTTGAATCCTACAAAGAACGCTTCGAGGGCGGCAATACCCAGCTGCCCAAAGCGGGAGGCATGTAACATGGCGCTGCATCAGTTAAACGGCAAGAAAACCGCCGTCATCAATATCTTCATCGACCCCGAACGCGGCTTCCTCGACTTCACGCTGACCGAAGCGCAGGGCGGCGTTTTGTATGTCCCCGGCGGCGAACAGGTAACGCCTATCATGGGCAAAATGATCGAGAAGGGCCGCAACACGGTTTTCATCCTCGGGCAGGATTACCACCCCGCCAACCACATCAGCTTCATGGTCAACCATCCGGGCGTGATGGAATACCGCATGGAAAAATTCCGCAAGTTCCTGGCCGCCAACGGCCAGCCGGACGTGGACGGCGAAGAATTGAAACAGCGCGCGCAGCAGCCCGTGCATTTCTTCAATGGCATGGAAAACCCGCCCGCGGCGTTTCCTTTTGAAGAGATTGTGCTGGACGAAGACCGCAAGATCATCGGCGTGAAGGAAGAAGACGGCCGGATCCGCAAGGTCGAGCTGTCGAGCGAGGCGACGTTCCAGTCGTCGTCGAAAAATTCCTACCGCGTCAAAAAGGTGCTGGACGAATACCTGCCCGAAACCTTCGACGACATGCGCGCGAACGGCGCGGAGCTGTCGACCCAGACGCTCTGGACGAAACATTGCGTTCAGGGCACCGACAGTGCGCTCTATCCCGCCGACATGAAACTGCCGCAGGGGCTGCAATCGAAGCTCAACGACGACCTGATGAGCCCGACCGTCTATCACAAGGACGAAGCGACCGGCAATGAATACTACGTCATCCGCAAAGGCGCGGATTCCGAAGTTGACAGCTACGGCATCGGCGTCGAAAACGACGGTGACAGCATGACGGCGGCCTGGGACGTGTTCAAGCAGATCGCCCGCGCGCTGAAAAAACAGGGCTGCGAGAATGTCCAGATCAACATCGGCGGCCTCGCCACCAACTTCTGCGTAGAATTCTCGGCCAACAACGTGGTCGATTTTCTGGCAGGCCACTTCAAGATGCGCGGGATGGAGGTTGAAACCAACCTCGTCCCCGAAATCTGCCGCGGCATCCCCATCCCGGGCGGCGCGGAAACCCCTTTCAGCCTCGACGGCACGCCCGAGCGCCTTGCAAAATCGCGCCACGTCGGTACGGCCACGGTCGAAGGGATACTGGCGATTACCGCCGACGCGGGAAAGCCGCAATCTTCAATCACGCGTAAATTCAATCCTTAAAAGGCTGCATGAGCATATATCGCGGACATGGCGACGAGGTAAAGACGGCTTTGAAAGCCGGCGGCGTCGAATACGCGATTTCCATCGGCCGCCGCGCGCCCATGCACCGTGTCCATGCCGACTGCCTGCGCGAGATTGCGGCGACAGGCCTGAAGCCTGTCTTCTTCATCGGCTCGACCAACGGCTCCGACAGCGCGTTCTTCGACCCCGTCAAAAACCCGCTGACGCTGGAACAGCAAAAAGAACAGCTGAAGCGCGCGGTGCCGGAACTGTATGACGACGCGCTGGTCATGACGCTGCCCGATGTCGGCAACCAGCAGCGCTGGCTGAACGGTTTTTACAACCAGCTGCAAAAAACCCCCTTTGCGGGCAAAGCCGCCGTGCATTACCGCATCAAGGCGGCGGATGCCAAAGACGCAGGCGGCGCGATACGCCCGCTCAGCCAGTATGCCGACGGCTTCACCGCCCGCGGCATCGGCGCATGGGAATCCCGCAACCAGAACCCGGCCGATGACGAGGTGAACGCGACGCAAATCCGCGGCTTCGATCTTGCGAAACTCACCGATACGCAAAAATCGCTGATGGCCGCGCCGGATTATATTGTCGAATTGGCGAAAGCCGCGCGCGATGCGAACCCCGACAAGGCGCTGCTGGAAAAAAACAACATCCCCCTGACCGTTTTCGACCTCAGCCTCGACCGCCTGCGCCTTGAGGCCGGCATTTCGACGGCCGATGTGCTGGCGGCGGCGGGCTCTAACGACATCAAAAAGCTGGGCGAGGCTGCGGCCGCGCTGGTGAAAGAGAATTACACAAAGAAGGAACAGGCTATGTCCACTCCATTCGAAATGAAAATCGCCTCGGCTAGCTGCAACCAGACCGGCGGCGACTGGCCCCGCAACCTTGCCAATATCTGCAAGGCGATTGATAAAGCCGTGGAAGACGGCGCGGACCTGCTGTGCCTCGAGGAACTGGGACTGTCGGCCTATGAACGCGGCGACGAATTCTATTATTCCGACAACGCCAAGACGCGCCAGATGCTGCAGATCATCGCGGATTACGCGGCGTCCAAAGACCCGAACCTCGTCATTTCTGTCGGCCACCCGTGGTATTTCGCGGATAAAGACCTGCCCGACCAGCTGGACCGCCGCAAGAACGCTATTTTCAACCGCACCAATAACCAGTTCAACGTGCAGACGCTGCTCTCGGGCGGCGACGTCGTTTCGATGTCGTGCAAAAGCTACCTGTTCAACTACGAAAGGGGCTACGAAAAACGCCATTTCGAGGAATGGAACGACAAGGAAGCCAACGAATACGAGAACAAGTTCGGCAAGGGCCGCGACGGCACTATCATGATCGAACTGCCGGGCATGTCGTATGACGACGGCACCACCGTGCCCGCCAAAACCATCCCCTTCGGCTCCCCCGTGACGCAATTGCGCGGAAAAAACGGCCGTGTGGCGAACATTGTCCAAATTATTTGCGAAATGTACTGGATCGGCTCGCACTATGACGGCGCACCCGACAACAGCAACTACGACCGCGACAACCCGCTGGCGCAAAAGGCAAAGAATTTCGACATCACCGTCATGATCAACCCCAACGCCAGCCCGCCCGCGGCCAATAAAATCGACAAGCACTATGAGCTGTGCGAACTGGCGACGCGCCATTGTGACGTTATCGTGCATACCGACGGCCTGGGCAGCAGTGGTTCGACGTTCGCGCAATTCGGCTCCCGCCTGATGGCGCAGGACGGGAAAATCATTTCCGAAGGCGTGCGCGCGAGCTTTAAGGATATGGCCTATACCAGCCAGACCGTGACCGTGACACCTCCGGTCGACAAGGGCCATGCGCCGCATGTGACCATCGAGCATAGCTTCGCCGATAAACATACCGCCCCCGTGCAGGACGGCCCCGCCCCCTGGGAACACGGCCCCCGCCGCGAGATGGAAGAGGAGATGCGCAACGAAACGCTCTGGCTCTTCGACTATATGCGCAAGAACAAGATACAGGGCGTGACGCAGGCGCTATCAGGGGGCGCTGACTCCGCCTATAACGCCGCCAAGGTGCGCTTCATGGTCGAACTCGGCATGAACGAACTGGGCGTCGAGGGCTTCGTCGAGGCGATGGGTCATCTGAAATACAAAAAGGACATCCTCGCCGCGAATGCGAGCGGCGGGAAAGAGGCTGCGATTGACGCCTGTATGGACAAGATGCTGACCTGCGTCTACATGGGCACCGATAACTCGTCCGATGATACACTCCGCGCCGCTAAAACCCTTATCGAAGGCGGCGTGACGCCGGATGGCAAGGCTTATAAAGGCATCGGCGGCGTCTTCGAATACCGCAACGTGCAGCGCCTTGTCGAAGTCTATGCCGAAATTTTCTCGGGCGTGAACCCGGGGCAGATTTCGGACGAACGCGACGCGGAAATCCGCAAGGAAATCGCGGGCATCCTGCGCACGCGCAAGGACGACACGACGCCCGAAGAACTCGACCGCCGCATCCACGTGTTGAAATCGACGTTTGAAGAAGTCGCGGGCGACGTGCTGTCGACCGCGAAGGACGAGCATTCGATTGCCTATGAAAACATCCAGGCGCGCCTGCGCCAGGTGCTGATCATGCTGTTCTCGAACGTCGAGAACAAAATCGCCATTTCGAACCCCAACCTCGACGAAGGGCGCAACAGTTACGCCACCTGGGGCGGCGACCTGCACGGCGGCATGATCGCCGGCAACGCGCACAAGGATAAACAGCGCGAGCTCGACCACATGCAGATGCTGTTCCAGTACGGCCTCGAGGGCGGCGTCGCCCCGGTGCAGCCTTTCTTCTGGGTGCTGAAAAACCGCCCCTCCGCCGAATTGCAGCCGAAGAGTGCCGACGGCAAGGTCACGCAGTTCGACGAAGACCAGCTGGGCCGCACCTTCCGCCAGATGGATATCATCTCGCACTTCATGCTTTACGACCGCCCCTCGGCGCAGGACGACCGCAAGAACAACCCGATCGAGGTCTTCCAGAAATGCGGCGCGGACAAGAACTTCGCCAGCGACGATATCGAAACGCTGCACGACCGTGTGCGCCTCTCGTACGAAAAATGGTCGCATGCCCAGTTCAAGGTGCACGGCAGCCCGGTCTGCGCGACCTATGGCAAGAACATCGACCACCAATCAAGCTTGCGCACGCCCAATATCGGCGCCTTCCATAAGCCGGAACTGGCGCAGCTGGCGGTTTACTGCCTCGACCAGATGGCAAAACGCGACGGCACGTCATTCGAAAAGCTGACCGGCGGACACACGGCGCAGTCCTTGATGTCGCGCGCCCTCATCGACGAGGAATTCGCGCAGGCGCTGGGCTACCAGATGTGGACGCCCAAGGCGACCGACGGCCGCAAGATGAAGGTGGGCACGCTGTATAACTATATCAAGCAGAACGGCTTCGCCGTCTTCGCCAAGCCCACGAAAATGTCGGAGATATTCGACACCGCGGCGGAATACCGCCGCAAGGCCGCGAACCTCAATGCGCAGAAAAAGCCGTCAGTCGCGCGCTGATTAACGCGCAATCGCCATGACGACGCCCATCACGATCAGGGCGACGACGGCGACGATCGCCGTAAAGACGATGGCCTTGTCCTTCGAAACTTTCAGCAGCTTCTGGCAGCCGAGGTAGAAAAGGTAGTAGGAATAAAGGCCCACCACCATCGCCAGGATAGGCGACAGCAGCGAAAGCACGCCAGCCACCCATGACGCTGTCAGCGAATAGGCCGCCAGCTTGAACGCCTGCAGGCGGTCCTGCTTGCCGCCGAATTGGGGCGCGAGGTTTTCCGAGATCAGGCCCAGCACGGCCACCAGCAAAAGGCTCTGCACATACGACAGCAGCGTGATGCCGATTTTGGTGCCGATCGACAGGCCGATCGTGACGGTGCCGATGGCAACGCTGGGGGCGAACAAAACCAGGTACAGGAACGTGAAAACAGCCGGGATAACCGCCAGTATCAGCACATAGCCGGTGAACAGTTTCTGGATGGTCGTGCTTTCGCCCTCGATCTTGTCCCATTCCGTCTGGGGCGTCAGCAGGATATTTTTGACGCGGTTGACGATGGAGGAGACGCGCGGATCTTTGGTGATATCGGTTGCCATGTCGGTGATTTTCCCTGCCGTGATTTTTTCTTTTGTAATCATGCCTGTTTCGCCGCGCATTGAACAGGCGCGTTTAAATTTCCGAAAACGCGGGCGCAGGCTTTCGCAATAAGATCAGAATTCGCTGGCATATCTTGCAGGAATCCTCGTATAGTCTGCTCACCAATCAGCCATCATCTGATTCACGGGTAATCGCTAAATGTGCGGAATTATTGGCATTATCGGCCCTGAAGAAAACGGGAGTCGAGGAGTGTCCTATTCCGCCGCCTACGAGGCGTTCCGCGGCCTGCTGGCGCTTCAGCACCGCGGGCAGGACGCTGCGGGTATCCTGACATATGACAACGTCACGCGCATGTTCGCTATGGAAAAAGACCTCGGCCTCGTCGCCAATGTCTTCACCCGCGAAAAAGTCGAAAAGCTGGGCGGTTACATGGCGATAGGGCATACGCGCTATGCCACGGCCGGCGGCGACGGCACCCGCGACATCCAGCCGATGGTGGAGGGCATCCCCTTCGGCCTAGGCATGGTGCATAACGGCAATGCGCTCAACTATTACAGCCTCAAGCAGGAATTGTCCGAGCGTTTCCACCACCAGCTGCTGACCGCAAACGACCTGGAAGCGCTGATCCACTACTTCGGCCACTTCCTGATGGACGGCGAGGCGCTGCCCTCGGCTAAAACATTCAGCTTCGACAATATAAAACAGGCGGCGTCGAAGATGTTCGATACCGTCATCGGCGGCTACGCCGTGCTGGGCCTGATCGCTGGGCAGGGCATGGTCGCCTTCCGCGACCCCAAGGGCATCCGCCCCATGGCGCTGGGCGTGAAGGAAGAAAACGGCGTTAAAACCTGGTGCTTCGCCTCCGAAACCATCGCCATGACCTACCTTGGCTACCAATACCTGCGCGATGTCGAGCCCGGCGAGGTTATCTTTATCGACACCAAGGGACAGCTGCAAAGCGCCGTGGTGCGCAAGGAAGAAAAAGCCCATTGCATGTTCGAATGGGTTTACTTCTCGGGCGCCGAAAGCTCGATCGACCATCACCCCGTTTACGGCGTGCGCCTGAAACTGGGCGAGCGCCTCGGCCAGCGCGCCGCCGCCGCCATCAAATCCGGCGAGATTTCGCCCGATGTCGTGATGCCGGTGCCGGATACCAGCCGGCCTTCGGCAATATCTGTCGCCGATGCGCTCAAGCTGCCGTACCGCGAAGGGCTTATCAAAAACCGTTACGTGGCGCGCAGCTTTATCCTGAACAGCCAGCACAAGCGCGAGCACGCGGTGGAGCTGAAGCTGAGCCCCGTCGCCGGCGAAATCGCTGGCAAGAATATCTTCCTGATTGACGATTCCATCGTGCGCGGCACGACGTCGAAACACATCGTCTCGCTGCTGAAAAAACACGGCGCGAAAGAAGTGACGCTCGGCATCACATGCCCGCCCATCCGCCACCCCTGTTTCTACGGCATCGATTTCCCCGATGCGAAAGACCTGGTGGCGCATGACAAGACGGCGGAAGACCTGGCCGAAATGATCGGCGTCAAAAAGGTCATCTACCTCGACGAAGAAGATTTGCGCCAGGCCATCGGCGTCAGCAAGCTCTGCATGGCCTGCGTCAACAACAAGTACCCGACGGCGATTGCCGAAGGCGACCATTTTTCAAAGGAACGCAAAAAGGCGCGCGCGGCAGGGTAAGCCTAGACATAGTTTTTTCTTAATTAACGAGGGGGACGGTAATGAAGATATTCGTAGTGTTCGGCAGCAAATCCGACGAAGGGACGGCGCTGCCGCTGGTCGAAAGCCTCAAAAAATTCGCGGAAGTGGAATACGAAGCCATCTCCGCCCACCGCGACCTCGATAAACTCCACGCCAAAATGCACGAATGGAAGGGCGACGCGGTTGTGGCCGGCGCAGGCCTTGCCGCGGCGCTGCCCGGTGTGGTTGCCGCCATGGTCAAAATCCCCGTCTTCGGCGTCGCTGTGCCCTCGCAATTCGGCGGGCTCGACAGTTTCGCCTCCATCGCGCAAATGCCGCCCGGCGTGCCGGTGATGACGGCAGGGCCGCAGAAACCGTCCGAAATCCCCGCCTTCCTGAAACAATACGGCACCGCGCGCGTCGATTATTCCCGCATCAATTTCGTGGCGCCCTCGCCCGAATACATGGCCGATGCCGAACTCATCGCCGAAATTGAAAAGGCGCGCACGGCGGCGAAAGAAAAAGGCATCGAGGTCAAGCTGACGGACATGTCCTCGACCGACGGCGCGTTTGACGTGCGCCTTGTGGCCGAAAGCGTCCATATCCACCCGGGTGAGCTTTGCCTGCACGTGCCGCTGATGTCGAAATCGCACGCGCAGAAACCTGAATCCTACCTGCAACTGGTAGAATGGGCGAACAAGGGCGGCCTCTGGGTCGGGTGCAACAACACGCGCAACGCCGTCGCCTCGGTCGCGCGCCTCGGCGCTTCCGCAAAAGTTTCCAAGGAGAAAGCAGCATGACTTTACCCGCCATCATTTACGAAGGTTCCGTGAAAAACGTGAGGGGCGAGGAAGGCCAGTCGCCCTACATCTTCGAATTCTCCGACCGTTATTCCATTTTCGACTGGGGCCAGATGCCCGACCTGCTGGCCGACAAGGGCGCGGCGCTGGCCTTTATGGGCTGGTTCTTCTTCGACTTCCTTGGCAAGCCCGAAAACTGGCAGAACTGGCAGGCGCCTGCGGCGTTTGAACAGGAAAGCGTATTGCGCGGCCTGCGCGAAACGGGGTTGAGGCACCATATGCTGGGTCTCGTCGACCATGACGCGCGGCAAATTCCGCTGCAGCGCGAATTCCTCTCGCCGTCGCGCTGCCTGGCGGTCACGCCGGTCGATGTCATCGACCCGACCTCCAGCGTCATCGACGGCAAGCTGCACTGGGATTACACGCCCTACCGCGCGAAGCCCGAAAACACGCTGGTGCCGCTCGAAGTCATCTTCCGTTTCGGCGTGCCTGAGGGCTCGTCGCTTCTGCAGCGCACGGGCAATGCCGAATACTGCAAGGCGCTGGGGCTCTCCAAGCCTCCTGTTTCCGGCGAGGTTTTCGACATTCCCGTCATCGAATATTCGACCAAGCTCGAAACCTCCGACCGCTACCTGCCCTATGCGGAAGCGCAGGAAATCGCCGGGCTGTCGGCTGAAGAATTCCGCGCGCTGGGCGTGCTGGCGCGCCTGACGGCGCTCCGCCTGAAAGACGTCTTCGCCGCCATCGGCGTTGAACTGTGGGACGGCAAGCTGGAATTCGGCTTCGGCGTGAAAAACCGCCAGGGGAACCGCGAATACATGCTGGTTGATTCCATCGGCCCCGACGAACTGCGCCTGATCCGCGAAGGCCATCACCTGTCGAAAGAAGCGCTGCGCAGCTTCTACCGCCCAACCGCATGGCTCAAGGGCCTTGAAACCGCCAAGGACCTGGCGAAACAGCGCGGCGAAAAAGACTGGAAGAAAATCTGCATGGATGAACTGCAGGTGACGCCGCCGCTCCTCGCGCCCGCTGTCAAGCAGCGCGTCGAGATGATTTACAAGGGCATCGCCAAGGCGCTCTCCGTCCGCTTCCACGGCAAGGCGATTTTCGCCGACGCCTGGGACCTTGACGAAGTGGTCAAGACGCCTGCGGCAAAGCCCGGGAAAGTGGCATGACGCAGACGGTGACATCGGTATTGCTGCTGGGTGGTGGCGGGCGCGAACATGCGCTCGCCTGGAAAATGTCCCAGTCGCCCGGCGTCACCCATATCCACGCCATTCCCGGCAACGACGGCATGGCGGTGCTGGATAAAGTCACCTGCATTCCCGGCAATCCCGCCGATGCGGCCTTTGTGGTCGCAAAGGCGCAGGAATTGAAACCCGGCCTTGTCATGGTGGGGCCTGAAAAGCCCTTGGCCGCGGGCGTTGTCGATGCGCTTGAAAAAGCGGGCTTCCTTGTGCTGGGCCCCAGCAAGGCGGCGGCGCAGCTGGAAAGCTCGAAGATATTCGCCAAGGAATTCATGACCGAATTCGGCATCCCCACCGCACCTTATAAAATCTGCGATTCCGCCTCCGACGCCCTGGCCGCACTGGCGGGCTGGGATGTGGCGGGCAGGGGCGTGGTGCTGAAGGCCGACGGCCTTTCGGCGGGCAAGGGCGTCGTCGTCACGCATGACCGCGCCCAAGCCGAAAAAACCGTCGATGATTTCATGTTGAACGCCGCATGCCAGGTAAAAAGCGACCGGTTGTTGCTGGAGCAGAAAATCACCGGACGCGAGGCCTCGGCCTTTGCGCTCTGCGATGGCGATACATTTATCTCGCTGGGGTTCGCGTGCGATTATAAACGCGTACGCGACAACGACGAAGGCCCCAATACCGGCGGCATGGGCGGCTATGCGCCGCAGGGCTGGCCTTCGGCTAAAGCGCGCAACTTCGTGGCCGAAGGCATCTTCCGCAAGGTATTGGCAGGCATGCAGTCGCGCGGCACGCCCTTCCGCGGCATCCTCTTCGCGGGCCTGATGATCGAGGGCGACGACGTGCAGGTGATTGAATTCAACACCCGCTTCGGCGACCCTGAAACGCAGATTTTGCTGCCGCTGATCGAAAACGATATCGTGCCGCTGTTTGCGGCGGCCGCGGCGGGCCAGTTAAAATCAGAAAAGGTATCCTTGCGCGAAGGCGCTTCGGTGCATGTGGTCATGGCCTCCGAAGGCTACCCCGAAACCTTCGGCACGGGCATGACATTAGGACAGAAAATCGACCTGCCTGAAAAGCTGCTGGATAGCGGCACCAACGACAATAAAATGCTCTTCGTCTCGGGCGCCAAAAAAGGCGGCGCAGGCTGGACGAACGAGGGCGGCCGCGTGCTGGGCGTCACCGCGCTGGGCGCCACGATGGAAGAGGCGCGCAAACGCGCCTACGAGGCCATTGGCCATATCAAATTTAACGGCGCACATTGGAGGAAAGACATTGGGAAATAGTTCTGGGGCAAATAACCCCATCCGCGCCGCCGTTTTCGCCTCCGGCAACGGCACCAACGCAGAAAACATCCTGACGCACTGCCAGAAACTTGACGGCATCGAGGCGATACTGGTGCTGACCGACCAGCCCTACGCCGGCGTCATCGAGCGCGCGAAGAAATTCGGCACCCAGTGCGAAATCCTGCCCCGCAAGCAGGGCGTAAGCAAGGAAGACCACGAAAAATCCATCATCGACGTGCTGAAGAAAAACAACGTCGAGTGGATTTTTCTGGCCGGTTACATGCGCATCCTCAGCCCCGAATTCGTCAAAAGCTTCCATGACGCCGAACTCGGCATCAACCGTATCGTCAATATCCATCCCTCGCTGCTGCCCGCCTTCCCGGGCACCGACAGCTATTTGCAGGCCTTTAACGCAGGAGTGAAAATTTCCGGCGTGACGCTGCATTTCGTCGATGACGGCGTCGATACCGGCCCCATCATCCTGCAGCGCGCGTTCGAGCGGGAAGAGGAAGAGCCCTTTGAAAAATTCCGCGACCGCGGCATGAAGCTGGAATACGAAATTTATGCGGAATTCCTGAAACACCTTATTGCGGGCAGCTGGAGGCTCGAGAAAATCCCCGGCACCGACAAGAAAATCGTATGTCTCGGCAAGGAAAAGGCGAAGGACAAATGGGCGCAGCAGCAATCAGGGTAGAAGTCGCAGCGCATATCCCCGACCGTCGCCTCGACAAATGGGCGAAGGAGGCGCGGGAATACCTTGGCGTGCCCTTGGCCGCCATCGAAGAAGTCAAAGTCTATAAAATCGCGCCGCTTTCCGCCGCCAATGACGCACCCGTGAAAATCGGCAGGGTCTTCGCCGACCCCGTCCTCGCCCGCGCGCAAACGGGTGCCGCCGATTATTCGTTTAAAGACGCGCCCGCCTTCGTCGCCGAAATCACCTACCGCCCCGGCGTCACCGATAACCCCGCCCGATCGGCCGAGGAAGCCCTGTCGCTGACCGGGCTGCAGGCCGAAGTCGCGAGCGGCAGCCTTTATTTCCTCTTCGGCGGCGTCGATGCCGCGGGCGCGAAAAAGGTTGCGCGCGAGCTGCTGGCCAACGAACTGATCCAGAAAATCGACGTCTGGCCCTATGCCGAATTCGTTAAATTAAAACGCTTCGACGACGTGAAGCTGCCCAAGGCATTGTTCACCCACCCGCCAAAGCCCGAAGAAGTGTCGCTGGAACTGGACGACGCCGGCCTTGAAAAGCTCAGCAAGGAGCGTTTCCTTGCCATGACGCTGCCCGAACTGCGCCATATCCGCGACTACTACCGCAAGCCGGAAACACAAGCCGAGCGCAAAAAACTCGGCCTGCCGCAGCACCCGACCGACGTCGAGATCGAGGTCTTCGCCCAGACCTGGAGCGAACACTGCAAGCACAAGATTTTCGCCGCCAAAATCGATTTCACCGGCGCGGACGGGAAAACCAGCCAGGTCGACAGCCTTTACAAAACCTACATCAAGCGCGCCACCAAGGAAATCGAGGCCGAGCGCAAGCTTAACTGGCTGGTGTCGGTTTTCAGCGACAACGCGGGCATCGTGCGTTTCGATGACAACATCGACCTCTGCATCAAGGTCGAGACGCACAACAGCCCCTCGGCGCTCGACCCCTACGGCGGCGCGCTGACCGGCATCCTCGGCGTCAACCGCGATATCCTCGGCTGCGGCCTCGGCGCCCGCCCAATCGCCAATACCGACGTCTTCTGCTTTGCCCCGCCCAGCATGCCGGCGAAAGGCGAAGAACAATTCATGCCGCTTGGCCCCAAGCCGCCCCGCCGCATTTTGGAAGGCGTACACAAGGGCGTCGAGGACGGCGGCAACAAAAGCGGCATTCCCACGGTCAACGGCGCCTTTTTCTTCGACCGCGATTATGCGGGCAAGCCGCTGGTGTTCGTCGGCACCGTCGGCGTCCTGCCGCCGAAACTGCCCGATGGCCGCGATTCATCCGAAAAGAAACTTGCCGCCGGCGACCGCATCGTGATGGTCGGCGGCGCGATCGGCGCGGACGGCATCCACGGCGCAACCTTCAGCTCGCTCGAGCTGGACGAAAACGCGCCCGCCACCGCGGTGCAGATCGGCGACCCGCTGACACAAAAGCGCATGGCTGATTTCCTGCTCGAGGCGCGCGACCTTGGTTTATATGCGGCGATTACCGACAACGGCGCGGGCGGGCTGTCGTCCAGCGTCGGCGAAATGGCGCAGATGTCGGGCGGCGCGTCGCTCGATCTCGCGCTCTGCCCCGTCAAATACCCCGGCCTTTCGCCGTGGGAGCTGATGGTATCCGAGAGCCAGGAGCGCATGACGCTGGCCGTGCCGCCGAAAAAGCTGAAAGATTTCCTCTCGCTCGCCATGAAACGCGGCGTGGTAGCGACAGATATCGGCGCATTTACCGATACAGGCAAGCTCGAGGTGTTTTACAAGGGCGCGCTGACCGGCATCCTCGACCTCCACTTCCTCCACAACTCGCTCCCGCAGATGCAGCTGAAAGCCGAATGGACGGGGCCGAAGGCGCGCGCCAGCTGGTCGGAAACGACCAAGCTGTCTGCAAAACGCACCGCAGCGCCCGCAACGCGCGACGCGCTGCTGACGCTGCTGGCCTCGCCCAACATTACTTCCAAAGAAAAATGGGTGCGCGCCTACGACCACGAGGTGCAGGCCTCGACCCATGTGAAACCCTTCGCGGGCGCAAAGGCCGACGGCCCTTCGGATGCCGGCGTCATCTGGCTCTACCCGCATGGCGGACAGAAAGAAAACGCGGTTGCGGTCGGTTGCGGCATGGCGCCGCGCATATCGCCTCTCGACCCCTACCGCATGGCGCAGTTCGCGGTGGACGAAGCCGTACGCAACGTCGTGACGGCGGGCGGCGACCCCGACATGCTCTGCCTGCTCGACAATTTCTGCTGGCCCGACCCTGTCACCTCGGCCAAAAATCCCGATGGCGCGTACAAACTCGGCCAGCTCGTACGCACCTGCCAGGGGCTTTACGATATCTGCAAGGCCTATGGCGCGCCGCTGGTTTCCGGCAAGGACAGCATGAAGAACGATTTCCGCGGCAAGGACGGCCGCGGCATGGATATCAACATCAGCTGCCTGCCGACGCTGATGGTCACGGCCATGGCGAAGGTGCCGATGGGCGCCTCCACCGGTTCTGCCTTCCGCACCGCGGGCGACCTTATTTATGTACTGGGCACTGAAGGCACGCAAGGCCTCGCCGGTTCCGAATATGCCTATGCCTTCGAAGTGGCCGACGACAACGGCCCCGCGATCGACCCCGCCAAAAACCTGGCACTCTACCGCGCCCTCCACAGCGCCCTTAAACAAAACCTTGTCCGCTCGGCGCATGACGTGTCGGAGGGCGGCCTGCTGGTCGCCGTCGCCGAAAGCATGCTGGCGGGCCGGCTGGGTGCTGCGCTGGAAATCAACACCGACGCCGCAACACTGTTTGGCGAAGCGCCCGGGCGCATCGTTGTCAGCGTGTCACCTGCGCAAAAAGCCGCCTTTGAAAAAACCGTCCCGGCCGCAACGCAGATTGGGACAGTCGCGGCCACGGGAAAACTGGCGCTGAAAGACACCGAAATTTCACTGGATGACATTTTAACCGCGTGGAAGAGAGGATTTTAAGATGACGAAAAAACCTTTATTCATGGTCATGGCCGGCGACGGCATCAACTGCGAGCGTGAAACCGCCTTCGCGCTCGAATTCGCGGGCGCGGAAGCCAAAATCATCCACGTCAACGACCTCATCGCCGCGCCCGAAACGCTCAAGACCGCCGACGGCCTTGCCATTCCGGGCGGTTTTTCCTTCGGCGACGAACTGGGCTCCGGCCAGATACTCGCGCTCAAAATCCGCCATAAACTGGGCGATAAATTCTTCAAGATGGTCGAGGGCCGCAAGCCCGTCATCGGCATCTGCAACGGTTTCCAGGTGCTGGTGAAACTCGGCCTTCTGCCTTATCCGAAGGCGGAAGAGCGCATCCTGGCGCTGGCCGCGAACGAGCAGGGCGGTTTCATCAACCGCTGGGTCAGCCTCAACGTCGACCAGCAGAGCATCTGCCTCTGGACGCAAGGGTTGGAGAAAGCGCAGATCGAACTGCCGATACGCCATGGCGAAGGCCGGATCGCCTTCAAGCCCGGCGAGGAAAAGAAACATTACGACGCGCTCATCAACGAAGGCCTCGTGCCGCTCACCTATACCGAAGACGTCAATGGTTCGTATGGCCGTATCGCCGCGCTGACCGACCCGACCGGCATGGTGCTGGGCCTGATGCCGCACCCCGAGGCGTTTATTTTCCGCGAGACCTATAAAAACACCGGCGTCGCGCCTGAAAAAGGCGATGGCGCCCTGATTTTCGAAAATATCATGCGCATCATGAAGGGTGAGGAAAGCAGCTATGAACGCAAAGCCGTCTGAAATAAAACGCGCGCTGGTCAGCGTCAGCGATAAAACCGGCCTCGCCGAACTCGCGGCCAAGCTGGTCGAGAAAAAGGTGGAAATCATTTCCTCCGGCGGCACGGGCAAGTTTTTGCAGGAAAACGGCTTAGCCTATACCCCCGTTGAAAAAGTTACCGGCAACCCCGAGGCCTTCGGCGGCCGCATGAAAACGCTCAGCTTCCAGATTTCATCGGCGCTGCTGTTCCGCCGCGGCCATGCCGAGGATGAAAAGCAGGCCGAGGCACTGAAAATCCAGCCCATCGACCTTGTCGTCTGCAACCTCTACCCCTTCGAGGCGACGGCGAAAAAAAGCAAGGACTGGGCCGAAATTATCGAGAATATCGACGTGGGCGGCCCCACCATGATCCGCGCGGCGGCGAAAAACTATGCATCAGTCGCCGTGGTGACCGAACCCTCGCAATACGGCATGGTCATCCGCGACCTCAACGAAACCGGCGGCCAGGTGCGCGCCGAAACGCGGGCGAAGCTGGCGCTGGCCGCCTTCCGCCATACCGCGAACTACGACAGCATGATCGCCGCCCGCATGGAAAGCGAATGGGGCGAGGAGCAGCGCACCGTCGCCATCCCGACCGCGACCGGCAAGGCGCTGCGCTACGGCGAAAACCCGCACCAGAAATCATGGGTGCATGCCGACCCCTTCAATCCGGGCCTTGCGGGCGCGGAGCCGCTGCAGGGCAAGGAATTGTCCTACAACAACCTGCTCGATGCCGATGCGGCATGGCGCAGCTGCGGCGATATCGCGGCGCTGGGCAACAAATCTTTCCCCGCGGCAGTGTCGATCATCAAGCACCTCAGCCCCTGCGGCCTCGCCCTTGGCAAAACGCCGCTGGAGGCGCTTGAAACCGCCTGGGCGGGCGACCCGGTCAGCAGCTTCGGCGGCATTTTGTGCTTCAACATGGAAGTGGGCGAAGACGTCGCCACATGGCTCTCGAACCGCTTTGTCGAGGTGATTGTCGCGCCCTCCTATTCCGAAGGCGCGAAGAAAGTCTTTGCGGCCAAGGCCAACCTCCGCCTGCTGGCTCTTGCTCCCTATACCGGCACGCAGAAATCGATGATGGTGCGTTCCATCTCGGGCGGCTGGGTGGTGCAGCAGGAAGACGAGGGCGTCGATGCGGAATTCAAGCCGATGACCAGCGCGCCGTTTTCGGCGGAGCGCACCGAACTGGCGCGTTTCGGCGTGATGGCCTGCAAGCATTTAAAGAGCAACGCGATCGGCATTTTCAGCGCGAATGACAAGGGCCTCAGCATGATCGGCGCGGGCATGGGCAATCCCAACCGCCTCGTCAGCATGAAACAGGCGGTCGAAAAGGCGCATGAAAACGGGCACAAAGACCTCGCGCAGGCCGTGCTGGTATCGGACGCGTTCTTCCCCTTCGCCGACAATATCGGCGTCGCGGCGGCGGCGGGCATCCGTTACATCGTGCAGCCGGGCGGCAGCGTGAAGGATAAAGAGGTGATTGCCGCCTGCAACGATTCCGGCATCGCCATGACGTTTACGGGCAGAAGGCATTTCAGGCATTAAGATGACGCAAACACAGAAAGTAACCTATAAGGACGCCGGCGTAGATATCGAGCGTGGCGACGCCTTTGTCGAGCGCATCAAGGAACGCGTCAAATCGACCTATAACAACCGGGTCGTGTCGGGCGTGGGCGGCTTTGCCGCGCTCTATGAAATAGCGGCAGACAAACTGCTGGCCACCGGCACTGACGGCTGCGGCACCAAGGTTAAACTGGCGCAGGGGCTGAACAAGCACGATACCATCGGTATCGATTTGGTGGCGATGTGCGTCAACGACGTCATCTGCACGGGCGCCAAGCCGCTGTTCTTCCTCGATTACCTCGCCACCGGAAAGCTCGAGCTGAAAACCGCCGAAGACATCATCAAGGGCGTGGTGGAGGGCTGCAAACAGTCCGAATGCGCGCTTATCGGCGGCGAAACCGCCGAAATGCCGGGGCTTTATGACGCAGGCGAATACGACCTTGCCGGTTTCTGCGTCGGCGAAGTGATGAAGGCCGATTTGCTGGACGGTTCTAAGGTGAAGGCGGGCGATACGCTTTTCGCCTTGCCGTCGTCAGGCGTGCATTCCAACGGCTATTCGCTGGTGCGGAAGTTGTTTAAAGAAGACGAAAAGAAATGGCTGCAGGAAGCGCTGGTGCCGACCCGCATCTACTGGCCGGTGGTGCGCGATATTTTGCCGCTGGTGAACGGCATGGCGCATATCACGGGCGGGGGCTTATCGAACATCCCGCGCATGAATATGGGCTTTGATTACAAAATCGAAACCCTGCCGGCGCTTGATGAAATTCCGCCGGTTTTTGCCGAGCTGGTCAAACGCTCGGGCCTCGACGGCAAGGACCTGTATGAAACGTTCAACATGGGCATCGGTTTTGTCGTGGCGACCTCGCAGCCCGCTAAACTGGCCGAAAAACTCCGCAATATGAAGGAACCCTATTGGATGATCGGGCAGGTCGTGGCGGGTAACGGCATGGCGGTTATCAAGACGCCCACGCAGGATTTCAGCTGCTGATAAAAAAAGGCGGGAGCGCGTCCAGTCGCTCCCGCCTGCTCCGTGTGTAAGGACGGAGTAGTAAACTTTAGATGTATCCCAAATGCTCCAGCAGTATTTTGGTGCCCAGGAACAGCAGCGCCGCGCCGCCGCAGAGCTCCGCGCCCTTGCCGAAGCGGCTTCCCAGGTACTGGCCGGTCATCAGGCCCAGCGTCACCATGGTAAAGGTCGCAAGGCCGATGCTGGCGGCGGTGATCGCAATCGGCGCGCCCAGAACCGATAAACTCACACCCACCGCCATCGAATCGATGCTGGTGCCAAGCGCTGTCAGGGCGAGGCGGCCGATGCTGTGGCTGCGCGGTTTTTCGCCTGCGGAACCCTTGAAGGCCTCGACAATCATCTTCACGCCGATGCCGCCCAGCACGAAAAACGCGATCCAGTGGTCGACGCTTTCGACATGCGTGCTGGCGGCCAATCCCAGCAGCCAGCCGATCACGGGGGTCGAGGCCTCGACCGCGCCGAAAATCGCGCCGGTGCGGAAGGCTTCCTTCAGCTGCGGTTTGTGCAGGCCCGCGCCCTTCCCGATGGACACGGCGAAGGCGTCGGTCGACATGCTGAAAGCGAGGATGGCGGTGGAAAGGATGCCCACTTTTGTAATCTCCGCCGGCTTCATGACACAATACAGCCTGCGAAAGACAAGCCGGTAAAGGCTTTCGCGCTGTATTGGTCTTGCCAGGCGGATAAATCCGCTGATGAAACCATGCATCGAAATGCAAGTATGTTGGCTTCATCCCACCGGGAGGCTGTGGAGGCTACTCCCCAATAGGGATTTTATATAATAACCGGCCACCCGGAGTCAACACCTGAATCCGGCCTTATTCCGCGCGGTAATTGGGCGCTTCTTTGGTAATCGTGACGTCATGCACATGGCTTTCGCGATAGCCCGCGCCGGTCATGCGTATAAATTTCGCTTTCTCTTTCATTTCGGCGACCGTTTTGCAGCCCGTGTAACCCATCGAGGCGCGGAGGCCGCCGACCATCTGGTGAATCACATTGGCGACGGGGCCTTTCGAGGGCACGCGGCCCTCGATTCCCTCGGGCACGAGTTTTTCGCTTTGCTTGACGGTACCCTGCGCATATCTGTCGGCAGATCCGCGCACCATCGCGCCGACCGAGCCCATGCCGCGGTATTCTTTGTACGAACGTCCCTGATAAAGGATGATTTCGCCGGGCGCTTCGTCGGTGCCTGCGAAAATGCCGCCCATCATCACGCAATCCGCGCCAGCGGCAACCGCTTTCGCCAGATCGCCCGATGAACGGATGCCGCCGTCGGCAATCACGGGGATATCGCGTTTCGAGGCTTCTTCCATCGTGTCCATGATGGCCGTTAACTGCGGCACGCCGACGCCTGCGACGACGCGGGTGGTGCAGATGGAACCGGGGCCGATGCCGACTTTTACGGCGTCAACGCCTGCATCGATCAATGCTTTTGCCGCTTCGCCGGTGGCAATGTTGCCCGCCACAATCTGCACCTTGTTATTCGTACGGCGCAATTTCCGCACCATATCGATAACGTTTTTCGAATGGCCGTGCGCGGTGTCGACCACGATGATATCGGCGTCGGCGTCCATCAAGGCCTCCGCCCGCGCGAAATTGGCGTCGCCGGTGCCGATGGCCGCGCCCACGCGAAGGCTGCCGTTTTCGTCCTTGCAGGCTGTCGGGTGCAGCTGCGCTTTTTCGATGTCTTTTACGGTGACAAGGCCGATGCAGCGGTCTTCGTCATCGACCACCAGCAGCTTTTCGATGCGGTGCTGGTGCAGCAGCTTTTTGGCCTTTGATTTATCGACCTTGTTGTAAACCTTGATGAGGTTTTCCGAGGTCATCAGCTCGGAAACACGCTGCTTGTGGTTGTCGGCGAAGCGCACGTCGCGGTTCGTCAGGATGCCGACAAGTTTCCCGTTCGCCTTCGTCACCGGCACGCCCGAAATGCGGAACCGCTTCATCACATCAAGCGCCTCCGCCAGCGATGCATCGGGATGGATCGTAATCGGATTCAAAACCATGCCCGATTCATAGCGCTTCACGCGGCGAACCTGTTCGGCCTGCGCAGATGCATCCATATTGCGGTGAAGGATGCCGAGGCCGCCTGCCTGCGCCAATGCGATTGCAAGTTCCGCTTCCGTCACCGTATCCATCGCGGCGGAGACGAGCGGAATATTCAAAGTTATATTTTGCGTGATGCGCGTCGATGTGTCTGCGTCGAGCGGCTGGATTTCCGACGCGCCCGGCAGCAGCAAAACGTCGTCGAAAGTCAGGCCATCATTGGCGCGGATTTTTTCAAAAATTTTGGGGGATTTTTTCGACGCTTTCGTCATGACGCAACCATCCTGTGAGAGGTTATGATTGCACTTCTTTATATATGACGCGGCGCACAATGTCCAAGCTTTCAGGAGGGCGGCGGGGGCCGATTTTCGGGAAAAATGCGCAAATTTTTTTTCGGGGCGCGCGGGAGGGGGCGGGGGCATATTATGGCGCTGAAATGAAACAAAGTTGCGCGGCACGCACCGAAAACAAAGGGTTTTTTGCCCTTTTGACGCGTCCGCGCCGCACTAGCGCCGTCCTGGCACCGCCCAGGAACGCCATCAGCGCGCCATCAGAACCGCATCAGCGCCGCACAAGAACCGCATCACGGCTGCCGGAAACGGGGCAGCGTCCAATCGATCGATTGGAATGGGGGTGAGCCTAAAAAAGGGCGATTATTGGTTTGATAGCGAAGAAACGAGTTTTTTATATTCTTCCGTTTCGAATAATTTCACTTCTTTGATTTTTACTAGCTCGTTATTTTTTACCTGGTAAAAGTTGATGGGGGGCATCGAGTTAAAGACGCATAAGTCGGAGCCTTGCTCCGGCAGGTTCTCTATGATGAGGCTGCTGTTCATATTGAATTTCGGCGGCATGAACCCCTGATAGTTATCCAGTTTTCCTAATTTTTTACCCGTGATTGTGTCAAAGATTTCAGCGTAAGCACAGCCTGTGCATTGCGCCACATTGCCCGAAACTACAAAATAGTGCCCGTTGAAATTTGCGCCATATTTTTTATCAGGCCGCACAGCTAAATGGTGATATTCGTCGGGGTGAGTTTCTATCTGGGCGTATTCAAGCAGCTTGTCCGATTTCTCTTCTGCGGGATAATCGGAGAATTCGGGAAGCTCCTTTATTGTGAAATTGTTTTCTTTTTCCTCGCCCGCGCCATCTTTGCCGCAATCTAATCCACTATGGGTATAGGTAAACGTCAATTCGCCATTTTCACCAGCGAAGCTTGAGTTGTAAAAAAGTACAAAGCTAACCAGAACAAATCCAGCCGCGAGAAGGCTATTATTCATTTTTATGAATTGTCCGGCTCTTATATTTGAAAAATAAAGAATCATACCGCGGCAATTAGCTCAGAGGCGTGGAATATAAAGCCTTTCTTTGAGTTGCAAGACAAAGAAGATATTAATTTTCTTCCATCGCGTAGCCTAATTTCCCAACTCATTTCAAATGGGAGATCCGAATTGCTTATCGCTCGTCCTTTGGTGAACTTAACTTCCGAGATAAATTTCAAGGGCGCATCGGCTTTGTATTTTAAGCTGCCATCTTCAATTACGCCTGAATAGGCCGCGATAAATTGAGACCACTTGCTCTCTTCATCACAAATCTCTGTGGGGATGCCCTCTGACAGCAAAAAGTCTTTGAGCGCTACTTTAAAGTCACCAATAAATAAAAAATTTTCAAATGTTTTGTGTTCGTGGCAGATATCCGTGTTGCCATTTAAGTGGCTTTCTACAAATTTATCCACATCAAGTAAAAAATTTTGTGCGCCCTTGCCATTGAGCTCCGTATGAAGTGCCCAATCAATACACATCTGCAATGTAAAAGGGATTCCATCCCTTTGGCCGTCGTACAGCTTTCGCAGCTCACATAACAAATAAACTGCTTTACACTCTGTATTTATAGGATTGGCAAGATGCTCGGTGATCTTCCTGCGGATAGACGATTCCATACTCTATTCCCACTCAATCGTCCCCGGCGGCTTCGAGGTGATGTCATACACCACGCGGTTAATCCCGCGCACCTCGTTCACAATTCGCACGGCGCAGCGCCCCAGAAATTCGTGGGGCAGGGGGGCGTAGTCGGCGGTCATGCCGTCGACACTGGTGACGGCGCGGAGAGCCAGCACGTGGTCGTAGGTGCGGCCGTCGCCCATGACGCCGACGGTTTTGACGGGGAGGAGGACGGCGAAGGCCTGCCAGGTTTCGTCATATAATTTATTGCTGTGCAGTTCTTCGATGAAAATCGCATCGGCCTTGCGCAGGATCGCCAGTTTTTCCTCGGTGATGTCGCCGGGGATGCGGATGGCGAGGCCGGGGCCGGGGAAAGGGTGGCGTTTGATGAATTTTTCGGGGATGCCGAGCTCGAGGCCCAGCGCGCGCACTTCGTCCTTGAACAGGGCGCGGAGCGGCTCGACCAGCTGGAATTTCAGGTCTTCGGGCAACCCGCCGACGTTGTGGTGCGATTTGATGGTGACGCTGGGGCCGCCGGTAAACGACACGCTTTCGATCACATCGGGGTAGAGCGTGCCTTGCGCGAGGAAGGGGGCTTCGCCGGCTTTTTTCTTCGCGCCCTCGAACACGTCGATAAAGGCTTTGCCGATGATCTTGCGCTTTTGCTCGGGGTCTGACACGCCCGCGAGGCGTTCGAGGAACAGCGGCCCCGCTTTTTCATGCACCAGCGGGATGTTGAAATGGTTGCGGAAGAGGTCGACCACTTCCTCGCCCTCGTTCAGGCGCATCAGGCCGGTATCGACGAAGATGCAGGTTAATTGGTCGCCGATCGCCGCATGCAGCAGGCCTGCCACGACGGTTGAATCGACCCCGCCCGAGACGCCGCAGATGACGCGTTCCTTGCCCACCTGTTTGCGAATGGCGGCGATGCTCTCTTCCTTGAACGTGGCCATCGTCCAGTCGTTTTTGCAGCCGGCAATTTTTAAGATGAAGTTGCTGATAATCTGCTTGCCCTCGGGCGTATGCACGACCTCGGGGTGGAACTGCACGCCGTAGAGCTTGCGTTTTTCATCGGCCACGGCGGCATAGGGGCAGGTGTCGCTTTTGCCGATGACCTTGAAGCCTTCGGGGATTTTGCTCACGCTGTCGCCATGGCTCATCCAGACCTGCGGCTTCACGCCCGCCTGCCAGATGCCGGCGAAGAGGGGGGAGGCGCCGTCCTCCACCGAAATATGCGCGCGGCCGAATTCGCGTTTCGCGCTGGGGCTGACCTTGCCGCCCAGCTGTTCGCACATCGTCTGCTGGCCGTAGCAGATGCCGAGGACGGGGATGCCAAGCGTGAAAATCCCCTCGGGCGCGCGCGGGCTGCCTGCTTCGTGTACCGAGGCGGGGCCGCCCGAGAGGATGATGCCCTTGGGGTTATGCGCCAGTATTTTTTCGAGCGGGGTTGAGAAGGGCAGCAGCACCGAGTAAACCCCGGCCTCGCGGATGCGCCTTGCGATCAGCTGCGTGACCTGCGAGCCGAAATCGAGGATCACGATGGTATCGTGGCGCGCTTTCATTTCCGGGGTTGCGGGGGCGGGTTTCGCGGCGGTGGCTGGCATGCGGGGCCTTTCTTCGCAAATGATGATGCCGAGTATCCCCGAAGGGCCCCTGCGGGCGCAATTGATTCGGTTTTTCAAAGGGGTAAAAAGGCGTTGATATGGAAACCAAAACCCTTTATACTCGCCGTGTTTCAATAAACAAGGATTGCAGCCATGGCTTTGCCCCTGACGCCCAGCGACCGCCCCGAATACCAGAAGGCGAACCCCATCAAGCCGACCGATGAATTCATCGTCATGATGGACATTCCGCATGGCGAGGCGGTGACCGAGCTGAAAAAAGTTTTCAACAAGCACGGCAAGGGCAAGATCGCCGTCGCGCTGACCGGCACCTTCTGGGTGAAGGATATCGACTGGGCGATTGTGAACGAACTGCGCAACCGCGACGACGTGCGCTGCTGCGGCCCGGCGTCGAAGGGCAAGTTTCGTCTTTAAACTTTCCGGCGTACGCCTTTCATCAGCGCCACGGCGCAGAAGACCACCACCAGCAGCAGCATGCCCAGCACGCCGATGCGGAGCAGGCTGGGGTATTTCAAATCCGCGCCTTGCGTGAAATCGACCGTGTCGACGATGACCGACAGCGTCGAGATCAGCGTGAAGACCAGCATGAAGGCGCCGATGCGCTTGTTCTGCAGGTGGTTCAGGTTTTCGCGGATGCGGTTATAGATTTTTTCCACCAGTTCCAGTTTCGTGTTCATGTTGGCGAAACGGTCGCGCGTCGCCCATGATTTTTCCAGCGCATGCCAGATTTTCAGGCCCTGCGGGTCGAGGCTGTTGTCGAAATCGTCGTAAATCGCCCTGAAGAACGTGACCTTGGACTGGTAATCGACGATGACTTCGGATTGTTTTTCCAGCAGCGACATGTTTTTGGAATGTTTCTGGCGGTCAAGCTCGTTCGACAGGTAGAACATGTCGCGGTCGATGTCTTCGGCGGCGACATAGAATATATTCTGCGCGCGCACCATGCTGGTCAGCGCGGCGATATCCTGCGGCTTGACCTTGCCCTTTTCGAAAATCACCGCCGAATTGCCGTTGCCGGGGTAAACCGCCATGGCGGGCTCGATCGACATGTCCTCGAGCGCCTCGGCGGCCTCCGACACCACAAGGCGCTTGCACAGATCTTTCTTGCGCGTGAACTGCTGGTGGTTCTGGCATTCGATGGAAAAAAGACGATGCACCCAGAACAGGTCGCCGATGTTCTGCCCCAGGTGGCTGTTGCGCCAGTAGCTGTTGGTGGGACGCAACCCGTGAAAGCTGAGCGCGACGAAGGTATTGTCGACGGCCTCCGACACCTGTTCAAACGTGCTGACGAAGACGGGGCGGAAATCGGCCAGCAATGATCCGATTTTCTCGGCCGCCTCGCGGTATTCCTCGACATCCATATCCCTGTGCGCTTCGATCTCGCCCGTAAAGGTGGCGGAGCCATAGCCCATGTCGTAGAGCCTGATATCGACGGCGGTGAGGTGGAAGGTGGCGGCGTTATCGGGGGCATCGAGCGTGCCTTTCAGCCCGTGCTGCGCCAGCAGCGATGCCAGCGCATCGCCTGCGATGCCGCGCGCGATGAAATAGCCGGGCAAAATGGTGCGGCCGCGGCGCGTGTCGACGTCGATCTGCATTTTATTGCCGCGGTTCTGCATATGCGGCGCGTACCACTGGCCGCTGCCCGCGGGGTTCAGTTTGTTCAGCAGTTCGGTCTGGTAGACCTCGTAGCCCCTGACCAGCAGCGCGCGGCTGTCGATGACAAGGCCCGAGCGCATGGGGCCGTTATAGGCCATCTCGCGCCGCTGTCCCTTCGCCATGAATGAAGCGGGGGCGCCTGCCATTACAGCATCGGGATGTTGAGCAGTAGGTCGCCGTCGGTGAGCGGCTCCGTCTCCGGCACCTCGGCCAGGCGGAAGCTGCGGCGCACATGGTTGCCCGCCTGCTCCGCATGCGGCACCAGGCGCACGCGCGCCACCAGCTGCATCGGCGGCATGGAATAGGAGCGGATTTCATGCACCGCCTGCGCGAAGCTCTTGCCGACGATGCGGATTTCCGAGCCCGCCTGATCCTTCAATATCACGTCCTCGGCATATTTGACGTGGTAACGGCACAGGTATGCCGCGATCTTCGCCGACAGGTGGAAGTGCGACACCGTTCCATGCGCGAAGCCCAGCAGCGTCTTGTCGGACAGCGCGCGGTGGAAGACCTTGGACAACACCTCCATGTAGTTCTGGCGCGGCAGCGAGCTGTCGATGATCTTGTCGAGGAAGAAGTTCTCGAACAGCGAACGGCTGTTGAGGTTGGCGGTTTCCACGACGATATAAAGGTCGGGGTGCGTCAGCGCGCCGGGCTGCCCCGCCAGCATGTTCAGCTGACGGTCGAGGCGGTCGATGAAGTCGATGCTGGGCGTGTCGGGGTTCGGCCGGTCGAAGTCGAGGAAGACGTAGATGCGGTCGCCTTTTTCCAGCACGGGCGTCAGGGGGGCCTTGGCCGGCTGCTTCGCCGCGGCGCGCTTGCGGGCTTCGGGCAGGGGGCAGATGTGGTTGATCATTTCCTCCGTCTGCGCCATCTGCATTACGTGCACGGCATGGCTTTCGCGGATGCCGTCCGGCACCATCTGGTCGGGGAAGGCCATGATGACGATGCGCGCTGTCTTCTCGCCCTTGTAGGCGGGCAGCAGGCGCTCGACGAAACTCTTCGAATGCGGGGTGAAGTTGTAGATAAAGACCTTGCCTTCCTCCGCCATTTCCGGCGCTCCGCCGTCGACCGCCTGGTCGACGGGCATGCGCATGATGACTTTTTCAGCCTTGATGGCCTGCATGGAGAGCGCGGCCGAGGGGATGCCGATGTGCATCAGGCTGTCGCCGATGCGCATGCCCATGCCCAGCAGGCGGGTGTAGTCGATTTCCTTCGCCTGCTTGCCTTCCATGTACCTTGCGCCAAAGGTGCCGTCGGCCACCTTCGCCCGCACGCCGATGGAAAACTGCTTCAGCGCGCGCAGCTGCACGGGCACGCCGCCGTCCTTCTGCGGCTCGAGGCCCGAGAAGTGCTTGCGGAACAGCTCCTTGCCTTTTGCGTCCAGCTCGAAATCGCGCAGCGTGAATTTTTCCAGCGGGCTCTTGCCGTCGGCGAAGAGCTGCGGCAGGCGCGAGGGGCGGCCGGTGTGGTAATAGCCGTTCAGCTGGCTCAGGCCCTGGTCCATGTCGGACATCAGGTAATCGCCCACGTCGCTGTCAAACGTCGCCTGGATGGCGGTGCGCAGCATCAGCGGGCTGCTCGAGCGTTGCAGCAGTTCACGGAAACGCTCGGACGGCGTTTCGATGAAGATGCGCGGCATGCCGGCCAGGTCGTCGATATCCTTGTCGGTCGCGTCCTCGTGCCCCGCGCCTGCGACGCCCGCGTCGACACCCTCGACCGCCGTGACGCGCGTCGAATTGAGCAGCGCGTCGAGCTTGGTGACATAGCGCAGTTTCTCGTACTCGCCCTGAGTCGTCATGTCGGACAGCAGGTAAATCTCGTCCGCCTGCTCGATGCGGTATTCGTGGAAGTTGTGGTAGGGGTCTGGGTGCTTGACCGCGGCATAGAGGCGGTGGGAACCCAGGTGCGTCTGGTTGGTTTCCGACGCGAACGACAGCGCCTGGTCATACTGCGCATGGTCGCAGAGCAGCAGGATCGAGGCATCGGAGGTATAGAGCGCGTTCCGCACGAAGCTCTCGAAGCGGTTGTTGTAGTTGATGATGACGATGCGGTAGCTCGGGATTTCGCCGTTGGCGAGGCGTTTCGAGAGCTTGGTCACGCTCTTGTCGGTCGAGAGGCGCGCCATGATGACGATACCGCCGATCACCATCAGCGGCAGCACCGACGTGAGCGCGAGGCCCAGCGTCGAATGCGGCTTGAAGGCGTCCGACATGCCGGAACCCGTAAAGACCATCACCCAGAGGATAAAACCCGAGATGCTGTCGAACAGCGGCTTTGCGCCGGCGGAACCATAGATGGCGTCATGCGCGGCCTCCGACCAGTAGAGCAGGCCGCTGGCGCCCGCCAGCAGGATGCCCGCCATGACGGCAAAATAAAGCCCGCGGTTCTTCATCGCCCAGATGGTGACCTTGGTCATCACCACGAAAACCTCGCGCATATGGCCCAGCAGGACATGGCCGCGGCGCAGCACGTTGCGGAAGGTGATAAAGGTAAAAGCCAGAAGGCCAAAACCGATATATGGCAGGTACTTTTTAATGGTCAGCATGCCGTTCAGGGGGCTGTTGTTGGACTGCTCGGGGCTGCTGATGAGCAGGTCGATGACCTGGATGAAGAAGGGCAGCAGGTAACCCAGCACCAGCGCGACAAAGGTGAAGTGCATCAAGCCGTAGCGCACCATGTCCATGCGGCTGGGAATCAGCATTTCGCGTTGCGCGACGCCGCCGTGCTGTTCCATTAATTTTCTTTGCCTGCGTTCTTCTTTTTTAAGGATATCGAACCACAGGATGCCCGCCAGCGCGCCGATCGGCGTCACATAGCAGCCGATGTTAAGGCCGACGAGGAAGGCCTGGATGATGACGATGCGCATGTATTCGCCTAGCGCGCCGCCGGTGACTTCCATCTGCTGCAGCATTTCCGACAGCAGCGCCGCGGCGGGCAGGTCGTTCAGCATGTTGACCAGTATGCCCGAGAGGAAAATCATGCTGAGCGATGCATGCACGATATCGCGCAGGAAATGCTCCTTGATAAAGGGCAGCAGCACGGTTTCGACGTAATCCAGCTGCGCCATTTCTGCCGCGAAGACGAAGAAGCACATGGCGAAGAAGAAAACGCTGTAGGGCAGGAAGCGGATGAGGTGAACGATATCCTTCGTCGCGGCGGCCGAACTGCCTTTTTCCTGCACGGTTTCCTTGTAGATATAGAACAGCGAAATCAGCGCGGTCGGGATGGCCGAGCAGAACAGCGACCATTCCATCGCCGAGACGACGGCAAGCCAGGCCACAGCGGCAAAGAAGAGCACCAGCCAGCGCTGCATCTGGTCGGTAAAATGCGCCGACTTGGCGAAGGCAGGCACGCGGTAGGTGTCGGTATAGGACCAGCGCTTGACGAACAACCCGCCGGTGCCGGGTTTCGACTGGTGGTTCATCCAGTCGATGACGATCATGCTGAGCATGCACGACATAATGGCAGGCACAAGCATCAGCCCCAGGTAGCTGAAAAAGTCGATATGCAGCGCCTTGCCAAGGATGATGTTGGTGGGCGAGCCGATGAGGAGCCCCATGGAAAGCGTATTCGCGGCCATAAACTGCGCCAGCAGCAACAGCCTGGTGTTGCGGATGCCCGCATGCACGCAGACGGAGATGATGATGGGGGTGAGCACCAGCACGACGATGTCGTTCGAGGTGAAGAGCGTGAGGATGGAGGTCAGGATAAAGAGGTACAAAATCAGGCGCGTGGTATTGCCCTGGCACTTGTACACGATTTTATAGGCGGCAAAGGCGAAGTAGCCCGAGCGCCCGATGCCTTCGGCGATAATCGCAAACGACAAAATGAAAACGATGATGTCGATTTTTTCAAAAAAGACGCGCGGGATGGTATCGAGGTGCACGGCGCCGAAATGTATCGCGATGCCCATGGCGATAAGCGGCAAAATCGCTTCGCGCCCCGGGATGCCGCGCGATTCAAGCCAGAGGTCGGCCTTGAAACGCTCGCCGAAGATAATCAGCAGAACCACCATGGCCGACAGCGTCAGCAGCACCGCGGCGGGGATTGTCTGGTATTTGTACAGCGCGCCCATGGCTGCGGCCAGGATAAGGACAGAGTTGATGGGAAAACCGCCAAGGCGCGATTTCTTTTCGTCGATTTCCATCGTGGTCATGTGCTGATGCTCCCGCGCCCCGCAGGAATGGGGGCTGAGCCATTACTCTAGCAAACCAATTATTAAAATTGGGTAACGGTTTTTAAAGGATCACGGCTTCGGTGCGGCGGCTTTGACGTAATGGGTTTTCGGCGCGAGCGCGGCGCGTACATCGGCCAGCAATTCCGCCTTGTCCATTTCCGTGTAGCGCAGGTGCCAGGGTTTGCCTTCGCCCGCGCGCTCCTGATAGAGCAGGCCAAGCTTGCCGTCCATGTCAACGGTGTCAGGATGGCCGTTCTCGCCTTTGCCTTCAGGATATGCTGTCGGCTCTATCGGCGTATTCATGGCGGTATAGGGCCCGCCCGGCGTTTTCGATGCGGCGAGAAAAACACGCTGGCGCGTTCCGCGTTCGTCGTTGCTTTTGTCGAGGAAGGCGACGCCGACCATCAGGAAGGCATCATCAGCCAGCTGCACCACCTTCGCGCCCTCCAGCCCCCATTCGAAATTGGGCGCGGAAGGGCGGTTGTGGAAGGGCACATCTTCCTGTTTCAGCGCCAGCACAGGTTCGTCCCATGCGGCCGCACCTTTTTCGCGGAACGATAAATAAACATCGCCGCAGCCCACGCGGCGGTAGGCGGAGAAAGCCATGCATTCATAAGCCCTGCCGTCTTTTTCAACATCAGACACCGCGACATCGTAAAGCCCCACGACGGGCACATCGCCCCGGGGCACGTCGGCGGCGGTCATGGCGGGCGGCAGCGCGGTGAAATGCTCGCCGTCTTCCGATTCAGCCAGCGCGATAATGCCGTTTTCGCTGAAGCAGGTGTTCTGCACATACATCTTCCAGACGGGCTTGCCGTCTTTTTCCTCCAGCACGACCGCGGGCGCGCAAACCTCGCCGCCCTCGACGCCGGTCAGTTTCGCATGCGGCAGTTCCTGCCACGGCCCGCCGGGGTGCTCCGCCTTGAAACGGCCGATGACCCATTGCTGGGTGACCGAGGTGCCGAGGCTGCAATACATATAATAGCCGTCCTGCGCCTTCACGACGCTGGGGTCCTTGATCTCGAAATAACCGGTGTCTTCTGACGTGCGGGAAATGACGACTTTGTGTGATGTCATGGCGGCCTCTTCTATTTTCCGGAGTGTCTTGTTTAGCCGTAACAGCCGGCTACATCAAGTATTCTATGTAAAATAAAATTTATACCGCCTTATCAAAGGCATGGATGCTGCGGTATAAGGGATAACCATGGCGGAGAAAATCAAAAAAATCGTATTTCCTGTGGCCGGGCTGGCAACACGCTTCCTGCCCGCGACCAAGACCGTGCCGAAGGAGCTGTTCCCGCTCGTCGACAAGCCCTTGCTGCAATACGCGGTCGAGGAAGCGCTGGAGGCCGGGTTCGAGGAATTCGTCTTCGTCTCCTCGCACCGCAAATCCGCCATCGAAAAACATTTCTCCCGCATGCCGGAGCTTGAGGCCTATCTTGAAGGCCTCGGCAAGGGCGGCTTCGCGAAGCTGATGCGCGACTGCTCGCTGCCCGAAAGCGCGGTGAAAATCGTCTATCAGGACGAGCCGCTCGGTTTGGGACATGCCGTGTATGTGGCGCAGGGCGTCGTGGGCCCGCGCCCCTTCGCGGTGCTGCTGCCCGATGATGCGATACTGTGCAAGGGCAAGGGCGTGCTGAAGCAGATGGTTGAATTCGCCGAAGCGGAAGAAGGCTCCAGCCTCATCGCCGCGCAAAACGTCGCGCCGGACCAGGTGAGTTTGTACGGCGTTATCGATGGCACCCCGGAAAAAGGCCACCTGCGCGTGAAATCGCTGGTCGAAAAACCGCCGCGCGACAAGGCGCCATCCACCACCGCCATCATCGGCCGTTATATCCTGCAGCCTGAAATCTTCCCGATCCTCGACAACATGTGTTCGACGCGCATCGACAAAAAAGAAATCCAGCTGACCGACGCCATCTCGCGCCTCGCGAAAAGCAAACCGGTCTACGGCTTCCAGTTCGAGGGCGAGCGATTCGACTGCGGCCAGTGCGCCGGTTTCATCGAGGCCAGCGTCGCCTACGGCCTGCAGCGCCCCGAACTTGCCCCCGCCCTGCGTGAAAAACTGGCGAAAATCCTGAAACAGTGAAAAGACTTTTGCCTTAATCGGCCGCCTGTTTGCGCGTTATGTGCAGACAAGGTTTTGTTAACGTCTTTTGTCTAAAGTCCATGATGCCGGAGCAGGGCAGGCTTTTCTGGAGTTAAGGGCAAATGGAAAACATTCTTTCAGCGCAATTCTTCTACATCGTCATCGGCATTTCGCTCGGCATATTTTTGCTGACGCGGTTCCTCGTCAACGTCGGCTCCAACCAGATCGCGGTGCTGGAGCGGCGATTCTTCGGCAAGGAGCTTGCCGCGGGCCACGTCTTCGCCCTTGAGGGCGAGGTCGGCCGCAAAGCCGCTTACCTTGCGCCCGGCCTGCATTTTATCGCATGGCCGATCATGATCGTCGAATACAAGCCCCAGTTCCTCGTCATCGGCGCGGATGAGCTTGGCATCGTCGACGCCGCCGACGGGCAGACGCTGCCCGCGGGCCGCATTTTCGCCGAGGACCCGGCCGGCAACACGCACAACAACTTCCAGGACCCCGGCGCCTTCCTTAAAAACGGCGGCATCCGCGGCAAACAGCTGCGCTTCCTGACTAACGGCACTTTCAAGATCAACCCCTTCCTCTTCAAGGTGACGAAGATCAAGAAAACCTTCATCCCCGAGGGCAAGATCGGCGTCGTGACGGCAGCCGACGGCGCGCCGCTCAACAGCCTGCTGGGCCATAGCGTCGCGGGCCATGACAACTTCCAGAAGGCCGAGGCCTTCCTGAAAAACGGCGGGCAAAAGGGCCCGCAGATCGACTTCCTGCGCCCCGGCACCTATAACATCAACACCGAGATTTTCGAGGTCGAGATCAAGGACGCCGTGCAGGTGGGCGAGAACGAAATCGGCGTGGTCGAGGCCAGGGACGGCCTGCCCATGAACGAGCACGAAGTCGTCGTGCAGACCCCGGCCGAGCATGAAAACTTCCAGAACGGCCAGAAATTCCTCGACAACGGCGGCCAGCGAGGGCCCCAGGAAAATATCCTGACGCCCGGTATGTATTACATCAACCCTTACCTGTTTTCGGTTTCCCGCCACAAGCAGACGATCGTGAAACAGGGCGAGGTCGGCGTGATGATCTCGAACATCGGCAAGGACCCGTCGGAATACAAGACCGTGGCGGGTGAAGACGCCTCCGACGACAAGGGCAAGACAAGGCACGTGGTCTCGAAAGGTTTCCGCGGCATCCAGCGCGAAGTGCTGGGGCCCGGCGCCTATAACATCAACCCGCTCGCCTATTCCGTCATCATCATCCCGACCGTGACGCGGTCGGTGGAATGGAGCGCGGAAGACAACCAGTCCGACGGCGCGGAAAGCTTCGATCCCTTCGAGGTCGTCTCGCACGACGGCTTCCCGATGAAGGTGGAAGTGCGCTGCCAGTACCGTATCCTGCCCGAAAACGCGCCTTATGTGGTGCAGAAAATCGGCTCGGTCTCGCAGCTGGAAGGAAACGTGCTGCACCCGCAGATCGACGGTATCTTCAGGGCGCAGGTCGCGCGTTCCCCCGCCATCGCCTACCAGCAGAACCGCGCGGAAGAACAGAAAATGGCCGAAGAGGCCGTGCGCAACGACCTCACCAAATACCGCGTCGATATCGTCTCGGTGATGGTGACGAACATCCACCTGCCCGAGGCCCTGATGCGCACGACGCAGCAGAAGAACCTGGCCGAGCAGGAAAAATCGATGTACGACGCCAAGAAAGAGGCCGAGACGCGCCGCGTCCAGTTCGAAAAGACCAAGACCGAAGCCGACCAGCAGGTGAAGATCATCACCGCCGAGGCCGGCATTTTGGTCGCGCAGCACGAAGCCAAACAGACCGAAGAACGCGCACGCGGCGACGCGGCGCGGGTGAGGATGCTGGCCGAGGCCGAAGCGACGCGCATCAAACAGACCGGTGATGCCGAAGCCTCGATCATCCAGGCGAAGGGCGAGGCGCAGGCCAAGGCCTACCGCGACCAGGCCAGCGCGCTTACCGCACCCGGCGTGACCTCGGTCGAGATCATGAAATCGATCTCGGTCGCGGGCCTCAAAATCACGCCCGACATCATGGTTACGGGCGCCGCCAACGGCACCGGCGCCGACGGCTCGGGCGGCGGACTTGTGCAGGTATTGCTCGCAAAAATGCTGAACCAGCAGGACGCCGGCGGCAAAGACGCCAAGAGCAAGTTCGGCGCTTAAGGGATAATTACGTCAGGCGGAGCGGTTTCGGCCAGGCGAAGCGGAAGGCCGTGCCGCGCCCCTGCGACATGAGGGTGATATCGGAACCGTGGGTGTTCAGCATTTTCCTGACGATGGTCAGGCCTATACCGCTGCCCTCCACCTTGTCGCGCGGCTTCAGCGTCTGGAACAGCTCGAACACCTTGCCATGGAACTGCGGCGGGATGCCGGGGCCGTCGTCGGCGACGGTAAAGACGTAATGTGATTCCGTTTCTTCCGCCGTGACGCGCACGGTGCCGAATGTTTTGTCATGGTGCTTGATGGCGTTGTCGATCAGGTTGGCGAAAACCCGCTCCAGCGGCATCGCGGGCAGACGCATGCCCTTGAAGGCGGGCGACACCTCGAGCGTAAAGCCGTCCCTGATATTCACGCAGTCGCGCACATGCGCCATCAGCTCCTCGCCGTCCAGCAACGGCATAGGGGATTCGCCCAGCTTGCTTTCGATTTTCGAATATTCCAGCAGGTCGTCGAGCAGTTTTTCCATGCGCTGGACGCGGCGGCGCATCTGGCCGAGGTGCGTCCGGCTTTGCGGGGGCAGGGTGTCTCCCGCGTCTTCCTCGATCCATGTCGTCAGGTTGGCGATGGAATGCAGCGGCGATTTCAGGTCGTGCGAGGCGATCCAGGCGAAGCGCGCCAGTTCCTCGTTCGAGTCCTCCAGCGATTTCACTTTTTTCTGCAGCTCGGCGTAAAGCCCGACATTCTCGATGGCGACCGAGGTGACGTCGGCCAGCGCCTGCAGCAGGCCGATCTCTTCCTCCGTCGGCTGGCGGCGCGTGGCCCAGTAATTGCCGATGGCGCCGACCGGCTGTTCCTTGCGTATGGGCACCATGGCGAGGCTTTTGACGAAGGTTGGTTTATAGGCCTCGATCGGTACGCGCGGGTCGTTGTAAATATCCTCGATGATCGCGGGCTGCTTGTTCAGCATCGCCCAGCCGCTGATGCAGCTTTTAAGCGGGAAGCGCTGGCCCTTCCACAGGGGGCTGATCGCGTTTTCTTCGGCATAAAAACATTTGTCGTCGTCCTTCAGCACGAAAGTCGCGCCGTCTGCGCCGGTCATCTCGCGGGCGGCGATGCGCACGACGCTCATGATGCTGTCGAGGTCGCGGGCCAGCGACAGTTCCTTGACGACGCCGACCAGGCGCTGGAGCGCGGGTTGCGGGTTGGCGTTGGCGGCTTCGGCGGGCAGCGAAGGTGTCGTCGGCATGGCGTCCCCGGTGTAAGGCGCTTGTCAGGCCTTGTTAACGGCGTGGCAATAACGGCGCAAAATGTCGACTAGCGCGCCGGTGTTTTCTTTTAAAATATATCCCTTGGCGTCCATCTTCTCGGCGCGCCGCTTGTCCTCGTCGCGGCCGGAGGTTGTGAGCATGAAAACGACGTTGTTCTTCATCGTCTCGTCGTTCTTCATGGCGTCCAGCAGCTGGAACCCGTCCATGCGCGGCATGTTGATGTCGAGCAGCACAAGGCAGGGTTGCTGCGGCGCGGTCTGGCCCTTGAGCAGGTTCAGCGCCTCGACCCCGTCGGTGGCGGTGAAAAAGGGGTTGGAAATCTTCTCGCGGCGGAGCACGCGGGCGACCAGCTCGGCGTCGACCTCGTCGTCCTCGACCAGCAGAATATTCACGGGCTGGGGCAGGGAATTGTCGGATTGGGGGGCGTCTTGCATGGACTTATCCTTGCTATTTCTCTCTTTTTCCATTTTACCACGAAAGCATTACTATAGAATTATCAATCGATTCCAATAGCTTGCCCTGATGCTTATCGTGTCTTTTTGCCCTATCGAGCCTATGGTATAAGGGCGCGGCTCATTTTACAAAGGCTTTATTATGACCGATACCACGGCGGACAAGGGCGCAATCGCGCGTTTGATGGCGGACAAGATGGTCGTGCTGACCATTCTGGTGGCCGCCTTCGGCTATTTCGTCGATGTTTTCGACCTGCTTTTGTTCAATATTTTACGCGTGCCCAGCCTGAAAGACCTGGGCGTTCCCGAAGCTCAGCTGCTCGACCAGGGCGTGCTGCTGCTGAATGCGCAGATGGCGGGGCTGCTGCTGGGCGGCTTCCTCTGGGGCGTGGCGGGGGACAAATTCGGCCGCCTTTCCGTGCTGTTCGGTTCTATCGTTCTGTACTCGCTCGGCAATATCGCGAATTCTTTCGTGCAGGATGTGACGCAATACGCGATCCTGCGATTTATCACCGGCATCGGCCTTGCGGGGGAACTGGGCGTGGGCGTGACGCTGGCCTCCGAGCTGCTGCCGCGCAAGCTCCGCGGCCTTGGCACCACCTTTATCGCGACGATTGGTGTATTGGGCGCCACGGCGGCTGGCATCCTCGTCCACTTCGTGACGTGGCGCGAAGCCTACCTTGTCGGCGGTGTGATGGGTTTCCTGCTGCTGGCCCTGCGCATGGGCGTGCGTGAATCCGGCATGTATAAAAAGGTCGAAGAACAGGGCGCCAAGGTCAAGCGCGGCAATATCCTGATGTTCTTCAAGGACCTCGACCTCTTCCGCCGCTATGCGGCCGTGCTGCTGGTGGGCGCGCCGACCTGGTGCGTGGTGGGCGTCTTCATCACCTTTGCGCCGGAGTTCGCGAAAGATTTCGGCATGCCCGATGTGCCGACCGTCGCAAATGCGGTTTTGTACTGCTACATCGGCCTTGCCATCGGCGACATGATCACGGGACTGGTCAGCCAGTACCTGCAAAGCCGTCGCAAGGCGATTGCGCTGTCGCTGGGGTTCCTTGTCTTTTCAATGCTGGTGTTCACGGGCGTGAAGCCGCAGTCGCTGCTGCAGTTCAATGCCTATTGCCTGCTGCTGGGCATCGGCGCCGGGTACTGGTGCATGTTCGTGCAGATCGGCGCTGAGCAGTTCGGCACCAACCTGCGCGCGACCGCCGCGACAAGCGTGCCGAACGTGGCGCGCGGGCTTGCGATACCCATAACGCAGGCCTTCCGCGCGCTAATTCCGGCGCTTGGCGTCACGGGCGGGGGCCTTGCGGTCTTCGCGGTCGTCATGGCGCTGGCCTTCCTGGGCGTTTTCATGGTGAAGGAGACTTTCCACGACGACCTCGACTACGTGGAAAAGTAAATTACATAATCATATTATAGCTTTATTAGGCATTGCTCGGGTATGCTTTAACCTGGAGGGCTAAAGCCATGACCAAGCCTAATATTGCAGAAATGAAAGTGCTCGTCGTCGATGACCATATGCTCATCCGCTGCGACATCGAACGCCAGTTAAAAGGCATGGGCTGCGCCCATGTCGACCAGGCCTCGAACGTCAAGGAAGCGACGGACAGGATGGCGGCCACGCCATACAACATTATTTTCCTCGACTGGAACATGCCGGGCAAAAGCGGTTACCACCTGATGCAGCAGTGCCGGGAGGATAAAGCCTATGACGGCACAGCCTTCGTCATCGTCTCGGCCGAATCCGAGGAACGCTATATCATCGAGGCGCTGAAAGCGGGCGCGACGTCGTACATCGTCAAGCCCGTCGCCGACGGCATCTTGCAGGAACACGTCAACAAGGTTATCGGCTGGATGGAACGCCGCGCCGAGAAAGCGCGGCAGCAGGCGTGACATCGCAGTTGAAGCCCCTGGAGAATATCCGCGACATGAAGTCGTTTGTGTCGGACATCGTTGGCAGGACGATGGCGGACACATTCGACACCATGTTCAGCCGCGATATCACGGGCTGGAAATCCGCCGACGGGCTGATGAGCGGCGACAGCCAGGACATCTGCAGCCGCGTTACGCTGGCGCAAGGCGGTATGCTGGTCGAATTCCGCTTCCAGTTCGCGCAGGACCTGCTGCTGACGATCGCTAAAGAATCCTACTCCGTCGAAGCCCTGAAACTGCCGATCGACGCCATCTGTGAGGACATGGCCTGCGCCGTCGCCAACGTCGTGGGCTCGCGCGTGAAGGCCTTCCTGAACGGCCGCGGTTTCGATTTCGAAATGGATATCCCCGTCGTCGCCAAGACGCAGAATGAACCCAGTAACGACGAAGGCACCGCGCACCTGAATTTCCGCTGCCACACGCCGCAGGGGGACGATGGTGCGATCGTCGTCAACATCCGCATGCAGGAGCAGGCCGCAAGGGCTTGAGGAGGCGACGATGAAATCAATCGCCGTCACCGCGCCGCGCGCAGGCCTGAAAGAGGCTCTGCTGAAAGTCTCGTCGATAAAGCCGCAGGTTACCGTCGTTTTCGCCACGCCCGCCCTGTGGAAAGACGAAAAGCCGATGGAAGAGGCCTGCGCGATTTTGCAGGGCTGCCAGGTGCTGGGCTGTTCGACCGCCGGTGAAATATTGGGCCCGCGCGCGCGCAGCGACAGCATTTCGGCGCTGGGCATCCGTTTCGACACAGCGCAGGTGAAAGTGGCGGAAGCACCGGTCAACGCGCCGGAAGAATCCTATTATGCCGGCCAGCAGCTGGGCAAGGCGCTGGCGGGGCCGAAGCTGAAAGGCGTTTTCGCGCTGGTGCCGGGCTTGCGCGTCAACGGTGCGGCATTTGCTAAAGGCCTGGGCGGCAGTTTCGACAAGGGCGTGACCGTGATGGGCGGCATGGCGGGCGACGGCGCCGGTTTTGCCAATACCTACACTTTGTTTAACGGCAAGATATCGCAGTCGCGCGCCGTCGCCTTCGGCGTTTACGGCGACCATGTGACGGTCAAGCACGGCACGCGCTGCGGCTGGAAATCCTTCGGCCCCTTGCGCCGCGTGACGCGCGCGGCGGGTAACGTGCTGTATGAACTGGACAGCAAGCCCGCGCTGAACGTCTACCGCGAATACCTGGGCGACAGGGCGGCGGAGCTGCCGGCCAGCGGGCTGCTTTATCCGCTGTCCATCCTGAAAGGCGACAGCCGGCAGGACAGCGGCATCGTGCGCATGCTGGTGAACGTGAACCAGCACGAGGGCAGCGTCATCCTGGCGGGGGATATCCCGCAGGGCGCGCAGGTGCGCCTGATGCATGCCGACGCCGATGTTCTCATCGACGGCGCGGGGCAGGCGGGGCGCGAGGCCAGCATGTGGGGCGTGGCCGGTGAAACGGCGACGCTGATGGTCAGCTGCCTTGGCCGCAAGATGGCGCTGGGCAGCGATGTGGACGAAGAGGTGGAGGCCGTGCACAAGGCCATCGGCGGCAGTTCGGCCTGCGCGGGCTTTTACGGTTACGGCGCGATTTCGCCGCTGCCCGGGCAGACACCGCCCGAATTGCAGAACCAGGCCATGGCTGTCACACATATTGTGGAGGGCGGGTCATGAGCATCACCAAAAAACTCGCCCGCCAGCTGCGCCGCCATTTCCCGCCGGCAGACGCCGAGGCGATTGCGGTTGAAATGCGGGGCACCGGTGGTGCGCCGCGCCTGCTGTCGAACCTGCCCGCCATTTTGCGTGACGTTGATACCGCCTATGCCGAACTGGACGGGCGCGTGAAGATGGCGATGCGCAACCTCGATATCAGCTCGGCCGAGCTTACCGATGCAAATGCGCGCCTTGAAATGCTGAACTCGTCGATGACGACGGTGCTGGACAGCCTTGGCGTCGGCCTCGTATTTTTCGACGAAAAAGGCCTGTGTTCCAACGTTTATTCCAAGGCCTGCATCTCTCTGCTGGAAACGGAGCCGGGCGGGCGGCATGTGGCCGACGTGCTGGGCCTCGACGCCGACGGGCACGAACAGATGCAGGGGCTGATCGACGTGGTGTTCGAAGGCGATACGACGATTTTCCCCTTCGAGGATTTGATGCGCCTTGCGCCCAAGAACTTCGCGCATTCGCGCGGGCTGACGGTCGCCTTGCGCTACCGCCCGATGTATGCGCCCTCCGGCCGCCTGTCGTCCATTCTTTTAATCGCGGAAGACATCACGAAGGAAGAAGCGTCGAGAGAGGAAATCCGCCTCAAGGAAGCCCGCATCGCGCGCATGCTGCGCATCGCAAAGGATAAAATGGCCTTCGTGCGCTACCTGCGCAAGATGGAGGAAGTGCTGCTGTCGACGCCCAGCGAGCGCCCGGCGGAAGAACTCTCGCGTGATTTGCATACGCTGAAGGGCATGTCAAAGTTCTTCCACCTGAACGCGATTGCCGGCATCATCCATGAAATGGAAACCGTGCTGGGGGGCTCCGAAAAAGTATCGACCAAGGAAATGCTGGAGGTCTGCCGCGAGGCAATCGGTACGCTGTTCGCCGAGGCCAAGGGCTACGGCCATGAAATCTGGGGCAACAATTTCGAGATCCAGGAAGAGGTGGTGACGCTGCCGCTGCGCTACGTCACCGAATTCGGCGTCGAGCTGCGCAAGCAGGGCGCGCAGGGCCTCGCCTTCCGTTTCTTCCAGAAAATCGTCGCGCAGCAGGTACGGGAACTTTTGATCCCGTTCGAAACGCAGCTCAGCTTCTTCGCCGTTATGGCGGAAAAAGACATCAGCATCACCATGCCGGCCAGCGGACAGGTGAAAGTTTTCGCGCCGGTTTATAAAAACTTTTTCGAATCCCTTGTCCATATCGCGCGCAATATCGTCGACCATGCGGCGGAACCCGCCGAAATCCGCGAAGCCGCCGGCAAGCTGCCGGCATTAAATGTCTCGGTCGAGGTCGGCTTCGGCGAATTCAATTCGAAAATGGTCATCACCATCACCGACGACGGCGCGGGCATCGACACCGACAAGCTGCGCGAAAAACTGAAATCGGCGGAAAAAGACGAAGACCTGATCCAGCATATTTTCGACGCGCAGGTGTCCACCCGCGACAATGTATCGGAAGAATCGGGGCGGGGAATCGGGCTTGATGCCGTGAAGGCGGCCGTGGTTGCGCTGGGCGGCACGGCCAAGGTCGCTTCTGAAAAAGGGGTGGGCACGACCTTTACCTTTACCCTGCCGATCGTCTGGGAACCGCAATAGGCTTTTCCCGATTATCCTGCATTAACAGCTTCTTAAGCCGCAAAAAGTAAAATTCCAAGGATTGCCCTCGCCAGAACGTCTAACGGTGAACAGGCTTCATTCGCCCAAAGGAGATTTGCCATGAAAAACATCCTGATGCTGGCCTTCGCGCTGCTCGTGCTGCTGCCGCTCAAGGCCTTCGCCTATACGGCGGATGACATGGCCGCGGCCAATAAATATTACGACGAAAAATCCTACCAGCTGGCCGCGAACGAATTCGAAAAACTGCTATCGGCGGAAGTCACGCCCGAACTGAAACGCGAAACCCTGTTCAAGTGGTCGGACAGCGTGGTGAAGGCGAAAATGGAAGACAAGCGCGAGGCCGCCGAGAAAAACCTGCGCGAAATGGCCGACGGCAAGGACCACGACCGCTGGTGGGCGGAGGCCTCGGTGTCGGTTTCCGCGGCGCTGGGCGAGCGCGACCCCTGGAGCAACCAGCAGCAGATCAAGACCTGGCTCGACAATGCGCGCGACTGGTGGGCGGGATCCTCCGACGTCGACCTCGCGCGCGAGAAATTCATCGGCATCAGTTTCCAGCTGGCCGATTTCATGACCAAGAACTGGGGCTGGTATAACGTGGATATACGCCCGATACGGTTAGGCGAGAAAACCGTTACGCCCGTCCCCGCACAGCCGGGCAACGCGGGCCTCGTGGTGCTGTTCGAGGAGATTTTAAAGGTCGCGAAGACCGACGCCGACAAGGCGCATGCGCATTACGGCCTCGCCATGGCCTATATGCAGAATTATTCCGGCGACGAAAAACTGCGCAAGAAAGCGGTCGAGGAGTTCAACGAGATCATTGACGATTACGAAGAAACCGAATGGGCCGACGACGCCTGGTACCAGCTGGGCAGCTGGTATGAAAACCAGGGTGACTACGTCAAGGCGGAGCAGACCTATAAAGATTATTTAAAGCATTTCAAGGCGGGTGAATCGCAATGGCTGGACGAAATCAAGCGCAAGCTTGAATACATCGTCAACCCGAACCTGTCGCTGAACGTCAGCAATACCTTCGTGCCTGAATCCGAAGTGCAGTTCGGCCTCAACTGGCGCAACATCGACAGGGTCAAGGTCACGCTCTACCGCTTCGACATGGCGGCGCAGACGATGATGCGCGAGGGCAACTATGGCATCACCAGCTATAACGACATGCTGAACGACATGGTCGAAAGGGGCGCGCGTTATACGTCGCTGCCTGTCGAAACCTCGTGGGAAATCAACCTGAATGACGACGGCAAGCATGTGCCGAAAAGCGAATACAAGGGCATGGCGGAATGGCGCCGCGCGAATACCTCGGATACTGCCGACCCGAAAGCGGGCGTACTTCCCGCGGGCGCATACCTGATGGTCGTCACGGGCGGCGGGCAGCGCGCCTATGACCTCGTGCTCGTCTCCGACCTTGCGCTGGTCGCCAAGGTTGCCAAGGACAAGGCGGTCTTCGTCGCGGTCGACGCCAAAACCGGCAAGCCCGCGGCGGGCGCGAAGCTGCGCTACGTCTATTCGTATTACGACGCCAACAACAATTCCCAATGGGAACAGGGCGAGGCGAAAACGGGCGATGATGGTTTGGCCGTGGCCCAGCTGAAATACGAGAACAAGCAGAATTATTACCAGCAGCACAGCGTCTTCGCCGTCGCGGCGGCGGGGGAGCGGCAGGCCTTTGTTTCCAACAACTACTACAGCAATTATTACAGCGCCAAGGGCGAATGGTGGCTCTATGCCTATACCGACCGCCCCGCCTATCGTCCCGGCGAAACGGTGAGCTTCAAAGGCGTGCTGCGCCATCCCGAAAACGGCAGCTTCCAGACGCCCGCCAACATGAAGGTCAAGGGCCGCATCATGAACGCGCAGGGCGCGCAGGTGAAGGAAGCCGACTATACGCTGAACGAATACGGCGCCTTCAACGACACGCTGGTGCTGGATGAGAAGGCGGTGCTGGGCGAATACACGCTGCAGCTTTACACGGCCGACAACAACAACCACCTGTCGACGGCGCAGCTGTTCCGCCTCGAAGAATACAAGCTGCCGGAATATACCGTCAGCGTGAAGGCGAAGCCGAAATCCGACAAAGGCCCCGCCATCTTCCGCCTCGGCGATACGCTGGAGATGGAAGTGGATGCGCAGTATTATTTCGGCGGCGCGGTCGCCGATGCACAGGTCGAATACCTTGTGTACCAGCAGCCGCTGTACCAGTATTACCGCCCGTACCGCGCGTATTCGTGGTATTACGACGATATCTATCCCCGCCCGCAATTCTACGGGCAGGGCAGCATGGTCAAGACCGAGAAACTGAAAACCGGCAAGGACGGCAAGGTGTCGTTCAAGGTCGAAACGCCAAAAGAGGGCGGCGACCTGCAATATAATATCGAAGTGCGCGTGGTCGACCAGAGCCGCCGCGAAATCCGCGGCAATGCGGCCGTCAAGGTGACCAGGAACGCCTTCTCCGCCTTCCTCGAGCCGAAGCAGAACCTCTACCGCCCCGGCGACAAGGCGCAGATCGCCATTAAAACGCTCACCGCCAACGACGAACCCATGGCGGTCGAGGGCAAGGTTTCCGTCTTGCGCAACAACTGGCGCGAACCCGTGATGCGTGACGGGCGTGAAATCAACGCCGCCGGTTACGACGGGCAGGAGCTGTTCACCAAATTCGTGAAAACCAACGAACGCGGCGAAGCCCTCTTCGAATTCGAACCGGGCGCGAACGGCTATTACACCATCGAATTCACCGGCTTCGACGAGGGCCGCGAGGTCAAGGGTGCCACCACCGTCTTCGTCTGCGACAATGCCGCGACCAACATCGGCTACCGCTACAGCGGCCTGCAGATCATTGCCGAAAAAGATACCTATGCCGCGGGCGACACCGCCCGCATCATGCTTGTCGCCGACCATCCCGACACCTGGGCGCTGTTCACGGCCGAGGCCGACGGCATTTATGATTACCGCATGGTGCATATCGAGGGCAGCGTGAAGCTGATCGACGTGCCCGTGAAAGACAACTTTATCCCCAACGTCTACCTCTCGGCCGTGGGGGCGGAGCAGTTCCAGCTGAAGATGAATAACCTGCAGCTGATCGTGCCGCCGCGCGACAAGTTCCTGAACGTGACCGCGACGTCGGATAAAGCCGTCTACCAGCCGCAGGAGGAAGGCACCTTTGACATCAAGGTGACGGATGCCGATGGCAAGCCGGTCAGCGCCGAAATCTCGCTCGGCCTTGTGGATGCCTCGGTCTATTACATCCAGGATGAAATGGCGCCCGATATCCGCCAGTTCTTCTATGGAGATAAACGTCAAATGAGCATCCAGACGCAAGCCAGCTTTTACCAGCGTCCCTACGTCCGTCTGGTGCGCGGCGACAACAACGAACTGATGACCGACGACGAGAAAGGCCGCCGCGACCGCAGCCACAGCAATAGCCTGAAAGACGCGCCGCAGGAATCCATGGATGAAGTGCGCCAGCTGGGCGGCGCCATGGGCGCTATGCGTAACGAGCGGGCACAATCCATGCCTGCCTCCGCCCCCGCGCCGATGATGGCGAAATCCATGGCCGCCAAGGAAGGCATGATGGCCGCAGATTCCGCGATGAGCATGGAAGAGGATAAAAAGAAACGTGATATTGGCGGCATGAAAACCCCCGCGCAGGAAGCAGAAGCCGGGGGCGAGGCGCCCGCCGTGCGTAACGATTTCCGCTCGACCGTTATCTGGCAGCCGTCTGTGAAAACCGATGCCGAGGGCAAGGCCCGCGTCACGGTAAAATACCCCGACAGCCTCACCACGTGGAGATTGACCGCCCGCGCCATCACCACCGGCACGGCAATCGGTTCGGTCACGCATGAGGTAAAATCGAACAAGGACCTGATGGTCCGCCTCCAGGCGCCGCGTTTCTTCACCGAGCGCGACCTGGTCGCGGTATCGGCGCTGATCGATAACATGACGGATACGCCTGTCACACTGGCGCCCACGATCAAGGTCGAGGGCGGTTTGACCGTCACCGGCCTTTTCGTGAACGGGCAGTTCGTGAAGGGTGAAATGGCCGCGGTCGAAGTACCCGCCAAAGGCCAGAAACGTGTCGACTGGGCGGTTTCCGCGCACAAGGCGGGCGATGCCACCATCACCGTCAGCGCCGGCAAGGGCAAGATGGCCGACGCCATGCGCAAGACTTATCCCGTCATCCCGCACGGTATCGAGAAATTCGTGGCGCAATCGCTGGCGATGAAGAACGGCGGCACGAAAGAGATTAAAATCTCCATCCCGAAAGAGCGCATCAGGGAGCAGACCAGCCTGCGCCTGTCGCTCTCGCCCTCCATGGCGGCGAACCTGCTGGATGCCCTGCCGTATCTGGCCGATTACCCCTATGGCTGCGTCGAGCAGACCATGAGCCGCTTCCTGCCCGCCGTTATCGTCGGCAAGACGATGAAGGACCTCGGCATCTCGGACAGCGACGTTGAAGGTTACATCAGCGATGTGCTGGAAGCGCGCGGCGACCCGAAAGGCCATCCGCAGCGCCGTGGCGACGCCACCTATACGCGCCTGAAGCAGATGACGAAGGACGGGTTGCAGCGCCTCTATGACTTCCAGCACACGGACGGCGGCTGGGGCTGGTGGAAAGACGGCGACAGCGACCGTTTCATGACCGCCTATGTCGTCTGGGGCCTCAGCCTTGCGCGCGACGCGGGCGTGGAAATCCGTGACGGTGTCATCATGACTGCCGCGCGTTACCTGCAGGTGCAATTGGTCCAGGAAGAAGACAATCCCGATAACCTTGCCTGGATACTGCATGCGCTCTCTGGCTCCAACACCGGCACCTCGGGACTGGTGGACAAGCAGCGCGACCGCCTGTGGAACATGCGCGACAAGCTGAACCCCTATACCCGCGCCCTTTATGCGATTGCCGAGAAAAAATTCGGCAATATGGAGAGGGCTTCGACACTCGCCCGCAACGTGGTGAACGGCGTGTCGGAAGATAAAGACAACGCCACCGCGCATTGGGGCGAAAGCGGCATCCATTACCGCTGGAGCGAGGGCGGTGTGGAGGCCACGGCGTTTTCGATCAGCGCGCTCGCGCAGCTTGATCCGCAAAGCACCTATCTGGAGCCCGCGGTGAAATGGTTGACGCTCAACCGCCGCGGCGGCAGCTGGAAAAACACACGCGATACGGCGATTGCCATCCTGGGCCTGACCGAATACCTGAAGGCGTCGAAAGAGCTGTCGCCCAGCTATTCGTACAAGGTCGCGCTGAACGGCGTGACGGTGCGGGAGGGCAAGGTCGACAGCTCGAACGTCTTCACCTTTAACCGCCTCATAGACGTCCCGGCCGACCAGCTGCGCGATGGCGATAACACGGTGACGGTGACGATGGACGGCACGGGCGCGCTTTATATGGCGGCCTATGCCAAATATTTCACGCTGGAAGAGCCCATCACCAAGGCCGGCAACGAAATCTTCGTCACGCGCAAATATTTCATCCAGTCGGTCAAGGAAACGCTGATGAAGGGCTATACCAACGACTGGAAACCCTTGAACGACGGCGATGCCGTCAACAGCGGCGACCGCATCCGCGTCGATGTGACGATGGAGGCGAAGAACCATTACGAATACCTGATCTCGGAAGACTACAAGCCCGCGGGGCTGGAGGCGGTCGAGCTGAAAAGCGGCCCCGGCTATGCCGTGACGCTGGACAGGGAAGGCCGCGAGACGGGCGAGCAGACGCCGCTCTACCAGGAATTCCGCGACCAGAAGGCGGCGTTCTTCATCTCGAAGCTGAAACAGGGCAAGCACCTGCTGCGGTACGAGCTGCGCGCCGAGATCCCGGGCAAGTTCCACGCCATGCCGAACCAGTCGCATGCGATGTACGTGCCCGAAATCCGCGCGAACAGCGACGAGATGCGGATGGATGTGAACGAGGCACCCGCCGAAAAAGCGCCTGAAAAGGGTTCTGTAAAAGAGTAATCCGGCTGTAGCGCTGGCATTGCGTCATGGTAGATTAGGCCATGACGCAATCAGCCTTTAAAAACGCTGGCCCTTTCACCATTACCGCGCCGCAGGTGGCGGGGCAGGGTGAGGTGTTGACGGCCGAGGCGCTGGCCTTCCTCGCCTCCATCGAAACTGCCTTCGGCGCGCGCCGCCGTGCGCTGATGGAGGAGCGGAAAAAGCTGCAGCAGAAACTGGACAGCGGCTGGACGCCCGATTTCCTGGCCGAAACCGCCGATATCCGCAAAGCCGACTGGACCGTACGCCCCGCGCCCGCCGCCTTGCAGGACCGCCGCGTCGAAATCACCGGTCCCGTCGACCGCAAGATGGTCATCAACGCGCTTAATTCCGGCGCGTCGTGCTTTATGGCGGATTTTGAAGATTCCAACACGCCCACCTGGGAAAACCAGATCAGCGGCCAGATCAACCTGCGCGATGCCAACGCCCGCACGATTGAATTCAAGGATGCAGCCAGCGGCAAGGAATACAAGTTAAAAGACAAAACCGCCGTGCTGCTGGTGCGCCCGCGCGGGCTGCATATGGAAGAAAAACACCTGACGCTTGACGGCCATTATATGTCGGCCAGCTTTTTCGATTTCGGGCTTTACCTCTTCCACAACCGCACCGCGCCTTACTACTACCTGCCCAAGATGGAAAGCTGGCAGGAAGCGCAGCTGTGGAGCGACGTTATCGTGCATGCCGAAGACGCGTTGAAGCTGCCGCGCGGCACGGTGCGCGTCACGGCGCTGATCGAAACGATCACGGCCGCCTTCCAGATGGATGAAATGCTGCATGCGCTGAAGGACCATATCGTCGGCCTCAACTGCGGGCGCTGGGATTATATCTTCAGCTTTATCAAGAAATTCAGCAAGCACCCGCAATACGTCATGCCCGACCGGGGCGAGGTGACGATGACGGCGCATTTCCTGCGCTCCTACAGCCTTAACCTGATTAAAACCTGCCATCGCCGCGGCGCGCATGCCATGGGCGGCATGGCGGCGCAGATACCGATCAAGAACGACGAGGCGGCCAACAACGCCGCGCTGGCCAAGGTGCGCGCGGATAAAGAACGCGAGGCCGCCGACGGCCACGACGGCACCTGGGTCGCGCATCCCGCGCTGGTGCCGGTTGCCATGGAGATTTTCAACAAGGCCATGCCGGGCGCGAACCAGCTGGAGAAGAAACGCGAAGATGTTTCAATCACCGCCGCAGATTTGCTGACGGTGCCGGAAGGAAACATCACCGAGGAAGGCCTGCGCCGCAATATCAACGTCGGCCTGCTGTACCTGAAGGCATGGCTCTCCGGCATGGGCTGTGTGCCCATCCACAACCTGATGGAGGACGCGGCCACCGCCGAAATCTCGCGCACGCAGCTGTGGCAATGGCGGCGGCACGGGGCGAAGCTGAAAGACGGGCGCGTGATCGACGATGCGCTGATGCAGGCGTTTTTGAAAGACGAGGCCGCGAAACTGGGGGCAGGCGATAAATACCTGTCGGACGCCGTGGCCATGTTCTCGGGCATGGTGATGGCCGACACCCTCGATGACTTCCTGACCACCAAGGCCTATGACAAGGTTCTGGAGTACGAGCGCAGCTGATGGAAATCGACGTCACAGCTTGGCTCGGCCTCGCGCTCCGCTGGTTCCACCTGATGCTGGGAATCATGTGGATTGGCGCGTCGTTCTATTTCGTCTGGCTCGACCTTGCCCTGCGCCCCGCGAAATCGAAAGCCGACCGCGACGCAGGCGTGAGCGGCGAGGTCTGGGCGGTGCATGGCGGCGGGTTCTATCACAAGCAAAAGTATCTCGTCGCGCCCGAAGGCATGCCCGAAGACCTGCACTGGTTCAAATGGGAAGCCTACCTGACGTTTATCAGCGGCTTCGCGCTGCTCTGCCTCATGTACTATTTCAACGCCGATATGTATTTAATCGACAAGGCCAAGATGGCGCTGACACCGGTGCAGGCGACGCTGACGGGCCTGTTCTTTCTGGGCGGCGGCTGGCTCTTTTACGATGAACTGTGCAAAAGCCCGCTGGGCGATAACGTAAAGGTCTTCAGCGTTATCTGGGCGGCGGCGCTGGTGGGCGCGGCCTACCTGCTCGACCAGATGTTCACGGGGCGGGGCGCGTTTATCCATGTCGGCGCGATGATCGGCACGGCGATGACGGCGAATGTGTTTGCCGTCATCATCCCCAACCAGAAAAAGGTTGTGGCCGCGCTGCTGGCGGGCGAAAAACCCGACGCGAAGTACGGCAAGATCGCCAAGCAGCGATCGATGCATAACAACTACATGACGCTCCCCGTGCTGCTGATCATGATCAGCAACCATTACCCGATACTGTACAGCGGCGAATGGGGCTGGGCGATACTGGCGGGTCTGGGGCTGTCGTCATGGCCGTTCCGCCATTTCTTCAACCTGAAAGACCGCGGCATCACCAATTATTGGTTTGCGGTGGCGGGCATGGCGGGCTTTGCCTTTACCATCCTTGCCGCCTCCGGCCTCTTCTCGCCCGCCAAACCGGTCGAGGCCGCGGCAGCCGTGACGCCCGCCGAAGTGCGCCAGATCGTGCGTACGCATTGCAGCGGCTGCCACAGCGACACGCCGACCAATGCCAGCGTCACCGAAGCGCCCAAGGGCGTGGCCTTCGATACCATGGAACAGATAAAACAATACGCGCCCCGCATCATCGAACAGGCGGTGAAAAGCGACACCATGCCGCTTGGCAACGAAACGGGCATGACGGACGACGAGCGCAAGAAGCTGGGTACCGGACTGGAATTGCTCGGCAAATAAGCATCGGCTTGCCTTTGGCCGCCCGCTATGATAATTAATATGAAAATTAATTATCCTGCAAGTGCATGAAATCCGACTTTAATAAAACGAATAAGCCGCCACATTCCGACCTCGAAGCCTTCTGGCAGGCGACGGTGCGCGGGCGCGATGACGTGGTCGAGGCGATGCTGGACAAATACGGGCCGCAGCTTCTTTCGCGCCGCAACCGCGCCTGGATGACGGGATTGATGTTTGCGGCGGCCAACGGCCATGCCAGCACTGCGCAGCTCTTGCTCGACCGCGGCGCGGAAATCGGCGCGACGAACAAGATTGGCGAAACCGCCTCATACCTTGCCGCGCGCAGCGGGCACAATGACGTATCAAAATTAATCATGATTGAAAGCACCCGCCGCCGCAAAGCCGCAGAAGATCAGGCCGCGGCGCAGCAAAAACTGCTGCAGGACATCGCCGCGCAGGGGCAGCAGGGTATGCCGCTGCAATCCGCTGTCATTCTTTGCAAAACATTAAAGCTGAAACCGCGTTAACTGCCGCGATAGGTGCTGTAGCCATAGGGCGAGACCAGCAGGGGCACGTGGTAATGCGCGCCTGCGTCGCCGATGCCGAAGTGGAGCGAGATGACGTCGAGGAAGGGGACTTTGGGCAGCTTTACGCCCATGGCCTTGAAATATTTTCCGGCCTCGAATTCCAGGCGGTAGGCGCCGGTCTTCATGTTCTTGCCATCCAGGATGGGCCCGTCGACGCGGCCGTCAGCGTTGGTCTTTTTGGTCACGAGCAATGTCTCCTTGCCGCCTTTGGCGACGCGGTAGAGGCGCAGGGTGATGCCCTTGGCCGGAGAGCCGTGGGCGGTGTCGAGCACATGCGTCGTGAGTTTACCCATAATCATCCCTTATGAAAAAATGGCTTAACTTTTATCTAACATCTCACAGTTATATTCGAAAGACAACCAAGGGGGGTGTATGGCTATTCTGTCAGGGACTGCAGGAAAACACAGCAGGCGCCGCGAAACGGTTTTGCGCGGCGAAAACCAGAATTCACGCTTCAGCGCCTTCCCGCTGCTGCGCGTAACAGGAGTTGTCAGGCCGCATGGCGAAGGCAAAAAAAACCAAAAGTAAGCCTGCAAAGGCAAAGAAGAAAACCCTCCCAGCGAAGGCTGCGCCGAAGCAGTCAATAGACCCGCGCGATTACCGCGGCTATGGCGAAAATCCGCCGCATGCCAACTGGCCGGGCGGGGCGCGCGTGGCGGTGCAGTTCGTCCTCAACTATGAAGAGGGCGGCGAGAACTGCGTGCTGAACGGCGACAAGGCGTCGGAAACCTTCCTGTCGGAAATCATCGGCGCGCCGCGCATCGAGGGGCGCCATATCTCGATGGAAAGCATCTATGAATACGGCACGCGCGCGGGCGTCTGGCGGCTGCTGCGGCTGTTCAAAAAATACAAAATGCCCGTGACGGTTTTCGCGGTCGCGCTGGCGCTGGAAAAATACCCCGAAATCGCAGAAGCCTTTATGCGCGACGGGCATGAGATATGCTCGCACGGCTACCGCTGGATCAATTATCAGGACATCGATAAAAAGACCGAGCGCGAACATATGAGGAAAGCGATCGAGATTATCAAGCGCGTGACCGGCGAACGCCCGCTGGGCTGGTATACCGGCCGCACTTCGCCGAATACGCGCGACCTGGTGATGGAGGAGGGCGGCTTCGTCTATGACGCTGACGATTACAGCGACGATCTGCCCTTCTGGGACGTGCGCGGCGACAAGAAGCAACTGGTGGTGCCCTATACGCTCGATTCAAACGATATGAGGTTCGCAACCGCGCAGGGCTTCAATTCCGGCGACCAGTATTTCGCCTACCTGCGTGATGCTTTCGACGTGCTTTATGAAGAAGGCGAAACCGCGCCCAAGATGCTGTCGGTCGGCCTGCATTGCCGCCTTGTCGGCCGCCCGGGGCGCATCGCGGCGTTGGAGCGGTTTATCAAACATATCAAGAGCCACGACAAGGTCTGGATCTGCCGCCGCATCGATATCGCGCGCCACTGGATAGCGCACCATCCTTATCTGGAGGACAGCCGTGGACGATAACGACAGCCTTCCCCTGCCGCACAAGCCGGCCGACCTTGCGCTGCCCGGCTTCCTGAAAATCTACGGCGCGCTCTACGAGAAATCGCCATGGATTGTGGAAGCCGTTTTTGCGCAGAAAGACCAGAGCATCGATACCGTCGGCGAATTCCTGTCCGCCCTGCGCAAAGTGGTGGATGAAGGCGGGCGCGACAAACAGCTCGACCTTATCCGCGCGCATCCCGACCTTGCCCCCGCACCCGCCGTTGCCGCAAAAATGACATCGCATTCCGTATCGGAGCAAAAGGGCGCAGGCCTGAACCAATGTACACCCGCAGAGGCGGCCGAGTTCCAGAACCTGAACGCCGAATACCGCCAGAAATTCGGCTTCCCCTTTATCATCGCGGTCAAGGGGCTGACGAAATTCGATATCCTCGACGCCTTCCGCGCGCGGCTGAACAACCCGCAGGACGAGGAATTTGCGACGGCGCTGGGGCAGATCCACAAAATCGCCCGCCTGCGGCTGCTGGCCGTGCTGGGTAAGTAAAGCTTACTTCTTTTCCGTGCCGTAAACTTTGAGACCGTGGATGCCGCCGTTGTCGTAGTGCATGTAAAGCACATGCGTCACGGGGCCGACGTCGTTGACGTCGCGGAAGCGGTGCCAGGTATCGGGCGACAGCGGCTCGAAGGGCATGACGGCTTTCCAGGGGCAGCCCTTGGGGATGTTGAGGCGGATGGTGAACTGCTCGTTGTTCTTCACCCCTTTTTCCTTCAGGTACTTCTGGTTCATCATGTAGTCGCCGAAGTTGTCGGGCACCACGACCTTTTTGCCGTCGAAGACTGCGCTCCATTTCGGCGCCTGTTTCATCAGTTTATTGATATCCTGCCCCTTGGCGTTGACGGCGAAGACATGCGCGGTAAGCGGCGCGTTCAGGCGGTGAAGGTAGGTATCGACAATCACCTCGTCAATAACCGCAGGCTTTTTCAGGTGGAACAGCGCCTGTTCGCCGCAGCCCGTGCGCGCCGATTCCCAGCCGTACATATGCATCTGCTGGCGGTCGCCGCCGACGCAGCGGTCGGGCACGCCGTAATGGATGTTCGAGACATGGGTGATTTTCGCACCGTCGAGCAGGTTTTTGCGCTCGGGCGGCTGCTCGATGCCCGTGTCGCCGAAGAAGTTGATGCGGGAAAGTCCCCCTTCGTAATAAACCTCGACGTAGGCCTGCGTCGCGATAACGGGCTTTATGTTGAAGACGTGTTCGGAATCGGGCTTGAGCGGCTGGCGGTGCAGCACCTGCGCCGCCGTGCCGGTCAGCTCGTCGGTCAGGTAGACCGAGACGGCGCGGACCTGGTTGCCGGTGTACCATTTCGTGCTGATGGTGATTTTATCGATCTTGCCGCGTTTCTTGAGGCCAATCAGCATCCAGCCATGCGCGTTGTGGTCATAGGCCAGTTCGTTGCTGCCCGGCACGACGGTCGTGGCCATGTGGCGGCGCGATTCAAAGCCCCAGTATTTCGCGCCCATGTGCGTGAAATCGCCGCGGCAATCTTTCGGTTCGGTCGCCAGCATCGCCTCGTGCGGGTTGGTGAAATCCGATTCCGAATAGGCGATCAAAATCGCGGGGATGGGTTTCGCGGCTTTGGATGCTTTGGGCGCGGTTTTCTTCTTGGCGGGCATGATGAACCTGTTGGCTTGTTTTCCTGACCGGATTTATGCACTATTAAGGCGGCTTTGCAATCCGGAAAACATCATGACAAATCGCATATTAAAGCCCGAACCGCTTACCGCCGCAGCCTTTGCGCCTTACGGCGATGTGCTGGAATGCGGCACCGCAAAAGAACTGCGCAACATCAACTACGGCAATACCGAACGTTTCCATGACCTCGCAAGGCTCGACCTTGGCGCACAAAACGGCCAGCCGCTGGTCAGCATCTTCCGCTCCAAACCGCTGCCGCGCCCGATTGCGGTAAAGGTGATGGAACGCCATCCGCTGTCCAGCCAGGCTTTTTACCCGCTCGACAACCGCCCCTATATGGTGGTGGTGGCGGAAGCGGGGGAGTTCAATTCATCCCGCCTGCGCGCCTTCCTTGCGGGGCCGAAGCAGGGCGTCAATTACGCGAAAGGCACCTGGCACCATTACAGCCTTGCGCTCGACGCCGTATCGGCATTCATGGTCATCGACCGCGGGGGACCCGAGAAAAACTGCGACGAGGTCTTTCTTGAAAGCGAAAATATCTCGATTGAGTATTGATATGTAAACCCGTTGCTATTGCAACGCCAGCCACCCGCCCGTAAAATTCATTCAGCCATTCTTCATCAAGGGGTCCGGCAATTATGCCGCGCGTCGTTTCAAATTCTAACCAGCAAGGGAACCAGGGCATGTCTGGCAGCGCCATCACGAAAATTATTCTTACTCTCGTCCTCCTCATCATCGGCATCTGGCTGTTCACGTCGACCATCGTCGTGGTCGACGCGGGTTTCACCGGCGTCAAGAAAACGCTGGGTAAAGTCGAGAACGACGGCCTGGCGCCCGGGCTTTATATCGTCTTCCCGCTCACGACCTCCATCATCCAGATGGACAACCGCGTACAACGCTACGAGAACAAGACCGCTGTTTATTCCAAAGACGTGCAGCAGGCGGAAATCGCTTATGTCGTGAACTACAGCCTCGAGAAAGACGCGACGGTGCGCATGTATGCCGAGGTCGGCGTTTACTGGGCCGATAAACTTATCCCGCAGGTCATCCAGGCCTCGATGAAGAACGTCATCGGCCAGTGGAACGCGATGGAACTGATCGCCAACCGCGTCAAGGCTTCCGACAGCATCAAGATGATGATCGAGGAAACCCTGAAAGAACACGGCATCCGCATCAACGAATTCTCGCTCACCAACATCGACTTCCAGGACGCCTTCGAGCAGGCGGTCGAGGCGAAGGTGGTGGCGGTGCAGGAAGCGGAGCGCGCCAAGAACAAGACCGTCACCGTGCAGGAAGAAGCCAACCAGCGCGTGATTGCGGCCAAGGCCGACGCCGAGGCGATGCAGATCAAGACCGAGGCGCTGACCAAAAACCAGTCGCTGATCATGTATGAAGCCGTGCTGAAATGGGACGGCCAGCTGCCCCGCATTATGGGCGGCGGCGCGGGCGGCAACTTCCTCAACATTCCCGAAGGGATGTTGAAGTGACCGGCCGCATAACCGCTATTGCTGCTTTTTGTCTTCTGCTCGCAACCGCGCCCGCCTTTGCAGGCGACCGTGTCGGCGTGGTGAAGGAGCTCGAGGGCAAGGTTACCGTCCGTCACGACGGCGCCAAGGAAGACGTCGCGCTGAAGGACGGCAACGCCGTCATGAAGGGCGACTTCATCCAGGCGGCCAAGGGCGGACGCGTGAAAATCGTCTTCGTCGACAAGACCGAATTCGTGCTGGCCGGCAAGGGCAGCATGAACGTCGACGATTTTGACTACAGCCCCGACGACGGCAAGCAGGACAAGGCGGAAATCTCCGTTCTCGGTGCGGCCTTTTCCTGGGCCAGCGGCAAAATCGGCAAGGAGAAGAACGCCGACGTCAAGGTCAACGTCGACTTCGGCAGCATCGGCATCCGCGGCACGGAACTGTGGCGCAGCATGAACAAGGGCGAATGCTGGATCTACCTGCGCTCGGGCAATATCGACGTCTATAACGGCGGCGGCCGCGTTTCGCTGAAACCCGGCGAGGGCACCATCATGCGCGCGAAAAGCAAAAAACCCGACGACCCGCATTTCTGGAGCCGCAAGGAAATCAACTGGATCAAGGGTTCGGTCGAAGGCGAACGCAGCTGGAAGAAAAAAGGCTGGGAATAAAAATTGGCTGATTTAAGGGGAAGGGGGCTGTTAAAAGCCCCCTTTTTCTTTTACCCATGCCGCCCCCAGAGCCACGCCGCACCGCGCACACCCGATGAATCACCGTGGCGCGCGGGTGCAATCGGCGTCTTGACGGTGTCCGAGAAAATATACTTGCCCCAGAGTTTCGGCAGGTCGCGGTAAAGCGCGTTCACGTTGCTCATGCCGCCGCCCAGGACGATGATATCCGGGTCCATGATATTCACGACCTGCGCCAGTGCACGCGACAGCCTGTCGGCGTAGCGGTTATAGGCGGCAACGGCTTTCGCCTCTCCCTCGGTCGCTTTGGCGATGATGTCGTGGGTCGACATATCCTCGCCCGTCACGCGTTTGTAATCGTTGCGGAAGCCTGTACCCGATATCCAGGTCTCGAGGCAGCCGCGCCGGCCGCAATAGCAGAGCGGCCCGGGATATTCCCCCGTCGCGGCATCGGTGAAATAACTGTCCTTCAGCTTGTCGGTAACATTGGGGGCGGATTCAAAACCTTCGAACAGTTTCGCGCCGTTGATGCCCGGGCGCGGATAGGGCAGGGGGTTGTGCCCCCATTCGCCTGCGATGCAATTGGGGCCGCGGTGCGCTTCGCCCGCCAGCGCCACGCCCCCGCCGCAGCCGGTGCCGATGATGACGGCAAAGACCACCTTGCGCCCTGTGCCCGCGCCGTCAACCGCTTCCGACACGGCAAGGCAGTTGGCGTCGTTTTCCATCCGCACTTCGCGGCCCAGCGCCTTGGCAACGTCTTTTTGCAGCGGCTGGCCGTTCGTCCATACCGAATTTGAATTTTTCACCAGCCCCGTTTCGGGCACCACGGTGCCGGGGATGCCGATGCCGACGGTGCCGGTTTTCTTCATGATGCGTTCGGCGTTCTGCACCAGCTCGACCAGCGTTTTCACCGTCACGATATAATCGCCGCGCGGCGTCGGTATGCGCTGGCGGTAGAGTTCCTTGCCGTTGCGTTCGTCAAGGCAGATGATCTCGGTCTTGGTGCCGCCGAAGTCGATGCCGATGCGCATGGTTACTTATCCAGTTCGTCGAGCAGCTGTTTGTAAAGCGCGACGCTCATCACTACTTTTTCCTCGCCGCTTTCCACGGTCGGGCGGCCGGCGCGGTCGAAATAGCGGTGGATGTCTTCCTCGCGGCAGATGCCGTGCTGCAGTTCTTTCACGATGCAGGTGCGCTCGGTCAGGTTCGCCATGCAGTGGATGCTGCCCTTCGGGATTTGTATGGATTGCCCCGCCTGCAGCGTCACGCGCTTGCCGTCGAGGATAACGGTTAGCTCACCCCCCATCACGCGCCAGTTTTCGCGGCGGTGGTCGTGTGATTGCAGCGACAGCGCCTGGCCCGCGTTGATGTGGATTTCTTTCTCGCAGCTTTCTTCGCCCGCGGCATTGACGCCCACGGCCTGCACGACATAGGTGCCCCAAGGGCGGATATCCATGTCGCCGACGGCATAGCGCGCACCAATGGGTTTCTCAGGCTTCATCCCCGAACTCCTTTTCAGCTTTGAATAACATAGCAGTATCAATGGCATATGGTGACGCAAAAAGTTTTGACAAGAGGTAGGACTATACCTTATATTTACATATCATTTATTATGTCAAAACCGAGATTCCCTTTTAAAGAGGAAACAGAATCAAATGGTTAAAACCTTCCGCCTGCCCAACGGCATCAATTGCGTTGTCGAGCAGCGTCCCGAAACTGGCATGGTCGCCATGCAGGTGGTGGTCAAATCGGGCGCCACCGAAGACGCGGCGGACAAGCAGGGCGCCACAACCCTGATGCAGGAGGTCAGCGTCGCCGGCACCACAACGCGCAGCCGCGACCAGATCGCGGACGAGGTAGAATCAAAGGGCGGCGGGCTGGGCGGCGACGTGCTGCTCACCAGCATTTCCTACAAGGCGATGTCGCTGGCGCGCCATGCGGGCGATACTTTTGCGGTACTGGCTGACATCATCCGCAACCCCGCCTTCGATGCCGGAGAACTCGACAAGGCCAAGGAACAGATCGCGCAGGCGATGATCGCCGCGGGCGAAGACGCCTCGACGCAGGCGCAGAAGAAATTCTTTGAAACCCTGTTCGCAGGCCAGCCGATGGGCCGAGACGCGCTCGGCACGCCCGAAAGCCTCGAGGGTATTACTGTCGCGGATTTGAAAGCGCGGCATGCCGAGATGCTGTCCGACCCGTCACGCATCGTCGTTTCCTTCGCCGGCGATATAGACCCTGCCGAGGCCGAAAAGATTGTGCTGCAGAATTTCGGCGACCTGTCGGGCCCGAAACTGCCCGCACCCGCGGCCGCCACCTTTACCTCCGGCTATTACGCCGAGGAAAAGGAAAACGACCAGCTGAACCTTTTCATGGGTTTCCCCGCGCCGTCGCTGAAAGACCCCGACCGTTTCGCGATGATGATGCTGAAAGACCTGCTGGCGGGCGGCATGTCGACGCCACTGTTCCAGGAGTTGCGCGAGAAGCGCAGCCTTGTCTATACGCCGGGTGCCGAATATATGCCGCTCGACGAAACCGGCGTCTTCCTGATTGCCGCCGGCACGGGCAAGGGCAAGGCAGGCGAACTGGTGCCCGTGGTGCTGGAAATGCTGGCCAAGGCCGGCCGTGAAGGGTTCGACGACAAGGCGATGGAGGAAGCACGTGGCCGCATTTTCCGCCAGCTGGAAAACGACGGGGAAACCGCATCGCGCGCGGCGGGGATGAACGCGGGCCAGCTGCTGAACAAGGGCCGTATCGTGCCCACCGCCGAGGTCAAGGCGCAGATTGAAGACGTGACGGTCGACGATATCCGCCGCGTTTGCGTGAACATGCTGAAATCGGGGCAGCTGGCGCTGTCCGCCGTGGGCCCGCTCGACACGCTGCCGGCGCAGGCCGACATCACCGCCAAGATGGCTGAAGTGTCAAAAGACCTTCATGCGCCCGCCCGTGCGCACAGGAGCGGGCTTGCCGCCACCTTCGCAGGTGCAGCCGAGAAAAAGAAAACCGCACCGCCCGAGTCGAAATGCACCGTATTTCCGAACGGCCTGAAAATCATCACCGTCGAGCGACCAGGCCCGCTTGCCGCCGGCGCCTGGGTGGAGGCGGGGTCCGACCACGAAACGCCCGAGCTGAACGGCGCGACGCATATGAACGAGCACATGATGTTCAAGGGCACGCCGCATTACCCGCCGGGATCCATCGCCGGCATCGTCGAAGGCGAGCTGGGCGGCGACCTCAACGCCTATACCAGCAAGGACCGCACCTGCTATTACTTCTACGGGCTGGAGGCCACCGCCATGCCCAAGGTCGTCGACATGTGCGGCCAGATGGTTTTCTTTGCGAACATCGACGAAACCGAATACGCGGGCGGCAAGGAAGTGACCGACGCCAAGGGCGACAAGATCATCGCCAAGGGCGAGCGCGAGGCGGTGCTGGAAGAAATGCGGATGAACAACGACGAAATCAACAGCCGCATCCAGGACCTGCTCGACAGCCTCGCCTATCAGGGCAGCGCGCATGGCCGCCCCATCCTTGGCACCAGGGAATCGCTGATGGGCATTTCCGCGCAGATGCTGCGCGATTACCGCGATGAATATTACGCGCCCAACAAGGTCGTTTTCTGCGCCGTCGGCCCCGTCAAGCACGAAGACTTCGTGAAAGAGGTCGAGGCAAAATACGGCACCCTGCAGCCCAAGGAAACCGCGCCGCTGCCCGTGCCCGCCTATGTCGGCGGCACAGAGGCCGTGGAAGACAAGAACGCCAAGATGTGCACGGTCCGCATCGGGGCGGAGAGCGTGTCGAAAAGCGACCCCGATGCCGAGGCATGGGAGGCGTTTTCGATCTTGCTGTCGGGCGGCGCGTCGGCGCTGCTGCACCGCGAAATCGTCGACCGCCAGCGCCTTGCGGCTGAGGCGGATGCCGGCGTTATTTCCTACCGCAACTGCGGCACCTTCCTGATGGTGTCGCAGGCCGATGCGCAAAAAGTGAAGCCGCTGGTCAACGCCATGTACAAATGCGTACGCGACCTGGCTGATACCGTGACCGAGGCCGACCTCGACAAGGTCCGCGCCCAGCTGGAAATGGGCCTTCTGGCGGGGCTGGAAGCGAACCGGAAAGCCTGTGACGCCTATGCCAGGGCCGCGCAGGACAAGGGCCGCCTTGTGCTTCCCTCCGAGCAGGCGGAAGCCATGCAGAAGGTAACGGTTGCCGATATCCGCCGCATCGCGGATAAAATCCTGGCCAGCAACCCCACGGGCGCGATGGTGGTGCCGCCCGGCACCGACAAATCACTGCTGCCCACGCAGGAAGAACTTATTTCCATGCGCGACGGCAAGTGGAAACCTGCCGCCCCCGCGCCCAAACCCGAAGGGCCCGGAGCTGGTCGTTAGGATTTAAGAAGCTTCACGCGCTCCGCCACGGCCTCTGCCGCATTGGCGGGGCTGTCGGCGATGATTTTTACCAGCGCGCTGCCGACGACGATGCCATCAGCCTTGCCCTGCAAGGCCTTCACATGCTCCGGCATCGAAATCCCAAAGCCCACCGCGACGGGGTTTTTAAGCGTAGTTTTAAGCGTCGCCAGACGGTCGGAGAGCTGCTGCGGCAGGGCGGCCTGCGCCCCCGTGACGCCTTCCCGTGACACGTAATAAACGAAACCGCTAGACGCCTCGTCGACCAGCTTCAGCCGCTCGGGCGAGGTGGTGGGGGAGCAGAGGAAAACCGTCTCGAAATTGTATTTCTGCGCCAGCGTACGGTATTCGCCCGCTTCTTCCGGCGGCAGGTCGACGATCAGCGCACCCTGCGCGCCCGCGGCCAGCGCCGCCTTGATAAAGGCCTCGTATCCCATCTTGTAAATGGGGTTAAGGTAGGAGAAAAGGCAGATGGGCATCTTCACGCCTGCCGCCCGCACCTGCTTTACCAGTTCCAGCACGCCCTGCAACGTCGCGCCCTTGGCCAGCGCGCGTTCCGCCGCCTGCTGCACCGTCACGCCGTCGGCGACGGGGTCGGAAAACGGCACTCCCAGTTCAAGCGCATCCGCGCCCGCCTTTTCAAGCGCCGCAATCACGCGCGCCGATGCGCCCATATCGGGGTCGCCCGCCATGATGAAGGGGATAAAGGCCGAAGACTTGCCGTCTTTTGCCGCCTGTAATGCTTTGCGCAGGCTCATTTGGGCACCCCGTATTTTTGGATGATTCCGATATCCTTGTCGCCGCGTCCCGACAGGTTCACGACGATGATTTTGCCCTTGTACGCGCCCGCGACTTTGCAGACATGGGCGATGGCGTGCGAGCTTTCGAGCGCGGGGATGATGCCCTCCGTGCGCGCCAGCAGGTGGAAGGCCGTCACCGCTTCGTCGTCGCTGACGTTGGTATAGCTGGCGCGTTTGAGCGCATGCAGGTAAGCGTGCTCCGGCCCCACGCCGGTGTAATCGAGGCCTGCGGAAACCGAATGCGTCGGCATCGCCTGCCCGTCGTTGTCCTGCAATATAAACGTCTTCATGCCCTGGAAGATGCCGGGGGTGCCGCCTGCAAAGCGCGCCGCGTGTTCGCCCGGCTTGATCGCGGTGCCGCCAGCCTCCACGCCTATCAGCTCGACGGATTTATCATCGACGAAGCCGCTGAAAATACCAATCGCATTGCTGCCGCCGCCGACGCAGGCGATGACGGCATCGGGCAGCTTTCCTTCATGCTCGATAATTTGCGCGCGCGCTTCCTTGCCGATGACCGCCTGGAAATCGCGCACCATGCGCGGATAGGGGTGGGGGCCAAGGGCGGAGCCCAGCAGGTAATGCGTGTCCGCAATATTGCCGACCCAGTCGCGCATCGCTTCGGAAACCGCATCTTTCAGCGTGCGGGAGCCCGCGTTGACGGCAACGACTTCCGCGCCCAGCAGGCGCATGCGGAACACGTTCATTTCCTGCCGCGCCATATCTTCCGCGCCCATGTACACGACGCATTTCAGGCCGAATTGCGCGGCGGCGGTGGCCGTCGCCACGCCATGCTGGCCTGCGCCCGTTTCGGCGATAATCCGCGTCTTGCCCATATGGCGCGCCAGCAGGATTTGTCCGATGGCATTGTTGATTTTATGCGCGCCGGTATGGGCGAGGTCTTCGCGCTTCAGGTAAATCTTCGCGCCCTTCAGCTGTTCCGACAGGCGTGCGGCATGCTGCAGGGGCGTTTCGCGGCCGATGAAGTTTTTCAGCAGGCCTTTGTATTCCGCCCAGAAAGTTTCTTTTTCGCAAAGCTCGTTATAGGCTTTCTCAAGCTCCAGCAGCGGGGCCATCAGCGTATCGGGCACAAAGCGCCCGCCGAAATCGCCGAAATACCCGCGGTCGTCGGGGTTTGAACGTGCGTTGGTTTTCATGCCGCCATGCCTTTCAGGGCGCCGAACAGCGCCTGCAGTTTTTGTGGGTCTTTCACGCCGGGCGATGCCTCCACCCCGCCCGCAAGGTCGCAGGCATAGGGGTTGGCCTTCATCGCTTCGGCGATATTTTCGGGGCCGATACCGCCCGCCATTATAATCGGCATATCGTATTGTTTTGCTTTTTCGACCAGTGACCAGTCGCCCGTCTGTCCCGTGCCGCCATACTGGCCCGTCACGGCGGCATCCAGCAGGATATAATCGGCGATGCCTTTGTAACCTGCGATAGCAGCAAGGCCGGATTCATTTTCAGGGCGCAGCGCTTTGATAATCATGCCGCCGAAATTATCCCGCACGCGCTGGCATTCTTCGGGCGTCTCGTCGCCGTGCAGCTGCAGGCCTTTCAGGCCGAGTTCGTTTCCGGCGGCGACAGCCTCCAGCGACTGGTTGACGAAAACGCCGACGGGCTGCGCCGCGGACGGAAGTGCTGCAATCAGCGGTTTCGCAGCCTCAGGCGTGATATGGCGTTTTGACCGCGGGTAAAAAATAAAGCCCAGCGCCCAGGCGCCCAGCCCCTGCGCCATTAGCGCATCGTCCAGCCGCGTCAAACCGCAGATTTTTACGCGCATAGCTGGCCCCGCAGTTCCTGCAATGCCTTGCCTGGGTCGGATTTTCTCATGAAGGACGTGCCCATCAGGAAGCCGTCATAACCCCTTGCGCGCATATCCTTCAGGTCTTCCGCCGTCGACAAGCCGCTTTCGCAGATAAAGGCTGCACCCTCCGGTTTTTTCAGGGCAAGGCGGCGGCCGGTGTCGAGGTCGGTTTTCAGCGTTTTCAGGTTGCGGTTGTTGACGCCGATGAAATCAGCGCCCAGTGCGATGGCGGCGTCCAGTTCGGCATCGTCATGCACCTCGACCAGCGCCGACAGTTTCAGCCCGCGGGCGGCGTCGAAGAGGTCTTTGGTCAGTTTCGCGTCGGTCATGGCGACGATCAGCAAAATCGCATCCGCGCCCCAGGCCCTGGCCTCCAGCAGCTGGTATTCGTCGACCATGAAGTCCTTGCGCAGCAAAACCGCATCAGGGCGTTTGGTGCGCACGGCCTGTAAATATGCGGGTTCGCCCTTGAAGAACTGCGGCTCGGTCAAAATCGACAGCATTTTCGCACCGGCATTTAAATATCCCTCCGCAATCGGCACGGGGTCGGCTGCGGGGTGGATGCTGCCCTCCGACGGGCTGGCGAATTTAATCTCGGCGATGATGTTATAACCATCCTGCAAAAATGCGGCCTGCGCGTTATGCGGGGCGCGGTTGAACAGGGGGCTTTGTTCCAGCGTTGCGGCGGGGATTTCCTGTTTTGCCTTCGCCACGCGTTCGCGCGTGATATCGGCGATTTTTTGCAGGAAGCCGCTCATGCCGCGCCCTTCATGGCCAGCATTTTCTTGAGCGCGAGGCCGTCGGCAATCACCTGCCGTGCGCGCTCGAGGCCTGCCTTCAGTTCCGTGTCCTTGCCTGCGGTCACGAAACCGGCGGCGGCGTTCAGGCAGATAATATCGTGCGGCGCGCCGGTGGTGCCCGAAAAAACCGCATGAATGATCGCCGCGTTCTGTTCGGCCGAGCCGCCCTGCAGTTTTTCGATCGGCGTCGTCGTCAGGCCGACGTCTTCGGGGCAGATGATGTTTTCCTCCACCTTGCCCTCGCGTACGCGGATGATACGCGTCAGGTCGCTGAGTGATATTTCATCAAGCCCGTCTTCGCTTTTGACCACCATCATATCGTTGCGGCCGAGGCGTTTTCCGGCATCGGCCACATGGTCCTGAAAGCCATAGACGCCCATCAGCTGACGCGCGGTGCGCGCGGGGTTGCACAAGGGGCCCAGCAGGTTCAGGAAGGTCGGGCGGCCCAATGCCTTCCTGACCGGGGCGAGCGAGGCCAGCGCCGGGTGGAAGGCAGGCGCGGAAACGAAGCACAGGTTATGCTTCTGGTGCTGCATCTTCGCCATGGCGGGATTGGTGGCGACGGGAATTTTCATGGCCGCCAGCACGTCGGATGAACCGCTGACGCCGGATACCGCGCGGTTGCCGTGCTTGATGACCGACACGCCGCCCGCCGCGACGACGAAGGCGACGGCGGTGGAAATGTTGAAGGTCTTGACGCTGTTCTTGCTCTTGTCGCCGCCGGTGCCACAGACGTCGATGCCCTTCAGGTCGAGCGCGAGGGCGCGGTGCATCAGCGCGCGGGCGCAGGACGCCAGCATCTCGCCGTTGATATCCTCGTCCTTCACGTTTTGCAGCAGCTGCGCCTTGCTTGCTGCGGGGTAAGCCTCGTCGCAGAGCTTGCCCATCAGCTCTTCGTATTTCTTGTCGACTTCCTGCGCGTGGGTCTGTTTCTGTTTCATGGTTTCCCCGCCAGGTGTTTCATCACGTTTTCGATCATCCGGTGCCCAGCATAGCCCGACATCGACAGCACCGATTCAGGATGGAACTGCACCGCCCAGATCGGCAGTTTTTTATGCGCCAGCGCCATGATCACGCCGTTGTCGTTCTGGGCGATGATTTCGAGTTCGTCGGGCAATGTGGACGCGAGCCCGTGAATGGAATGATATGCGCCGACCGTGCAGGGTGTCGCGATGCCGTCGAACAGCAGGTGGCTGGTGTGTTTAATACTCCATGTCTTGCCGTGATGCGGGTTTTGTAAATATCCAAGGGTGCCGCCAAAAGCCTCGAAGGTACCCTGCAGGCCAAGGCAGACGCCGAATTGGGGAATGCCAGCCTGCGCAACGCGGCGTACCATGCCTGGAACATCGAATTGTTCCGGCATGCCGGGGCCGGGCGAATGGACGATCAGTTGCGGCTTCAGCGCCTGCAATTCATCCAGCGGCGTGCCGTGGCGGTAAGTGACGGCATTCGCGCCGGTCTGGCGGATGTAATCGGCGAGGGTATGGACGAAGCTGTCCTCGTTATCGATGAGAATAACCGTCTTGCCTTCGCCCGTGCGCTGTATCGCGCGGTCGGCAGGCGGTGCGATGTCGCCCGCAAGGATGCGCTTGAACGATGTCGCCTTGGTATGCGTCTCCGCCGCTTCTTCCTCGGGCTTGGAATCGTAGACGATACTGGCGCCTGCCTGGTAATTGGCGACGCCGTTTTTCAGGTGCAGGGTGCGGATGGTGATGCCGGTGTTCACGTCGCCGCTAAAATGCAGCGCACCCACGGCTGCGCCATAATATTCGCGCGCGGCGGGCTCGAAATTCTCGATGATTTTCGATGCCTCGTTTTTGGGTGCGCCGGTCAGCGTCACCGCCCACATGTGCGAGAGGAAAGCATCGACCCCGTCGAAGCCGTCTCGCAGGGTGCCCTCGACATGGTCGACGGTATGGTAAAGGCCGACATATGCCTCGATCTGCCTGCGTGCCAGCAGTTTTACCGAGCCCGGTACGCAGATGCGCGCCTTGTCGTTGCGGTCGACGTCGGTGCACATCGTCAGCTCGGCTTCGTCTTTTTTCGAATTCAGCAGTTCCTGCAAAATTTTCGCGTCCTCGATAACGGCGGCCTGGCCGGGCGTCTTGCTGCGGCGCGCGGTGCCGGAAATGGGGCAGCTTTCGACGCGCTTGCCCTCCACCCGCACGAACATCTCGGGCGATGCGCCCACCAGCTGTTCATCGCCCATCTGGATTAAAAATTCATAAGGCGAGGGGTTGATGCGGCGAATATTGCGGAACAGCGTCGACGGCGGCGTGGTGCAGGGCGAGGTGAACTTGCGGCTCAGCACCACCTCGAACACATCGCCTTTCCTGATGTGTTCGCCCGCGCGGGTCACCATATCGGCATAGCCTTCGTCGGTCATGTTGCTGGTGATATCGGCCTTCACGGGCGCGGCGGCCGCCGCGTTGCGCGTGGCGGGGCGCGGCAGGCCGGCCGTCGTGATATCGCCAAAGGCGAATTCATAGTCGCGCCTGAAAACCGTTTCCTTGCGGCGGTCGAGCAGGTGGATAGTGTCGGGCAGGTAAAGGTGGAAAACTGTCGCCTTCTCGCGCTTGTGTTTCAGCGGGACGGGGTTGAAGCAGAACAGCAGGTCATATTTAAATGCACCATAAAAGCCCGCAAAGCCTTCCAGCGATTGCGTCAGCTTCATCAGGTGGCGCAGCGGAGAGAGCGGCGAGGGCTGGCGGGAGCGTTCTTCCTCCGCGAACCTGCGTGCAGGCGGCGAGATTTTGCATGACAGCACTGCGCCTTCGGTGAAGGTGAACGAAGGGTCGGGGTTTGCCTTGAACAGCGCCGTGACGATTTTGATGATTGCCTCGCCGCGCGCGTTCAGCGCGCGGAACTCGGTGAGGCCGGGGTAACCCAGTATCTCGACCGGCGGCGCTGCAAAACCGATATCCCAGCGCGAATAACGGCCCGGATAATCGGTGTCGGAGGCCATGTAGACGCCCTTTTCCGCATCCAGCTGGTCAAGCAGGAAGCCGATTCCGGCGTCAAAGGGCAGGGTCGTATCGGTGTGGGTAATCTTCATGATGTCGCGGTCCTGCAAAGCTCAGGTTGGTATCATAGCATTGATAAAATTGGAAAAAACAGGGTAAAGGGGGCTTACGCCCACCACCAGGACCAGACAGAAACAGAAATGAGCGCCGCGTTCTTCATATATGTATATGAGCATTTAACAACGGGTGAGTCAAAGGGAGTATGGCGGTATACAAAAGCTCACCAAGGCACATCGGCGGGTATGATGTTTGCAAAGCACAAGCGCGGAAATAAATCCGCGCGAACCTCTTGCCGGGTTTGAAACTTGAACGTGCGTAGCTATATTCGCGAAAGCCGTTGCATGGAGCATCAGAATGTCGAGCCGCGCCCCTAAAATCCTACTTGTCATAATTATCCTCGGCTGTTTCGGGTATCTCGGGTACCGGAAATTCATGGTCATGACTATGGCGCCGCCGCAGATGTCTTTCGGTGCTGTGCCGGTCGACGTGGCCGAGGTTACCGAGCATGAAGTGTTGATGTGGCACGAATTCTCCGGCCGCCTTGTGGCCGTCGAGCAGGCCGTGGTGCAGCCCCGCGTTGCGGGCCAAGTGGAAGCCGTGCATTTTAAAAACGGTGCGCTGGTGAAAAAAGGCGATCTTCTTTTCACCATCGACCAGCGTCCCTACCGCACCGAACTGGAACAGCAGGAAGGCGCGATGGCATCGGCCGAGGCCAGCGCCAAGCTGGCGCAGACCGAATTCACGCGCGCCGAAGCGCTCTATAAGGACAAAGCCGTTTCGCAGCGCGAGTTCGATACGCGCCAGAACGCGCTTAACGTCGCCGAAGCCGGATTGAAAAGCGCGGCCGCCGCGCTTGAACGCGCGCGCCTCAACATGGATTACACCGAGGTGAAGGCGCCGATTGACGGCCGCGTGGGCCGCGCCGAAGTCACCGTCGGCAACATGGTCGAAGCCGCCGGCATGGGTATGGCGACGACGCTGACCACTATCGTATCGGAATCCCCCATCTATGCCGATTTCGAAATGGATGAAGCAACATACCTGCAGTATTCCCGCCAGAAGGACGGCGGCGCGTCCATTCCCGTGAAACTGGGCCTCGCCTCCAGCACCGATACGCCCTATGAGGGGCACATTGAATCATTCGACAACAAAATCGATGCCGGCAGCGGCACCATCCGCGTGCGAGCCATCTTTGACAACCCCGATGGCAAGCTGGTGCCCGGCCTTTTCGCCCGTATCCGCATCGGCGGCGACGCGAAGGAAAAGGCCTTGCTGGTCAACGATCGCGCCGTGGGCACCGACCAGGACAAGAAATTCGTGCTGGTGTTGGGCAACGACAACATGCTGCAATACCGCCCTGTGCGTATTGCGGGCTCGGTCGAAGGGTTGAGGGTCGTGACCGAAGGCCTGCAGGCCGGCGACAAGGTCGTCATCAGCGGCCTTAACATGAAAGTCCACCCGGGTATGCCCGCGCAGCCGAACCTGGTGCCGATGGATGCGCCCGCATCCGCCCCGCCCGCCGAACAGGGCGCGCCGCCGCCATCCGAAGGCGAAGCGCCTAAACAAGACGGCGAAGCGGAACACAAATGAATATCTCGCGTTATTTCGTCGACCGGCCCATCCTTGCCAGCGTGCTGTCGCTGCTGATTTTCATCGCCGGTCTTGCCTCGATGTTCAGGCTACCGGTCGCGGAATACCCCGAGGTGGTGCCGCCCTCCATCTCGGTCGTTGCCAGCTATCCGGGTGCCAACCCGCAGGTGATTGCCGAAACCGTGGCAACGCCCCTGGAACAGCAGATCAACGGGGTGGAGGATATGTTATATATGTCCTCGCAAAGCACCTCCGACGGCGCGATGAACCTGACCGTCACCTTTAAAATCGGCACCGACCCCGATAAGGCGCAGCAGCTGGTGCAGAACCGCGTCAACCAGGCGCTGCCGCGACTTCCTGATATCGTCAGGCAGATCGGCGTAACGACCGTGAAGGCGATGTCCGACCTTGCGCTGGTCGTCCACGTGCTGTCGCCCAACCAGCGCTATGACATGCTTTACCTCGGCAACTACGCAATGCTGAACATCCGCGACCGGCTGCAGCGTGTGCCAGGCGTCGGCAACGTGATGGTTTTTGGCGCATCCGATTACGCGATGCGCGTCTGGCTCGACCCTGAAAAGGTGGCCGCCCGCAACCTCAACGCCGGCGACGTGGTGAACGCCATCCGCGGCCAGAACCTGCAGGTCGCAGCCGGCATCATCGGCGCGCCGCCGTCGCCCCCCGGCACGGCATTGCAGCTGAACGTAAACGCGCAGGGCCGCCTGATTACCGAGGAAGAATTCGGCAATATCATCGTCAAAACATCGCCCGACGGCGCCGTGACGCGCCTGAAAGACCTCGCGCGCATCGAACTGGGTTCCACCAACTACGCGCTGCGCTCGCTGCTCGACAACAAGCCCGCCATCGGCATCGGTATCATCCAGGCGCCGGGCTCGAACACCATCGCCGTGTCGGATGGCGTGCGCGCCGCCATGGCCGAGCTGGAAAAAGACTTCCCCGAAGACGTTCAGTACAGCATCGTCTACGACCCGACGACTTTCGTGAAGGAATCTATCCGCGCCGTCGTGCATACGCTGCTCGAGGCGATTGCGCTGGTTGTCCTTGTCGTTATTGTCTTCCTGCAGACCTGGCGCGCCTCCATCATTCCGCTGCTGGCCGTGCCGGTTTCTATCGTCGGCACTTTTGCCCCCATGCTGGCCATGGGCTTTTCCATCAACGCGCTCTCGCTCTTCGGGCTTGTGCTTTCCATCGGGATTGTCGTGGACGACGCTATCGTCGTGGTGGAAAACGTGGAAAGGAACATCGAGGAAGGCAAGAGCCCCCGCGAGGCCACATATCAGGCCATGCGCGAGGTGTCGGGCCCCATCATCGCCATCGCGCTCACGCTGATCACCGTCTTCGTGCCCATCGCTTTCATCAGCGGGTTGACCGGGCAGTTCTACCGCCAGTTTGCGCTGACCATTGCGATTTCGACCATCATCTCGGCCTTCAACTCGCTTACCCTCAGCCCCGCGCTGACCGCCATCTTGCTGAAAGACCACAGCGCGCCGCCCGATAAACTGACGGTATTCATGGAAAAGACGCTGGGCTGGTTCTTCACGCGTTTCAACCGCTTCTTCACCAACTGGGCAACCAGCTATGCGGGCCGCGTGCGCCGCACCGTAGGGCGCAAAACGGTGGCGATGGTGATTTACGTCGTGCTGATCGGCTTTGCCTGGCTGGGCTTCCATTCCGTACCCGCCGGTTACATCCCGCAGCTGGACAAGCAATACCTGATCGGCTTTACGTTGCTGCCCGACGGCGCGACGCTCGACCGCACCGAAGACGTTATCCGCCGTATGTCCGAAAAAGTCATGTCGACCCCCGGCGTGGCGCATGCCGTGGCGCTGCCCGGCCTGTCCATCAACGGCTTCACCAATTCGTCCAATGCCGGCATCGTCTTCGTCACCCTGAAACCCTTCGAGGAACGCAAGGGACCCGGCATGAAGGCGGGCGAGATTGCGGGCGCCATGATGGGCGAATTCGGCGGGTACAAGGACGCGCTGGCCATCGTGCTGCCGCCGCCGCCGATCATCGGCCTCGGCACCTCGGGCGGTTTCAAGATTCAGGTCGAGGATAAGGGCGACCTTGGCAACGAAGCGCTCTACGCGGGTGTGCAGGCCGCGCTTGGCAAGGTACGCGCCGACCAGCATTTCGCCCCCGGCGCCTATACCGGCTATGAAATCAACGTGCCGCAGATTTTTGTCGACGTCGACCGCACGCGCGCCATGCAGCTGGGCGTGCCTATCAACTCCATCTTTGAAACGCTGCAGGTTTACCTCGGCTCGCTCTACGTCAACGACTTCAACAAATTCGGCCGTACCTATCAGGTGATTGCGCAGGCCGAAGGCCCCTACCGTTCGAAGGCCGAGGATATTCCGAAGCTGAAGGTGCGCAACCTTGCGGGCGATATGGTGCCGCTGGGCTCTTTCCTGTCGGTCAAGCAAAGCTACGGGCCCGAACGCACGATGCGTTACAACGCCATGCGCTCCGCCGACATCAACGGCAACGCCAACTTCGGCGTGTCGAGCGGCGAGGCGCAAAGCCAGATGGAAAAAATCCTGAAAGAAACGCTGCCCAAGGGCATGACGTTCGAATGGACGGAACTGACCTACCAGCAGATCCTGGCGGGCGATACGGCCATGTATATCTTCCCGCTCTGCGTGGTGCTGGTCTTCCTCGTGCTCGCGGCGCAGTATGAAAGTCTTGTCCTGCCGCTGGCGGTCATCCTGATCGTGCCGATGTGCCTGCTATGCGCCATCTTCGGCGTCTGGCTCGACAGCCTCGATAACAATATCTTTACCCAGATCGGGCTTATCGTCCTTGTCGGCCTTGCGTGCAAGAACGCCATCCTTATCGTCGAATTCGCGCGCGAGCTGGAGCTGGAAGGCAAAACCCCGGTCGAGGCTGCGGTCGAGGCCGCCCGCCTGCGTCTTCGCCCCATCCTCATGACCTCGTTCGCCTTTATCATGGGCGTGGTGCCGCTGGTGACGTCGTCGGGTGCGGGCGCGGAAATGCGCCATTCGATGGGGGTTGCGGTCTTCTCGGGCATGCTGGGGGTGACCTTCTTCGGCCTCTACCTCACGCCGGTGTTCTACGTGCTGCTGCGCGAGCTATCGGGCAAGAAGCTGACCTCGGTCGTGCCGCCACAGCTGCACAGCCACTAGGATTACCCTGTGTTTCTCATTCCGGCTGATATGCCGCCGATGGTCAGCGCCAGCGTGCGCCGCAAATCGCGCGGCGGGCGGCTGAGGGCGCGGTATTCCTTCAGCAAATGCGCCTGCAGGATGTTCAGTACGTCGACATAGGGCGTGCGGAGGCGGATGGAACGCGCCAGCACCTGTTTTTCTTCCAGCAGTTCCTTGCGGCCAGTGACTTTCAGCAGGACTTTTTTTGTTTCGGCCAGGCGTTTCAGGTATTCGCGCGTCAGCCATCGCAGTTCCGGTTCCACCAGCAGCTGCGAGTAATATTCGGTGACAGCGGGGTCGGCCTTTGCAACCGTCATCTCGACAAGGTCGATGACTGCGTTGAAGAAGGGCCAGTCACGGTACATCGCCTGCAGGGTTTCAAGATTTCCCGCCTTGATTTCAGCCTGCAGTGCGTCCGACACGCCCAGCCAGGCGGGCAGCAGGGTGCGCGACTGTGTCCAGCCGAAAACCCAGGGGATGGCGCGCAGGCTTTCCAGCCCGCCGCCTTTCTTGCGGCGCCCCGGGCGGCTGCCTATTTTAAGCAATCCCAGCTCTCCGGTCGGCGTCAGCTGGCTGTAATGCTCCATGAAATCCGGCTCTTCATACACCGCCTTGCGGAATGCGGCGGAGGAAGTGCGCGCGAGTCGCTCCATGGTTTTAACCCAGGGTGGCGCAATATCGGGCGGCGGCGACAAGATGGCCTCGAGGAAGCCCGACAGGTAAAGCTCCATCGTGCGCTGCGCCACGCCCGGCAGGCCGAATTTTGCGTCGATTGCCTCGCCCTGTTCGGTCACGCGGATGCGGCGCGACAGGTGCGGGCGGGGCAGGGCGAGAAGGGCGGTTTCGATCGGCCCGCCGCCCCGCGCCACGCTGCCGCCGCGGCCGTGGAAGAATGTGGTGCGGATGCCGTGTTTCTTGCCGATGGCCAACAGGTCGCTCTGCAGCCGGTAAATTTCCCAGGCCGCGCCGATATAGCCGCCGCGCTTGGCGCTGTCGGAATAGCCCAGCATGATCTGCTGGTCTTTGCCCACATGTTTTCGGTAGGCGGGCAGGCGGTAAAGCTGCTCCATCACCTGCCGCGCGCTCTCGAGGCTCGCGGGCGTTTCGAACAGCGGCGAAATCGGCACGTTGCCTTCGACGCCCGCCGCCTTCATCAGGTACATGACGCCAAGGATATCGGAGGCATGCGAGGCCATAGAGATAATGTAGGGCCCCAAAAATTCATGCGGCATATCGCGGTAAAGGCGCAGGGTATCCAGCACCTCCGCCGTCTTTTTCGACACAGGGGCAGGTTTGCGGCCGCGTTTCAGCGCCGATGAAATCAGCCGCAGTTTATGCGCCTCGCCCGCCTGTTCGAACCCGGGCAGCAGTTCGTTCAGCGCCGCCGCATGCACATCCGCGCTCTGGCGGATGTCGAGTTTCAGGAAGCACAGCCCGAAAATGCGCACGCGCCAGATCAATTCCTGCAACGGCGTGCGGATAAAGGCTTCCGCCCCCTCGGCCTTCAGGAAATCCTGTAAACTGTACAAACGGTCGAGGAAATCGCGGCGCGTAAAGCCTTTCATATCCTTGCGGAAGGTGCGCAGTTTCTTTTCCATGCCCGCGATGCGGTTCAGGCAGCCCTTTTGTACTTTCGCACCGATGCCCTCGTGGTCGAGCGGGAAGGCTTCTCTCAACCCCTTCAGCGCGGCCAGATAACGCGCAGTCGCGGCCTGCGTCGTTTCCTGCAAGACGCGGCGCGTGATTTTGGCGGTCACGCCCGGATGCCCGTCGCGGTCGCCGCCCATCCAAGAGGCGAAACGGATAGGGCGGGGGAACAGGTCGGACATATCGCCCACGGCAATTTTATATGCCGCAGACATCTGGTGGTGGAAATCGGTGACCGCGCGCCACAGGATGCGTTCGGCGAACTCCAGCCCGTACCTTGCTTCATCAACAGGCGTCGGCTTGCGTTCGCGCACCACGCCGGACAGCCAGAGCTGGGTGATGATCGAGCGCACATCGCGCAAAATCAGCTCTTTTTCGGTTTCGTCTCGGTTGGGTGTTTCCAGTTTCAGCAGGCAGGCCGACAGGTCGCGGTAAGCGCGGATGGCCTGCGGCATCATGGCCTCGGTCGGGTGTGCCGTCATCACCAGTTCGATCTGCGCATCGGCCAGAGCCGATTTGATGGCGCCGGGAGACACGCCGCTTTCGCGCAGGCGCGTGAAGGTATCGAGCGGCGAGGCACGCTGCGCGACCGACCCCTCGGCACGATGCGTTTTGCGGCGGCGGATGCGGTGCGTCTGCTCGGCCAGGTTGGCGAGGCGCAGGAATTCGGTAAAGGCCTTGGCGACCTTATACTTCTGCGCATGGGTCAGGTGGTGCAGCTCCTTCTCGATGCCGCGGTGCGCCTGTTTGTCGCCGAGGCGCGCCTTCTGCGCGTAACGCCGCATGCGCTCGATTTTATCCAGCAGCGGCTTGCCCTCGAACCGCTCGATGACTTCGCCCAATATGCCGCCCAGCAGCCTGATATCGCGCGCCAGCGGCGCCTGTGTTTCGCTGAAGGCCATGGCTTATCCGTTCGCTGCCTGCGGCAGCTCGGCAGGCAGGAAGCCACCCGCCTGCAACCGCCAGAGTCGCGAAAAAACGCCGTTTTTCGACATCAGTTCGTCGAATGAGCCGTCTTCCAGTACCTTGCCATGTTCCATCACGATAATGCGGTCCATGCGCGACAGGGTGGAAAGGCGGTGCGCGATGACCAGCGTCGTGCGCCCCTGCATGGCGTGCAGCATCGCTTGCTGGATTGCCTGTTCCGTCTCGCTGTCGAGCGCCGAGGTCGCTTCGTCCAACACCAGTATCGGTGCGTTCTTGATGATGGCGCGCGCAATCGCCACGCGCTGGCGCTGGCCGCCCGACAGCTTCACGCCGCGTTCGCCCACCAGCGTGTCGTAGGCTTTGGGCAGCGTCACGATGAAACCATCTGCCGCCGCCGCAACCGCCGCCGCATGCACTTCGTCGTCCGTTGCGCTCAGCCGGCCATAGCGGATATTCTCCCCCAGCGTGCGGTGGAACAGAACGGGTTCCTGAGGGATGACGGAGATGGATGTATGCAGGCTGTCCTGTGTCACCTCCGCGATGTTCTGCTTGTCGATATAGATGCCGCCGCCCTTGACGTCATGCGCGCGCAGCAATATCTGGCAAAGCGTGGTTTTACCTGCGCCGCTCACGCCCACCAGGCCGACTTTTTGTCCCGCAGGAATGCGGATATTCAGTTTCTCGAACACCGGCTGCCCGGGAATATAGCTGAAGTCGACGTCACGGAATTCAATCTCGCCCTTCGTCACGTTCAAATCGGGAGCGTCTTTCGCGTCGACCACCGACAGCGGCGTGGAAATTTTATGCAGTGCCTCGTGCAAAATGCCGACGTCGTCGAATTTCGACGACAGCAAGCTGACCGTGCCCGCCAAGGCGCCGAACATGTTCATGGCAAGGCCGACCGTCATGGCCAGCTGTGCGGTGTTCACCTGCCCCTGCTGCCAGCCATAGACCACCAGCGCCATAAAACCGCAGAGGAAAAACGTCATGACGGTATCAAACGTGCCCCAGAACCAGCTGACGTAACGGTACCTGTCCAGAAACGTCTGCGTCATGCCGTCCTGCGCGAAATCGAGCCGCGCCAGTTCTTCGCGCCAGCCCGCGTTCTGCTGCACGATTGTCAGGTTGGTCGTGCTGTCGACGATATAACCGGTCAGTTGCGACGATTTTTCGGCATGGCGGGTGGACAGCGCCGTCCACTTCGGCGCGGTCAGCAGCGCACAGATCGCGCCGCAGACGATAAAGGCAGGGATAAACAGCGCAAAGAGCGGCGAAATGCTCCACAGCAAAATGCCGCCGGTGATAAAACGCACGATCAGCGAAATAATGTTATACTGGAGCTTGTCACGCAGGCTGCTGATGACGTCACCCGCGCGGCGCACATGGTTCGCGAGGACGCCCGCGAAATTCGCATGCAGGAAAGACTGGCTTTGCTGGATCAGCCGCGCGAACAACAGCGCGCGCGTCGTGTTCAGCAGTTCGGGCACATAGCGCCGCTCCATGAACTCGCGTCCGCGATAGGCAAAGTTGCGCAGCATCCAGATACCAGCCAGCAATAACAATTCCATCGTCACGCCGTGCCAGAGTTCTTCGGGCTTGGCCGAGGTCACCACGCCCACGATGCGCCCCAGCACCCAGGGCACCATGGTGTCGGAGGCTGTGGCGATGACTTCGAAAAACAGGCAGATGATCGCCTGGACCTTCATGCGGCGCGAACAATGGCGCAGCAGATAGGCGATAAACGCCAGCGGTTTGTCGGGCGTGCGGGGGATTCGCTTAGGGCTGGCGGCAGCGGTCATGGGATATCCGTCAACAACATGAATTTACTGGATTTTTCTGGCCGGGCAGGGGGGCAGGAGCTGCCAGCAGAATGACTATATTATAGAGGTCTGCCGCCACAGCGAAGATAAAAGCATGATAAGCAGTCAGCGGGGCAAATTAATTACTTCCGCTATTTCAGCGTGTTAATTTTAGTAATCACCTGTCAAATGCAATCGATGATTGACATAACTCTCAAGCCGTCCTAAAAAGTGTCGCGCCTTAATGGTTATGTCAAACTGGCGTTCCAATATTTCGTGCCCTTCACTTTCTGAGGAGTGTTTCAGTGTCCTATTACTCTTCCTTCGGCAACAGCAATTCCATCTCGCACATCAATAACACCGTCGGCGAACTGATCGATGCGCAAGAATCCGCCATCCGCTCGCTCGACGCAGCAGCCGATAACGTGCGCAGCGACAAACGCGCTGCCCGCACGCTGATGGAACAAAGCGTCAAGGCGCTGGTGAAGGTTGACGACAAAGACCGCTATGCCGCGCTGACCGCCGCCGCCAAGGCCGCAGGCGTCGCGCAGGACTACACCGCGACCGTCGCCGAATGGACGCGCCTCGACATCGTCAACCGCGACGAAAAATCCGGCCTCGTGAAAAACTGGGGCTCGCGCCAGGAAGTCGGGCAGAAAGCATCCGACGTTCATTCCGAAATTACGCTGATCAGCTCGGCTCTGGCAGAAATTTCCCCGCAGATCGAATCCTTCGACCTCACCACCGCCCGCATCAAGGCGCATAACGACAAGTACAAGGACAAGCCCGGCACGATTACCGAAGAAAACCACGACGGCTACGAAAAATTCCGCGTATGGCCCTTCGTGAAATGGCTGGTGGGCTGGCCCTTTGGCGCATGGGGCGGCGAGTACAACGCCTACCGTGTTATCAACGCCTATACCAAGCAGTACGGCGACTATTACGAAAGCGCCACCATCATCGCCAAGCAGCGCAAAAACGAAGCAAAACTGCAGGGCGACAAGGCCGAAAAAACCACCACCTATAACGAGCTGTCGGGCGTGTGCAACCGCATGGATACGCTGGACAGCACCTACAAGGGATCGAACGGCATCGCCGACGGCATCCGCTCGGCCATCATCTCGGCGCTGTCCTCCACCCGCGCGCTGGGACAGGCGCTGATCAACGAAATCAAGACGCCGGAAGCGACCAACGCAGCGCTCGGCCTTGAAAAACAACTGGCGCTGCAGCCTATCGAAAAAGCCGTCAGCAGCCAGCTGGAACAGGCGAAATCGACCCTGCGCGACCTGAACGACGTCAAAGACGACCTGCAAAGCGCGGTCGGCCGCGTCGGCAGCCAGACGGTCAGCTTCGACATCGACGGCCTCTCGACCCGCGTCACCAACGTCTCGAAAATATCGCGCCGCACCGCGTCGTCTGCCAACGAGGCCAGCGACAGCATCGATGCCTATCAAGCCCAGTCAGGCGCAACGCAATCCGGCATGGCCGAGGCGCTGAAATCGCGCGGCAGCTTCGAATATACCAGCAACGCGCTCTCGCTCGACTTCGGCGGCCTGAAAACGGCTGTCTATAACGAAGTGCAGGAATATGAGCGAGAACAAGAACGCCTGCGCGAAATCGAACGCGCCCGCCAGGCTGCGGCCGCCGCTGCCGAAGCAAGGCGCCGTGCGGAAATGCAGGAAACCTTCAACGACATCGCCCGCGCCAACCAGAACGCGCAGCGCAACAACTTCCCCTCGGTTTCCACGCCGAGCTGGAGCAACAACGATAACGATGACATCAGCTCGGGCTCGTCCTCCAGCCGCCGCAACGATGACGACGATATCAGTGCAGGCCCCGCCCGCCGCTAAAACGGATTAACTAAAGAATACTGCAGTCAACACACCATCACAGAAGAAGGAAACTAAAATGGCCAACGAACCCACCAAGAGAGACGAAACCATCGCCAAGGTTTTCGCTGCCACCGCCGGCAACGACAACAAGGACAAGTTCTATGAAGACGTGGTGAACTACGCCACCGCCGACGCCGCAACCAAGGCACGCATGGACAAGCTGATCGCCACGATCGACACCAAAGACCTGAACACGATCACCGTCTTCGCGAAAGAACCGACCGACGCGCTGAAAAAGTCGTCGGAAGACATCGTGAAGCGCGCGCAGGGCGCGACCACCTTCCTCGGCGCCTTCGGCTCGATCAAGGACAAGCTCGCCAACTTCGACTTCAACACCGTCGGCAAAATGGCCGCTGATTACGCGAAAATGGTCGACCGCAAGCTCTCGATGGCTGCTATCACCTTCTGGAACAGCCCGATCAAGAAAATCTGGTACACGATCACCGGCGTCACCGGCCGCAACGCGTCGATGGACAAGATTTCGCATGAAATCGACAAATCGCTGCTGCAGCTGGGCGACGTGATGGCCGACCTGGAATCGTCGAAAGACAAGATCCCGGGCGTCCAGACCGACCTCAACACGCTGGAAGCCGCACGCCTTGCGTCCTACAGCGAATACGGCCTCTACCTCGGCGCCGCGCTCGAGAAACTGAAGCGCGTCCAGGAAGAACTGCCGAAGCTCGAACAGGAAGCAGGCACCAGCCCGCTGAAACAGGCGGAATTCCGCAACGCGAAAATCGCGATGACGGTCCTCAACGCCAAGTGCACCGACATGGACAGCTTCCACAAAACCAGCCTTGTGCAGCTAAAAACCATCGACGACCTGCAAGAAGCGCTTGCCATGTGCTCGCTGAAAATCGACAGCCACCTGACGATTTCCCAGGGCCAATGGACCGCGCTGTTGGCCGAAGCCGCCACCGCAGTCCAGATCGGCAACATGGCGCAGACGGTTGCCGCTGCTGACGCGTTCGGCGACAAGATCTTCGAACAGACCCAGACCCTTGCCGACATGACGAAGGCGCTTGCCCGTTCGTCCTTCGGCCACGGCACGCTGGACCCTGTCAAGGTCGTCGCGCACCTGCAAAAACGCACGCAGGACATCAAGGACGACATGGCCTTCATCGACCAGTTCAACGCCAAGATGGTCGAACAGCGCGCCCAGCTCGATGAAGCAGGCAAGCAGTTCCGCCTTGCAGCGACCAAAGTCTACGACCCCGAGAACACGAAACAGGTCGCAGACGACGCGGTCAAGCTGCTGCCGGCGCCCTCGCCCGCAGCGAAGCAACCCTCGCTCTAATACATCAGGCATAAGGAGCCGGTCGTCATGGCATCATCGAACCCCGTCGCGAACATCTTCAACAAGGGCGCGAGCCCGAGTGTGGGCAAGCGCGCGCGGATCGATGGCCGGACGGCCGGCTTCACGCCCGATGGCGAAAGCGAAGGCGTGGTCGAATGGATGGGCATGACGCCGGCCCCCGGCCGCGGCGACGGCTGGTATGTGATCCTCGTCCAGGAGGAACCCAACCAGTACCTGTCGCAGGTTAAAAAAGGCGACGGCCTCGTCAAAATCCAGAAAGTCATTGGCGGCGACAAGAACGAGCCGCTGTCTTTCGAGAAGGCCGTCGAATACCTGGCCGTGTGGGAATTCGCCCGCATGGCCAAAGGCACCTCGCCCATTCCCGGCAACGACCGTGAAGGCGTGGGCCGCCACCACTTCAAAGACATCCTGATGCGCCGCGGCTACCTCGCCACCACGACGGGCGAGCTGGTCGAGATTGCGGACATCTATCCCTCGCAAATCGGCAAATTCCTGAAATCGGACCTCGATGCCCTCCAGCAGTACCAGGAAGGGTTGAGGGGCGAGAACATCCTGAACGAGCTGATCCACTCGAAAGACCCCCTGTTCGTCTCCGAAACCTCGCTCGACGACGACCTCGAGAGCTTTGGCGAAATCAGCATGTTCAGCAACATGGCTTTCTTCACCGACATCCTCGTGCATTATGCCGGCGTCAAGCTGGAACAGGTGCAGAAATTCTTCGAAGACCCGACCCGCAAGGACGGCGTCGACCTGCCCACCGCGATGTCGCGCGATAACTTCTTTACGCCCGAGAAAATCGCCAAGATTAACGAGATCAAGGCCGAACTGGCCGACGGCATCTTCCGCGCCTGCCATGTCGAGCGCGCCGACTGGGACAAGGAAATCGACCTTAACAGCCGCGAAATCCGCAAAGAGCTGATGAAGAACCCTGAAGCCGTCGAAACGCTGCGCTACCTCGACCGCAAAATCTCCTATCCACTGACGCAGGACGACGTGGACAGCATCCTGTTCACCTCCGCCCGCGCGCTCGATTATTTCCGCCAGCTGCTGGACGGCAGCAAGCAGAAAGACCTGATGGAGCGCAAGGGCGTGTACAAGCAGGGCGATATCGACGACCTGCTTAACTACCTCGACCTGCTCGACCTGAAATACGAATACAAGAACCTGGCCGAACTGGCCGTCACGCTGCCCGGCACCAAGCGCTCGGCCGAGCTGGAGATGAAAAAAGACAGCTTCAAGGTGATGGTCGACGAATTCAAGCAGAACCTGAAGCGCAACCAGGACTATTCGCCCGCGATGGAAAAACAGGTCGACGACTTCATCCGCGCCGGCACGCCCGTCTACCTGCTCGACCGCATCGCGACGATGCCGGAAAAAATGACCAAGGCCGCGCAATTCGTGCGTGACCGCCTGCTGCCGCCTTCGCCGAAAGCATCCGGCGGCGCGGCGCCCAAAGTATAAAAAGATAAAGAGGGAGTTTCACCATGCCTTTCAAATTCAACCCGACCAAGAAAAGCGACGACAAGGGCCTTGGCAAGATCCATATCGACGATAACGGCACAGCGACCTCCAGCGATGCAGCCGCGGCGCAGGTGAAAGCCGAAGAGGCAGCAGCCGCCACGCGCAAGAAATGGATCCTGGGCGGCGGCGTCGCCGGCCTCGCGCTCGTCGTCGGCCTTGCGACCGTTTTCTCGGGCGCATCGAAAAACGACAACGCTCCCGCACCCCAGCCGACGCAGCAAACCCAGACGCAGCAGCCGACGCAGCCCCAGTACCAGGAGCCGCAAGGCCAGTACACCGCGCCTGCCGCGACCGCGTCGCAGCTGCTGCAGCAAAGCATCCGCGCCAAGGAAAGCGTGATTTACCGCGATGAATCATCCGTCTTCCACGACAAGGCCGGCCGCCTGGCCGAAGCCTACCTGACCATCGACGGCCGCGAAGTGCCGAAGGGGCAGGATTTCGCGGTGCACGCGCAGCTGTTCAACAAGGGCGGCTTCAGCCTGCTTATCGCCTCCGGCCCCTATGCCGGCACGCGCCTCGAGATTTTCCCCGTCAACAACGGCGGCGGCTCGCGCTTCACCTATACCAAGGCGGGGCAGGAAGCTGTCGGGTCCGACGGCAAAACGGTTGTCTTCCAGGCGCTGCCCTCGTCGCAGCGCATGACGCAGACCGTTTCGATGAAAAGCCCCGCGCAGCTGGGCTCGGGCGTGCAGGCGCCTTCCAACGGCTGGACGTTCGAGCAGATGGGGCAGGGCTCCAAGGGCTATACCCGCGCCTTCGAGCTGAAGGGCGCGCCCGACGACGGCGTCTTCTCGGTCAAGCTCTGGAACGACGATACCTTTACCTTCAACCTGAAAACAGGCGATTACACATTTGACAGCGTCTTCCTCTATCACCCCAACTATCTCCAGACGGGGGAGAGCGTCAAAGGCACTCCGGTCGTGAATGGCGCGATGAATATCGCCCCGGCCGCAGCACCCGTGCGCACAAGCAAGCCGGGATTGTAACCGACCCGGGGTAAACCCGAGGCCCAGATGAACTGGAATTCAGGCCGCCGTAACGCGGCCTGATTTTTTTTCTAGAAGGGGTAATCCGGCCGCGGTTTTGCGGGCGGTTTCGGGGGCTCGGGCGTGCCGGGTTTGGGCGGCGCTGGCTTTTTCGAGGCCGCGTTGAAAGCAGGGCAGATGTCCTTCGCACGGCAAAAACGGCATTGCTTGGCGGGCTCGGCGTTCAGCGTCAAATCGGCCTTGTCGTTGCTGATCACGAACAGTTTTTGCTCCTTCACCGCCTGCGTGACGCCTGTTTTCGCCTTGGCGGCGAAGACGCGCAGTTCCTGGGCGGTGACGCTGGCTTCGCTGACATGGCGCATGCGCGGCATATGGATGACCATGTTGACGGCGGTGATGTCGAGCGCCTTGCCATAGGTTTCAAGCGCGCCCGCGGCATAGGTCATCAGCTGCGTGTTGTTTTTGGCGTAGATTTTCGACGACTGGCCGTATTTGAAATCCTCGACCGAGATCAGCCCCGTGCCGTCCTTGAAGGCAACGACGATCAGGGTATCGGCGATGCCCGACTGCCCCGGCTGGCCGGTGACGGTGCTGGTATCAATGCGCTTTTCGACATGCAGCGTCACGTCCTTCACATTTTTATCGGCTTTGTAGGCGTCAAGGCGCGCCTTGACGTGGTCGACGTAGGCCTGCGCGTGCTTGCACATTTCGGCGTCGACGGTGAATTCAAATTTCGTTTCCTGCGGCGTGCCCTTGTTGCTGTGGAGCACGATCTTGCGGCCCATATAGGCCCTGGCGTCAAACGCGCCGTCGGTCAGCGCCCATTGTGCCAGCTGGTGCGCGGCATGGCCTTCGTCGGTGGAGAAGGTTTCCTTGCGCGGTACCGTCTGCTCGAGCGCGACAGAGCCGGGGCAGGCGATGACGCGGTCGAGCGTCGAGGCCGGAAAGCTCAGGCGTTTGGGCGGCGAGGTCATCGGCCGAATCCCTTATAAATTTTACAATAGGGAAACTGTATTATGGCGAGAGACGCGGGGCAAGCGGTATTAAGGCAGCAAAAACAGCCCGTTAACCAAATTACTCTTTCAGGTGCACGGTAATCGTGCCGTCGCCGACCTTGATGTCGCGTACGCCTTCCGAGAACGCCTTCCAGAAGCCTTCGTCGCCGAATTCATGCACCAGGTCTACGTTCTTCAAATTGCCGAGCCAGCTGTTCGGGATGGCGACGCCCCAGACGGTGACGCCTTTCAGGATAACAATCGGCCGGCCCTCGCCGTATTTCAGCTCCAGCCCCGCCGAAATGCGCAGCGTCTTGCCGCCGAAAATCGGCATGTCGGGGTCGAGCGGCACCAGCGCCTTCGCGCTGATAAGGTCGGGGGAGAGGTCAATGGCGACCTTCGCGGCCATATCGCTGTTGCCCTCGGCCACTAGCGCGTTCAGTTCGCGCTCCGTAAAGGTGATTTCATGCGATGCCTTGGCCTCGCTGTATTTTTCGGGGATCAGCTCGCCCTCGGGCGTGTCGACCTTCACGGGTTCGTCCAGCTGGATGCCCAGCGCATGCACCTTGCTGTCCAGCGTCACTTTTTCTTTCACCGTCAGCTTGACGGGCGTGAAGGCCGAGGGAAAAAGCCAGGCGTGGATCAGGAACACGGTGGCAATGGTCGTCACCACCGAAATGCCGACGATCAGCAGCGTGTTGTTTTTCGGTTGCTGGGTGGCGGGCTGTTCGGTCACGGTTTGGGCGCTTTCGGGGTTCTGGCGGGTGCGGCGGGTTTCACGGCGGCCTTGCGCAGCTCGGCCACATAATCGTCAATCGTGGCGCCTGCGCCCATTTCGGCCTGCACCTGCGGCACCAGCGTGCGCATGGCTTTTTGGGCGCCCTGGGTCAGCGGCACGAATTGCGGCTGGCTGGTCGTGACCTTGCCGATTTCGCGCATGGCGGCGGGTACCGACATCATGGCCTTCATCGCCTCGTCGCTGTCGGCCAGCTGTGCCGCCTGCATAAAGGCTTTTTCCAGCACCATGGTCGACAGCGTCACGCGGCGCAGCGCGGTGGGGTCGTTGTTCGCTTCCGAGGGCAGGGGGCGCAGGCGCATGGCCTCCGCCGCCGCCAGCATCGGGGCGGCGATAGAGGGCGCCTTTGCGGCCGCATCCTCCATCGCTTTCGCGACATCGCGGCGGAAGATAAGGACGGTGTCGTCGTAACCGTCCATCAGCTTCCGGTCTTCGGGCGTATTGATGTCGAAGAACAGTCCCATCAGCCGCGGTCTTTCGGGCCCAGGTATTTTTTCTTCAGCTGCTCGAGGCTCGGGCCCTGCACGGTGCCGGTCAGGTCGACGGGCTTGGCGCGGTCTTCGATGATTTCCTTCAGGATGCCGGCGTACTGGCCCAGCATCGCGGCGCGGTGATCCTGGCATTCCACTTTTGCCTGCTTCGAGGCTTTCTCGAACTGTTCTTTCAAATCTTTGTTGTCGAGCACGGAGTTGAGGAAGCTTTTGACGTCTTCGCGTTCTTTTTTGTTGAAGAAGGGCATGGGGAATCCTTTTGTGTAAAAAATGTAATGAGGGCGTAGTGTGTCCCTAAACACCCGCGGGGTCAATTCCAGAATATTGTCATTTTAAGTATTTGATTAACCTGCGTTATTCCAGCCCGGAATGACAATATTGCCCTGCCCGCCGTCAAGCGCCTGCAATTCGCCCAAGTATTGCGCCAGCGTCACAAGCCCGACACAGGGCATGGCGCCCTGCTGTTTCAACTCACCGCGCGCCAGCATGCGCGCGAGGATGATAGGTGGGATGGAAGGGATGAAAGGCCCTTGCCCCGATTTCGCGATGATGTGGAAGGTTTCTTCTTTGGCCGCGCCGTCCGCACCGGTGCCCTTCAGCGTCATGTAAAACCCGCCGCGGTCGCTGCCGAAAATATCGAAGCGCGCCAGCATCCAGCTGAGGATGCCGGCATAGGGGGCGAGGTTCTTTATAACCCTTGCGCGTACTAGCCAAGACAGCAGCCATAGCCCTGCATGCAGCGGCATCAGTTCCGTGCCTGCATAAAAGCGCAACGTCTGTAAATCCGGATAGCGCAGGGGGAAAAGCGAGAGATCTGGGATATCGCAGTTCCCGAGGAAACGGCGGCCCAGCAACGGAAAGCTGTGGCTGTGGATATCCTGGAAGCCATAGACATCCTGCATGCGCCCGTCGATCATTGTTTTAAAAGCCTTGCCGGTATAGCCCAGCACTGCCGTCGTCGTCGCCATGCCCGCATGCGTACGCTGCGCGGTGGAAATGGCGTAGTCGACGGAAGTAATCGATTTGAACGACGGCGCGTAATGGTCGATGACCGCCGCGCTGAAGCAGGGCACGGAACTTGCGCCCGAAATTACTGTCACGCCTTTTGCTTTTGCCGCCGCATCCAGTACGCCAATGCCGTCCACAAAGCCGCGGCCGTCGGCAAGGTCGATGTAATGGCAGCCAGCATTGATGCAGGCCTTGGCCGCGCTGTAATCCTGCCCCTGATAGGGGCCGCAGGTATGGATAACGGTTTGCGGTTTTAATTCCGCCAGCGCGGCGGCCAGCCCTGTGGTGACATCCATGGTGCGCCATTGCACGGGGTTTGGCGCAGTGGCGTGTTTTGCTGCGAAGGCGCGGCATTTTTCTGCGGAGCGTCCGGCGACGATTACCTGTATCGCGGGGTCCTCTACCAGCCTGGCTGCGATGCGTGCCCCGAAATTGCCGTAGCCGCCAAGGACAAGGACGGTCGCCGCCATCACCGCACCGCGGATGTCGTGCCGGGAGCGCCGGGTTGTATAAGGGCCAGGTTGGGCGGGGCCTGCATCCAGGGGATGCCTGTGCGGCCCATTTCATCGCCCAGGGCGAACAATTGCGACATATATTCGGGGTCGAACATTTCCTTGGGCTTGGCGCCGAAGCCCTGCGGCACGTTGACCATGTTGTATTCGATGCCGTCGCGCTTCGCGCCTGCATACAATTTAAACAGGTCGCCGATGCCCTGCGTTTTGATCAGCGTCTCGATCGAGCGCTGCGACAGGTTGATGACACGTGGCACAAGCTTGCTGTATTCCGGCCCCAGCTTGGCGTTGCGCAGTACGTAGAGGCGGCGGTGGATGCCGTTGCGGTCGAAAATCTCTTTCTCGTCGACGACGGATTGCAGGGGGTAGAGGAAAACCTGCGTCGTCACGCCGCCATCGACATGGATTTCGGAATAATGTTTCCCGTCGACCGTCACGTCCATGAACACCGGCTTGAATACGCCGGGGATGGAAGTCGATGCCAGCATGATCTTGTGGAACAGCGCCAGTGCGCCGGGCTGGCCCGAATTCGCCAGCGTGCCGATATCCCAGATAACGCTGCGCTGCGATTCAAGGTTGGTGGTGCCGATCAGCAGCCTGCGGCCCTTGCGGTGTTCTTCGGCGATTTTGGCGAACATTTCGGGGGTGATCTTTTCCTCGATCATTTTTTGCAGCGGCGTGTTGTCGACCAGAGACATGCCGCCCGTCAGCCCTTCCCAGACGGTCGAGAAGGCGGCGATGAACAGGTTGCTAGTGTTCAGCGTCGTGTAAACCTCCTTCAGCTGCGCGTCGTACTCGGGGCCAAGGAAGGCGAAGGGCGCAATCAGCGCGCCGGTCGATACGCCCGTGACGATGGTGAAGGCCGGGCGCTTGCCCGTCGTGCTCCAGCCGTGCAAGAGGCCAGCACCGAAGGCGCCGTTGTCGCCGCCGCCGGAAACGGCGAGGTAGCTCATCGGCGGGTAATCGCCGTGTTCCCTGAAATACGCTTCGTTGGTCGCCTTGTACTGGCCGATGCGGCGCTCGATGATATAGGCAAGGTTTCCGGGCGCTTCGTCGCCGTAGTACCGGATGCCGGCGGGGAAGCCTGTGACCTCGGCGCGCGCCGCCTGTTCTTCGGGCACGGCCATATGCGCGGTGACGACGCCGCAGCCCGACAAGGCGAGGACAAGGCAGATAAGGGCGGCGATACGGGCTTTGGCGAACATAAGGCGCAGTGTGTAATCAAACGGTTTTAAGGTCAATTCCTAAAAATTGCAGTTTTCGGGGGCGGCTGCTAGTATGCCGGCCATGACAGATGCCTTTATCAGCCAGCTGGAAACCATTGCCGGCCACCGCTTCGTCGTGACGGGCGAGGATAAAACGCGGCGTTTCGCCACGGGCTTCCGCTACGGCGGGGGCAGGGTGCTGGCCGTGGTGCGCCCCGGCACGCTGGTCGAGCAATGGCGCGTGCTGCAGGCCTGCGCGGCTGCCGGAAAAATCGTTATCATGCAGGCCGCGAATACTGGCCTGACCGGCGGCTCCACCCCCGACGGCGAGGAGGATGGTTTCGCCTGTGGCAACGAGCTTCTCGCTACCGCTGGACTGGGCGAACAACTCGCACGAGGTGAAGACTTGGTTCTTACCTGGCTTGACCACTCTGGCCTTTGCGATGAACCGCTCTCCCACTGCGGGACGAAGGCAACTGACTGAGTAGTGCGATGCCAGCACCTTGCCCACCAAGGTGGCTGCCGCGAACCCGCAGGCTGTGTCGATGAGCGCACCGACCAGGCCAGCATGTAGGAAGCCCGAGTACTGGCCCACCTCTGGCCGCCAAGGCATGGCAATGACTGCGCTGCCTTGGCCGGCGGAGATGACTTCGATGC